>NZ_AP022606.1:3836524-4475945 GCF_010728725.1 Mycobacterium branderi
CGGAACCTGGCGCGACAACACCTACCCGGGACTCACCTGCGACGTGCCGTCGCGGTATTACTCCTATTCGTTTCGACCCAACCCGGACTGGTCGCATCTGCTGCCGCCGGGTCCGGAGATCCAGGCCTACTTCCGAAGGGTGGCCGACGAGCGGGCCATCCGCCCGCACATCAGGTTCGGCACCGACGTCACGTCGGCACGATACGACGACGGGCGCTGGCGGCTGACCACCGCCGACGGCGAGGAGTTCTTCGACGTGCTCATCACCGCCACCGGCGTGCTGCGGGTACCCCGTTATCCGGACATCCCGGGCCGGGAGACGTTCGCGGGTCCGGCTTTTCATTCGTCGCGCTGGGATCATTCGGTTTCCTTGCCGGACAAGCGGATCGGGTTGATCGGCACGGGATCGACCGGTGTGCAGATCGTCGCGGAGCTCGGTGGCAAGGTCCGGGCACTGACGGTGTTTCAGCGCACCGCGCAGTGGATCTGCCCGATGCCCAACCTGCGCTACTCTGCGCTGACCCGGGCGGCGTTGCGCCGCTGGCCGCGGCTAAACGATGTGCCGTATCGATTTTGGGGTTGGTACGTGCGGCGCATGTTCGGCCGGGCACCGATTCGTCCCGGCTTCCAGCGCAGACTCTTTCAGGTTCAATGCCGATGGAATCTGCGGCTCTCGGTGCGCGACCCGGCATTACGGGCCAAGCTCACCCCGAAGGACCAGCCGATGTGCAAGCGGCTGATCTTTGCCGGCCACTTCTACCGATCCGTGCAGCAGCCGGGCGTCGAGGTGGTCACCGACGCGATCGACCACATCGAGCCGCGCGGTGTCGTCACCGCCGACGGCGTCCTGCACGAGCTGGACCTACTCGTCTACGCCACCGGCTTCGACGCCCGCGCCTATGTGCGGCCGCTGCAGCTGATCGGCGAAGGCGGGCTCGCTCTGGAGGAAGCCTGGGCCGACGGGCCACAGGCATACCGGTCGGTCGCAGTGCCCGGCTTCCCGAACCTGTTCATGCTGATGGGCCCGCACTCGCCGATCGGCAACCAGTCGCTGGTGCCGATCGCGGAGGATCAGGCCGACTATGCGATGTGGTGGATCAACCAGATCCGGGACGGAAACATCCGTGCCGCCGCGCCCACCGAGGTGGCCACCAAGGACTACAACGAGAGCATGAAAGCCGCGATGCCGCAAACGATCTGGGTCACCGGCTGCAACAGCTGGTATCTGGGCAAGGACGGTCTGCCCGAGTTGTTCCCGTGGGAACCCGAGCGTCACCGCGAACTACTGCGTGAGCCCGATCTCGCCGACTTCGACGTCCGCTGATCAGGACGTCCCGGACCGCTTCGCATACCCGGTGCGCTGCCCGACATCCACGGTGGTGAACACCCGCTCGCTACCCAATGCTCGGCCGAGCGCCTCGCCCAGTCGCTGCGGCAGGAAACGTTGAACGGCCACTGCGGCGCCTATCGAGCGCGGAACCAACACGCGCGCTTTCGGTTTGACGATCAGGTTGGCCACCGCCTTGGCGACGTCGTCGGGCTCGGCGTTGCGGAATCCCTTCGCGTGTCCCACGCCGGCGATCATCTCGGTATTCGTCAACGTCGGTAGCACCGCGGAGAAGTGGACGCCGCTGCCGCGGTTTTCCAGGCGGACGGTGTCGGTGAATCCGAGCACGGCATGCTTGGTGGCGCAATAGGTGGCAATGCCGGCCGTCGGCAGCACGCTGCCAAGCGACGCGATGTTGATGACGTGACCGCGACCGCGCGGCAGCATGCGCTGCGCGGCCAGCTTGGTCCCCAGGATCACGCCGTAGATGTTGACGTCCAGCAGCCGCTTGGTGACGGCGTCGGACTCCTCGACCGCGCTGCCCACCGCGATGACGCCGGCGTTGTTCACCAAGACGTCGATGGGCCCGAGTTGCTCTTCGACCGCGTCGAGGAAATCGGTGAAGGACTGGCGGTCCGTCACGTCCAGGCGGCGGTGGCAATCCAGGCCGACGCCGGCCTCGGTGGCCGCCGTTTCGTCGACGTCGCCGATCGCCACCTCGGCGCCCAATCCGTGCAGAAGGCTCGCGGTAGCCAAGCCGATGCCCCGAGCACCGCCGGTGATCGCGACGACCTTTCCCGCGACAGGCATGGGCCACATCATTTCACGCCGGCCGGCCTACGGTACGAATGACGAGTGCCCGATCCCACCGTGCTGCTGCTGTCGACGTCCGACACCGACCTGATCACAGCCCGCGCGAGCGGCGCCAACTACCGGTGGGCCAACCCGTCGAGGCTGGTGCCCGACGAACTGCCGGCGCTGCTGGGCAGCGCGGACATCGCGGTGGTTCGGATCCTCGGCGGCTACCGGAGTTGGCAGGACGGCATCGACACGGTGCTGGCCAGCGGCGTGCCGGCCGTGGTGGTCAGCGGGGAGCAGTCGCCGGATGCCGATCTGATGGAGCGCTCCACCACTCCGGCCGGGATCGCGCTGCAAACCCACATCTATCTGGCCCACGGCGGCGTCCCGAACCTGCGCCAACTGCACGCCTTCCTGTCCGACACGCTGCTGATGACGGGGTTCGGGTTCTCGCCGCCGCAGAGCACGCCGACCTGGGGGCTGCTGGACCGCCCAGCCGCCGCACTTGCGATCGGCCCGTCTGATTCGGGCCGACCCGCTGCGCCCGGCTCCGCCGCACTTGCGATCGGCCCGTCGATCGCGGTGCTGTATTACCGCGCCCAGCACCTGGCCGGCAACACCGGATACGTCGAAGCGCTGTGTCGGGCGATCGAGACCGCCGGTGGCCGGCCGCTGCCGGTGTACTGCGCGTCGCTGCGCACCGCCGAACCCGACATGCTCGAGGTGCTGTCGCAAGCCGACGCGATGGTGGTCACCGTGCTGGCCGCCGGGGGAGTCAAACCCGCGACGGCGTCGGCCGGCGGCGATGACGATTCCTGGAACGTCGAACACCTGGCCGCCCTGGACATCCCGATCCTGCAGGGGCTCTGCCTGACCAGCTCCCGGCAGCAGTGGCACGAGAACGACGACGGGCTCAGCCCCCTCGACGTCGCCAGCCAGGTGGCGCTCCCGGAGTTCGACGGGCGCATCATCACGGTGCCGTTCTCGTTCAAGGAGATTGACGACGAGGGGCTGATCTCCTATGTGGCCGACCCGGAGCGCTGCGCACGGGTCGCCGGGCTGGCCGTCCGGCATGCGCAACTGCGCCGAATAAGCCCCGCCGACAAGCGAATAGCCGTCGTCTTCTCCGCCTATCCGACCAAGCACGCCCGAATCGGCAACGCGGTCGGACTCGACACCCCGGCCAGCGCCGTCGCGCTGCTGAGAGCAATGCGCGAGCACGGATATCACATCGGCGAGCTGCCCGGCGTCGACGCGCAAGATGGCGACGCGCTGGTGCACGCGCTGATCGAACGCGGCGGCCAGGATCCCGACTGGCTGACCGACGGCCAGCTCGCCGGCAACCCGATCCGGGTGTCCGCCAACGATTATCGCGCCTGGTTCGCCACGCTGCCCGCCGAGTTCACCGACGCGGTGCAACAGCACTGGGGGCCACCGCCCGGCGAGCTGTTCGTCGACCGCAGCAACGACCCCGACGGCGAAATCGTCATCGCCGCACTGCAAGCCGGCAACGTCGTGCTGATGGTGCAGCCGCCGCGGGGATTCGGGGAAAACCCGGTGGCGATCTATCACGACCCCGACCTGCCGCCCAGCCATCACTATCTGGCCGCCTACCACTGGCTCGACACCGGGTTCCAAGCGCACGCCGTGCTGCATCTGGGCAAACACGGCAACCTGGAATGGCTGCCCGGCAAGACACTGGGCATGTCGGCGGCATGCGGATCCGACGCTGCGCTGGGCGATCTGCCGCTGGTCTACCCGTTTCTGGTCAACGACCCCGGCGAGGGCACCCAGGCCAAACGGCGAGCGCACGCCGTGCTCGTCGACCACCTCATCCCGCCGATGGCCCGCGCCGAAACCTACGGCGACATCGCCCGGTTAGAGCAACTGCTCGACGAGCACGCCACGATCGCCGCGCTGGATCCCGGCAAGCTGCCCGCGGTCCGCCAGCAGATCTGGACGCTGATCCGCGCCGCCAAGATGGACCACGATCTCGGGCTGTCCGAGCGGCCCGAAGACGACTCGTTCGACGACATGCTGCTGCACGTCGACGGCTGGCTGTGCGAGATCAAGGACGTCCAGATCCGCGACGGCCTGCACATCCTGGGCCAAAAGCCCACTGGCGAACAGGAACTGGATCTGGTGCTGGCGATCCTGCGGGCCCGCCAGCTCTTCGGCGGCGAGCACTCGGTGCCCGGGTTGCGCCAGGCGCTTGGCCTCGCCGAGGACGGCACCGACGAGCGGGTGTGTGTCGACGAGGTCGAGGCCGCGGCACGGCAACTGGTGAAGGCGTTGCAGGACACCGGCTGGGATCCCGACGCCGCCTCGCGCCTCACCGACGACGACGACGTTGCCGCCGTGCTGCGATTCGCCGCCACCGAGGTGGTGCCGCGACTGGCCGGCACCGGTGCCGAAATCGACCAAGTGCTCAGGGCTTTAGACGGCCGGTTCATCGCGGCCGGACCGTCGGGGTCGCCGCTGCGCGGCCTGGTCAACGTGCTGCCCACCGGACGCAACTTCTACTCCGTCGACCCTAAGGCGGTGCCGTCGCGGCTGGCGTGGGAAACCGGTGTGGCGATGGCGGATTCGCTGCTGGCCCGCTACCGCGACGACTACGGCGATTGGCCGCGATCGGTCGGGCTGTCGGTGTGGGGCACTTCGGCGATGCGTACCGCGGGCGACGACATCGCCGAAGTGCTTGCGCTGCTGGGCGTTCGGCCGGTCTGGGACGACGCGTCGCGGCGGGTGGTCGGGCTGACGCCGATCCCACTGACCGAGTTGGGTCGGCCCCGCATCGACGTGACCGTACGGATCTCCGGATTTTTCCGCGACGCGTTCCCGCACGTGGTGACGATGCTCGACGACGCGGTGCGGCTGGTCGCCGACCTCGACGAATCCGACGACGACAACTACGTACGAGCCCACGCCCAGGCCGACATCGCCCAGCATCGCAACGAAAGACGCGCCACCACAAGGATTTTCGGCTCCAAGCCCGGAACCTACGGCGCGGGCCTGTTGCAGCTGATCGACAGCCGCAACTGGCGCGACGACGCCGACCTGGCGCAGGTGTACACGGCGTGGGGCGGATTCGCCTATGGCCGTGGCCTGGACGGCCGGGAAGCCATCGACGACATGAACCGCTCCTACCGGCGGATCGCGGTGGCCGCCAAGAACACCGACACGCGCGAGCATGACATCGCCGACTCCGACGACTACTTCCAATATCACGGCGGCATGGTCGCCACCGTGCGGGCCTTGACCGGTCGGGCACCGGCCGCCTACATCGGCGACAACACCCGCCCCGACGCCGTTCGCACCCGCACGCTCTCGGAGGAAACCAGCCGGGTGTTTCGCGCCCGCGTCGTCAATCCGCGCTGGATGACCGCGATGCGCCGGCACGGTTACAAGGGTGCCTTCGAGATGGCCGCGACGGTCGACTACCTGTTCGGCTACGACGCCACCGCCAATGTGATGGCCGACTGGATGTACGAGCAACTCACCGAGGCCTACGTGCTCGACGCCGAGAACCGCAAATTCATGGCCGAGTCCAATCCGTGGGCGCTGCACGGGATGGCCGAACGGTTGCTGGAGGCGGTCAGCCGCGGCATGTGGGCCGACCCGCAACCCGACACCCTCGACGGGCTGCGTCAGGTGCTGCTGGAAACCGAAGGCGACCTCGAGGGCTAGCCGGTAAATTGGGGCCGTGGCACCCACTTTTGCCGACCTCGCGAAGTCGCGCTATGTCTTGCTGACCACCTTCACCAAGGACGGACGCGCCAAGCCGACTCCGGTATGGGCGGCGCCCGACGGAGACCGGTTGCTGGTCATCAGCGAGGAAAAGTCGTGGAAGGTCAAAAGGATCCGCAACACCCCGCGGGTGACGCTGGCGATCTGCGACCTTCGTGGGCGCCCCAAGAGTGAGCCGATCGAGGCGACGGCCACCATCCTCGAGAAGACCTACAACGGCTCGGTCTACCAGGCCATCGGCGAGAAGTACGGAATCGTCGGCGCGGTGTTCAACTTCTTCAGCAAAATGCGTGGCGGCATGGAGAAGAACGTCGGAATCGAGTTGAGCGCCGCTACGTAGCGTCGTGCAGGTGCTCCCTGAAGAACGCGAAGACCCGCGCCCACGCATCCTGGGTAGCGGCTTGGTTGTAGCCGAAACCGGTGATGCGAAGCAGCGGTTGGGCCGGCAGCTTGTTGGCGAAGCTATGCCCCGCGTGCGGATAGACCTTGACGTCGTTCGGAATGGCCTTCTGCTCGAGAACCCGCTGCAGCTTTTTCGGCGCCCCGATTCCCAGTGGATCCCGACTGCCGAAGCTGGCCACAACGGGGCACGCCCCGTCCAGCACCTCGTTGAGGTGGCGCGGCAACGGCGTGCCGTAGAACGGTGCTGAGGCGCCAAAACCCTTGGGCGACATGACCAATGCGAACTGGCCTCCCATGCAGAAACCGGCGATGCCGACCTTGCCCGAGCACTGCGGCAGCGACAGCAGGTGGTCGCGGGCAGCCAGGATGTCATCTTGTGCGCGACCGGCGCGCTGGGTCATCAACTCCCGCATGACCTTCGGGACGCAGCGTGCCCGTCCGCCGCGCGCGAACAGGTTCGGGGTGATCGCAATGTATCCCGCCGCGGCGATGTGGTCGTTGATCGACTCTTTGTCCGGTCCGTAGCCGATGGCGTCGTGAATCACCACCACGCCCGGAAAGGGGCCTTGCCCGTCGGGAACGTCGAGCAGCGCGTCGATCGGCCCGGCCGGGGTGTCCATCTGAATTGTCGTCACGAAAAGACATCTAACCGCGCTGCGCGCGGCGACGGAACTCCCACAGCGGGCGCGAGCGTTGGCATCACATGGTGGCGCGACTGTTTTTGGTTTACGTCCTCGTCGAGCTCGCGGTGGTGGTGGCGCTGGCCCACACGATCGGGCTCGGGTGGACGCTGCTGGTGCTGCTGGGCACCGTCGTCGCCGGTGCCGCGCTGGCCGGATCGCGGGTCAAGCGTGAGCTCGCGGACCTGGTGGCCGGCCGCAGCCCGGTGACCGACGGCGCGCTGACCGCCCTGGGCGCTGGCCTGCTCGTCGTCCCGGGACTGGTCAGCAGCGCCGTCGGGTTGCTGCTGCTTCTGCCGCCCACGCGAACAGTCGCCCGCCCGCTGGTGGTTGCGATGGTCGCCCGCCGCCTCGGCCGGCCTCTGGTCGCCGCCGGCCGACCCGTCCGGCCCGACGTCATCGACGGCGAGGTCATCGACGTCACCGACGTCGAACCGCCCCGGCTGGCTTAGTTTTGCGGCTGTGACAACCCTGTTGCTGCACGGTCGGGTGCACAGCCCGACCCACCCCGACGCCACCGCGATGGCGGTCCGCGACGGCGTGGTCGCGTGGCTGGGCAGCGACGACGTCGGCCGCAGCCAGTTTCCCGACGCCCAGGTGGTCGACCTCGACGGCGGCTTCGTCGCGCCCGCGTTCGTCGACAGCCACATCCACGTCACCGCCACCGGCCTGACGCTGACCGGCCTGGATCTGCGCGCCGCCGGCTCCAAGCACCATTGCCTGCAGCTGATCGCCGACCACGCCGCCGCCCACCCCGACGAGCTGGTGTGGGGCCACGGCTGGGACGAATCGGCGTGGCCCGACGGCGCACCGCCGTCCACGGCCGAGCTGGATGCGCTGCTCGGCGACCGGCCGGCCTACCTGAGCCGCATCGACGTGCACTCGGCGCTGGCCTCGAGCGCTCTGCGGCGGCAGGTTCCGGGGTTGGCCGCAGCCGACGGCTTTGCCGACGAGCGTCCGCTGGCCGGCGACGCGCATCACCTGGTCCGGGCCGTGGCTCGCGACCTGCTGAGCAGCGCGCAACTGGCCCAAGCCCGCATCGCCGCGCTGGACGCCGCCGCGGCGGTCGGCATCGTCTGTGTGCACGAGTGCGCCGGTCCCGAGATCGGCGGCCCGGACGACTGGCAGGCCCTGCGCGCCGTCGAGCACGGCGTCGACGTGATCGGCTACTGGGGTGAGGCGGTGAGCAGCCCGGCGCGCGCCCGCGAGCTGATGGCCGAGACCGGCGCGCACGGGCTGGGCGGTGACCTGTTCGTCGACGGCGCGGTGGGCTCCCGCACCGCCTGGCTGCGCGAGCCCTACGCCGACGCCCCGGAGACCGCCGGCAACTGCTACCTCGAGCCGGGGGCGCTTACGGCCCATCTGCGGGCCTGCACCGAGGCGGGCGTGACGGCGGGTTTCCACGTCATCGGTGATGCCGCGGTGTCGGCGGCGGTCGCCGCTTTGGAGCGGGTGGTCGACGAGTTCGGGACCATCGCGGTGGCCCGCTGCGGCCACCGGTTGGAGCATCTGGAGATGGTGACCGGCGAGCAGGCGGCCAAGCTGGGCGCGTGGGGCGTCATCGCCAGCATGCAGCCGAACTTCGATGCGTTGTGGGGTGGCGGCGACGGCATGTACGCCCGCCGGCTGGGCAGCGATCGAGGTAGCCAGCTGAACCCGTTTGCGCTGTTAGCATCCCAAGGCGTGCCTCTCGCGTTCGGATCCGACGCCCCGGTGACGGGCCTTGACCCGTGGGCGAGCGTGCGGGCCGCGGCTCACCACCACACCCCGGACAGCGCGCTGTCCGTACGGGCGGCGTTTGCCGCCGCCACCCGCGGAGGGTGGCGCGCCGCCGGGGTTCGCGACGGGCTGACCGGCTCCCTGGCGCCGGGCGCACCCGCGTCCTACGCGGTTTGGGACGTCGGCGAACTCGACGTGGTGGCCCCCGACAACGCCGTCCAGCGCTGGTCGACCGACCCGCGCTCGAGAGTGCCTTTATTGCCGCGCCTGGCGCCCGGCGAAGCGCTTCCGCGCTGCCGGCAAACCGTGCACCGGGGTGCGGTCATCTATGGCTAAAGAAAGGCGGCGCTTCGACGACGCCACCGAGATCCTGCCGCTGGTCAGCGACGACGACACCGGCGAGATCCCCGTGCCGGACGAGGACGAGGACTACGAGGACGTCGATACCGACGACAGCCCCGAATCGCCGAACGGGCTGGGTGACGCGCTACGGGCCCGGCTTTCCGCGCTCGGTCCCGCCCTGCTGGCGCGGCTGCCGAGGATCGGCAACGCGCTGAAGCCACGGCTGCTGCGGCTGGGCGCAACGCTCGCCGCGGCGCTACTGCTCTACGCCAGCTTCCCGGCGACAAACTGGTGGTGGGCCGCCGTCGTCGCGTTCGCGCTGCTGGCCTGGGTGCTGACCCGTCCCGCGACCACACCGGCGGGCGGACTGGGGTACGGCTTTCTGTTCGGGCTGACCTTCTATCTGCCGCTGCTGCCCTGGATCGGCAGCCTGGTCGGCGCGATGCCCTGGATTGCGCTGGCGACGGTGTCGGCCGTATTTCCCGCCATCTTCGGGCTGTCGGCCGTCACGGTGCGCCGGTTGCCCGGCTGGCCGGTGTGGTTCGCGCTGGTGTGGGTGGCCCAGGAGTGGTTGAAGTCGACCGGCCCATTCGGTGGGTTCCCGTGGGGCATCGTCGCATTCGGTCAAACCGATGGCCCCTTCCTGCCGTTGGTCCGGCTCGGTGGCCCCCCGCTGCTGTCGCTGGGAATCGTGCTGATGGGTTGCGCCGCAACCGCAATCGCCGTCGAAATCGTGTCGTGGTGGCAGAGCCCGCATCGGGAGGACCGTGCTCCGGCGGTCATGCTGCCGACGGTCTGCGTATGCGTGGTGTTGTTCGCCGCGATCGCCGTGTGGCCGCCGGTCCGGCATTCCGGGACGGGTTCGGGTAACGAGCCCGCCGTCACCGTCGCCGCGGTGCAGGGCAACGTGCCGCGACTCGGGTTGGACTTCAACTCCCAGCGCCGGGCGGTGCTCGACAACCATGTCCGGGAGACGCGGCGACTGGCCGACGACGTGCATGCCGGTCGGGCCCCGCAGCCCCAATTCGTCGTCTGGCCCGAGGACGCGTCGGACATCGATCCGTTGGCCAATCCCGACGCGGGTCAGCTGATCACCGCGGCAGCGGCGGCGATCGGCGCGCCGATCCTGGTCGGAACCGTGCTCGACATGCCCAACCGGCCGCCGGATCAGCCGGCCTACACCAACACGGTGATCGTCTGGAATCCCGGCAGCGGTCCGGCCGAACGCCACAACAAGCAGATCGTCCAGCCGTTCGGGGAGTATCTGCCGTGGCCGTGGCTCTTCAAGCACCTGTCCGGCTTTGCCGCCTGGGCCGGGCACATGGTGCCGGGCCAGAGCAGCGGCGTGGTGCACGCCGCCGGCATCCCGGTCGGGGTGGCCACCTGCTGGGAAGTGATCTTCGACCGCGCCCCGCGCGAATCGGTGCGCAACGGCGCCCAGGTGCTGGCCATGCCCAGCAACAACGCCACCTTCGACCAGACCATGAGCGAGCAGCAGCTGGCGTTCGACAAGGTGCGCGCCGTCGAGCACGACCGCTACGTCGTCGTCGCCGGCACGGTCGGCATCAGCGCGGTCATCGCGCCGGACGGCCGGGAACTGGACCGGACCGGCTTCTTCGAGCCGGCTTACCTGGACAACCAGGTGCGGCTGAAGACGACGCTGACGCCGGCCACCCGCTGGGGGCCGGTCGTGCAGTGGATCCTGGTCCTGGCGGGCGTCGGCGCCATTCTGGCCGGAATACTGCACAATGGGTGGTTCCCGCGTCCGAATCGCCGCTGGCTTCGGCCAGCGCGACGGGACGCTGCGACCGATGACGAGCCGCCTGACGAGGACCTGATCGACGAGGACGACGAACCGCTCGACGAGGGCGGCCGACATTCCGCCCGGTGAGGGCCAGACACAAGGAGCCATATGACGGGCGACCGTCCCACCCAGCGCACCCTGGTGATCATCCCGACCTACAACGAGCGGGAGAATCTGCCGCTGATTCTGCGTCGGCTGCACGATGCCCGCCCCGACGTGCACGTGCTCGTGGTCGACGACAGCAGCCCCGACGGCACCGGGCAGCTAGCCGACGAGCTGGCCCAGGCCGATCCCGAGCGCATCCACGTCATGCACCGCACGGTCAAGAACGGCCTCGGGGCGGCCTACCTGGAAGGATTCGCCTGGGGCCTGAGCAGGCAGTACACGACGCTGGTCGAGATGGACGCCGACGGCAGCCACGCGCCCGAGCAGCTGCACCGCCTGCTGGAGGCCGTGGACGCCGGCGCCGACCTGGCGATCGGTTCGCGCTACGTCGACGGCGGGACGGTCCGCAACTGGCCGTGGCGGCGCATCGTGCTGTCCAAGGTGGCCAATACCTATTCACGCCTGCTGTTGGGCATCGGTGTCCACGACATCACCGCCGGCTACCGCGCCTACCGGCGCGCGGTGCTGGAGAAGCTCGACCTCGACGCCGTCGACTCCAAGGGCTACTGCTTCCAGATCGACCTGACCTATCGCACGGTCAGCAACGGGTTCACCGTCGTCGAAGTCCCGATCACGTTCACCGAGCGAGAACTCGGGGTGTCCAAGATGAGCGGGTCCAACGTCCGCGAAGCGCTGGTCAAAGTCGCCCAGTGGGGGATCAGCGGACGGCTCCACCGCCAACCGCGGGAGTGCGTGTCGCCGGTCGACACGCCGGACTAATTCCCGGGTTTGCGCACCTTCGCCGAAGTCAGCTACCGCGGCGGCGCGACCTGATCAGCTCGAGGCGCTCCTTGAGCAGCTCCTCGAGCTCCTCGATCGAGCGGCGCTCCAGCAGCATGTCCCAGTGCGTGCGCGGCGGCTTGACCTTCTTCGGCTCGGGCAGGTCACCCTCGATCAGGGTGCCTTCCATCCCGTTACGGCACAGCCAAGTGCCGGGGATCTCGGCGTCGTCGGCGAACGGAACGTCGAACTCCTCGCCGTTTTCCGTGCGATACCGCGCAATCTGACGCGGCGCCAGATCGTGATTGCGGTCGGTCTCGTAGCTCACGGCTCCGAGGCGGCTGCCTCTCAGCACACGATCAGCCATCGTCAACACTCCTCTAAGTGCAATTCTCTCCGGGCTGGACAACGCTGTGGCGGTCTGCGCAGTTCCCGGCTATTGCGACGCGACCTCCCATGATACCGGGACCGCCATGCCGAGGGCGTTAAAGTCGGGGCCGTGAGCCGCCGTGCCCGACCGCAGCCCTGCCGTTGGTGTGGCCGCGACGTGACCGACACCGGGATGGGCCGCCGCCGGCAGTACTGCCGCCAGTCCTGTCGACAGCGCGCCTACGAGCAGCGGGCCTCGATGAACGGGGCGAACGGGCCCACGTTGCCGCCCGATGCCGTCGTGCTGTCCGCCGACGAGGCCGCCGACCTGTCCGACCGGGTTTATCAGGTGCGATGTGCCGCCGAAGACGTCGCCACCGCGCTCGAGGAGGGAGCCGGCGCCACCGAACTGCGCGAGCTGTGCGACGCGCTGATGCGGGCGGCCAAAGCGGCCGACGGCTGGCGCTGACCGCGACTGACCGTCTCCAAGCTGTGACCTGTACAGTCGCGCCATGGATCGCTGGGCAAGGCCGGTATTGGCCGCGGACCCGGCTCACCGACTTTCGTGACTCGGCCGCATTCCGGGTTTGGCGACCGACGTTAGGCGAGGGGTAACAAATATGGCTGACCAACTCCAGCATGCGACCGAAGCGCTGCGTAAAGCGCTGGTCCAGGTGGAGCGGCTGAAGCGCAAGAACCGCGCTCTGCTGGAACGGTCCGGTGAACCGATCGCGATCGTCGGGATGTCCTGCCGGTTCCCCGGCGGAGTTCAAAGCCCTGACGACTTGTGGGACATGGTCGCCCAGGGCCGAGACGTGATGTCGGAGTTCCCCACCGATCGCGGCTGGGACCTGGCCGGGTTGTTCGACCCCGACCCCGACGCGCCGCACAAGTCCTACACCCGGCACGGCGGATTCGTCGACGACGTCGCGGGTTTCGACGCCGGGTTCTTCGGGGTGTCCCCGAGCGAGGCGCTGGCCACCGACCCGCAGCACCGGATGCTGCTGGAGCTGTCGTGGGAGGCGTTGGAGCGCGCCGGAATTGACCCGACCGGGCTGCGCGGCAGCGCCACCGGCGTGTTCGCCGGGATCATCGTCCAGGGCTACGGCATGCTCGCCGAAGAGATCGAGGGCTACCGGCTGACCGGCATGACCTCCAGCGTCGCGACCGGCCGGGTGGCCTACGTGCTGGGACTGGAAGGCCCGGCCGTATCGGTGGACACCGCGTGCTCGTCGTCGCTGGTGGCGCTGCACATGGCGGTGCAGTCGCTGCGCTCGGGGGAGTGCGACCTGGCCCTGGCCGGGGGAGCGACGGTCAACGCGACGCCGACGGTGTTCGTGGAGTTCAGCCGGCATCGGGGGCTCGCGCCCGACGGCCGGTGCAAACCGTACGCGGGCGCGGCCGACGGCGTCGGCTGGTCCGAGGGCGGCGGCATGCTGGTCGTCGAGCGGCTTTCGGACGCCCGGCGATTGGGCCATCCGGTGTTGGCTGTGGTGCGCGGGTCGGCGGTCAACCAGGACGGTGCCTCCAACGGGTTGACGGCGCCGAACGGTCCGTCGCAGCAACGAGTGGTGCGCGCCGCGCTGGCCAACGCCGGACTCAGCCCGGCCGAAGTCGATGCGGTGGAGGGCCACGGCACCGGCACCACACTGGGCGATCCCATTGAGGCCCAAGCACTTTTGGCGACCTACGGACAAGACCGGTCCGAGCCGCTCTGGCTGGGGTCGATCAAGTCCAACATGGGGCACACCCAGGCCGCCGCAGGTGTCGCCGGTGTGATCAAGATGGTGCAGGCCATGCGCCACGAGACACTGCCGGCGACATTGCATGTGGATTCGCCTAGCCCGCATGTGGATTGGTCGGCGGGACGGGTGTCGCTGCTGACCGAACCCCACCCGTGGCCGGCCGACGGCAAAGCGCGCCGCGCCGGAGTGTCGTCGTTCGGGATCAGCGGCACCAACGCGCATGTGATCATCGAATCCGTCCCGCCCGCGGATCCGCCCGCCAAGGCCGTCAAGCCCGTGGCGCTGCCGTGGGTGGTGTCGGCGAAAAGCGCTGCGGCACTGAGCAAGCAGGCCGCCCGGTTGTCGAAGTTTGTGGCCGCCCGCACCGACCTGGACCCGGTCGACGTCGGCTGGACCTTGGCGGGCCGGTCGACCTTCGAGCATCGCGCGGTCGTCGTCGGCTCAGACCGTGACCAGCTGCTGGCCGGGTTAAGCGAACTGGCAGACGGTCTGCCCGGCGCACACGTGATCCAGGGCAGCGCCACGCCAGCCGGCAAAACCGTGTTCGTCTTCCCCGGCCAGGGCTCCCAATGGCTCGGCATGGGCGTCGAATTACTAGACCATGCACCGGTTTTCGCCGAGCACATGCAGGCCTGGGCGGACGCCTTCGCGGAGTTCGTCGACTGGTCGCTGATCGACGTGCTGCGCGGCACGCCGGGTGCGCCCGGCCTCGACCGGGTCGATGTCGTACAGCCCGCGCTGTTCGCGGTGATGGTGTCGCTCGCCGAACTGTGGCGATCCATCGGTGTGCGGCCGGACGCCGTGATCGGCCATTCGCAGGGTGAGATCGCCGCCGCCTACGTGGCGGGTGCGTTGTCGTTGCGCGACGCCGCACGGGTCGTCACGCTGCGCAGCAAGATGCTGCGAGAGTTGGCCGGCCGCGGCGGCATGGTGTCGCTGGCCTGCGACATCGAACAAGCTCGAGAATTGTTGGCGCCCTTCGGGGATCGGATCAGCATCGCCGCGATCAACGGCCGCTCCGCGGTGGTGGTATCCGGCGAAGTGCCGGCGCTGGACGAGTTGATCCGGCACTGCACGGAACGCGAGCTGCGCGCCCGCCGCATCGACGTGGACTACGCGTCGCATTCCGCCGACGTCGAGGCAATCCGCGACCAGCTGGCCGAGGCGCTGGTCGGCATCGAGCCCCAATCGTCGCGCACCGCATTCTTTTCCACGGTCACCGGCAGCCTCTTCGACACCGCCGGATTGGACGCCGACTACTGGTATCGCAACATCCGGCAGACCGTCGAATTCGACCAGGCGGTCCGCAGCGCCTGTCAGCAGGGCTACCGAACCTTCGTCGAATCCAGCCCGCATCCGGCGTTGATCGCCGGCATCGAGGACACCGTCACCGACCACGGCGCGAACCCCATCGTCATTCCCACCCTCGGCCGCGACGACGGCGGGTTCGACCGGTTCCTGACCGCCGCCGCGCAGGCCTTCGTGTCGGGCGTCGCCGTAGACTGGCGCGCGGCGCTGCCCGGCGGGCAGTTTGTCGAATTGCCGACGTATGCCTTTGAACGGCGGCGGTTTTGGCTCGCCGGCGACGGCGCCGCACTCGACGCTGCCGGTCTGGGCTTGGCGTCCAGCGAGCATCCGCTGCTGGGAGCGGTCGTGGAGCGACCGGACTCCGGCGGCGTGGTGTTGACCGGCCGCCTGTCGCCGTCGTCGCACGGCTGGCTGAACGACCACGCCGTCTCGGGGATGACCGTGTTTCCCGGCACGGGATTCGTCGAGTTGGCCATCCGCGCCGGCGACGAGGTCGGCTGTTCGGTAGTCGACGAACTGACGCTGCAGGCACCGCTGATGCTGCCCGCCTCCGGTTCGGTGGCGCTGCAGGTCGTCGTCGGCGCGGCCGACGAGACCGGCAAGCGCACCGTATCCGTGTTCTCCCGGGAGAACGCAGATGCGGCGTGGACCTGCCACGCCGAGGGCGTGTTGAGCTCGGAATCTGTTGAGGCGGCAGCGGATTTGTCGGCGTGGCCGCCGTCCGGCGCCAGCGCTGTCGACGTGGCCGACGGCTACGAGCGGTTGGCGGCCCACGGCTACGGATACGGCCCGGCATTTCGCGGGCTGACCGCGATGTGGCGCCGCGGCGACGAAGTGTTCGCCGAAGTGACCCTGCCCGAGGCTGCCGGCGGGGTCAGCGGGTTCGGCGTGCACCCGGCGCTGCTGGACGCGGCGCTGCACGCGTTGGTCGTCGGCCACGATGCGGCCGAACTGGCTTTGCCGTTCTCCTGGCAGGGCGTAACGCTGCATGCCGCGGGCGCGTCGGCGGTCCGGGCGCGAATCTCGCCGGCTGGCCCGTCGGCGGTGTCGGTCGAGCTGGCGGACGGTTTGGGGCTGCCGGTGTTGTCGGTGTCGGCGATGGTGGCGCGTCCGGTATCGCAACAGCAGTTGATGGCAGCGGTATCCGGTTCGGGTGCCGACCGGTTGTTCGAGCTGGCCTGGTCACCCGCTTCGGCGGGTAACGCGCCTACGCCGTCGTACGAGATCTTTGAATCGCTGCCCACAACAGAGGATGCCGTCACCGCCGCTTACGAGCGCGTACACACGGCGTTGACAGCGGTGCAGACCTGGCTCTCCGAACGCGACTCGGGCGTTCTCGTCGTCGTCACCCGCGGCGCCATGGCGCTGCCCGGAGAAGATGTCACCGACCTCGCCGGCGCCGCGGTGTGGGGGCTGGTGCGCTCGGCGCAGACCGAGCATCCCGGGCGGCTGGTTCTCGCCGATGTCGACGGAAACATCGATGCGGCAACGATTTTGGCGGTCGGTGAGCCGCAGGTGCTGCTGCGCGACGGCGTGGCGTACACGCCGCGGGTGCGCGGCAGCCGCGCGGTCGACGGTCTGCTGGTGCCCCCGGATGGCGAGAAGCCGTGGCGGTTGGGTCTTTCGGCCGCAGGCACATTCGAAAACCTGCAACTCGAACCGGTGCCCAACGCCGACGCGCCGCTGGGACCGGGCCAGGTCCGCGTGGCGGTCCGGGCCATCGCCGCCAACTTCCGCGACGTGATGATCACGCTGGGCATGTTCACCCACGACGCGCTGCTGGGCGGCGAGGCCGCCGGCGTGGTGGTCGAAGTCGGGCCCGGCGTCACCGAATTCGCGGTCGGGGACGCGGTGATGGGATTCTTCCCCGACACCAGCGGCACCCTGGTGGCCGGCGACACCCGGCTGTTGCTTCCGATGCCGGCCGACTGGTCGTTCGCCGAGGCCGCCGGCGTCTCAGCTGTCTTCACCACCGCCTACTACGCGTTCCTGCACCTGGCCGATGTGCGGCCGGGGCAGCGGGTGTTGATCCACGCCGCCACCGGCGGTGTCGGCATGGCGGCCGTGCAACTGGCCCGCCATTTGGGGCTGGAGATCTACGCCACCGCCAGCCGCGGCAAGTGGGACACGCTGCGGGCCATGGGCTTTGACGACGAGCACATCGCCGACTCGCGCACCCTGGACTTCGAGGAGAAATTCCACGCGGCCACCGGCGGTCGCGGAATGGATGTGGTGCTCGACTCGCTGGCCGGAGATTTCGTCGACGCCTCGCTGCGACTGGTCGCCCCAGGCGGCGTCTTCCTGGAGATGGGCAAGACCGACATCCGCGATCCCGGCGTGGTGGCCGAAAACTACCCGGGCGTACGCTACCGCGCCTTCGACCTTTTCGAACCCGGCCGGGCGCGCATGCACCAATACCTGCTCGAGCTCGCAAAGCTGTTCGACGACGGCGTATTACGGCCGTTGCCGGTGACCACATTCGACATCCGGCGCGCCCCGGCGGCATTGCGGTATCTGAGCCAGGCGCGCCACACCGGCAAGGTCGTGATGACGATGCCGGACGCGTGGGCGGCGGGCACGGTGTTGATCACCGGCGGTACCGGGATGGCCGGCTCGGCGCTGGCGCGGCACGTGGTGGCCGAGCACGGGGTGCGCCACCTGCTGCTGCTGAGCCGCCGCGGCGCGGACGCCCCCGGCGCGGCCGAGCTGGCGGCCGAGCTGCGGGACGCCGGCGCGCAGGTGCAGGTGGTGGCCTGCGACGCGGCCGACCGCGAAGCCTTGGCCAAGGTGATCTCCGATATTCCGGTGCAGCATCCGCTGTCGGCGGTGATTCACGCCGCCGGGGTGCTCGATGACGCGGTGGTGACTTCGCTGACCCCGGAGCGGGTGGACGCGGTGCTGCGGGCCAAAGTCGACGCGGCGTGGAATCTGCATGAGCTGACCCGGGATCTGCATGTGTCGGCGTTCGTGATGTTCTCGTCGATGGCCGGCCTGGTGGGCTCCTCTGGCCAGGCCAACTACGCGGCGGCCAACTCGTTCCTCGACGCACTGGCTGCGCACCGGCGCGCCCACCGGCTGCCCGCGACCTCGCTGGGCTGGGGACTGTGGGAGCAGGCCAGCGAAATGACCGGCGGACTCGACGCCGCCGACCGGGCCCGGCTGAGCCGCAGCGGCGTCAAGGCGCTGTCCTCCGCCGAAGCGCTGCAGCTGTTCGACACGGCGATGATCGTCGACGAGCCGTTCCTGCTGCCGGCACACATTGACACCGCAGCGCTGCGCAGCCACGCCGCGGCGGTGCCGCCGATGTTCAGCGAGCTGATCACCGCGCCGGCCCGCCGCCGCGTCGACGAGTCGCTGGCCGCCACCAAGTCCAAATCTGCTCTGGCGCAACGGCTGCACGGGCTATCAGAGGACGAGCAGCATGCCATGCTGCTGACTTTGGTGCGCTCCCACATCGCGACCGTGCTCGGCAACACCACCCCGGAGGCCGTCGACCCCGACAAGGCCTTCCAGGATCTCGGGTTCGACTCGCTAACCGCGGTCGAAATGCGCAACCGACTCAAAGCCGCCACCGGGCTGGCACTTTCGCCCACGCTCATCTTCGACTACCCGACACCAAGCAGGCTCGCCAGCTACATGCGCACCGAACTGGCCGGTGTCCCGCAGGAAATCAAGCAGGTTCCCGCGGTCCGCGCCACGGGCGACGACCCGATCGCGATCGTCGGGATGGCGTGCCGCTTCCCAGGAGGAGTCAACAGCCCCGACGATTTGTGGGACATGGTGGTTCAGGGTCGCGACGTGCTCACCGAGTTTCCGTCCGACCGTGGCTGGGACCTGGCCGGGCTGTTCAACCCCGACCCCGACGTGCCCGGCGCCTGCTACACCCGCACCGGCGGCTTCGTCGACGGCGTCGCCGACTTCGACCCCGGCTTCTTCGGCGTCGCCCCGAGCGAGGCGCTGGCGATGGACCCCCAGCAGCGCATGTTCCTCGAACTGTCCTGGGAGGCGTTGGAGCGGGCAGGAATTGACCCGACCAGCCTTCGGGGCAGCGCCACCGGTGTGTTCGCCGGCGTCATGACGCAGGGCTACGGCATGTTCGCCGCCGAACCGGTCGAAGGCTTCCGGCTGACCGGCCAGCTGTCGAGCGTGGCCTCGGGTCGGGTAGCGTACGTGCTCGGCCTGGAAGGACCCGCGCTGTCGGTGGACACCGCATGCTCGTCGTCTCTGGTCACGCTGCACATGGCGGTGCAGTCGCTGCGTTCGGGCGAGTGTGACCTGGCGCTGGCCGGCGGCGTCACGATCAACGCCACCCCCGATATCTTCGTGGAATTCAGCCGCTGGCGCGGACTTTCGCCGGACGGGCGCTGCAAAGCGTTCGCCGGGGCAGCCGACGGCACAGGATTCTCCGAGGGCGGCGGCATGCTGGTCGTCGAGCGGCTCTCGGATGCGCAGCGGCTGGGCCACCCGGTGCTGGCGGTGGTGCGGGGTTCGGCGGTCAATCAGGACGGCGCCTCCAACGGGCTGACCGCGCCCAACGGCCCGTCGCAGCAGCGGGTCGTGCGCGCCGCGCTGGCCAGCGCAGGCCTCAGCCCCGCCGACGTGGACGCAGTGGAAGGCCACGGCACGGGCACCACGTTGGGCGATCCCATTGAGGCGCAGGCACTTTTGGCGACCTACGGGCAGGACCGCAACGAGCCGCTGTGGCTGGGCTCGATCAAGTCGAACATGGGCCACACCCAGGCCGCCGCGGGCGTGGCGGGCGTGATCAAGATGGTGCAAGCGATGCGCCATCAGATGCTGCCGGCGACATTGCACGTGGACGAACCCAGCCCACACGTGGATTGGTCGGCGGGACGGATCGCATTGCTCACCGAACCGCAGCCATGGCCGGCCGACGGCAAAGTGCGTCGCGCCGGGATCTCGTCGTTCGGGATCAGCGGCACCAACGCGCATGTGATCATCGAGGCCGCCCCGCCGGTGGACGAGCCGGACGACGAGCCGGTGAAGCCGCCGGCGGCGCCGTGGGTCGTGTCGGCGAAAACCGGTACCGCGCTGAGCAAGCAAGCGGCCCAACTGGCCGGCTATATCGACGACCACCCTGAGTTGGAACCTGTCGACGTGGGCTGGTCGCTGGCGGGCCGGTCTACGTTCGAGCATCGGGCGGTGGTCGTCGGCTGCGACCGGGAGCAACTGCTTGCGGGGCTGGCCGAACTGGCCGACGGCACCCCCGGCGGCACGGTCATTCAGGGCTGCGCAACGCCGGCCGGCAAGACCGTGTACGTCTTCCCTGGGCAAGGCTCCCAATGGCTGGGCATGGGCATGGGCCTGCACGCCACCTACCCGGTCTTCGCCGAAGCGTTCAACACCGTCGTCGGCGAACTGGACCGCCATCTGCTGCGACCGCTGCGAGAAGTGATGTGGGGCCATGACGAAACCCTGCTCAACACAACGGAGTTCGCGCAGCCCGCGCTGTTCGCACTCGAAGTGGCATTGTTCCGGCTGCTGGAATCCTGGGGCATGCGTCCCGACTACGTGATGGGCCACTCGGTCGGCGAACTGACCGCCGCCCACGTCGCCGGCGTCCTGTCGCTGGAGAACGCGGCGGTCCTGGTGGCCGCGCGGGGACGTTTCATGCAGGCGTTGCCCGCCGGCGGCGCCATGATCGCGCTGCAGGCCACCGAAGAGGAAGTGCGGCCGCTGCTCACCGACGACGTCGGCATCGCGGCGATCAACGGACCGACGTCGGTGGTTGTGTCGGGCGCCCAAGAAGCTGTGGCCGCGGTGGCCGAAAGGCTACGTGGAATGGGCCGCCGCACCCACCGGCTGGCCGTCTCGCATGCCTTCCACTCGCCGTTGATGGAACCGATGATCGACGAGTTCGCCACGGTTGCAAGCGGACTCGCTCTCGGTCAGCCCGGTATCCCGATCATCTCGAACGTGACCGGGCAGCTGGCGGGCGACGACTTCGCATCCGCGCAGTATTGGACGACGCACATCCGCCAAGCGGTGCGGTTCGCCGACAGCATCCGCTTCGCGCATTCCGCCGGGGCCGCCCGCTTCCTCGAGGTGGGCCCCGGCGGCGGGCTGACGGCCTCCATCGACGAATCGCTGTCCGACGCCGACATCGTCTCGGTGCCGATGCTGCGCAAAGACCGCCCCGAGCCCACCAGCCTGACCACCGCTGCCGCACAGGCTTTCGTGTCCGGCGTCACGGTCAATTGGCGGAAGGTGCTGGGCGGCGGCCGGTTTGTCGAATTGCCGACGTATGCCTTTGAGCGACGGCGATTCTGGCTTTCCGGCGACGGCGCCGCGGTCGACGCCGCCGGACTGGGATTGGGATCCAGTGAGCATCCGCTGCTGGGTGCCGTGGTGGAACTGCCGGCTTCCGGGGGAGTGGTGCTCACCGGTCGGCTCGCACCTGCATCGCAGGCCTGGTTGAACGATCACGCGATCGGCGGTGTGGTCCTGTTCCCCGGCGCCGGATTCGTCGAAATGGTGATCCGCGCCGGCGACGAAGTGGGTTGCGGTGTCGTCGAGGAGTTGATGCTGGCGGCGCCGCTGGTGTTGCCGGCCACCGGCTCGGTGGCGGTGCAGGTGGTCGTCGGTGGAGCCGACGAGACGGGATCGCGTGCGGTATCAGTGTTCTCCCGCGCCGACGCCGGTTCTGTCTGGGTATTGCATGCCGAAGGCCAGGTCAGTTCGGGAAGTGTCGAACCGGGCGCGGAGCTGTCGGCCTGGCCGCCGGTGGGTGCCGCACCGGTCGACGTGACCGGCGTCTACGAGCAGTTGGCCGCCCGCGGCTACGGGTACGGTCCGGCGTTCCAGGGCCTGACCGCGATGTGGCGCCGCGGCGACGAGTTGTTCGCCGAGGTGTCGTTGCCGGCCAACGCGGGTGTGTCGCCGGCGGGATTCGGTGTGCATCCGGCTGTCTTGGATGCTGCGCTGCACGCGGTGATCGTGGCCACCAACGGCGCCGATGCGGACGGCGGTGTGCTGGTGCCGTTCTCGTGGCAGCGGGTGTGCCTGCATGCCGCCGGGGCATCGGCCGTGCGGGCCCGGATCGCGCCGACCGGTCCGTCGTCGGTGTCGGTCGAGCTGGCCGACGGGTTGGGGCTGCCGGTGTTGTCGGTGGCGGCGATGGTGGCCCGGCCGGTGTCTCAGCAGCAGCTGATGGCGGCGGTGTCGGGCTCGGGCCCGGACCGGTTGTTCGAGGTGAACTGGTCGCCCGCGCCCCTTGGAGCGGATGCCACGCCGTCGTACGAAATCTTCGAATCCGCGCCGACGGCAGGGGATCCGCTGACGGCCACCTTCGAACGCGCGCATGCCGCGTTGGCTGCGGTGCAGTCGTGGGTGTCCCAGCCGGACTCGGGCGTGCTTGTTGTCGTCACTCGCGGCGCGGTGGCGGCGTTGCCGGGCGAAGTCCTCACCGACTTGCCAGGGGCCGCGGTGTGGGGGCTGGTGCGCTCGGCGCAGACCGAGCACCCCGGCCGCTTGGTGCTCGCCGATGTCGACGGTGACGTCGACGCCGAGGCGATTTTGGCGGCCGGCGAACCGCAGGTCGCGGTGCGGGGCGGCGTCACCCATATCGCGCGGGTGCATGGCAGCCGCGCAGTGGACGGGCTGCTGGTGCCGCCGGGCGGTGACCAGCCGTGGCGGTTAGGGCTTTCCAGCCCAGGCACATTCGAGAACCTGGTGATGGAGCCACTGCCCGACGCCGACGCGCCCTTGGCGTCCGGGCATGTCCGGGTTGCGGTCGAGGCGATGGCCGCCAACTTCCGCGACGTCATGATCACCCTGGGGCTCTATCCCGACGAGGACGCCGCGATGGGCGTCGAGGCGTCCGGTGTCGTCGTCGAAATCGGGCCTGGCGTCACCGAATTCGCGGTGGGCGACCGAGTCGCCGGCTTGTTCCCGGAAGGCACCGGAACCGTCGCCACCACCGACCAGCGGCTGCTGCTGGGAATCCCCACCGGCTGGTCGTCCACCGACGCCGCCACCGTGCCGGTCGTGTTTGCGACGGCGTACTACGCGCTGTCGACGTTGGCCGAGGTGAGGCCTGGCCAGCGGGTGCTGATTCACGCCGCCGCCGGCGGTGTTGGCATGGCGGCCGTCCAATTGGCTCGGCACTGGGGGTTGGAGGTATTCGCCACCGCCAGCCGCGGCAAGTGGGACACCTTGCGCGCCATGGGTTTCGACGACGACCACATCGCCGACTCACGCAGCCTGGACTTCGAGGACAAGTTCCGGTCGGTGACCGGCGGCCGCGGGATGGACGTGGTGCTCGACTCGCTGGCCGGCGATTTCGTCGACGCCTCGCTGCGGCTGGTCGCCCCGGGCGGCGTGTTCCTGGAGATGGGCAAGACCGACATCCGCGACCCTCGTGTAATCGCCGAGCACCACGCGCAGGTTCGCTACCGCGCCTTCGACCTGTTCGAAGCCGGGGCGGACCACATCCGGCGGATCCTGAGCGAGCTTGCCGCGATGTTCGCGAACAAGTCGCTGAAGCCATTGCCGGTCACCAGGTTTGACATTCGTCGCGCGCCGGCGGCGTTGCGGTATCTGAGCCAGGCCCGCCACGTCGGCAAGGTCGTGATGACGATGCCTGACGTCTGGGCCGCCGGCACGGTGTTGATCACCGGCGGTACCGGAATGGCCGGTTCGGCGCTGGCGCGCCACGTGGTGACACAGCATGGAGTGCGCCACCTGCTGTTGCTCAGCCGCCGCGGCACGGACGCACCGGGTGCAGCCGAGTTGGCCACGGAGCTTCGCGAAGCCGGCGCACAGGTGCAGGTGGTAGCGTGCGATGCGGCCGACCGCGACGCGCTGGCCACAGTCATCGGCCAACTCGAGCACCCGCTGTCGGCGGTGTTCCACACGGCCGGGGTGCTCGACGATGCGGTGGTCACGACGCTGACGCCGGAACGGATGGATGCGGTGTTGCGCGCCAAGGTGACAGCGGCGTGGAATCTGCATGAGCTGACCCGCGACCTGCATGTGTCGGCGTTCGTGATGTTCTCGTCGATGGCCGGCCTGGTGGGCTCCTCCGGACAGGCCAACTACGCGGCAGCCAACTCGTTCCTCGACGCACTGGCCGCGCACCGGCGCGCTCAGGGCCTGCCCGCCATCTCGCTGGGCTGGGGACTGTGGGAGCAGGCCAGCGGCATGACCGGCGACCTCGGGACCGTCGACTTCGCCCGGTTCGCGCGCGACGGCATTGTGGCCATGTCTGCCGGCGAAGCTCTTTCGCTGCTCGACACCGCAATGATTGTCGACGAGCCGTTCCTGCTGCCCGCCCGCATCGACTTCACTGCACTGCGCGCCAAGCACGACTCCGGCACCCTGCCGCCGATGTTCGTCGACCTGATCAACGCACCGGCGCGTCGTCAGGTCGACGACTCGCTGGCAGCAGCCAAGTCGAAATCGGCGCTGCTGCAACGCCTGGAAGGGTTGGCGGAAGACGAGCAGCATGCCGTGCTGCTGGATCTGGTGCGCTCGCACATTGCCACCGTGCTGGGCAACACCACGCCCGAGGCCATCGATCCCGACAAGGCGTTCCAGGAACTCGGGTTCGACTCGCTGACCGCGGTCGAGATGCGCAACCGGCTCAAAGCCGCTACCGGGCTGGCACTTTCGCCCACGCTCATCTTCGACTACCCGAATTCCGCAGCGCTGGCAGGATACTTCCGCCAGGAGCTGCTCGGCGCTGAGAGCCAGGTGCCGGAAAAGGTCGCGCCCGGGGAAGCGGAAATCCAGCGCGTCGTCGCGTCGATTCCGGTCAAACGCCTCCGGCAGGCCGGGGTACTGGACCTGCTGCTGAGTTTGGCCAACGAAACCGACGGCACCGCCGCGTCCGAGGTCAGCGAAAAAGACCTCGCGGACATGGATCTCGACGACCTGGTCAATGCGGCGCTGCTCGACGACGACGAGTAGACCCGGGGCCGGCCAGTGAGAATTGCCGTCACCGGTGCGAGCGGCGTCCTTGGTCGCGGCATCGCGGCCCGGCTGCTCACCCTGGGCCACGATGTCGTCGGACTGTCTCGGCGTTGCCCCGAAAGCTGGCCCACTGCAGCAGAATTCGTGCAAGCTGACATCCGCGATGCACGCGCTGTACGGCGCGCGATCTCCGGTGCGGACGTCGTCGCGCACTGCGCCTGGGCAACCAGCGACGAGGTCAACGTCGGCGGCACCGCCAATGTCCTCGACGCGACGGCCGAAACCGGCGCCCGGCGGGTCGTATTCGCCTCCTCGGCGCACGTTTACGGCCAGCGTCGCCCGAACGCGTCGCCGCTGACCGAGCACGACGCGCTGAATCCGGCGTCCGCGCAAGGCCGCCAGCAAGCCCGCGTCGAGGAGATGCTGGCCAACGGCGGCGCGGAGTGGGTGGCGATCCGCTCTGCGGTGATCCTCGGCCGAAACGTGGACAACTGGGTGCTGCAGCTGTTCGCGGCGCCGCTGCTCCCGGGCCTCAACCCATCCGAGCGCCTGCAGGTCGTGCACGCCGACGACGCCTATCGGCTTTTCGTGCGGGCAATTCTCGACCCCGGTGTCGACAGCGGGGCGGTCAACCTGGCCGCGCCGGGGGAGCCGACGTTCGCCGAAATCGCTGCCGCGCTGGGCCGCCGGATCGTGGGCATCCCGCCCGCGTTGCGCCGCTGGGCGGGCAGCTCGTTCGCGGAACTGCTCGACACCCCGACGATGGACACGTCGAGGCTGCGCGACAAATGGGAATTCACCCCGACGTGGACTGCCCGGGAATGCGTCGAGGACTTCGCGCTGGCTGTGCGCGGCCGGGTGAGTATCGGTCGGCGGGTGGTGTCGCTGCCCTGGCAGCTGACCACTGTGCAGGACATTCCCTCCGTCGACGCGCCGGCCGCGGACGGGACCGTTCCCGTGCTGGCCGGTCCCGAGGGCAGCAACGGGGAATTCGACACGCCGATCGATCCGCGCTTCCCGATGTTTTTGGCCACCAACTTATCCGAGGCGCTGCCCGGACCGTTCTCGCCGTCGTCGGCGTCGGTGGCCGTGCGCGGTCTGCGGGCGGGCGGTGTGGGCATCGCGGAGCGGCTGCGCCCGGGCGGCCTGGTGCAACGCGAAATCGCCACGCGCACAGTCGGAGTGTTCGCCCACCGCCTCTACGGCGCCATCACCACCGCGCACTTCATGGCTGAAACGGTGCCGTTCGTCAAACCCGAGTCGGTGGTCGCCAACAGCCAGTTCTTCGGCCCCAGCCTGGCCACATTGCCGATCTTCGGCGAGCAGCGGCTACCGCCTGAACCCCGCAGCGTGCCAAAACCGTTGCGCACCTTGCGCAATCTTGGGATCTTCGGTCTCAACCTGGTCGGGCTGAGCGCCGGCACCGCACGTGACACCCGCGACTACATCGCCGACATCGACCGCCTGGAACAGCTGACCGGCGGGGATCTCACGCAACTCGACGAACGTCGCCTCCAGAGCCTGATCTTGCTGGCGCGCGATCTCGTCGTGCACGGCTGGGTGTTGGCATCGGGGTCGTTCATGACGTTCGCCGCGTTCAGCGTGTTGCTGCGCGGCCTGGGCGGCCGCAATATCGCGCCGTCGGCGGGTCAGGATCTGGTCAGCGCGCGCCTGCTCGGCGCTCTGCACCGGCTGGTGGCCGTAGCCCGGCGCGACCCGAACGTCGCCCGCATACTCGCCGAGCCGGGCAAGCACCTCGATGTGCTGGCCAGAAAGGCACCGGAATTTCATGCTGCCGTTCTCGACGAGCTGGCACTGATCGGGCACCGCGGCCCCGCGGAAGTGGAGATGTTGTCGACCACCTATGCAGACGATCCCGAGCTGCTGCTGCGGATGGTTGCGAAATCGCTGAATACGTCGACGATCCCGGAACCGCGGCACCTGCCGATCCCCGTGCAGGCGCGGCCCGTGGCGGCGCTGGCCGTGCGCCAGCTGCGCGACCGTGAAGCTCGTCGCGACCGCATGGTGCGCGCCATTTGGGTGTTGCGCCGACTGCTGCGGGAATACGGTCGCCGCCTGGTGGATTCCGGCGTCCTCGACGCTCCCGACGACGTGTTCTATCTCTTGGTCGACGAACTCGATGCGTTGCCCGCCGACGCCGCAGACGTTGTGGCGCGACGGCGCGCCGAACGCGCCCGGCTTGCCGACGTCAGCCCGCCCCCGGTGTTCAGCGGCAGCTGGCAGCCCGGCAGCACGCTGACGACCGTGCTCGCCGCGGGGGAGACTCTGCACGGCCTCGGCGTCTGCGGCGGACGGGTGCGCGGGCGGGTCCGGATCGTGCGCCCGGAGACCATCGACGAACTGGAACCCGGCGAGGTGCTGGTGGCGGAGGTCACCGATGTCGGGTACACCGCCGCCTTCTCCTATGCAGCCGCCGTCGTGACCGAACTGGGCGGCCCGATGTCGCACGCCGCGGTGGTGGCCCGCGAGTTCGGATTCCCGTGTGTAGTCGACGTCGCCGGCGCCACGCGGCGACTGCCGCCCGGGGCGCTCGTCGAGGTCGACGGCGGCACCGGTGAGATCCGGGTACTCGAGCTCGGTGCATTACCCGAATAACGATCGGTAGCAACAGGTTTCAGCAGCTGAACTTCTCGCCCACACCATCGGGTGGTGGCGCCGACTGCAGGCACCCGAACGGCTGCACACCGGCGGCGGCCAACCGAACCGCCGAGCGGTGCGCGTAATTCACGCACACCACCGCGTCCTGGTCGGCACGACACCGATAGTCGCTGAACGACAACGACTTTCCGGCCGGCAACTCGGGCCCGTCGCCACGGGCGAACGGTCCGGGATCGGCACGTGCCGATCCGACCTGCAGGCTGGCGCCGTCGAAGTCCACCCAGCCGCCCTCCCAGTGGCCGTACGCCGTCGCCGGCCGCGGCGGCGGATGAACCAGGTCGACCAGACAGGCCAGCGCGCCGCCGGTGTGCTTGGTATCGGTCATGCAGGTGACTTTGCCGACGCTGAAAGCGATGTCGTCACCGAGTTCGGTGGTGACGCCATTGCGCGTCGCGCGGTGAAAACCGGCGGGGTCGGCGGGTGAACCGCCGTCGATCCAGGCTATGACGTCGGCGATCGGCGCGTCGGCCGACGGCGCAGCGGACGGGACAGCCGCCTTGCCGGGAGACGGCGTTGGCGCCGACGCATGCGACGTGGCCCCGGACGTCCGTTCCGGGTGGCCGGTGATCTCGTGCGAACATCCGGCGACCAGCAGTGACGCTGCGAGCAGCGGGGCAATTCGCATGTCGTTAGGTTAACGGGCGGCGTCGTTCGCTACCGTCGGGATATGCACGAACACACCGTCCGCGCACGCACCGCCGCCGGCACCGTCGAGGGATTCACCCGTGACGGCGTGCACCGGTGGCGTTCCATTCCCTACGCCCGCCCACCGGTCGGGCCGCTCCGATTCCGGGCGCCGCAACCGGTCCAGCCGTGGTCGGGTGTGCGGCATTGCCACGCGTTCACCAAATGCGCGCCGCAAGAGCGCCGCTACACCATCCTCGGTCCCGGCAAATTTCAGCCGAGGGGCGAGGACTGCCTGACACTCAACGTCGTCACTCCCGAGGACGCGCGCGGCCAGGCGTTGCCCGTCATGGTGTTCGTGCACGGCGGCGGATACATCCTGGGCAGTTCGGCTACTCCGCTCTACGACGGCGCGGCGCTGGCCCGCCGCGGATGCGTGTACGTGTCGGTGAACTACCGACTCGGGGCGCTCGGTTGTCTGGACTTGTCGTCGCTGTCGACGGCCGAGATCACCATCGACAGCAACCTTTTCCTGCGCGACCTGGTGATGGCGTTGCGCTGGGTGCGCGACAACATCGCCGTGTTCGGCGGCGACCCGGACAATGTCACCTTGTTCGGCGAAAGCGCGGGCGCCCACGCCGTCGCCACCATGATGGCCGTACCGCAGGCCAAAGACCTGTTTTCCCAGGCTATTTCGGAGAGCCCCGCGTCGGGCATGGTGCGCTCCCGCGAGATGGCGGCAGACTTCGCCGCGCGTTTCGCCGCACTGCTGGGAGTTCGTCGGCAAGACGCGGCCCACACGCTGATGCAGGCGTCGCCCGCCGAACTGGTTGGGGCGCAAAACCGTTTGATCGACGAGGGTGTGCGAGACATCCTGGGCGCGTTCCCGCTGGGCCCGGCTTTCGGCGACGACTGCCTGCCACTGGATCCTCTCGACGCGATGCGCCGCGGCGAGGCGCACCGCATTCCACTCATCGTCGGCACCAACGCCGAAGAGGGCCGGCTGTTCACCCGTTTCCTGCGAATGCTGCCGACCACCGAGCCGATGATCGAAGCCCTGCTGGCCGAGGTCGATCCGGCTGCGCGGGAACGCATTACCCGCGCCTACCCGGACTATCCGGAGCCCTCGGCCTGTATCCGGCTCGGCGGTGACTTCGCGTTCGGCTCGGCAGCCTGGGAAATCGCCGAAGCCCACGGCGCCCACGCGCCGACCTACTTGTATCGTTACGACTACTCGCCGCGCACGTTGCGCTGGTCGGGTCTGGGCGCCACCCACGCCACCGAACTGCTCGCCGTGTTCGACGTCTACCGCACCAGATTGGGCGGGCTGCTCACCGCGGCCGGCGACCGGCGCTCCGCGCTTCGGGTCAGCAACGAAATACAAAGGCGCTGGCGCTCATTCAGCCGCACCGGATCGCCCGGTGACGGCTGGCCCGCCTACACCGACCCCGACCGGGCCGTCATGGTCTTCGACCGCAAATCCCATGTCGAATTCGACCCGCACCCCGAGCGGCGAATGGCATGGCAGGGCTTTTCGCTGGCGCGGTGATGTGACGATGATGCCGCCACAGGCCGACACGGTGATCGAACGCCCGGCTGACCTCACGGCCGCGTGGTTGACCGGTGTGCTGGGCACCGGGACCGTCACCGATTTCACTGTCGAACGCATCGGCACCGGCCAGATGAGTGAGTGCTACCGCATCCGACTGACCTACGCCGACGTTGGCGCACAGCCGGATTCGGTGGTGCTCAAGGTCGCCGCCACCGACCCGGTGAGCCGTCAGACCGGGCTGAGCCTGGGCCTCTACGAGCGTGAAGTGCGGTTCTACCGCGAAGTCGCGCCGCGGCTGTCCGGGCCCGTGGCGCCCTGTTACCACGCCGCGATCGATGCCTCGTCCGGCGCTTTCGACGTGCTGCTCGGCGACGCGAGCCCGGCCGTCGTCGGCGACGAAATCCGCGGTGCCACAGCCGCTCAGGCCGAGCTTGCGGTGCGCGAGCTGGCCCGCTTACAGGGCCCACTGCTCGGCGATGCCGCGCTGGCCGACGCGCCGTGGCTTAACCGGGACACGCCGGTCGACCAGGCGCTGATCGGCCAGCTCTATGCCGGCTTCGTCGACCGCTACGGCGAGCGGATCGCACCGCAACATCGTGCGGTGTGCGAACGGCTGGTGGGCGCCTTCGACGCGTATCTGGCTCGAGAGACAGACACATTGCACGGTCTGGTGCACGGCGACTACCGGTTGGACAACATGCTTTTCGGTGCGGTCGGGGCCGAGCGTGCGTTGACGGTGGTCGACTGGCAGACGGTCACCTGGGCTCCGGCGATGACCGACCTGGCCTACTTCCTCGGCTGCGCGCTGCCGGCGGGCGACCGGCGCGCACAGTACGACGCGCTGCTGCGGACCTACCACGAGACGCTCGGCCAGGATGCGCCCATCAGCTTGGCCGATGTGCGCGACGGGGTGCGCCGGCAGAGCTTCTTCGGGGTGATGATGGCCATCGTCTCGTCGATGCTGGTGGAACGCACCGAGCGGGGCGACGCGATGTTCATGACGCTGCTGCAGCGTCATTGCGAGCACGTGCTCGACACCGACGCGCTCGCGACGCTGCCAGCACCCGCGCCACTCGAGCCGCTGCGCCCGTCGGCGGACGACGAAGCCGCACACGCCGCGACCGGCGAGCCGCTGTGGAGCGAAAGCTGGTATGCCGACTTCGCCGATACCGCAAAGGGTTTCGGCGGCTGGGTCAGGATCGGATTGATCCCCAACCAGCGCCGGGCATGGCTGCACGCCCTGCTTTGCGGGCCCCACATGCCCACCATTGCCGTGGCGGCGTTCGATGCCCCGCTACCCGCCGACCCGTGGACGCTGCGCACCGACACCGTCGACTTCACCCACTCTGCCGGCACCCCCCTGCAGACGTATCACGTCGCGCTGCAAGGCCGCGGCCAGTCATACGCCGACCCGTCGGCGCTGCTGCGCGGTGAAGAAGGTGAACCGGTCGAGGTGGCAATGGATCTGGTGTGGACCACCGACGGCACGCCATATCAGTATCGGCTGACCACCCGCTACGAGATTCCCTGCACGGTGTCGGGCATCGTCACCGTCGACGGCACGCAGTACCGCGTCGACTCGGCGCCCGGCCAGCGCGATCACTCGTGGGGAGTCCGCGACTGGTGGGGCATGGACTGGAACTGGAGCGCACTGCATCTCGACGACGGAACGCATCTGCACGCCGTCGACATCCGGATCCCCGGCACTCCGGCGATCGGTATCGGCTATATGCAAAACAACGACGCAGTCACCGAGTTGACCGCCGTCGCCGGACGGGAAGTGTTCGGCGACAACGGGTTACCGACGGAAGCTACGCTGGCCGTCGATCCCGGCGGCATCACGGCGGCCGTCGACCTCCACGGCCATGCACCGCTGCGGCTGGTGGCCGACGACGGTCGGGTCAGCCAGTTTCCGCGAGCGTGGGGCACGGTGCGCACCGCGGACGGCCGAACCGGTGTGGGCTGGCTGGAATGGAACCGCAACACGCAGCAGTGAGTCCCACGCGGCCGCCGATCGTGGTCATGGGGGTTTCGGGGTCGGGCAAATCGACGGTGGGTGCGGCCCTGGCGCGGCGCCTCAACGTGCCTTTCGCCGACGCTGACGCCCTGCACCCGCAAACCAACATCGCCAAGATGGCCGCGGGTAACCCGCTCGACGACAATGACCGCCACCCGTGGCTGGATGCCGTCGGGGAGTGGCTGGCCGATCACTGCGACGGCGGTGTGATGAGCTGCTCGGCGCTCAAGCGCACATACCGCGACCAGTTGCGCCAATACTGCCCGACGGTCGAGTTCTTGCATCTGCGCGGTTCGCCGGCGCTGATCGCCGCCCGGCAAGCCGCCCGCACCGGCCACTTCATGCCCGCGTCGTTGCTGAAGTCTCAATTCGAGACTTTGGAACCCCTGGAACCCGACGAGCGCGGGAGGACGATCGATGCCGACAACTCCGTCGACATGATCATCGGTGAGTATCTCAGGTCTTGACTACCTGTGTCCCGCCGGCCAACTCGTCATGCTTGCCCTGCTTGGTCGGGCTGGAGCTGATCGTCGCGGCGATCACCACGTAGGCGATGAAGGCCAACAAGCCGCCGAAGTAGGGCACCACCGCCAGCAGGGTGAAAGCGTTGCGAATGGCCGACTGTTTCGCGTCGGGCTTGGGCGCATTGCCGGCGCCGCGAACCGCGAGCCCGAGCAGCTTCTTGCCCGGACTGGAGCCCTGGGTGACTTCGAACAGCACGAAATAGCCGAACATCAGCACACCGGAGAACAATCCGGTCACCAGGAACCAATAGTCCTTGTCGAGCATCAGCAGCGAGAGTACGAACGCCGCGATGTTGACGATGATCCCGTCGATGAGACGCGCGAGAAAACGTTCGCCGAGTCCACCGGGTCGCCGACCCGGCGCCGACGGCGGCCGATAGCCGTACTGAGGCGGATTCGGATCAGGGTCACCTGTCGTCATGGCATTTACGATAGTGAGCGATTCGGCAGATAAGAACGAGGCATCCTCGCGATGTACGAGATGTTGGTGGGGCTGGCGGTTGCCGTTCATTTCGCCTTCATCGCCTACCTGGTTGTCGGCGGGTTCGTCGCACTGCGCTGGCCGCGGACCATCTGGCTGCATGTCCCCGCGGTGCTATGGGGCGTTGCGATCACCGTGGCGCATCTCGACTGCCCGCTGACCGGAGTCGAGCGCTGGGGCCGCGCGAAAGCCGGCATGCCCGCACTGCCGCCGCAGGGATTTATCGCTCACTACATCACCGGGGTGTGCTACCCGGCCAGCTGGGCCGGTGCGGTGCAAGTCGTAGTGTTCGGTGTGGTGGCGGCGTCGTGGGCGCTGTTGTGGTGGCACGCACGGCGCCCGTCGGCGTCAGCCCAGCGGTAGCTTTTCTCGCCAGGCCGGCCGGTTAGCGCCGCGGCGCAGCGGCAGCCGCTTGCGGCGGACCCCGGCCTGCTTGCGCGCGGTCTCGGCCAGCTCGGTGCCGCGCTCGCGGGCGGTTTCGGCGAACTCGCTGCCGCGCTCGCGAGCGATCTCGGCGAGCTCTGCGCCCCGCTCGCGGGCAGTTTCGGCGAGTTCTGCGCCCCGCTCCCGGGCGGCCTCGACCAGCGGCGCGCTTCTTTCGGCCGCCACACCGGCTAATTCGCGGCCGCGTTCGGCGCCGAGCTGCAGGCTGTGACCGATTTTCTCCCCGAGGTCGCCGAGCCGCTCGCCGAGCTCGGAGTCGACCAACGCGTTGTCGGACCCACCGAACGGCAGCGCACCAGACACCGCTTCGGAGATCCGGCCCGCGGCGCGTCGACCACGCCACCCCAGCGACGGCTTACCCTCCGTGTCGGCGGACGCGATGATCAACCCACCGAGCAGGCTCAAATCGGTGAGGAAGTCGCGGCGTTGCTGAGCTTTGCGCTGCGGGTCGGACTCGGTCCAAAACAGATGTCCGCCAAGGCTGCCCGGGATCACGGTGAACGCCAGAGCAGCCGAGGCGATCCGCGGCATTTTGCCCGTGGCAAGCAGCAGACCACCACCGACTTGCACGGCCGCGTTGATCCGTGCGGCCGTCTGGGGGTCGGCAGGGACCTTGGTGCCCACCGGGTCGGGCAGGCTCCGCAACGCCGCGAGTGTGGGCTGCGCAGCATCGGCGCTGTTCTGCGGGTTGCGCAGGGTCTCGACACCTTGGCCGATGAATACCGCTGACAACAGGGGACGAGCGATTCTACGAAGCAACATGGCCGGTGTGTTCCCGGGCTGACCGATCCGCAAACCGCTCAGTGGTCGTCGGTGGTGCGCATCCACAGCGGGAGCGCTACCCACAACCCGGCCAGTGCGACCAGCGCACACACGCCGGCTATCAGGCCGGCGGTGTGGCCGGCGACCGAATCGAAAATCACGACGGTGACGCCGACCAGAGCCAACCCCAGCAGCAGCAAGCCGGTGTATGCGAACCGATGCGCCGTCGACACCAGTGCTTTCAGCCGGTGCCGGCGAAACAACAACCGGTGCATCCCAACTGGAGCGACCAGCAGCACGGTCGAGCTGATCGAGCAGGCCACGGTGGCCAGATACACCGCACGCATCGCCGGCCCGAGCCCGTCGAACCGTTGCTGAAACGGCAGCGTCAGCAGAAAACCGGTGAGCAGTTGGACACCGGTCTGCACCACCCGCAGTTCCTGCAACAGGCTGGCCCAATTGCGGTCCAGTCGTTCGGTTTCGGTTTCCGAGCGGGCGGCCTCATCCCATGCCTGGTCGCGCTCGGGATGGTCGACGTCCACGCCCGTGATCATGCCAGCCGCACCTGGTGACCGGCCTATTTCAGAAGCAGACGCGCCGAAGTCTCCAACCGGTCGGCGATCTGCGCATACGACGCATACCCCATGCCGGCGCGGACCAGCGCCCCCGCATAAAGCAGTTCCAGCGATTCGACGACGTCGGGAGTGCCGTCCGAACCCAATGCGGTGACCAGGCGTTGGTGGATCTCGCGGCCGATGCGCAGCCGCAGATGCTTGACCTCGGGATCCTTGCCGAGCAATGCGTTGGTCACCGCTCCGGCCAGCTCGGGTTCGTCGGCGACCATCAGCGCGATGTGGCGCAATACCGCGATGACGCGGTCGGCGGGATCCGGGGAGTCGTTGGGCAGAGGCGGAGTTGACGCCAGTCGGCGCCAGAAAACTTCGGCGACGAGGTGTTCCTTGGACGCGAAGTACGTGTACGCCGTTGCCGCACCGACTCCGGCCTCGGTGGCAACCCGGCGAATCGTCAACCCGGAGAAGCCTTCTCGACTCAGCACTTCGATTGCAGCGCGGCCCAGCCGGTCGACGGTGTCGGCTTGCTTGGCAGTCAGCCGCCGTCTCGTCGACTCCCGGGCTACCGGGTCGGACACGTGTCCGGACACTACTACAACGTAGTATGGGCGGCAACCATATCTGCAGGTCCGATGAATGAGATTCAGGTGATGACGAGCCACGCGCAGCGCACCCAGCGGTTATTCGAACTCGCCGAGCGGGTGACCGGGTTCATGCCCGCCGACGAGGGCCGTGCGCTGCACGACGCGGCGCTGCGCTACTTCGATCGGGGTGTCGGCGTGGAGATCGGGACGTACTGCGGCAAGTCGACGCTGCTGCTGGGCGCGGCGGCGGTCGCGACCGACAGCGTTCTCTACACGATCGACCACCACCACGGTTCCGAGGAACATCAACCGGGGTGGGAATACCACGACGCGTCCCTGGTCGACGAGGTCACCGGACGCTTGGACACCCTGCCCACGTTTCGTCGCACGCTCGACGACGCCGGCCTGGACGACAACGTCGTTGCGGTCGTGGGCAAGTCGGCCGTGGTCGCGCGGGGCTGGTGTACTCCGCTGCAGTTTCTGTTCATCGACGGCGGTCACAGCGAGGCCGCAGCGCAGCAGGACTTCGAGGGATGGGCGCCGTGGGTGACCCTCGGCGGCGCGCTGGTCATCCACGACGTGTTCCCGGATCCGCGCGACGGCGGCCAGGCGCCGTACCAAATCTATTGCCGCGCACTACAAAGCGGCGATTTCACCGAAAGGTCGGCAACCGGCTCGTTGCGGGTGCTCGAGCGCACGGCGGGTCAGCCCGGCGGACTGAACGCGCACTCGCAGTCGTAGTCGCCTTCAAGGCCACGGGGCAGGTCGGTGCCGCGGAAGATGCCGCTGCCGGCGGTGGTGCACGACAGCGCGTCGGCAGCAAGGATCACGGCGGCTCCGGTCCAGGTCGTGCGTTCCACCGGCCAGCGCTTGCCGTCGCTGAACACCAAACCGGTCCAATAGGATCCGTCTTTTTCGCGCAGGTGCTGCATGGCGGCAAACTGGCGCAGCGCCTCCTCGCGGTTGCCCATCGCGTCGAGCGCCAGGACCAATTCGCAGGTTTCGGCGCCGGTGACCCAGGGCCGGTCGTCGACGCATCGGATGCCGAGCCCGTCGACCACGAAGTCACCCCATCGTTCGGCGATCCGGGCGCTGGCGGCCGGACCGCGCAGCGCACCACCGAGGATCGGGTAGTACCAATCCATCGAATGGTGCGGCTTTTCGGTGAACGCCGACGGGTGGGCGGAGATGGCATGGCCCAGCCGGCCCAGCGCCATTTCCCATTCCGGTTGCGGCTCGTCGAGGTAATTCGCCAACGCCAACGCGCACCGAAGACTGTGAAAGATGCTCGCGCAGCCGGTCAGCAGCGCCTCGGGTAAAGGACCGGACAAGCCACGCGCCCAGCAGATTTCACCGCCCGGCTGCTGCAACTCGAGGACGAACTCGATTGCGGCGCGCACCGTCGGCCACATCGTGGTGGCGAACTCGCCGTCGCCGGTGACCAGCACGTGGTGCCAGACTCCGACGGCGATGTAGGCGCAGAAGTTGCTGTCGCTGTTGGCGTCTTCGACGACGCCGGCCCGTAGTTGGATCGGCCAGGAGCCGTCGGCTCGCTGTTCGCGGCGGCACCAGTCGAATGCGCGACGGGCCGGCTCGATCAGGCCGGTCGCGGTCAGCGCCATCGCACATTCCACATGGTCCCACGGATCGGTGTGCCCGCCCTGCGACCACGGGATCGCACCCGACGGTTCCTGCACCGCGACAATGGATTCCGCCGTTTGCCGGCATTGTTGTGGAGTCAGGACGTCGGCGACGCCCGGTATGTCAGACCAGTTCAACGGCCGCCACCGGTTTCTCGAAGTACAGCGCGACGCTCTTGCCGACCAGCGGGTTGAGCGCCGATTCGGCCAGCCGGGTGATCCACGGCCGCTGCATCATGTCCCACACCAGCAGCCGGTGATAGGCCGCCACGGCCGGGTGGTCTGAATTTGCCACTCCGACAGCACATTTCAGCCACCAGAATGGCGCGTGGAGGGCGTGCGCATGGTGGGCGTGTGTGAATTTCATTCCCGCGTCCACGATTTTGGAGCGCAGCCGGCTGGCCCGGTAGACTCTGATGTGGCCGCCGTCGTTGCTGTGGTAGTCGTCGGACAGCAGCCAGCAGACCTGCTCGGGCAACCAGCGCGGCACGGTGACCGCAAGGGTGCCACCGACTTTGAGCACCCGGATCAGCTCGCCGATCGCGGTGTCGTCGGCGGGCACATGCTCCAGGATTTCCGAAGCGATGACGCAGTCGAACGTGCCGTCGGGATAGGGCAGTGCCAGCGCGTCGCCGACGACCGTCTCTGCGGTCGCCGAGGCCGGCGCCTCACCGGCTTCGGCCATGGCGCGCAACAACTTGCCGACCTGCTCCAGTTCGGCGGCGTCCTGGTCGAAGGCGACCACGTCGGCGCCGCGGCGGTATGCCTCGAAGCTGTGGCGGCCGGCGCCGCAGCCGACGTCGATGACCTTGGTTCCGGGGCCGACCCCGAGCCGATCGAAGTCGACGGTCAGCACGGTTCGACCACCGCCGCCGGGGAGGTGCGCGTGATCGCGCGTTCGTAAACGCGGGCGGTCTGCGCGGCCACCGACTCCCAGCTGAACACCTCCAGTGCCCGCCGGCGGCCGGCCGCCCCGAGCCGGCGCCGCTGATCCGGCGATGCCAGCAGCTCACCCACCACCCGGATCAACTCGGCGGCATCACCGGGCGGCACCAGGCGAGCGCAGTCGCCGTCGGCGCCGAGCACCTCGGGCAGCGCGCCGGCGCGGCTGGCCACAATCGGCGTACCACTGGCCATCGCCTCTACGGCGGGCAGCGAGAAGCCTTCGTAAAGCGAAGGGATACAAGCGATCTCGGCTGACGCCAACAGCCCTGCCAGCTCGCTGTCGGAGAGCCCGCTGGACGTGTGGACAATGTCGGAGATTCCGAGTTCGGCGATCAGCTTCTCGGTGGGACCGTTGGGCTCCAGCTTGGCAACCAGCTGCAGCTCCAGGTCGTGTTCGATGCGCAGCTTGGCCACCGCCTGCAGCAGATGCCCGACGCCCTTGAGCGGCCGGTCGGCGCTGGCGATCGCGATGATCCGCCCGGGCACTCGCGGCTGTGCCGACGGGGCGAACAGTGCGGTGTCCACACCCAGCGGCACCACGTGCAGCTGGTCGGGTGCCACCCCGAAGTCGGTGATGATGTCAGCGGCCGACGACGACGAGACGGTCAGCAGATCGGGAATGCTGCGGGCCACCCGCTCCTGCATCTTCAAGAAGCCATACCAGCGGCGCACCAACGGTTTACGCCACCATCGCGCAGCCCCCAGATCCACCAACCGGTCACGGGTGATCGGGTGATGCACGGTCGCCACCACTGGAAGGCCGCTGGCCGCGATCGACAGCAGGCCGTCACCCAGGCTCTGATTGTCGTGCACGACGTCGAACTCGTCTGCCCGCTCGGCCAGCAGGCGCGCGGCCCGCAGGCTGAAGGTGCGTGGCTCGGGGAAGCCCGCCGTCCACACTGTGCCCAGCTCGAGGAAATCGATGCGATCCCGGATCTCGCGCGGATGGGGAATCCGGAACGGATCGGGTTCGCGGTACATGTCCAGGCTCGGCACCGGTGTCAGCACCACCCGCGGATCGAGCCCGTCGGGATAAGGCTGACCGGAGAACACCTCGACGTGATGTCCGAGTTCGACCAGGCCGCGGCTCAAGTGCCGCACATATACGCCCTGTCCGCCGCAGTGAGTCTTGCTGCGATAGGACAGCAAAGCAATCCGCATGCTCATGCCCGCTTCGCTGCGGCGTGGCCGGCATCAATCACGGCATCGGGATCGGTCGGGTCGTCGGCGAACTGTCTGGACACGTGTCTGGACTATAATTTGACAGGCTACGTGATGCAACGTAGCAGTAGCCCTGGCGCCGGCCGGCGATACGGTGGGTGATATGCGGGCGTTGATCATCGTCGACGTGCAAAACGATTTCTGTGAGGGCGGCTCGCTGGCCGTGAGCGGCGGGGCTGCCGTGGCCCGCGCGATCTCCGACTATGTGAACGCCGCGGACTATCCGCATGTGGTGGCCACCCAGGACTTCCACGTCGACCCCGGTGACCATTTCTCCGATCACCCCGACTACTCGTCGACATGGCCGCCGCACTGCGTCGCCGGAACCGCCGGGGCGGAGCTGCACCCCGAACTCGACGCCAGCCGGATCGAGGCGGTTTTCCGCAAGGGCGCCTACAGCGCGGGATACAGCGGTTTCGAAGGCGTCGACGACGCCGGCACGCCGCTGGCCGACTGGCTGCGACAGCACGGTGTCGGCGAGGTCGACGTCGTCGGCCTCGCCACCGACCACTGCGTCCGCGCAACCGCCAAGGACGCCGCGCGCGCGGGCTTTGCCACTCGCGTACTGCGCGACCTGACGGCAGGCGTAGGGGAGAGGTCCACCGCGGACGCCCTCGACGAGCTGCGCAGCGCCGGCGTCGCGGTGGCGTGATGGACCAGACGCAGTCGGATCTGCTGGCGGCGGTCGAGCAGTCGCCGCGGGCCGCGGCCGCACACGACCGCGCGGCCTGGGTGGGGCTGTTCACCGGCGACGGGCGCGTCGAGGACCCGGTCGGCTCTCGGCCGCATGTAGGTCCGGCGCAAATCGGCCGCTTCTACGACACCTTCATCGGGCCGCGCGACATCACGTTTCATCGCGACCTCGACGTCGTGCGGGACTCGGCCGTCATCCGCGATCTCGAACTCGAGGTGGCCATGGGCCCGGCCGTGACGATGCACATCCCGGCTTTCCTGCGCTACGACCTTCGCCTGGTCGACGGAGAATGGAAGATCGCCATGCTGCGGGCCTACTGGGAACTGCCGACCATGATGCTGCAGTTCTTGCGCAACGGGCTGCCGGCCCTGCCCGCTGGTGTCCAACTGTCGCAAGGCATGCTGGCCAACCAGCGACTGCGCGGAACCCTCGGCTTCGCGGCCGGCTTCCGCCGCGTGGGCGCAGGCCACAAACAGCGTGTCGGCCATTTCCTGAAGGCCGTTGCCTCCGGAGACGAATTCGCCGCTCGGCGAGCGCTCTCATCAACGGCCACAATCACTTTCGGAGACGACGAGAACGTCGACATCACCGATTTCACCGTGCGGCTCGCCGGTGCCGGCTGGACAAAAATCGTCGGCGCGGGCCGCACTGTCGCGGCCTCGATCAGCGCACCCCAGGGCCGCGGCGTCCTGCTCGCGGATATGACTACTCGTGACAAGGCAATCCAGCGGATTCGCTACTTCGCAGCCAGCAATACCAGCGACGCCATTGCCAACAACAGGTAGGCGCCCGGAAACGCGATGTTGTAGAACACGCCTGCCCGAACATGCGTGACGATCGCGCCGACGAAGAACAACACCAGCCCGACCGCGGCCGCAATGCCGATCGCAGGCACCACCAGACCTGCGAGCAGCCCGACGGCGCCAGCCAGCTTGAGTGTTCCCAGCATCGGCAACCACGAGCGCGGCACGCCCACCTCGGCCGAGTTGGCCAGTACAAACCCGGCCGGAATGTAGTCGGCCACCGCGATCCCGGCGGTGACCACCACGGTGATCGTCGTGACTACGAGGTATGCAATGCTCATGGCTGGTCTCCTTGGCAGCGGATAGTGATCTCACCTCGTTGACGAATGCCGCGCAGGAAAGGTGACCCATGAGCACCATCGAGGACCTCGCGCAGCGGTTCGACGCGGACCGACGACACCTGCGCTCGGTGGCGTTTCACCTGCTCGGCTCCGCCGCCGACGCCGAAGACGCGGTGCAATCCGCCTGGCTCAAGGCCAGCCGCGCCGACGCGGAGCGTGTCGAAAACCTGACCGGGTGGTTCACCACGATCACGGCCCGCGAGGCCATCGACCAGTTGCGCGCCCGCAACAGGCGAGCCGAACAGCCGCTCGAGGAGCTGGACCATCCGGCGGTGGCCGCGGCCGACGAGGACGTGCTGCGGGCCGACGCGGTCAACCGGGCGCTGCTGGTGGTCCTCGACCGGCTTTCACCCCCGCAGCGGGTCGCGTTCGTGTTGCACGACGTGTTCGCGGTGCCGTTCGAAACCGTAGGCGAGCTGCTGGATCGCTCGCCGGACGCCGCCAAGAAACTGGCAAGCCGGGCCCGTGCGCGCCTGCACGCGGCACCGTCCGACGACCCCGCCCCGACGGCCGAGCACCTCCGAATCGTCGAGGCGTTCCTGGCGGCCTCGCGCGGCGGCGACATCGCCACCCTGCTTCATCTGCTGGCCCCCGACGTGGTGCGCCGGGTCGATCGCGTGTTGGTCCCCGAGGATGTGCCCACCGAGGTCCGCGGCGCCCAGCGGGTCGCCGAGGAAACCCGGCGGTTCACCCGGCGCGCCGCGGCCGGCGCCGTGCTGCTCGTCGACGGCGCGCCCGGCATTGCGATTGCCCCGGGCGGACGGCTGCAGGCGCTGCTGGTCATCGCGATCGAGGGCGGCCGCATTCACGCCATCGACATCATCGGCGACCGCGATCGGCTGCGCGCCGCCGCTCTCGCACTGCCACAATCGAAGCGCCATGGTCGCTAAGCCGGTCGGACGGCGGACACTGCTGCGTGGCGCCGGTGTGCTCGGCGCGGCGGCGCTGGCCCCGTGGCCTTCAGCGTGCGCTCCCGACGACGACGCGCTCACCTTCTTCTTCGCGGCCAACCCGGAAGAGGCCGACGCCCGGATGCGCATCGTCGAGGCCTTCGAGCGTCAGCACCCCGACATCAAAGTGCGCACCTTGTTGTCGGGACCGGATCCCATGCAGCAGATGTCGACGTTTTGCGCCGGCGGCAAATGCCCAGATGTGCTGATGGCGTGGGAATTCAGCTACGCCGGGCTGGCCGACCGGGGAGTCCTGTTGGACCTCAACATCATGCTGGCCCGCGACCCGGCCTTCGCCGCCGAACTCAAACGCGACAGCATCGGCTCGCTGTACCAGACCTTCACGTTCGACGGCGGCCAATACGCCTTCCCGGAGCAGTGGTCGGGAAACTTCTTGTACTACAACAAGGAACACTTCGCCGAGGCCGGCGTGCCGAAGCCGCCGGGGCAGTGGGACCGGCCGTGGAGTTTTGCCGAGTTTCTGGACACGGCAAAGGCTCTCACCAGAGTGACCCGGTGGGGTTTCGTCGACACCTGGGTCGCCTCCTACTCGGCCGGGCTGTTCGGGATGAACAACGGTGTGCCGTGGTCGGATCCGCGAATGAACCCGTCGCACCTCAACTTCGACAACGACGCGTTCCTCGACGGTGTGCAGTTCTACGCCGACCTGTCCAACAAGCACAAGGTCGCGCCCACCGCATCGGAGACACAGTCGATGTCGACGATGGATCTGTTCTCCTCGGGCAAGGCCGCGATGGCACTGGGCGGCCATTGGCGCTACCAGACGTTCGACCGGGCCGAGGGCTTGGACTTCGACGTCACCGTGTTGCCCACCGGCCCGCACGGTCACGGTGCCAAGTCCAACATCGGTACCACCGGCCTCGCCATCGCAGCGAGCAGCGATCGCAAGCAGCAGGCGTGGGAGTTCGTGAAGTTCGCCGCAGGCCCCGTCGGGCAGGCGATCATCGGCGAAACCAGCCTTTTCGTACCGGTTCTGCGCTCGGCGATCAACTCCACGGGGTTCGCCGACGCGCATCGCCGGATCGGCAATCTCGCGGTGCTGACCGGTGGGCCCGCCCACTCCGAGGGTCTGCCGGTCAGCCCGGCGTGGGAAAAGATCAACGCGTTGATGGACCGCAACTTCGGGCCGGTGCTGCGGGGCAGCCGGCCGGCCACGTCGTTGGCGGGCGGGCTGTCACATGAGGTCGACGAGGTGCTGCGCAATCCATGACGGCAATCGACTCACGGCGACGCGCTTGGGCAGGGCGCCTTTTCGTCGCGCCGAACCTGATAGCGGTGGCGGTGTTCATGCTGTTCCCGCTGGTTTTCTCGCTTTTCATGAGCTTCCAGAACTGGGACTTGTTCACCGCCCCGAAGTTCGTCGGGCTGGCGAACTTTCGCCACCTCTTCACTGCGGACCCGCTGTTTCTCATTGCGGTGCGTAATACGGTGATCTTCACGATCGGGACCATCGTGCCGACCGTCCTGATCAGCCTGGCCGTCGCCGGCCTGCTGAACCGGAAAATCAAGGGCATCGGCATCTTTCGGACCGTCGTCTTCTTGCCGCTGGCCATGTCGTCGGTGGTGATGGCCGTCGTCTGGCAGTTCGTGTTCAACACCGACAACGGACTGCTCAACATCATGCTCGGCTGGGTCGGCATCGGACCGGTCCCGTGGCTCATCGACCCCCACTGGGCAATGGTGTCGCTGTGTCTGGTCAGCGTCTGGAAAAGCGTTCCCTTCGCGACGGTCATTCTGTTGGCCGCGATGCAGGGGATTCCCGAAACCGTCTACGAGGCAGCCAGAATCGACGGCGCACGGGAAATCCGGCAATTCGTCTCCATCACCGTGCCCTTGATCCGTGGCGCGCTGTCGTTTGTGGTAGTGATCTCGATCATCAACGCGTTCCAGGCCTTTGACCTTGTCTATGTGTTGACGGGCCGCAACGGCGGGCCGGAGACCGGAACCTACGTGTTGGGCATCATGCTGTTTCAGCATGCCTTTGCTTTCCTGGAGTTCGGTTACGCGTCGGCGCTGGCGTGGGTGATGTTCGCCATCCTGCTGGTGTTGACGGTCCTGCAACTACGGTTCGCCCGTCGGCGCGCGTGGGAAGGCTGACCCTCATGATCAAACACAGCGTCCTGCGCGCCGCCGCGCTGTATGCCGCGCTGATCGGTGTCGCGTGGTGTGCGCTGTTCCCGATCGCCTGGGCGGTGTCGGGCTCGCTGAAGCGCGAGGGCGAGGTGAGCGAGGCGACGCTGTTCCCGTCGCACCCGCGGTGGTCGAACTACCGCGAAGTCTTTGATCTGATGCCGTTTTGGCGAATGTTTGCCAACACGGTCGTCTATGCCGGATGTGTGACGGCCGGGCAGGTGTTCTTCTGCTCGCTGGCCGGATACGCGTTCGCCCGGCTGCAATTCAACGGACGTGACACGGTGTTCGTGCTGTACCTGGGTACGTTGATGGTGCCGCTGACGGTGACCGTGATCCCGCAGTTCATCCTGATGCGGCTGGCCGGTTGGGTCGACACCCCATGGGCGATGATCGTGCCGGGTTTGTTCGGCACGGCGTTCGGCACTTATCTGATGCGGCAGTTCTTCCGCACGCTGCCAACCGATCTCGAGGAGGCCGCGATTCTCGACGGTTGCACGCCGTGGCAGATCTACTGGCGGATCCTGTTGCCGCACGCCCGTCCGGCGGTCATGGTGCTGGCGGTGCTCACCTGGGTCAATGTGTGGAACGACTTCCTGTGGCCGCTGCTGATGCTGCAGCGCAAGAGCATTGCCACCCTCACGCTCGGTCTGGTGCGGATGCAGGGCGAATACGTGGCGCGGTGGCCGGTGCTGATGGCTGCCTCGATGCTGATCCTGTTGCCGTTGATCGTCGTCTACGCCGTGGCCCAGCGCGCCTTCGTCCGCGGCATCGCGTTGACCGGATTCGGCGGCTGACCGATGGCGTCGGTGACTTTCGAACAGGCGACGCGCCGCTATCCGGGCACGCCGCGGCCGGCACTGGACTGCCTCGATCTGGCCGTCGACGACGGCGAATTCGTCGTGCTGGTCGGACCATCCGGATGCGGCAAGACGACATCGCTGCGGATGATTGCCGGATTGGAGACCGTTGACTCCGGGCGCATCCGCATCGGCGAGCGCGACGTCACCGACGACGATCCCAAGGACCGCGACGTCGCGATGGTCTTTCAGAACTACGCGCTCTACCCACACATGACCGTTGCGCAGAACATGGGTTTCGCGTTGAAGATCGCTAAGACCCCGAAGGCCGAAATCCGCGAGCGGGTGCTGGACGCGGCGCGGCTGCTCGACCTGGAGCCCTACCTGGACCGTAAACCCAAAGACCTCTCCGGCGGACAGCGCCAACGGGTGGCGATGGGTCGCGCGATCGTGCGCCGCCCGCAGGTATTCCTGATGGACGAACCACTGTCCAACCTCGACGCCAAGCTGCGGGTCCAAACCCGCAACCAGATCGCCGGATTGCAGCGGAGGCTGGGTACCACCACGGTGTACGTCACCCACGACCAGGTCGAGGCCATGACGATGGGCGACCGGGTCGCGGTCTTGCGTGACGGTGTGCTGCAGCAATATGCGCCGCCGCGAGAGCTTTACCGCAACCCGGTCAACGTGTTCGTCGCGGAGTTCATCGGCTCGCCGGCGATGAACCTGTTCACCTTGCCCGTCTCCGACCACGCTGTGTCCCTGGGCGATTGGCTTATCCCGGTGTCACGGGACATTTCCGCCGACCAGGTGACTATCGGCATCCGGCCAGAACACTTCGAAGTGGGCGGGCTCGGCGTCGAGATGGAGGTCGACGTAGTCGAAGAACTCGGCGCCGACGCGTACCTCTACGGGCGGGTCGCCGCAACCGAGCATCCGGTGATCGCCCGCGCCGACGGCCACAACCCTCCGCCGCGCGGCAGCCGGGTCCGGCTGCGCCCCCAGCCCGATCATCTGCATTTCTTCGGCGCTGACGGTCGGCGAATCTAACGTTTGCTTCCGCCGAGCGTGCATCCAGGGCGGAAAAATCGGAAAATCCCGCCCTGAGTGCACGTTCGACGCGGTCGGCTAGCGCAGGCCCGCCAACTCCATGCTGGCGTCCCACAGGTCGGCCGCTTTAGCGCGGTCGTAGGAGTCGGCCGACGAGCGGGTCTCACGCCTACCCGAAAAGTAGCGGCCGGACGTGTGTTCCAGAGCCGGGTCGGTGACGAGCCGGGCCAGCGCCCGGGCCGATTGGGTCGGAGTATGCACGTTGATGCCCGGTACCACCGTCAGCGCCGGCAATAGGTAGCGCCACGCGAATGCCTGGATCCCCGAATAGTCGCGGGCCAGCCCGGTTCCCGGCATCAGGCCTGGATCGAATGCGTTGACGGTGACGGATGCCGGACCCAATTCACCGGCCGCCAACCGCCTGTCGAGCTCATAGGTTGTCAGCACATTGCACAGCTTCGACGTGGTGTATCGCCGGCGTCCGACGAGCGCCGCGTCGTCGCTGTCATCCGGCGGGGGATAGGCCAGCGATCGCGCGTCGCTGTAGTGCGGTGCGGGCATGCCGGTGTGCCGGGCTGGATCGTGAGTATCACTGGCCACCAAGACAATTCGTCCAGGCGTTGTCATGCTCGGCAGGAGCAGGTGGATCAGCAGAAACTGGGCCAGGTGGTTGACGACAAAGGTCGTCTCCATTCCGTCGCTGGTACGGCTGTCGCCGGACACGAGTTGGGTGCCGGCGTTGCAGACGAGCCCGCGCAACGTCATGCTGCGTTCCGACAGATCCGCGGCGAACCGCCGAACGTCGTCAAGCGACGTCAAATCCAGCGGCAAGCCGATCACCTCGCCGCCGGTCTCGCGTGCGAGCGTGTCGGCCGCATCGGCGGCAGCTGCCGCTTTTCTACTGGTGATGACCGCCGACCAGCCTTCCTGGGCAAGCATTTTCGCGGTGCGATAGCCAAGGCTGCCGGTGCCGCCGGTGATCAGGACAGAGTGAGCTGCGGTCACGGTGTCGGCTCATTTCGGGCGGCCCGGTCGATGGCGGCAGGCGCCAGCGCGCGAATCGCGACAACGAGATCCGCATACATCTGGCGCAGGTCGGTGCTCTCCGGTTCGAGTTGCAGGGCAAAGAAACACCCGTCGGAGAACGCCACGGCGAATCGGGCGAGATCTTCGGCCGCGACATGTGCCGTGCGGGCGTCGCACATCGGTGCCAACACATGCTCGATCGCCGACCGGAAGTAGGCCAAGGCGTGGCCGCGCACCCGCTGCACGGTCTCGACGGCCGCCTCGTCGTGTTGGCCCTCGATGGCCAGCGTGTAGAACAACCGCAAGAAGTCCGGGTTGGCGGCGACGGCCTCTGCTCCTTGGATTTGTAGCGCCTCGGCGTGCTGTTCGGGCGGCCCGTCGAAGTCCTCCCAGCGGGGCAGCGCGGCAAACCACCGGTCGGCGCCGCGTTCCATCACTGATGCCAGCAGTCCATCTTTGCTCCCGAAGTGCCAGTACAACGACGTCACCGGCACGGCTGCGGCCTTGCAAATCGCCGAAACAGGTGTTGCCGCATAGCCTTTCTCTGCCATCAGCCGTTCGGCGGCGTCGAGCAACTGAGCCCGGGATCCCGTATCCTGCCGAGCGCGGGTCACCCGGCTACTGTAACGAGCGCTACATACGCTCGTCAAGAGCTCATCGATCGCCGAGCGGATTCTGTGCTGTGCGAAGATGCCCGAATGGCGACGGAACCCGCGCACTTCACTCTGGCCGAAAGCGGCGAATTCATCCCCACACAATTTGCGCAAAGTCACTGGGGCGACGACCATCTCAACGGGCCGGCCGTCGTCGGGTTGGCTACCCGAGCGCTCGAACTTTCCTGCGGGTCGCCGGATTTCATGCCCGCGCGGCTGACGGTGGACTTGTTCAGGGCGGCGCGCGGAGTGCCGACGTCGGTCGACGTGCGACAGTTGCGTGACGGTCGACGGGTACGCAGTGGAGAATGCGAGGTTCGTCAAGAAGGACGAGCGGTAGCCCGCGCCACGCTGCTGCAGTACCGACGGTCGACTGCGCCACCGGGCCGGTTGTGGACGGCGCCGATGTCCTTCGAGGCCCCGCCTGAGCCGAATGACACGTCGCTGACGCGGATCGGAAGCGACGAAGGCGGGTGGAGCCGGTCACCGGGCGATCACCAGAATGGTTCGCGCAAGCGTTTCTACAACCGGGCCATCGAAGTTGTTGCGGGGGAGAAGAACTCACAGTTCGTCCGAGCAGTGATGGGTGCAGAGGCGACCAGCCTGGTGACGAATCTGGGCACGGAAGGTGTGGGCTATATCAACGGCGACTTGACCGTTGCGCTGGCCCGGTTGCCGGTTGGTGAGTGGATCGGCGTGCAGGCCGACTCGCATTGGGCCTCAGACGGGATCGCCGTCGGGACCGCAACGCTTTTCGATCAATCCGGTGCATTCGGATCGGGTATGACCACCGCGGTCGCCAATCCGGCAGCGCAGATCGATTTCACCAATGACCCGTTCCCCCAACGGAGCCCGTAGCAACCACGCTCCGCTATGTCGCAGGCGTTTGCGCAGCGTCGGTGCCGCTGCAGGTCGTTGCGGTGCCGATGAAGTCGACCGCGGCGCGAATAGCGGGGCGATGGCGCAAAAGTCGGTAATGCGCCAGCCGGCCGAGCCCCCGGGTGGTCATCAAACGTGCGCCCGGCCACGACTCGACAACCTTGCGGCTCGACTCCCAGGGACTGTCGAGATCGTCGGGGTCGTGAATGAGCAGCATCGGGGGATAACCGGTACGGGCGGCAACGCGAACCATGTTGGTTTCTTCGAGCGGCATGTCGATACGGCGTTCGAGACGCCGATGCAGACCCGAGCGGATCCGCGGTCCGAAACCGTGGCGCGCCGCGAAAAGGTCGAGGTACAGCGGGAACTCGCCCATCGGCGCCAGGAAGACCAACCGGCCCACCGGCGTCCCCCATGCCGCCGCGAAGGTGACGGCATTGGCGCCCAGCGAGTGGGCGACGACGGCCCGGGCGGGCCCATGGGTGCGGATGATGGCCGCAACCGCCTCGGCGCATTCGATGGCGGTCGTGCGGCCGGGCGCGAGCACGCCCGGGTCGGACTCGTTATGACTGGGCAGGTCGAACGCGATAACTCGATGCCCTGCCTCGACGAGCGGGTTGATGAATATGCCCAAGTGCGGACGACGACCACCCCACCCGTGCACCAGGTAGACCGGCGGCCCCTCACCCCATGACTCACCCACGATCCGGTGTCCGTCCCAGTAGGCCTCCAACGGCTCGCCCGCAGGGACACCAGGCGGCATACGCAGGCTTGACTCGAGCACTGGCGGGGTGCACCAGAGCTCGACGGCCCACCGCGATCCCAGGCCAGGTGCAAATCGCTCCAAGAACCAAAAGGCCCTGCGCACCCAACCGGCCACTGGCGGCTGGACACCGGAACCGTTGACGTCGAGGGCGACCTCCGCAGCCCGTGCAGGCGCGGATGCTGTGTCGCCGTTTGCTTCGGTCATGTTGCGCGATCCTAACCTGGCATCGCTCACGATCTGCGATCTGACCGCATTGCAGCGGATTGACCTGTTGGTTTCTGAGGATCGAATCCGCGGGCCTGGTATCTCATCGGGTCGGGCGGCGCCGAGCGATGATTGCGGAGTCGGCCTTGTGGGTAGTCGTCTGCCACTGACGTCCGGCTTGGGCTGGGCGCTTGTGATGGGAGGGTTCGATGAGCATGTTCATTCGCCGCGTGGCATGCGCCGTCGCGGTGGCATTGGCACCCATGGCGTACGTGGCAGCAGTGTCGACTGGTGTGGCCTCGGCTCAACCGCCTGATTGCGGTCCGGGCAATTGGTGGAATCCGGGCGCCAATGCGTGCCAGCCGACCGCGCCCCCAGATTGCGGTGCGGGTAACTGGTGGAATCCAGGAGCCAACGCGTGTCAACCGGTGACGCCGCCGCCGCCTCCTGATTGCGGCCCGGGCAACTGGTGGAACCCAGGACCCAACGCGTGCCAGCCCGTCGTGCCTCCGCCACCGCCGCAGTAGCGAGACCGGGTCGGCGCTCGACGGATTGCGGTCACGCCGCAGGTAGAGCAGCTCGTCACAGCCAAGACCGTTCAGCTAAGTACATAGCCGCTGTAACGGCGGATATGTATAGTGAAGACGTGAAGACGATCACGATCACGATTCCGGAGGAGCTCGATGCACTGGCTACTGCGGAGGCCCGCCGCCGTGGCATATCCAAATCCGAGCTCATTCGCGTGGGACTCGGTGCCGTGCTTTCGCCGCCACTTGAGTCCGCTGCAGATGACCTTTGGCGCTCTCTCGCCGGATTCGGTTCGGCGGGGATTTCCGCGCAACCGGGTGAGATCGACGACGTCGTCTACGGCACGTGAAGTTCGCCGACACGAGTTGGTGGGTAGCGTGGGCGCTGCCGGGGAATGCCCGGCACGCCAGCGCACTGACCATGCTGGCCGCTCTCGGGCGCTCTGAGCAGATCCTCACGACCAACCTCATCGCTGGCGAGACGTGGACCTTCTTGCGTCGCAAGGACAGCCATCGGACCGCGCTGGCTTTTCTGGACCGGCTCGATACGCTGCAGAGCGCGGAGCGCCTTGTGGTGCACCGCGTTACCGAGGAGCAAGATGCGGCGGCGTGGGAGTGGCTCCGAAAACATGATGAGCGGGTGTACTCCTATGTGGATGCCACGAGCTTTCGTGTCATGCGTGATCGCCGCTTGCGTGAGGCGTTAGCGTTCGACCAAGACTTCGCTGCGGCCGGCTTCGTGGAAGTCCAGGGCACGCGGTAAGTCGGCATACGAAGAGCGCTGGGGCCCAGGTAGTTTCGTCACCGTGACGAATCACTGTGACCGGTGGGGAAGGACGGGGTTAGCCGGAACGACCTGGGCGGCACCACACAGGCGATCACGTCGGGAAGAGCCTTTGGCTTTCGCGGGCGGCGGTGGCCGATTCGATTAGACCGCACTTTGTTTGGGAAAAGCCGCCATAGACGAGCTGGTAACGGTGCATGTTCAACAGGTGCGAGTTGCCGTCGAAAGTTGTGGGGGCACAAAACTGACACCGGCCAACACCGCATCTCAATAACCCTGCGCTGCAACGATTTTTGTCACAGTGACGTAATGACGGCGATGAGTGGGGGGGCAGTCGCTCGGGGTCGTGCAGTTACGTGCAATCTTTGACGTGGGGCGCTGCCTGCTGGTCTGCTACGACTTCGTCTCCGAACATCGTGGCCAGCAGCGAGCCTTCCCGCACGGGCAACGGTTCGCGGTGACGCACAACCAGCGGCGCCCCACCGCCTACGAGCACCGAACAGTCGGGTGGCAGTGCGAGGAAACCGATGATGGCCGGTTTGGCGACGGCGAGCTCATAGAGGGACACATGGTGCAGCTTGGTCTCGTCGTGGTCGTGATCGTCACCGGAACAACCGATATACCAGCCGGACTCGTCTTCCTCGTGGGTGTATCGATGCATCAAGATGGGGTCGGCGCTCACGAGTCGCTCGCATGTCATCGCGTACTGGTCGTAGCGCGGAAAGTCTAGTTCAGCTACCAGTCCCACGCTGTCGGCGATCTCGCGCTGATACCACAGCTGGCTCACGGTGTTCGATGCGCCGGCGACGAGGTTCGGGGGGATGTTCGTGAAATCCGGCTCAGACAGTCCCAACGTGCCGTCGCCGCGATCGGTGACATAGCAGTTCATCCACCCGATGGCGATGGTCTGTCCGACAGAGAAACGGGTGCCACTGCTGATGCAGTCCTGCAGCCAGGACGCGAGCCACTCGATGCCCAGCTCAGTCACGATTCCGGGCTCGTACTCGAGGGTGAATTCCGGGTGCCCGGACGCTCCCGCCGTCGTTCTACGCTGCGCCACGTCTGTTCTCCGATGCTCGCGATTACGGATCAGCCGAGTGTTGCACACCATGCAGTGCAGCCTGGTCGTGCGTCAGACACGTCGGGATGGTCGTACAGTGTCTGACCGTGTCGCTCGATGAACTGATCTCCCTCGTGCCTCCGCCGAAGTCCGTACCCAGCTACGACTTTGGTGCGGTCGAGGCGGCATTGGGGCATGCCCTGCCAGACGACTACAAGGAACTCGTCAGCACCTACGGCGGCGGATCATTCGGCGGATACTTGGGGCTGATGAGCCCTACCCACGACGAATTGATCTCCGGTGGTGCGTATTGCCGACAATCCTTGACCGACTTGCGTAACACCTACACCCACCACAGTTGGATCTACCCAGACCGATCCAGGGTGCCGACGATCATCGAGGACGTCGATCCAGTGCCTTATTACGGATGGGGTGGTGCACCGGGCGGGGAGACCGGATATTGGCATATCAACGGCGATGATCCCAATGGCTGGGCGGCCGTGGTCATCGCTGACGGACTAACGAACGACTATCACCCACACGGACTGGTCGCATATCTCACCGACCTCATCTCGGGCCGGTTTTCGACCGAAGTGTTCGGTGATGACTCCTTAGCACTCATCCGTGCAAGGTTCGTAGCCAGTGGCCGGTGACAGCACCCAGCTGACCAATGAGGATTCGGACTGCATCGAAGCGGTCTGCACGCATGACGGTAGCCGCTACCTTTTTGTACCGATAAGCGACATTACGTAAGGTAGAACCCGTCGTATTGCATCAGATGAATCAACGGTCTGCTCTGTCCGTTCCAGGTTTAGTTGGCGGTTTTCCTGTTCAATGTGACCTGCTACGCCGATGACACACAGTGTCCGCGTTTACAGTAATCTTGGTTCGTCACTTGCCTACCCACTTCCGCACAGTCATGCGGTCCACGCCGAGTTCCTCGGCGATACGCGTCTCCGGGACGCCCTCGCTGTGAGCCGATTGAGCCATGATCTGCGCGACCCGTAGAGCTTCCGCCGTGGCGGTTCGCGCCTTGGCGAGTTTCTTACCATGGGCCTTGCGTTCTGCTTCTGTGTAGTGACTCAAGGGCATGTAGACCACATACAGTGCGGGTGTAGATATCTCTACAGTTTCATCCATTCGACCCTGGGCCTACCCCTCTACGGAAATGCCACTACGACTCGGACAGATTGGCCTGACCTGATCCGAAAATTGTTGGCATAGGCCGGGATGCGGATGACAATTAAACTCGGAACGGACACGTCAGAAGCAGCAGCTTGCTGCTGATTCTGCCCTTTTATCAAGTGACCGCGATGAGTTCACCCTTTATGGCCCAGCGTGGACCACCCGGATCCGCTGGCAGCAACTCGCCGGCAACGCACCAGTGGTCCGCGGGATCCCACTTAACGCCCCCGCGGTATGGCGATACGAGTCGGGGCACAGCGCCGAGCACGGCCCAGCGCTGCTCGAGGAGGTGTTTCTCAATTTCTGCCGGGTCTATGCGAAGCATTGTCGCGAGCCGGGATATGACCTCCGGCAAGGCTGCCGTGTCGGTGTGGGACTGGAACGCGCTGATCACCCCGTCGAAGATGCCCTTCACCAGTCCACCCCATACCGGCTGACGCCTGTCGGGCGGCCGGATTTGGACTCTGACGGCGAATGGCATATCAACCGCGCTCGCTGGCTCGGGCGGCTCGATCTGGTCGCGAGCCCGTGCCAGTGCCAGCCAAACCTGTGCCAGCTTCGTATGGTCCTTCGTATCGTCGACGGACGCGTCCAGATCGATCCAGTCGAATGACGCCAGCATTCGGCCCTGCTGCCGGTGGGTGAAGGTGCCCGACGACGGCGCGAGCGCATACCGGTAGCCGAACCGGTACTCGGCACCATCGGGAGCCGGCGGCACCGCGGTGCAGTGTTCGAAGCGGATCCCGTTGCGGCCAGCGGTTTTGAACGAGTCGATGTTGTAGAGCGCGAGGTTCTCGACGTCAGCGTTGGAAAGCTTGGGGCCGCAGAACGTGGCGTGCAGCACTTGCCCAGCCGATGGTGCGAGTCGGCTGCAGCGACGCCGAACCTGGTTCCGTAGCTCCTCTTGCCAGGCAGGGCGGCGCTCGAAGCGGATGTAGTCATCGGCCCAGGCCTCGACGACAGGACTGTCCGCGGCCGGTCCGTGAATCTCGAAGCTGCCCTCGAACATCCGGGCGGCCATCGCCTGTTCAGTCGGCTTGCCGGAAGCCGGCCGTGTGGCGTGGATTTCGCGCGAGATGTACGTCCGGCCGTCGGCCGGTCGTTCTGTCTGCTTGGTTGAAGCGGACCGTACGGCGCCGCCGGCCGGGCGGCAAGTCCCGCACGGCGAGGCCGGCTGCCCCACCGTCTCGATTGCCCACCTCTCGAGTTCGGCCAGGTGTTCCGCACAGACTTTCACGTAGGGTCCGGTCCACGTGCTCCCGACGGAGATCTGTCCAGAAATTGTCCGGCAGCGGGCATGGTGCACGCGCGCTTGGGTCGCATTGTGGTTGCGCGCAATGTTGATCACGTAGCCCTCCGGGTGGGCGGCGAGCCAGACCAGATAGCCGGCGTCGTCGTTCCGGAACTCAATGCACCCTGTCATGGCGCACCATTTTGCCTTCGACGACCGACAGACAATCTGTTTGTCGTCGAAGGGGCCGCCGCTGTCCGCTGCAGCGCAGGCCTACTGCTCGCGCGGGCGGGTCGACAATCGAGTCGTCGGACATTCGCCTGTCGCAGGGGCGAGGATCCATAACAAAATGGCGCCGCCAGCAAACAAACGGGACAGCTGCGCCCTTCGCTCTACGAGCCCGTCCGACGACCGATGGACCGCCGTCAGGCCCTCCCCTTCGACTAGTGCATACCGTCGAGCCGTTCGACCGCGGGAGACTACGGCGGAATCGAATATGCAGGGTTACCGGTACAGCCCGTCGAATTGCATCAGATGAATCACCCTGCCACAGCCTTTCGGCTCGCCGCCGTTCGGCACGATTCGACACGCCCCAGAGGTTAAATGTGGAGACCGACAACTGCCGCAACCGAGCCGGGCCCGGCATTCCCGGACATCGTCCAAGACAGTAATGGAAACGGAACCGCCAACTATTTCGACACGACAATGCGCTTCGGGTGTGCATTATTTCTGGCGGTCTCGGACATAGCCGCCGACTAAATTGAGACCGAACAGGTGTGCCCGCTCCCGTCGTTGCCCATTTATCGCCACCACAAAGACGGTATCCTCGGGACATGTCCCTGCTCGAACGTATCGTCGTCGATCCGGAGATCGTCCACGGTCGCCCGGTCGTTCGCGGGACCCGTATGCGCGTCGCCGACGTCCTGGCGCTGCTGGCTGCCGGGTCCTCCGTAGCCGAAATTCTCGAGGACTACCCGTACCTGACCGAAGACGACATCAGGGCGTGCCTTCAATACGCTGCAGCGCAGGTAGATCACGCGATTCTGATCACGTCGTAGCGCGTGCGGTTCCGGCTGACCACCGGCATCAGCATGCCGCTACGCACAGCCGCCGACGACACGACTGAATGCGACGAGATCGATTATGCAGCGTTACCGGTACCCTTGGTTTTGCCTTGCGGCACAAAGATTTCAGTTCGGGTCAAGTACCCCTCGCTCTCGCAGCACCCACGCCCAGCGCCCAACAGCCGTGGTGATGTTACGGTCAAAGATCGACCAACGGTCTTGATGGCCGAAGCAATCGTGCAACCTCGTCACGTATTCCGTCAGCGTGTCGATATCCTCGATTGCGGCCAGGTATCGGCAGGTCTTGTCGTATTCGATCAGCAAATTGTTGTTGACTGCGTACCGCACCAACTGCTCAGTAGTCGTGATCCGTTCCATCTCAGCCAGCGTCAGATCAAAGCCGTCGCAGAGCCCGGCGGCGAGCTGTCGCATGTCGGTGCGATAGTCGAACCGCACCTCGTACGGCAGATCGGGTACCAAATGTTCCCAACGACGTTGCAGTAATGAACCTTTGAGGGGATGCCTCACTCGGTCGTATCCAGGGCACGCGGTGTCGATCTCAGCCGATCCGATGCCCACGTTAATGAAGAATCCATGCCACGACATGGTGCCGTTATGCCAGTCGTCCTGAAAGTTGATCATGTCATAGAGCGGTCCCCGTTCCCGCTCGAAGCTGGAGCCGGATGCGTCGAAGCCGCGCGCCCGCAGGAAGGGGCCGACATCGGCGGAAATCATCACTTCGTAAGCCCGTTGTAGTGCTCCGTCGGCTGTCCCCTCACCCATGATCCAAGGCTAAGTCGCCGACACAGTCCTTCTGCACACCAATTTTGGGGCGACGGCAGGGTGCTAACCCAGGCCACCGCCGTTGCTATCAACCTCGGCACACAGAGCATCGTCGCGCCGAAGCCGAACCGGGGCGACACTCACGCAGCACTTGGGCGCAATTCAAGCCGTCCTGGTGGTGCCCCAACCGGCTTGACGTTCCTACCCTCGCCTCGACCGACACGGTGCTGTGGATCAGGAAGAATAGGGTCGCAAACGAACAGGCAACTTACCACTAAGTCTCGCCGTATCACGTTGCACTCCAATTGTTTTCGTTTCGATGCGGCGGTGCGGCGCTCACAGATCGAGGACGATGCGCAGTGCCGCCTCAACGCGGCGCATCTCGTCGAAGCTGAGGAACCCCGACGCTCTTGCCCCGCCGGCCGGGGTCGATGGCCGCGGCCGGCTCGGCAAGCACCCTGGTGTTCACGCCGCCGATTTCGACCTCGGGGCGAAAGCTGGCGGGACGAGCTGACGTAGACGTTGGCGCAACCAGCCACATCGACAAAGGGAGTTGGTCTGACTGAACGCCGATTGCGTAGCGGGAGCCCGACTGTTCGTGACCGCGACTCCCCCGCGGGGCGTACAACTGAAAGCGATGAATCGATCGGTGCCGCAAAAGACGGAGTGGCGTCGCGATGACTTTTGCCCTCCGGTGCAGTCTGATCTTCATGGGCAAACTCATCTATGGCTTCAACGTGTCGGTGGACGGGTACATCGCCGACGCACAAGGCAACATCGACTGGACCGATCCGAGCGATGAACTGCACCAGTACTGGAACGACTTCGAGCGGGAGACCGCTCTGTCGTTTTACGGCCGGCGGCTCTACGAACTGATGTCCGCGTACTGGCCGACCGCCGACCAGGCCCCGGACGCCACCCCTCTGATCGTTGACTTCGCCCACATCTGGCGCGACATGCCCAAGGTCGTGTTCTCGCGCACCCTGGAATCCGTCGACTGGAACTCCCGCCTGGAACGCGGCAACCCGGTCGAGGTGGTGACGAAGCTGAAAGCCGAAACCGACGGCAGGCTGGAGGTGGCCGGCGCGACGCTGGCCGCACCGATCGTGCAGGCTGGACTGGTGGACGAATACCGGATCGTGGTCGCGCCCACTGCCGTGGGCGGCGGCACCCCCTTCTTCCCGACCCTCCCGTCATGGATCTCGCTGCGACTGTTGGAGAACCGCACCTTCCCGGGCGGCACGGTCCTACTGCGCTACGAGGCGAAACACGACTGATCGAACACACACACAGCTAGGTGACGTACGGATGCATCACGCTATACAGCAATCGCGTCAAGACCCTTATCTGTGACAGCATGGATCATCACGGCCTCGCGGCCGAGGATGTGTTTGCCTGCACGACGCGCAGTCGAACCACTGACGCCTGTAGCGATGTGCAAGGTCGTCACCGTCGACAGTGAAGGTCGCAAACGGCGGCAACTGAGCCAAAGACACAGTTGCCCACGGCAACCAAGGCAGCCGCCGTGCCGGTATGAACAGAAGGCGCCACACGCACACGATGAATTAGCGCAGCAGCCTCTGAATCGTGCGTAGCAGACCGCGTGCCGCGTAGACGGCGGATACGCCGGATAGCACGACCATGACGACGAACATCAGCAGCCAGTTCGCCCGGTCGTGGCTGACGTTCCACCAGACGATTGTGAATAGCACAGCGCAGATGAAAACTGCACTGTCGCGCCAGTTCCCACGGTATGAGAATGTCGCCTCTCGCAAGGCACGGCTGCTCTCGGTCGCCGCAATCATGTCGTCGATGCGATTGTCAATACTCTGCTGCAGTCTTTGGCGTCGTTCCGCCTGTTCCTGCGGAATCCGTTCCAACAGATCAAGGTCTTGCTTGATTGCGCTGCGGTAATCCGGTCCTTTCAGGCCACCCGCGACGATCCCGAGCAACGCGCCGCCGGCGATCGGAGCCGCCCCCAAAGTGAGCTCAGCTATTCCAGGCATCTTCCTCCTTTATGGCTACACGCCGGCCGAGTATCCGCCGAACTTAGTGAACGGGCCAGGTAGCAGGCAAAAAAAGCACTTCTTCATCGGCCGCACAATCCGCGAATAATCGCAATCGGTGGAGATTAGTGGGCAGTTGTCGAATACTGCGTATGCATGGAACCGTTGGATGAAACCCAGCCCCAATCAGTCGAATCCGAATCCGATCACGACCCTATTGGCGCGAAGGTACGGCGTCGCCATGTGCTGGGTGGCCTTGCAGCTTTGGGGCTGAGTGGCGCCGGCGCTTCTGCGCTAGTCGCAGGGTGTCACGGCCCGCAAGGCTCGAATCAAGGTGCGGAGGGGCCACCGAGCTACGGAACCGGGATCAACGACGGTTTCAATGGAAAGATCGAACTCGACGTTCGCAATTCGAAGCCGGACTGGACCCCGTTCGAGCTCAAACACGCCCCGAAGGGCGCCCCCAACATTCTGGTGGTGCTTTTCGATGACACCGGAATGGCGGCGTGGTCGCCGTATGGCGGCCGGGTCAACATGCCGGTGATGCAGCGCTTAGCAGACAATGGGCTGACATACACGCAGTGGCACACCACGGCGTTGTGCTCGCCCACTCGGTCGTGCTTGTTGACCGGCCGCAATCACCATGTAAATCGCTTCGCCTCGATCACCGAGGGATCCGACGGATTCCCCGGTGCTGCGGCCCGCTTGCCTGCTCAGTGCGCGACGGTCGGACAGGTGCTCCAGGACAACGGCTACAGCACATTCTGGGTGGGCAAAGACCACAATGTTCCCGAGGAGGACGTCTCCAGTGGGGGCAGCAAGTCGGAGTGGCCGCTGCAGAAGGGCTTCGACCGGTTCTACGGGTTCCTCGGCGGTGAAACCAATCAGTGGTACCCGGATCTGACGGACGACAACAAGTTCATCGACCAGCCCTACAGCCCGGAGCAGGGTTACCACCTGTCGAAAGACCTTGCCGATCAAGCGCTCCGGATGCTACGTGACCAGCGGTCCAGCAACCCGTCCAAGCCGTGGTACATGTGGTTCTGCCCGGGCGCCAACCATGCGCCGCACCACAGCCCCGCCGAGTACGCCGCCAAGTACAAAGGGCAATTCGACGACGGCTACGAGGCATATCGCGAGTGGGTACTGGGCCGTATGATCGACAAGGGCATCATGCCGAAGGGCACCCAGCTGACGCCAATCAACCCATTGCCCAACGACGTTGCGTTGCAAACGGATTCGGTGCGGCCGTGGCATTCCCTCAACCCCGACGAGAAACGGCTGTTCTCGCGGATGGCCGAGGTCTTCGCGGGGTTCTCCGAGTACACCGACGCTCAGGTCGGACGGATTGTCGACTACCTGGAGCAGACCGGTCAGTTGGACAACACCCTCATCTTCTACTGCGCGGATAACGGCGCCTCCGGCGAGGGTTCGCCGAACGGGTCGGTGAACGAGAACAAGTTCTTCAACGGCTACCCCGACGACTTGGCCGAGAACATGCAGTATCTGGACAAACTCGGCACGCCTGACACCTACAACCACTACCCGACGGGTTGGGCGGTCGCGTTCTCCACGCCCTTCCAGATGTTCAAGCGTTACTCGCAGTTTTCCGGAGGCACCTGTGACCCGTTGGTGATCCACTGGCCCAAGGGAATCAAGGCCAAAGGGCAGATTCGCCATCAGTATCACCACGTCACCGACATCGTGCCGACGATCCTGGATGTGGCGGGCATCAAGATGCCGGAGGAATACCGAGGCGTAAAGCAGTATCCGCTCAACGGTGTATCGATGCGGTACAGCTTCGACGACGCCAATGCGCCCACCACGAAAAAGCGGCAGTACTACGCCATGCTCGGTACTCGCGGGATATGGGTAAACGGCTGGAAGGCGTCCTCGCTGCACGCCCCGCTGGGTGGAAAGGGTCATTTCGACCAGGACAAATGGGAACTCTTCCACGTCGACGAGGATCGCTCCGAGTCGAAGAACGTCGCCGATCAGCATCCCGACAGGCTCAAGGAGTTGATCGACGCGTGGAACGAGGAAGCCAAGGACAACTACGTCTTACCGCTGGATGACCGCTCGGCGACCGAGATGATCACAATCCAGCGACCGCAATTCGAACCACCGCGGAATCGATACCTGTACTACCCGGACACGTCGCCCGTGCCCGAAGGCGTGGCGGTCAATATCCGCGGCCGGTCCTACAAGATCATCGCCAACGTCGATCTCGGCGACGACGCGCAGGGGGTGATCTTCGCGCACGGTTCACGATTCGGCGGGCATGCCCTCTTCATCAAGGACGGCAAGCTGCACTACGTCTACAACCTCCTCGGCATCAAGCCCGAACAGGATTTCGTCTCCGAGCAACTCACGCCCGGTAAACACTCGCTTGGCATGGAGTTCACCCGTGAAAGCGCCGGTAAATACGGCGAATCCATGGGCACTACAACGCTTTACGTCGACGACAAAGCTGTGGCCAAGGGACCGATGCGGGCACAGATCGGCAAGTTCAGCCTCGCCGGCGACGGCCTGTGCGTCGGATTCGACAGCGGCGACAGCGTCTCCCAGCAATACCGCACCCCAGGGACCTTCACCGGCGGAACGATTCAAGGCGTCGCGGTCGACATCAGCAAAGAAGCCTTCATCGACCTCCAGAAAGAAGCTGCGGGCGCCTTGGCCCGCGACTAAACCCTGATTGCCTTCCGTAACCACATTGGATCTCACCCTGATAGGCGGGTGGACGAAACCGCGGACATCGCTCAAGTGGGTTCGGAGCGAATTGCCTTCGCCCACTTTGTATCCGCGGATACCTATTACATAAGCCGCCTGCCTGGCTACTTACCATCAGCTACGTCAGCGCGGTCGATGTCAAGGACCACCTCGACGCTGACATTGTCACCGTAGGTCTTGCCCAAGGACTTCTGGATATCTTTTCGCACACCAAGGCGATGCCGACCTCCGTAGGGAGCCAATGAGCCGATGTAGTCAACGCTGTTGTCGAACCGTGCTTTGACCGGCACCCGTGTCCGCACACCAAAGACGTCAACAGTGTTGAAGGGAAATGTCACGTAGGCTCCCGGGCCGTCAGGACGTTCGATGACAGCATCGAAGACAATCGGCCCGGGATCGCGATACTTCACCATGGCTTCAGGATGACAACGCATGCGTCAGTATTCAATCGACGCACGCGGTCGCCCGCTCCCGCATGACCCAATGGACACACGCCACGCTATTAAAACCCTGCCCACGCTCTATAGAGCTCTCCCTCAGAGTGCTCGTAGGCCACTGAGGGTCCTTCGTATCAGTTCACGTCGTTCGTCGATTGCCATCGAGTCAGCGGGGGGTGCGTGCACCCGCAAATAACCTTGTGTCACCAGATCACCGACCAGGAACCGCGTCGCACCGAGCGGCAAGGACAGACGAGCGGCGATCTCTGCGACCGAGGGGCTGTGCACACAACACGTCAGGATCTGGCCGCGCACATCATTTCTCCGCCAGCGCGGCGGCTTCGCTGTGGTGTCGAGCGCTTCGACCGGAGCGTCGAGTGGCAGTTCGACGTCGGAGTCGGTACGGCCTCCCGTCAGTGTGTATGGCCGGACCAGGCTCGGCTCGTCCGCGGTTTCCGGATCCGTAAACCACTCGTCGGTCGGTTCGTCCATGGCCTCGTGGACATGTGGCGAACGATGCGGCTTGTGGTTCTGCAAGAACCGCAGGGCCTGGTCGGCGTGCACCGATGCGCGCAGTTCGCTGGACACGACTTTGAGGATGGTGCGGTCGGTGTCGATGACGAATGTGGCCCGTCTGACCGGGAGCAGCCGAGCCAGCAGGCCACGGCGTCGGGTGTGTCGGCGACGCCGGGCCGCGTCACGCGCCACGAAGGATCTCCGCAGCCTGGCGAGTCTGCCCCGGCGCACCCCGAACAGCTCGGACACCACGCCGTCGGCGTCAGAGAGCAGTGGATAGTCGAACGCGCGCTGTTGGGCGAAGTGGGCCTGCTTGTCGACGGTGTCGGTGCTGATGCCCACCCGCTGGGCGCCCACCGCGGCGAATTCGCTGCTCAGGTCCCGGAAATGACAGGCCTGGGCAGTACAGATCGGTGAGGACGCAAGGGGGAAGAAGAACAGGACAACCGGCCCTTCGGAAAGGAACGCAGACAGTTTCCGAGGTCGACCGGTGTGGTCATACAGCGTGAAATCAGGCGCCTTCTCGCCCGCGATCATCGGCAAAGACTAACGCCGGGAAGCTCAGCGCGACGCCCGACTCGGATAATTCGGTCATCGCCGAGCAGTTACCAGGTGGGAACCGTGATCGGCTCGGCCACGCCGAGGATGCCGGGAACGATCCGCGGGTCGTTGTTCATTGCGTCGCGCTTCTCAGCAATCCCACGGGCCTGCCGACCGGCGACTCGGTCGTAGTCTCCTCGGCGGCGACGAAGGGGTGGCGAAGCCGAACACTCGTCTTGCCTAGCGAGCGATTAGCTGCACGGATATTGCCCGTTGAGCCGACAATTCGACGGTGGCGAGTAGGAACCGCTCAGCACGCCTCTGAAACCACCTGTGGCTGAACCACCCGGTGCAATGACACGATTCCAATTCGCGGGGGTAACCACAAAGTGCGTGCCATATTGGGTAACGGTGCTATTCCATGCGTGCGAGACGGATTGTCCCGCCGGCATGTCGAATTCAAGCTTCCAATCGCTTAGCGGCACCGTGCTCGCGTTGGTGATGCTGAAGCGGGCGATGAAACCGGTCTGCCACGTATGTTCCACCGACAACGTCGCCGTGGCTGCAGCCGCATGAGCCACGGGCGTGACGGCTAGTCCCAGGATGGCAACCATCAATGCCGATGCCGTTATGTGAAGCGCTGTGCGGCAGCGCTTCACATAGTTCTTCAGTCCGGCCATAGCAGGCAACCCTAAAACCAGACAGGCGATATCGGCCTTCGCATCGCGGTACGCTGCAGTACCTTTGCTCAACTGAGACCGAGATGAAATCTCGGCCCCGGTGATCCCTTGGGCTGGTATGCGGGACAAAGTGTTTCGAGCCAAGCGTGAATTCGTTCGGCGACAACAGCCCACCCAGGCTCCAGCATCATGTCGTGTCCCATGTTCGGGAAGATCTCTGCCGGGGCGCCGTATATCGCAGCGGTGCGACGAATTTGGCGCTGAGACACGATGTAGTCGTCGGCAGCTCCCAGTACCAGCATCGGGACACGCTTGACTCGTTTGGTCTTGACCAAATCGAGAGCGAGCATGTCGAGGAAGCCTCGGTAGCCCTCGTCTTGGAGTCGCTGCTGATACATCTCGACTTGCTCGTCTGGCGTGGACGCGGAAAACAACAGGACTCGCGCCAGTTCTGGGGTGGCAACCAGCGGGGCCAGCCTCAAAGAGGCGTTGACTTTGGCGAATGGCAGAGGGTAATCGCGCGCAATGCGCAGGGTCACCCGCAGTACGCCGGTGGGTGGAACGGACGCCAGCAGAACGGCTCCGGCAGCCGTGTGGGCTTCCAGGTATTTCTGGATGACGAAGCCGCCCATTGAATGCCCGACCAAGATGGGCTGAGTCTGTAATTGCGCCGCTGTCTCGGCGACATCGTCTACGTATTCCCGAAGCCTGGTCCAGCGCAGCCGCTCCTTGCCGGGGCTTGTGCCGTGCCCGCGAAGGCCCAGGGCGACAGCGCGATAGCCCTTGTCAGCGAAATAGTCCAAGAAGTGCTCATTCCAGCACCATGCTCCATGCCAGGAGCCATGAACAAACAGAAGCGGCGACGGGTGCGCTGCACTGCAGGAGCCCTTGTCAATCACCTCACGCATGACGGCGACTCCCTGACAACCAGCTGGAGCTTGCCACTGGCCTGTCGCTCCAGCCTCGGGCGTCGCGTCACCTCGACGACGGTGTCACTGACGCCAAGTTCGTCGAGGCGGTCGGCAATTGCCGCGTGAATTCGTTTTTCGAGGTCTGGTGCGGTTCCGCGGGCAACTACGAGCACTTGCAGGCGCGGGCCGCGCTGGATGACCTGGAACTCGACCACCTCGTGATCGCAGGCGATGACCCCAAACTGCATCGGGTGAACTAGGACAGTCGAGCCGCTCCGCCCCGGCAGACGGAGGACATCGTCGGTCCTTCCCTCCACGGTGCGAAACCGGCGCAGGGTGCGGCCGCAGCCGCAGGGCTCGCTGTCGATTGTGACCGCATCGAGCAACTCGTACCGGATAAGCGGCTGCGCCCGATTGGCGAGGTTGGTGATCAACAGTTTCGCGCCTGACTCACCATCGGGGACCGGCCGGCCGTGCTCGTCTACGTTTTCGACGATTGTCAGGTCCTCAAAAAGGTGTAGACCGCTGTGCATTTCGCAGTCGACGGCGATCAGCCCCTCGGTTGTGGCATATGCATTGAACGGTCGCGCGCCGAACGCCTGCTCGATGCGGTCGGCCATCTGTGGCGTGAGCATCTCGCTCGAGGTCGACATCGCCGTGGGCGAAATCCGCAGTCGACCGGCCAGCTGCTCCTCCGCGAGCAGCACCGCAACGGACGGATAGGCGTTGATGAATTGGGGCTGGAACTGGTTGAGTTCCTCGACCAGCCGCGGGACCGGGAGGGTCACCGGCAGCGACAGCAGCCGGTGCACACCGAAGTCGATCGTCGCGGCCAGCCGTCGGCTCGCGCTGGACGGCGATCCGCCGCCAAGCCACGCGAGGCGCAGCCTGGGAAGCCGGGGACGGATGCCCACGAACGAGCTGTACCGGAGAAACTGCGCAACATAGGCAGCCCAGTCCGGACGATCAAACACGAAAAGCCCTTTGCGACCTGACGATCCGCTGGTCGCCAGCACTCGGTAGCGGCCCAAGTACAGCGGATCGCCGGTCAATCCCTCGACGTGGCGAGCCAAATCGTCGCGACGCAGCCGACGGTCGATGACGACATCGTCGAAGCGCTCCATCATCGTCGCCTTGTCGAGCATCGGCAGCTGGCCCAATTCGACTGGGCCATCGACACTTCCGATGCGTTCGCGGTAATAAGGCGAGTGCATCACCGCGAACCGTACCAGCTCGTCGAGCCGTTTCTGTTGAAAGCTAAGCAGCTGCTCCCGCGGCCACCGCTCTTGATCACTGAGGCGGCGGGAAAGCTTTGTGGCTGACCAGAAGTCCGCGATGCGCTTGCGCTGATGACTAACGTTCATCATGTCCCCCGCTCCGCGCCAGGTCGTCCAGAAACAGGCGATTCATTCGCACCCCGAATTCCGGGTCGACGAGATCCGGCAGAGTCAGCCGCTCGAGCTGCAAACCCAGTTGCATTGCGTACGTCGCGACCGCGAGCTTTTGCGACTCATCGGGCAATTCGTACCCGTGTTCGCATGCGTGAGCTTCGATCGCTCGTACGAAAGGCTTTTGCGCACGCAGGTGGATCTCGCCGAAGCGGGCGCGCAGCGCCGGCCGACGGACAGCGTGCGCCCAGAACTCAAAGAACACGGCGAGCCAGCCGTCGTCTCGCCCGCGCCGCCGCAGTACGCGGTCGATAACGGCATCCATTCCTTGAGATGCGCCGCCCGCAGCGGCGAGTTGAGCCTCGACCTCGGCGATGCCGCGCGTCGCCCGCCGCTCGTATACGGCGAAGAACAGGTCTTCTTTCGACGCGAAATTCGAGTAGACGGCGCCTTTGGTGTAGCCGGCTTCACCGGCGACCCGATCTACCGAAACCGCATGGAAGCCCTCGTCGACGAACAGGCGCTCGGCTGCGTCGATGATCCGCTCCCGCGTTTGCTGCTGTTGCTCAACGCGGGAAAGCCGCTTCACTGACATACCATCGGTATTTTAATACCAACGGTATTTCGACGTCAATGGGTTACCAGGGCAAATGTGCGGCCAACGCACCCTGGCGGCAGAGTCAGCGCCAGGATGAGTGGTTGTGTGGCATAGTTATGCCATGCGTCGCATACGGTTGAGCACCACCGTTGATGCCAAATTGTTGACCGCTGCGCGCGGTCTGCGGTCGGGAAGCACGGACGCCGCCCTCATCGATGAGGCTCTCGACGCCCTGCTAGCTCGTCATCGATCGGCTGAAGTAGATGCGAGTTATGCCGCTTATGACGAGCACCCGGCTGATGAGCCCGACGAGTGGGGCGACCTGGCCTCGTGGCGGCGAGCCGCTGGCGCGTCGTGACTGCACTGCCGGCACGCGGAGAGGTGTGGTGGTGCGAGATGGCGGAGATCGGCCGACGCCCGGTTGTGGTGTTGTCGCGCGACGCGGCGATCCCTCGGCTTCGGCGCACACTCGTCGCTCCGTGCACCACGACCATCCGGGGGCTGGCAAGCGAGGTCGTCCTTGAACCTGGCCTCGACCCGATCCCCCGGCGTTCGGCGGTGAACCTGGATTCGGTCGAAAGTGTCTCGGTCGCAGTGTTGGTCAGTCGGCTTGGCCGCCTCGCCGATACCCGGATGCGCGCGATTTGTGCGGCCCTTGAAGTCGCAGTTGATTGTTCAGGTTGATACCGGCGCAAGGCGACAAGTTCGGCAGTCAGTTCGTATCGGCCGCAACGGTTTTGCTCGCACCCGGGTACTAAAGGTCGCCCGTGAAATCAGCGCTGAGCCACCGGTCGGGTCGGATCGTGAACAACACGTTGTCGGAAGTTTCGAATTCGCGAACGAATGCTCGGCCACCTTCCTCGCCGAGGTAACGGATGGCGATGGCTTCCCGCACGTCCTTCGGGGCCGGTGCCGCGGTCTCCACCACGGTCCCCTCGACGACCACATACTGGTACGGCGGCTCTTCGCGTTGGACGACCAGCGTGACCGCACCCGCCCGCTCGATGAGCCGAGCCTTGCGCGACGACGGCGAGGTGCCGATCCGGATGTTCCCTCCCGGCGTGTAGTCGTACCAGATCGGGACACTGGCCGGCGGTCGTCCATCGGCGGCTGCGACAGATAGCACCGCCACGTGCTTGTCTGCGAGGAATTCTTGACGTTCGGTTTCGCTGAAACTTTTCACGGCCACTGAGAACGCAGTTCCCGGAGTTCTATTCCCGCCGCACTGGTTAGAAGCGCCGCGACCTGGCTATTCTCGCTTCTGTCATGACGCATCGAGCGGACGCTCTCAGCGGCCACCGCCGGATAGTGGCCCTCGCCAAGGCGCTCGCCTTGCTGGGATCGGCCGCGGTGGTCGTCGCGACCGGCATGGGATGGATCACCTACCACGCTGCGTCGACTGGCATCACCACATCCGAGGCGCTCGCCGCTGAACCCGTTCGCACCGCACCTGACCAGAACATCCTGATCATGGGCCTCGATGGCCGTCGCGACCAACGGGGCCGGCCCTTGCCGCCAGACATCTATGACGCGCTGCACGCAGGTGGTGAAGATTCCGGCGAAGGCGACGCCGACGCGCTCATCGTGTTGCACCTGCCCGCCGGGGACGCGCCGGCCACGGCGATCTCGATTCCCCGCGACGACTACGTCGATCTGGCCGGGTGCCCGACCTCAGACTGCCGCGGCAAGATCAAAGAGGCCTACCGGTTCGCTTACCAAGAGGTCATGAACGACGGGTCCGACGACGCCGAACCTTCCGCGGCAAAAGAACAGAAGGCGCGTGAGGCTGGCCGCAAAGCCGAAATCCGCACAGTGAGAAAGTTTTTGGGAATCCCGATCGACCACTTCGTAGAGGTCACTTTGGTCGGGTTCTTTCAAGTCGCCCGCGTGGTCCAACCGATCACGGTGTGCCTGAACGAGGACACTTCGGACCGCTACTACTCTGGTGCGGATTTTCATCGAGGGCCCCAACAGATCAGCGCGGACCAAGCAATGGCGTTCGTGCGGCAACGCCGCGACGCCGCCAACGAGTTGTTCACCGACCTCGACCGAACTCGCCGCCAGCAGGCATTCCTCGTCTCGCTGGTCAACGCCCTGCGCCACAACGGCACATTGTCGAGCCCTGCGCGGCTGCGCGCCCTGCTCGATGTCGCCAAGCAAAACGTCGCCGTTGACACCGGTTTCGACCTCGACGGTTTCCTGCGCGACGCGTCTGCGCTCCCAAACCGGCCTGTCACGCTGTACACGTTGCCGGTTACCGACTTCGGTCAAATCTCTGACGGCGAAGACGTCAACTTCATCGACGTAACTACCATCCGCTCTATCGTGCACAAATTGGTGTCGCCCGATTCACCCGCGGTGACGCAGACGGCCAGCGCCGCGCAGCCAACCACAGGCAACGTCGTGCTCGACGTCGTCAACGCTTCGGGCAAGGAAGGCGAGGCCGCCCGACTCGAGAAATCATTGGCGACAAAGCCTTTCACTGAAGGAGCGGCCAGCACCGCCGGCTCCATCAGCCAGACAAGCACCATCGTCTACGGACCGGGCGCAAAAGCAGCCGCCAACCAGCTCGCCGACAAATTAGGTATCAGCACCACTGCGTCCGACAGCATCGCCGCCAACACGGTGCAACTAACCGTTGGGACCGATATCGACTACCTCAACGACACATCAGAGTCGCCGGCAACGAGCGTCACCACCGTGTCGGCCACTGGCACCGGCACCCAGGAACCGTCACCGACCAACCTCACACGCATGGCCGCCGACAACATCCCCTGCGTGAAATAACAAGGCCGCCAACGTCAGTTCACTGCGGATGGTTAGCCAGATAGTCGGCGACCGGGATCGGCGAGGTTGCGACATAACCGACGGGCAGCAGGACATCGCCGGCGGTCGTGTGGTAGTAGACATCCCACCGGTAGTAGTCGGCGAACCTCGCGGGCTCGGCTTCGAGCACCGCGGCGTAGTCGTCGATCGCGCGGACGTACTGGTCCGAGTGGTTGTACCGGAAGAGGGCATGATCGTGGTCGGCGGCGAAACCGTTGGCGGCGAGGTAGCGACCGGCGGCCATGATGCTGTCGTGCGGTGAGTGGATGTCGCCGCCATCGCCGTATGCCGCGAACGTCGCAGGCAGAAATTGCATAGGCCCTTGCGCGCCGGCGTCGCTCGTGCCGGCGATGCGGCCGAAACCGGTTTCGACCAGGTTGACGGCCGCAAGGTAGTTCCAGCCGACGCCGGTCGCCGCTTCGGCTTCGCGGTAGGAACCGAGCAGCTCGTCCGCCGGCGCGGGAGCATCAATCCGCCACGCGGGCAGGGTGTCCTTCAGTTGGCTCGCGACCATCGCGCTGAGCTGCCGTCGAGCATCGACGTTGCGGTCGTAGACCTCAACCAGCGACGGCGGGATCCGCGGGCGCACGACCGCGTCCCACTCAGGATGCCAACCGACCGCGCGGTAGGCCTTTTGCTGCCCGCGCGCGGCCGTCAGCAGCGCGCTCTCCGAGGATGCCGGGTCGCGCAGCGCTCGCTCGTCGGCAACCAGGTCGTCGGCAAGTTGCACGGGATCCGATGCCAGCCGCCGCTGCGGCGACGGGACCGTCGATGCCGCTGCCTGCTGTGTCGCGGTCGGCGTCGACGCGCTCGACGACCTGGTCACCCCCGAACACGCGACCACCGCAAACATCACCACGACGGCCGTCAGCGCCCTGCAAACCACCCCGCCATTGTCGACGACCGAGCTGCTTACCACCAGGGGGTTTCACTACTTTGCGCGCCCGTCAGCGTGTCCACGTGGTAGCGGCTGGCGGTCCATGGCGGTGCATCGGCAGTAGGTGCCAGTGTGACAGTGACGCGCTCCTTGCCCGTTGTGAGAAAGGCAGGTACCAGGTACATGTCATCGAGCCAACGGTGTATGCCGTTGCTGCGGGGCTGTAACCATGTACCGGCGGGAATGCCGTCTATGGCTACGTCGGCCGACTGAAATCCCGCTGCTTGGTCCGACGTGCGGCGCAGCAGGATGCCGTGGTTGTCCGGGGCGAGTGCGACGTCGAAGGTGGTCGCAGTTTGGGTGGCGTGGACTACCCCCACGACTGGGCGGGTGTCTTCACTGCCCTCGTATTGGCTGACCAGCAGTTGGTCACTGGCGTCAGCATCGTCGTAGCCGTGCAGGATTCGGCTGACGGGGTCGGTGGGGTTGACGTCGTCGCTCGGTGTGGCGGCGTCGTCGGGTAGTGCGTAGAGGAAAGCCGTTGAGCTGTAGTCGGGTTGGACCATGTTGCGTTTGCCGTGCTCGATGCCGAATCGGATCGCCGAGTGGTAGTCGATAGCCTCGGCGAGCATGAGCCGGTAGGCAGCCACGCAGTAGTCTGCGCATCCGCCGGTGGCCGTACGTTGATCCGGCTGTCCGGTGAGCGGATCGCTGAAGTGCTTGCCGTTCTTGAAATACCAGCCGCCCTCGTAGAAGTCCTCGGTGCCGGTGCCGTACCACTGGGGCGATTCGGCACCGTCGGTGTATACGCGTTCGGCTCCTTCCAGAAAGTAGGGAGCGTCATCGCTGAACGACGTCCTGATCCGACTACCGTGGATGGTGTGGCTGACGCCAACAAACTTGCCGTGGCCGTGTTCGTCGGCGAACAACCAGTCCTGACCCACTGTCGTTGGTCCGGCGTGCGAGCGCGCGGTGAAGTAGCCGGCGCGACCACTCGCCAATGCGGGTCCCCACTGGGGGTCGGGTGTGATCACGACATCGCTGTCGATACCCGCTACGGGATCGCCCGTCGTATTGACGATGGCGACTTGCGCTGAGCGGGCGAACGGCATCGGCCACCACGCCGACAACGACAGCGGCCCCCCGGGCTGCGGGATCGCGGCGAACAGCAGCGATCGCACGTCATTGACGCCCAGGCCTGCACCGAAGAATTCGCCAAGGGGCGAGTCGACCCTGGTTTCGCCGTCGAACTCGATCTGCAGCCGCAACCCGGACAGGAGTTGATCCGTCGGCAACCATAGGTGCAGCGCCGAAACACTCCCTGGCCCAGTCGATTCCGCGATCGTCACGCCATGTCCGGCGGGGAGATCGACGACGCGACTGGTATGCACCGCCGCGGGTGCGGCGGGCTTGGGGTCGGCGGTGCCCGCGGCGCGGAGCATGGCAACTACGTCGAGCGCGGTATCGGAGCGCGAGAAAGTGGTCACGCCGTCGGCTGTCGAGAAGTGTCGATAATCGACGTGGTAGTACTCCAAATTGGACGCGACGCTGATCCGCATCGACTCCCGATACGGCATCGGCACCTTGACGTAAACTCCGCCCGGCGATTGGGCAGCGTTGGCTACCAGAGGCCATACGAACGGCGCACCCAGCGCTCCATCGACCAACGATTGCAATGGTGCGTCGATCGCCGTCTGTCCATCCAGCTCGATGCGGATCGTTCCCAGCGCGGTCACATTGCCGCCATCGCGGGTGAACCAGATCGAATCAATCTCTCCCGCACCGCGATCCTCCGCGATGACACAGCCGGCACCCCCGAAAGCCAGACATCCCCCGCTGCCGTTCTTGTTGCCGGTGGAGATGTCGAAATCGCCGCCGCTGCGATCAAAGCTCGAGACCTGCAGGCTTTGCGTGTCGGAGCTCAGGTACGGCAACCGATCCAAGCGCCGATAGGTGTCCCAACCCACCAGCCGGACGCCGGAACTTGCGACCACCGGCTCGGCCGACGCTACGCCGACGGCACCGACACCGGCCACCCCGGACAGCAGTACCACCGCTGCAGACAACGCCCGAGCGGCCAACCGCATAGGGACAAACGTTACTTTTCGGCACGGTGGGCGGATACTGCATCCGGGCGTAGGCAGATCCCCCACTTTTGACCGAGAGGCAATCGGTGACCCATTCACACCGGCGGCGTGCTGTGACCGGCGTCGGCACCTGGGCGCCACGGTGACCGCGGATCGCTGTTTTGCCAGCGTGATGCTCGACGAGGAACTGTGGCGCTCGCTGGCGGCGATCGGTGCAGACCACCAGGTGGCCTGGGTGCATGGCTGTGCCCTCGAGCACGGTCACGGCGGTGAGCACCGGGCCTTGGCGTACCGCGACGGCGGGCAGGACTACTGGGTGCAATGGGACGAGAAGAGAAAGCCGCGCCTCGACACGGCCGTCGACGCCACACCGCCTGCGCCGCAACCGGCGCCACCGCCGACCCTAACGTCCCCGGCGTCCGCTTCTGCGCAGCCGGATTCGCCGACGTCGGTGTCCCAGACCGATGCGTTGTGGGCCATCGCCGCGGCCCTGGAGCGCCTCGCCGACGTGATCGCCGCCGCCTTCGATCCGAGCGACAAGCCGGGACGACACAGCGGCCGTGGCCACAGCCATGGATCCTGACTGACGGGGGCGCGTTGGCAGTATCTGGCAGTTCACCGCGTGGATCTGGCACCAGCCGTTGAGCTTCCCTAATCGGGTCGGTGCTGACAGGTCCAAGGAGGAACGCCGAAATGCCACAACTCGAACTCGAGCAGGCGACCATCGAATATCAGGAGTTGGGCCCGCAGGATTCGCCCCATGCTCCGGTCCTTTTTGTCCACGGCATCCTGGTCGACGGACGACTATGGCGCGAGGTCGCCGAGGGACTGTCGCGCCGCGGTTTTCGGTGCATCGTGCCGACGTGGCCGCTGGGCTCCCACACCATCCCGGTCACCGAACCCACCGCACTGTCGCTGGCCGGTGTCGCCGAGATGATCAACGACGTGATCGTCGCGCTCGGCCTTTCCGATGTCACGCTGGTCGGCAGCAATACCGGAGGCGGCATCTGCCAATTGATCGTCGACACCTACCCGGACCGGATCGGCCGCCTGGTGCTGACCAACTGCGATGCCTTCGACAAGTGTCCGCCGTTTCCCTTCGACATCGTGTTCGGGTTGCTTCGCGGCCCCATTTCGATCAAGGCGCTCTTCGGGCAGATGCAATTACGGGTGCTGCGTCATTCGCCACTCGGCTTCGGTCTGCTGGCCAACCGGCCCGATCCGCACCTCACCTCCGCCTGGCTGCAGCCCTGCCTGAGGGATTCACGCATCTGCCGCGACCTGGCGGCCTTGCTGCGCCAGGTGGCCACCACCGATCTCACCGACGTGGCCACCCGGCTCCCCCAGTTCACCAAGCCCGTCACGCTGGTGTGGGGCCAGCGGGACCGCTGCTTCACCCCGCAGCTGGGCCGACGCCTGGCCGGGTTGTTCAGCAATGCGAAGCTGATCGAGGTGCCAGACGCGAAAACCTTTGTCGCCCTTGATGAGCCGCAGGCAGTGATCGATGCGGTAGCGGCGATCGGCTAGTTCAGCAACGCGACACGGCTGGCTGGGCAAAGAGATTGCCCCACTCACGGCGTGCCGCCGACTGTGCATCGGCGAACGTGCGGGATGATTTACCGCCGTTGCCCGCAAGATGCACCAGCGCCCAGGCCATCGCGAACACCGGCATCCTGTGACGCTGTGCTGCGCTGAGCAACTCGTGCAACGCCGTCTCCGAATTGCACCGACGAACGCCGATCAGAATGCCTTGCGCCGTATCGAGAATGCGCCCATTTTGCGGGCCGGAAGAGATCTGGGAGTGGCCCCAGTCCGCCGTCATGCCGTGCTACCTCCCTTGCAGCCCCTCCATGTATTTGCCACCCACATGGCGACAAGGAATTCCGTTGGGGTGCACAACTTGCGCACTGTGCCATGATTTGTGCATCAGCGGTAATGCACCAGATCGCCGCAGGCATCGATATGGACCTGTGATCATCTCGATGCTTTAGCGAACCGGCTCAACGAGGTTACGGAAGCACGTCCGATGTCCTTCGGTCAGCCGTGGGGCGCCTCGGAGATCTTGCTGTCGGGCTTGCCGAGCGTCTGGCAGTACGTCATCGCCGACAGACGCGTTGCCGTTATCTCCACCCCGTTGGGATCGGTTCCGCTTTTGTCCTTGAGCATCTTGGTGATCTCGTCGTTCTGCTTTTTCTCGTCCTGGGTGGTGAAGTCCTTGCATTTTGTGTCGCCACCGGTGTTGACGATCTGCGACGCAGAGCATCCGCTGAACAGGAGCGCGGCGATCCCGATCGCAGCGGCTGCAACTGGCTTCATCGTGGGCCTCCTGAATCGACGTGGTAACTACTTATACACCCGTGCGCGTGATTCCAAACGCACAGCGCCTGTTCAGGAGCGAACTTCCTTGGCCTCCAATGTTTTCAGAACTACATTTGCGCCCAGACGATCTTCGTTTGCAGGTAGGTCTCGATGCCCGCCTTGCCGGATTCGTAGCCCCAGCCCGATTGCTTGTATCCGCCAAAGGGCATCGAGTGATCGAATTGCATCTGGCAGTTGAGCCCGACGGTTCCGGCCTTCAGGCGCTTGGCCACCCGGTGCGCCCGGCCGAGGTCGCGGGTCCACGCCGTGGCAGCGAGCCCGTAGGTGGTGTTGTTGGCCAGGGCCACCGCTTCGTCGTCGTCGTCGAACGGCAGGATCGTGACCACGGGCCCGAAGATCTCCTCTTGGAAGAGCCGGCTCGTGTCGGGGTCGACGTTGGTGACCACGGTCGGGTGCACGAAATATCCCTTGCGGTCCAGCCGGTGGCCGCCGGTGACCAGCTCGACGCCGTCAGCTTTGCCCTGATCGAGGTAGCCCAAGACGCGGTTGAGCTGCTTTTGACTGATCAGCGGGCCGATCATGGCGCCCTCTTCCTTGGGTCCGCCCAGTTGCATGGTGTTAGCCATGTTCGCGATGCCCTCCACGACCCGGTCGTAGACGCCGCGCTGGGCGAAGATGCGTGATCCGCACACGCAGGCCTGGCCGGAGTGGATGAAGGTGCCGAACGACGCCATCGGGATGGCCATGTCCAGATCGGCGTCGTCGAAGATCACCACGGGCGACTTGCCGCCGAGTTCCAGCGTGACCTTGTTGAGATTGCTGCTGGCGGAGGCGTGCACGATCTCCCGGCCGACCTCGGTCGATCCGGTGAACGCGACCTTTTCGACGTCGGGATGCGCGGTGATCGCCGCGCCCGCGGTGTGCCCGTAGCCCAGCAGCAGGTTGACGACCCCCTCCGGCACCCCGGCGTCGGCCAGAATCCGGTCCAGAACCAGCGCCGACAGCGGGGTTTCCTCGGCGGGCTTGACCACGCTGCTGCAGCCCGCCGCCAGCGACGGCGCCAACTTTGCGCAGAAGTTGAACACCGGTCCGTTCCACGGGAAGATCAGCCCCACCACGCCGTAGGGCTCGCGCAACGTGTAGACGTGCTGGTGCGATTCGATCCCGCTCAGCCCCCCGGTGTTCACGTCCCGGGCGATGCCCTCGATCTTCGTGCACCAGCCAGCGTAGTAACGGAACCATTCGGACCCGACTTTGGTGATGATCTGGGCCTGAGCCGGCGGAATGCCGGCGTTGACGGACTCGAGTTCTGCGAGGATGTCCGCGTTCTCGTCGATCAGATCGGCGACCCGCCACAGCACCCGGGCACGCTCGTAATCGGGCATTCCCGACCACACTCCGGATTCGGCGGTCTCCTTCGCCCGCGCCACCGCCTCGTTGACGGCTTCGGGGCCGCAATCGGTGAACTCGGTGAGCTGCTCTTCGGTGGCGGGGTCGATGACAGGAATCACCTCACCGGTGCCCGGTCGTTTACGAATCTCGTCGAGCACATCCTGGACCGTCATAGGTCTCCCCTTCTCGCGTCGTTGCGGGAATCGTCAGGCCGTAGGTTATGCGCTTAACCACGGGATGTCCAGGCTACGTCGAGGCGCGCATGATCAGGTGGGCGACGTCGGTGGGCTGCGGAGCCGGCGGCGCCGGGTAGCCCAGTTCGCTGAGTACCGCCGCGAGCGCGGCGTCGGCCACTGCAACGGGATTGAACTCCACCGTGGTCAGCGGTGGTGAGCTGATTTCGCCCATCGGATTGGCGTCCACGCCGATCACCGCGAGGTCGGCCGGACAACGAAGTTCCGCCTCTCGGATGCCGTAGAGCACCAGGCATGCGATCTCGTCGCTTTGCGCGCACACTGCGGTCACGCCAGCACTGGCCCAGCGCGCCACGACGTCGGCGGCGTTGTCCAGAGTGACCTCATCGACGCTGACCGGCGGAAGCTCGTGCGCTGCGGCGGCACGGGCCACGCCTTCGAGCCAATAGTCGCCCAGCGCACGCCATTTGGGGATCGCGGTGTAAGCAAACGCGATGTTGCGGTGTCCACGGGAGACCAGGTGCTCGACGCGAAGCGCGCCGACCGACAGATGAGGATCACCGAGGGCGGGCAGCGTCCCGATCTCGATCAACGGCACGTCGGCGGCTTGCACCGCGTCGCGTGCATCGTCACTCAGCGGGAACAGGCTGGTGACGGCGATCGGATCGAGACTTTCGACCGCGTCGATGACGTGCTGGTCGTCCTCGGTTTCGAAGATCTGCACCTGCAGCAAACCGCGGCGGGCCAGTTCGGTGGTCATCAGGCTGCCGGCCTGCATCGGCATTTCCCCCACCGCTATCCGCGGCACCACATACAAGACCACCCCGCTCTTGCCGCTGGCCAGATTGCGCGCGGCGACGTGAGGCCGGTATCCCAACTGCTCAGCCGCCCGGTAGACCGCCTCGCGGGTGCGCGAGGAGATGCGCCGGCCCTCCGAATTGTTCAGGACATAGCTGACCGTCGCGGTCGACACGCTCGCCAGACGGGCCACGTCGGCGTGCGTGGGCCGCGTGGCTTTGGCTATGTTCGCTGCCTCACCGTCCGGATCGGCCATGCCTCATCGTGGCACGACGACATGCGATCCGGCAGCACCGCAGGTTATGTTGCGCCCGATGAAATTCGTACTGGCCGGCTATGGGGGTCGCGGCGATGTCGAGCCCTGCCTGGCCGTGGGCCGCGAACTATGGCAGCGCGGTCACGACGTCCGCATGGCGGTTCCGCCCGACATGCTGGGCTTCGCCGAGTCGGTGGGGCTTGCCGCGGTCGCCTACGGGCGGGACACCCAGGAGCAGACCAACGCGGCCACGGATTTCATTCGCCAGATGCAGAATCCGATCATTGCGCTGGCCGAAGTTGGCGAGCGGGTTACCCAGGCCAGGTTGGATAAGAGCGCGACGCTGACGTCGCTGGCCGACGGCGCGGACCTGCTTGCGGCGGGCATGAACGAGCAAGACCTCGCCGCCAATGTCGCGGAGTACCACGGCATTCCGTTGGCCGCGTTGCACTTCTTTCCGGCCCGGATATGGTCGTCCGGCTCGCTGTACGGACCGATCACGAAGGCGGCCGAAGAGGCCCAACGCCGCGCGCTGGGCCTGCCGGAAGCAAGCGGACGCGTATCGCTGGAAATCCAGGCCTACGACAAGCTGTGTCTGCCCGGGCCGGCGACCGACTGGGTGGAATGCGACGACCGACGGCCCTTCGTCGGCGCGCTGACGCTGGGGTTGGCAACGGATGAGGACGACGAGGTCTTGGCGTGGATTGCGGCCGAAACGCCGCCGATCTACTTCGGCTTCGGCAGCACGCCGATCGCCTCCCCCGCAGACCTGCTCGACATGATCGGCGCGGCCTGCACGCAGTTGGGCCAACGGGCGCTGATATGCGCGGGCGCCAACGACTTCAGCGATCTTCCGCATCCCGAACACGTCAAGATTGTCCGCGCGGTGAATCACACCGCCGTGCTTCCCGCCTGCCGCGCGGCCGTCCATCACGGGGGCGCCGGCACCACGGCTGCCGGCATGCGGGCCGGAATTCCCGCGTTGATTCTCTGGCACTGGTTGGATCAGCCCATGTGGGCAGCTGGTGTCGAGCAGCTGAAAGTTGGCTCCGGGCAGCAGTTTTCGGCCGTCACCAAGGAATCGCTGGTCGCAGACCTACGCGCCATCCTTACTCCGCAATTCGCCAGCCGGGCCGCCGAGGTGGCCGCCCAGATGAGCACGCCCGCCGAAAGCGTCGCCTGTGTCGCCGACCTTCTGGAAGATGCTGCCCGCCAACATTAAACGGGCCACACTTCGCGTCGCCATGCGGCGTCGAAGAACATCCACTCGTAGCGGGCGGCCGTGGCGAAATGCTCCCGGGCGCGGGCCTCTTCGGCGGCGCCCAGCGTCGCGCCGGCCTCGTCGGCCAGCGTCAGCACCTCGGCAACCAACGATTGGTACCCCTGGTCTGCATACGTGTCGATCCAACGTTGATAGCGCGGCTCCGGCGATCCCCGGGTGACCAGCTCCACCCCCACCTCGGCGTAGATCCAGTAACACGGCAACACCGCGGCCAGCCCTTCGGCGAAGCTGTTGCCATACCCCGTGGCCAGCAGATAGCTCGTATAGGCGCGGGTCGTCGGGGCAATCGGCACGGTATCGGGCCTTTCGATGCCGAGTTCGGGCAGCAGCGATTCGTGCAGGGTGAGTTCGACGTCGACGGTAGCGGCGGCGTGCCGCGCGAACATCTCGACGCCTGCCATCGTCGGCGCCTTGCTGCCGACCACGGTCAGCGTCCGCGCGAAATCCGTTAAGTAATACGCGTCCTGCACTACGTAGTGGGCGAAAGCCGCCGGGTCGAGTCGGCCATCGGTGAGCCCGGCCAGGAATGGGTGCTCCAGTATCGCGGCGTACGTGCCTGCCGCCTCGGCCCACAGTCGTCCGGTCCAGCCATCTCGCCTCACTCCTGCGATGATTCCAGGTGTGCGAAGCACCGATGTCGGGGTGATCGGCGCCGGAATAGTCGGGTTGGCCACCGCCTTCGCGCTGACCGAACGCGGCGTCTCGGTCACCGTGTACGAGCGCGGCGTGCCGGGGCAGGGTCAATCGGGTGGCCAGTCACGCATCTTTCGGCATGCCCACGACGATCCGCGGCTGGTTGCATTCGCCAAGACCAGCCGCTTGATGTGGGACGAGTGGGCCGATCGTTTCGGGGTCGAACTGGTCTCTGCTGACGGTGTGGTGGCGATGGGTCCGACCGCCGAGCGTCGCTTCGCCGTCCTGCACGACATGGGTGGGCTCGCGGTTCGCCGCATCGACGCGGGCGAACTGCGCGAGCGGCTACCTATTCTTGGCCATTTCGACGGTGTCGCGGTGCTCGACGAGCGCGGCGGCTCGATTCGCACGACGGCGGCCATTGCTGCGCTCACCGCCGCGCTTTCCGGCGATGTGATCGCCGACGAGGTGCTGCTCGTACGTCCCACCCTGGCCGGCACGGTCGAGGTCCGCGCCGGCGGTGTGACCGCCGAACACGACAGCGTGGTGGTGTGCGCCGGGCGCGGCACCGCTTCGCTTGCGCGCGGCGTCGGCCTGGCCTTGCCGGTGCGCACCGGCGCCCACGTTCGCCTCACCTACGACGTCCGCGGTGAGCCGCCGCCGACGCTGGCGTGCCTGCAGGACGGCAGCGGCGACTTCGGTGAAACCGGCGTCTATGCAGCGGCGGAGCCGGGCAACGGCCGTTACGCCGTCGGGCTCAGCAGCTACGTCGATGCGCCCGACGGTGGGCTACTGGATCCGGCGGCCCTGGCCCAACTTGCCGAGAGGGCAACCGGTTACGTCGAACGTGCTCTGCCCGGGCTTGACCCCCAGCCGGTCGACGTCCGTCATTGCTGGGTCACCGAATTACCCTGGGGACCAGACGGCGTGGGCGTCTGGGAGGCCGACGGCGTGTATTTCGTTGCGGGACACAATCTTTACAAGCATGCGCCGGCGCTTGGCCGGGCGCTGGCAGCGGCAGCGGCGGGCGACGGGTTGCGCGACGAGTTGCGGCCCGACGCCACGCTGGGCGCTACCGCGCCCCCAATGCGCCGCTGAGATATTCGACGCGGCAGGCGCGGCGGGCCAGCTTTCCGCTGGTGGTGCGCGGAATCGCACCGGCCGGCACGAACCGTAGGTCGCCGACTGTTAGCCCGTGGCGGTCCGTCACCGCTTTGCGGATCGCCTCGAGCGCCGGCTGCGGATCCGCGCGCGCCGTGCCCGCCGCACGTTCGGCGATGATCACCAGCCGTGGGCCGTCGTTGTCCGGGACGGTAAAGGCGGCGACGTAACCTTTCCGCACCATCGGTGAGGCCTCGGCAGCGGTGGCCTCGATGTCCTGCGGATAGTGGTTGCGGCCGTCGACGGTCACCAAATCGACAATCCGGCCCGTGATGTAGAGCTCCCCGTCCAGATAGGTGCCCAGATCCCCGGTCCGTAGCCAGGTGCCGTCAGTGCGTGAGCCGTCGGCATGGCTGCCTTCTGCGAGCCGGGCGTGCAGCGTCGCACCGAAGGCCAGCCGGGTTTCGTCGGGCCGGCCCCAGTAGCCCCGGCCAATGTTGTTGCCCTGCAACCAGATTTCGCCGACTTCAGCGTCGGGTAGTTCCTCGCCGGTGTCGGGGTTGACGATCACGGCCCACTGGCTGCGGGCGACCCGGCCGCAGCACACCTGCGCGACGGCGTTCGGGGCGTCTGGGGCGACGCGCACGGCATGCCCTGCGCCCAGTTGCTCACGGTCGACATACACCACCGACGCTTGTGCGCCCGGATCGATGGTCGAGACGAACAACGTTGCCTCCGCCATCCCGTACGACGGTTTGAACGCGGTGCGCGGCAACCCGTACGGCGCGAACGCCTCGTTGAACGCGGTGATCGCCTGGATGCTGACCGGTTCGGAACCGATGATCAGCACGACATTGCTCAGGTCGACGTCATCGCCTGGGGCAGGCAAGCCGCGTTGTGCGGTCCACTCGTAGGCGAAGTTCGGCGCGGCCGTTACTACCCGGCTGTGTCGCGACTCGGCGGCCAACGCATGAATCCAGCGCTGCGGGCGACGCACAAACGCGGTTGGCGACATCAGGGTCGAGTGTCCGCCGTATACCGCGGGAAAGCCGATCATCGACAGACCCATGTCGTGGTAGAGCGGTAACCAACTGACGCCGTGAGTGTTTCGGTCCAGCAGGTCGATCGAAAGGATCATCTGTATCAGGTTTGTACCCACGGCCCGGTGCGTGACCTCGACGCCGACCGGCGGCCGTGTCGAGCCGGACGTGTACTGCAGGTGGGAAATGGCGTCGATGTCGAGGCTGACAGGTACGAACGCATCGGCCGCCGAGTCGGGTATTTCATCGATCACGAGGATTTGCGGCCGCTGGTTGCGCGGCAACGTGTCCAGATAGGCACGGACGGCGTCGATCGCCGCAACCGTGGTCAGGACTACCGCCGGTTGGGCATCGCGAAGCGCGATGTCGAGTCGTTCGGCATGACCCGGCAATTCCGGCGCGAACAACGGAACTGCGATGGTTCCCGCCTTGACCGCTGCGTAGAACCCTGCGACATAGTCGAGGCCCTGCGGCGCGAGGATCGCTACTCGTTCACCCTGGGCTGCAACTTGTTGCAGGCGCGCGCCGATGGCCCGCAGTCGGATGCCGAACTCGATCCAGGTCAGTTCGTCGGCCTGTCCATCACTCGAACGGTTGTAGTCCAGGTAGCGATACGCGACCGCGTCACCGACATTGGCGATGTTGCGGTCGATCAGCGAAATCAGGTTGACATCCGCCGGCAGCGCGATACGGTCGTCGGCGTCCAGGCAGTCTTCGATCTGTAGCAAGCCCTGACCCATACGCGCAGTCTATTGACGCACAGCCACTTTGAGGTCGCTCAGCGGCAGCCGTGGTGCTAATCACCGCGTCGCCTCGACGAAATATCCTCGCGGCACATCCGGCACATTCATCGGCGTGACCGGCGCATACCACCGATTCCATTTATTGCCCGGCTCGGCGACGTCGGTCACGGTGGCCGACCAGCCCAGGCGGGCGGCCAGCTCGGCGGGCTCGTCGGTGGCGAACAGCCACGGCGCACCTTGCTCCGCCATCGCCTGCCGAACCGTCGCCATCATCGGCGAGTCCAACAGGGTCTTGCCGACAACGTCATACAACAGCACAGAATTCGGCGCAGATAACGCGTCCACCCGGGCGAACAACGTGCGCACGGCGCTCTCGTCGAGGTATTGCAGCAGGCCTTCGATCAACCAGGCCGTCGGCGTCTCGGGATCGAAGCCCGCCGACTGCAGGGCGCGGGGCCAGTCGTCGGACAGGTCGACGCCGACGGCCACCCGCCGACAGCGCGGCTGGTCATCGGCAAGCAGTTCCGCTTTGGCCGCGATCACCTCGGGCTGGTCGACCTCGTAGACGGTCGTGTCGTCCGGCCAGGGCAATCGGTAGGCCCGCGCATCCATTCCCGCCGCCAGGATCACGACCTGTTTGGCCATCTGCGTCGCCCGTAGCAAGGCCTCGTCCCAGAACCGGGTGCGGACCACGATCTGCATGGTGGACTGTTCACCGGATGAGGCAAGGGCTGATTCGAGCAGCTTCCGCCCCGTCTCCCCGGCCAATTTGGCTGCGAACGGATCGCTGAAAAGCCCGTCGTCGCGGGTCGATTCGTGGGCGCGGATGGCCGCCACCAGGAGCGCCGTGTTGGCTACTGCTTTGTGTGTGGTGTCCATGCGCCAATCATCTGGGTTTGAGCGCGGTCTGGCTTGTAAATTTTGGCCGTGCGAGTTCGACGTGACTCGGCAACCACGATCGACGGTGGGTGTACTGGCTGGGAGTCATCGCCGTGAAGGACCGAAACTCGCGCACGAAATGCGCCTGGTCGAAGTAGCCCAGATCGGCTGCGATCGTCGCGCCCTGCGCACCACCGGCGTTGAGCCGCTTCAGAGCGGCCTGCAATCGCCGCACCCGCAGATACGCCTTCGGCGCCAGACCCACCTCCGCGCGAAACAAAGCGGTGAGCCGCTTCGACGAAAGCCCGGTCAGCTCAAGGATATCGGCGACCCGCAACGACGGGCTGTGCTCGACCCGGCCCAACACCGTCGCCACGGCCGGATGCTGCCGACGATCATCACGCACTAAGCGACGCAGCAGGAATGACTCCAGCAAGGCAATCCGAGATGCCGCCGAAGAAGCCCCGACCAGCCGCTCTCGCAGCACTGTCCCCTTATTTCCCCACATCTCGGTGAGGCCGATACAGGAATTCTCCAGCTCCGCCAACGGGATTCCGGTGAACGGCAGCGCACCGCCCGGCCGGAAGTGGATCGTCATCACCGTCTGCGCGGCGTCGATGCGGGTGACATACGAGTCGATTCCGGCTCCGGCGATGAACGCCGGCGGCACGCCCAGCCGGGTGTGGCCGTCGGCGGCGTAGAAGTCGACGCATGAACGGCCGCCGACATCGACGACGACGGTGGCCGCTCCGCGTGGCAGCGCCCGACTGCGGTGCGGGTCGCCGGTCTCGCGCGCCCAGTACCCGAAGTAGTCGATGTAGTCGGCGAGCGGCGGTCGGGGCCGATGCAACTGCGGTCCGGCGGTCATTGACCGTCAATCTCGCCGGAGATTCCGCGCTCGATACTCGCCTGCGTCGCTGCCGGCAACACGATGAGGCCGTCGAGCTCTTTGCGGGCAACGTCATAGGCGTTCTGGCGCTCCTGCGGCGTTGCGCCGGCGTCGGATGCCACTCGCAGCAGATGTTCGGCCCGTGAAATGCGCTGCTGCTCGTCTCGGGAGAAGTTGTTGCGGCGCAGTCGTTTTGCCTCTGCTTCGGCAATGTTGAATGCGCTCACATAGTCTTCGACGGCGGCCTGGTAGCGGCCGGCTGCGTCGCTGTCGTCGAGCAGCTCCTCGGCTTTGGCCGGTCGCAGCAGGTCAGCCCGAAGCTTGGCCTTGTGGAAGTCGATCGTCAGCGGATGCCGCATGTCGGTCATGAGCGGGAATTCCAGAAGCTTCGTGAAGTCCAGTTCGTAGTCCAGCCAGCGCGTGTCCGTTCGGTCGTGCTCCGCGATGATGCGGGTGAGCGAGCGCCACCGGGCGGCCGGGTTGCCGGTGCCAGGCGCCCTGGGCTCGGGCCGGTTGCCTTGCTCTCGGACCCGGGTGAAGGCTTTGACCGCTGCGATGATCATCCCGGCCAGCGGCAGCGCCAGTACGAGGAACTCGGCCAACCGGAACAGCAAACCCACATGGCCAGGATGCCACCGACCTCACAACGGTGACTCGTGCATGACCAGCGTGATGAAGACGTAGGCCATGCACATGAGCAGGTTCAGGGAAGCCAGCACCAGCCCGGCGATTATCAGCCAATGGATGACATCGCGCCGTCTGCGCTTCAACCTCGCGTGACGCTGCTGGCGCATGATCTCCGTCGCAGTGAGCGCAAAGTTGACGTCGACCAATTCCTCGGAGAGGAAAGGCGCACCGGCCGCAATCTCCTGGAGCCGCGAGGCCGGAATCCCGACGCCCACGTCGGCGAACCGCCGGCTCATCCGTCGCGCCCGCCTGCGGCTGAGTGACGCGTGTCCCCCGTCCCACAGATTGGACGAGGCTGGCATAGCGATCACTTTAATGCGACGGGGCCCTTCGAGGCAGACCCGATTACGGCCGGGTCCGCTCGCGGACCTTGTAGGTCGCCGGCCACGATTTTCGGGAGTCGTCCCCCACCAAGGGCGTTCCCAGTCCCCCGACTTTGATGTCGTAGGCCTCCTTACCGGCGCCGACTTCACGCTTGACGTGTTCTTGAGCCAGGTAATACAGCTCGTCGATCGTCGCTTCGTCATAGGCGACGAACGTCGTCTTACGCGCGACAGCGTCCGACGCGCGCGTCATCGTGGCGAGCATGATGTTCGACGCGATGGCTGCCAGAGCCAGGAGCGCGATCGGGACGACCCAGTAGCAGATGAAGGACAAGGGCCTGGTCGAGTCGAGAATCGTGGCGTCGGCCAAGACCAGTGATGGGATCAGTGTCGACACCGTCATGGCGGCGAACACGACGATCCACATCCAGGTGAGCAACGTGGTGGCCCGGCCGAGTGCCTCGCTCTGGACCGCGTCGGCAGACTGGTCTGCCCGGACGGTCTGCGCGACGAACGGCTTGCCGACGAGCACTCCGGCCAGCGCCACCGCGAACAGCGCTGCGTGGCTCAGCGGCAGCAGCCATCGCTCATGGAATGACTGGCTCGTCGTGAACGTGAGAGCCGCTAGCACCACAAACGTTCCGACAGCCCCGATTTCGAGCGTGCCTCTGCGTGACCGCTCGAGCGCCCAGCCGGCGATGGCGACCGCCAAGGCGACCAACACCGAAACGGTGAAGGGAGCGTTAGCGACAAGTACCCAATAGACGATCCACGGCGCGAGGCCGACCAGAATTCCCACGATCGGTCAGTGTATGACCGTTCTGCGCTCGGCTATCGTTGGTGGCGTTCGGACTCTAACTCGGGGAGGCGATTGTCGATGCGGTACAACCCTCCCCCGAACTGGCCCAAGCCGCCGGAGGGTTGGGTGCCGCCACCTGACTGGTCGCCTGACCCGTCCTGGCCACCGCCGCCGAAGGGTTGGAAGCTCTGGGTCGAAGATCCCGCCGACTCGCAGAAGACCAAGTCCCGGCTGGAACGACTTCAACGCAGCGACGACGTGGAGTACTTCGGTAACGACCGGGCGTGGTCCGACGATTCGGAGGCGGTGGCGCCCGTCGGCCAGCTGAGCGCTGAGCCGTTGCCGGCAGGGCCTACGGAAGTCGCACCCGAGGACGTTTCCGTGCACCATCTCGGGCGTCGCGCCGCGATCCGGTGGGACGACGAGCGCAGATACGATCTCGGCACGATCGTCGCCGTGTCGGCCGATTCGGGGGCCATCAGCGTCAAACTCGCCGGGCTGGAAATGCCGGTTTCGTTTGCGCGCGAGGAATCGCGCCGTGGCGCCAATCCCCGCCTCTACGTGTGGATTTGACCGTCAGTCAGCCCGGTTCGCCGACCTTGACGAGCATCTTGCCGATGTTGGCCCCGGTGAAGAGCCCGTTGAGGGCGTCGACGCACGACTCGATGCCGTCGTAGACGGTCTCGCGGTGCCTGAGCAGGCCTTGTTGCTCCCACTGACGTAATGCGGCGAAGGCCTCGTCGAAGCGGCCCCATTCGTCGAGCGCGTTAAACCCTTGCATCAGCGCCGTTTTCGATAACAGGTTGACGTAGTTCGCCGGTCCCGGGTGCTCACCGGTCAGGTAGCTGGAGATGACGCCGCACAGCACGACTCGCGCCTTGGGTGCCAGCCGGCCCAGCACTGCGTCGAGGATCGGCCCGCCGACATTGTCGAAGTAGACGTCGACGCCCCGGGGGCAATGCTGCTTGAGGGCCGCCGCCAGGTCGCCCGCGCGGTAGTCGATGCAGGCGTCGAAACCGAAGTCGTCCACCACCGCCCGGCACTTCTCGGGCCCGCCCGCAATGCCCACCACCCGCGCGCCGGCGATCTTGGCGATCTGCCCGGCCACCGAGCCGGTGGCACCCCCCGCGGCGGAGACGACCACCGTCTCGCCCGGCTGGGGCCGACCGATGCCGGTCATCCCGAAGTAGGCGGTGGCGCCGGTGGGGCCGTAGACGGACATCACCGCGAGCTGGTCGACCAGCGGCCCGGGGACAGGTGTGGTGAACACGTCGTCGCGCACGATCACGTACTCCTGAAACCCCGTCAGTGTGGTCACCACGTCGCCGACGGCGTAGGCGTCGCAGTGGGTCTTGACCACCTCGCCGATCCCGGCCGCCCGGATGACCTCGCCCAGCTGCACCGGGGGCAGATAGCCCGGCTGGTCGTTGAGCCACGTCCGGACGGCGGCGTCGATTCCCACGTAGGTGGTGCGGACCAGCGCCTCGCCGTCGGCGGGTTCGGGCGCCGGCGAGCTGACCAGCTCGGTGTCCTCGGGCTGTACCAGACCGGTCGGGCGGCGACGTAGCACGATCTGACGGTTGGTGAGGTCGGGCACGCTGCGAACCTACCCAAGACGCAGCGTGACCCGTAAAGAGCCAGGGTTTTCTTAGTGTTGCGGTGTTGACATCGGGGTACTGCCCGAGGGGTGAACGGCATCGAAGGTCGAGCACACGATTGGCCCTATCCGCTTGTACACCAACGGTTTTGCGCACCCATGGCGACTCTGGTGCGCCGGCTTTTTGGGGGTATCCGACGAAACAACAGGCAGGACAACCCGCCAGGGCTAGACTCGTGTCGTCTGGGGGAATCGCGCTGAACAGGAGCGTAAAAACATGGCCACCACCATCGAAGCGGACACCGAGACCCGCACCCCGTACGACGACGATGTCGCAGCCACCCAGCGGTACTTCGACAGTCCGCGATTCGACGGCATCACCCGTCTTTACACCGCCCGCCAGGTCGTAGAGCAGCGCGGCACCATCCCCACTGACTACACCGTGGCCAGACAGGCGGCGGAGGCGTTCTACCAGCGGCTGCGCGAGCTCTTCGCCCAGCGCAAGAGCATCACCACCTTCGGCCCCTACTCGCCGGGGCAGGCGGTGACCATGAAGCGGATGGGCATCGAGGGCATCTACCTCGGGGGCTGGGCGACGTCTGCGAAGGGTTCCACGACCGAGGACCCGGGGCCCGACCTGGCCAGCTACCCGCTGAGCCAGGTGCCCGAGGAGGCCGCCGGCTTGGTGCGCGCCCTGCTGACCGCCGACCGCAACCAGGAGTACCTGCGCCAGCGCATGAGCGAAGCCGAGCGTGCCGCCACCCCCGCCGTCGACTTCCGGCCGTTCATCATCGCCGACGCCGACACCGGCCACGGTGGTGATCCACACGTCCGCAACCTGATCCGCCGGTTCGTCGAAGCCGGTGTGCCGGGATATCACATCGAAGACCAGCGCCCGGGCACCAAGAAGTGCGGCCATCAGGGCGGCAAGGTGCTCGTCCCGTCCGACGAACAGATCAAGCGGCTCAACACCGCCCGCTTCCAGCTCGACATCATGCGGGTGCCCGGGATCATCGTCGCGCGCACCGACGCCGAGGCGGGCAACCTGATCGACAGCCGCGCCGACGAGCGCGACCAGCCGTTCCTGCTCGGTGCGACCAACGTGAAGATCCCGTCGTACAAGTCGTGTTTCCTGGCGATGATGCGGCGCTTCTACGAGTTGGGCGTCAAGGAGCTCAACGGTCACCTGCTCTACGCGCTTCCGGACGGCGAGTACGCCGCCGCCGACGCTTGGCTGCAACGCCGGGGCATCGCCGATTTGATCGCCGAGGCGGCCGGTAAGTGGCAGCAGAACGGCACCCAGCAATCGCTCGATGCCCTCTACGACAAGGTCGAGGCGCGCTTCGTCGACGCGTGGGAAGACGACGCCGGGTTGATGACCTACGGCGAGGCCGTGGCCGAGGTGCTCGAATTCGCCGAGAGCGAGGACGAAGCCCGCGACATGAGCGCGGCCGAATGGCGCGAATTCGCCGCTCGCGCATCGCTTTACACCGCGCGGCAAAAGGCTAAGGAATTGGGCGCCGACGCCCGATGGGACTGCGAACTGGCCAAGACGCCCGAGGGGTATTACCAAGTGCGAGGCGGCATCCCGTATGCGATCGCCAAGTCGCTTGCGGCAGCGCCGTTCGCCGACCTGCTGTGGATGGAGACCAAGACGGCGGACCTCGCCGACGCGCGGGAGTTCGCCGAGGCCATCCACGCGCAATTCCCCGACAAGATGCTGGCCTACAACCTTTCACCATCGTTCAACTGGGACACCACCGGCATGACCGACGAGGAGATGCGAGCCTTCCCAGAAGAACTTGGCAAGTTGGGGTTCGTCTTCAACTTCATCACCTACGGCGGCCACCAGATCGACGGCCTGGCCGCCGAAGAGTTCGCCACCTCGCTGCGCCAGGACGGCATGCTGGCGTTGGCTCGCCTGCAGCGCCAGCTGCGTCTGGTCGAATCGCCGTATCGCACACCGCAAACGCTGGTCGGTGGGCCGCGCAGCGACGCTGCGTTGCTCGCCTCGTCGGGGCGCACGGCCACCACCAAGGCGATGGGCAAAGGCTCCACCCAGCACCAGCATCTCGTGCAGACCGAGGTGCCCAAGAAGCTGCTGGAGGAATGGCTGGCGATGTGGAGCGAGCACTACCAGCTCGGCGAGAAGCTGCGCGTGCAGCTGCGCCCGCAGCGCGCCGGCTCCGAGCTGCTCGAGCTGGTCATCTACCGGGAAGGAAGCGACGCCGAGGAGAAGCTCGCCAACGTGATCTTCGGCCAGTTCCAGGACCGGCACGAGGTCAACATCCTGACGGTGCGCGACCAGAACACCTTCGAAGAGAAGCTGCGTCAGAAGCGCCTGATGGATTTGATCCATCTCTGGCTGGTGACCCGGTTCAAGGCCGACTGGGTGCACTACGTCAGCCCCACCGAGGACAACCTGTACCAGACCGAAAAGATGAAGTCGCACGGCATCTTCAGCGACGTTCACCAAGAGGTCGGCGAGATCATCGTCGCCGAGGTGAACCATCCGCGCATCGAAGAGCTGCTGGCGCCCGACCGTGAGGCGCTGTGGCGGCTGATCCGCAAAGAAGACTAGCGGCCGCGAGATTGTGCCCAGGGTCGTGAATCCTCGAAAATCACGACCCTGCAAGCAATCTCACGGAGAACCGACTTCGTCTTGGTATTTCTTGGTCATGTGGTCGATGGCCTGAAGTTGGGTCTGGGCCAAGCCTTCTCGTACATCGCTGGCTCGCGCGGCGGCATCGAGGGTCGGTTGCGCCTGACCCTGGAAATGCGGCATCACCTCGGCGGCGAACAGTTCGGCGGAGCGTTTGGTGGCCGCAGGGTTCGCCCACTCGTGGGCCATCTGCAGCATGCAGCCGAATCCGCCGGACTGATCCCACAGCCGCTGCACCTGGGCCCGGGCCCGCTCCGGGGTGCCGATCACACCCGCGCCGTTGTCGTTGATGATGTCGATCATCTCGTCGAGCCGATCCCCCGGCATGGTCATCTGCGGGAACGCCGCCACCTTCTGGAAGTAGTGGAACCACGGCTCGATGCCGAATTTCACGTCGGCGCGGGCCTGCTCGTCGGTCTCGGCGATGTGGAAGGGCCCGACAAGGCTCCAGTTGCTGCGGTCGACGTGCGTGCCGAAGGCCGCGGCGCGCTCTTCGACAATGCCCCAGTGGTAGGCCAGCGCGTCGAAGCCTTCGATGGTCAGCGTCGCGCCGATCGACAACAGGCCGATGCCGTGCTTGCCGGCCAACCGCGCGCCGGTCGGCGACGCGACGGCGGCGACCGCCAGAGGGATGCCGCCGTCGGAATACGGGGCGAGCTGCAGCCGGGCGTCGAACAGCTCGTGGGTGGCGGTCTTGGCGCTGACCGTCTCCCCTGCCAGCAGCCGCACCACGATGTCGAGGTTGGTCTCCAGAAGCTCGCGGGTGTCGGTCGGATTCAGTCCGATCATCGCGGAATCGGTCGGCAGCGAGCCTGGTCCCATCCCGCCGATCACCCGGCCGTGGGTGAGGTGATCGAGCAGCATGAGCCGGTCGGCGACCCACAACGGATTGTGATATGCGAGCGAGATGACGCCGGTGCCGAACCGGATGCGTTGTGCGCGTTGGGCGGCCGCACCGATGAAGATCTCCGGCGAGCTGATGATCTCGCTGCCGGCCGAGTGGTGCTCGCCGATCCACACCTCGTCGAAGCCCAGCGCGTCGAGGTGCTCGATGAACTCAAGGTCACGTTGTAATGCCAGTGTCGGGTTGGTACCCGCGCGGTGAAACGGTGCGATGAAATATCCGAACCTGAGCTTGGCCATGGCCGAACCTTAGCCGCCCGGTGGCGACCAGTGCACGACCTTGATCGCGGTTATCGCGCCGAGTAGCTCCGCGCCGAACCCGAAGCCCAGATCACGGCCACCCGCCGCAGACGTTGCCGATGCAACCGCCGCCGCCGCCTGGGCCGCCGCCACCGCCACCGACGCCGGGAATCTGGCCACCGCCGCCACCGGGGCCGCCGCCGCCGGTCGGGCCACCCGGGATGCTTCCGCCGCCACCGCCGGGGCCGCCGCCACCAGTGGGTCCGCCGGGAATGCTTCCGCCGCCACCGCCGGGGCCGCCGCCGCCGGTAGGTCCGCCGGGCACGCCTCCGCCGCCACCTGGGCCGCCGGGCGCAGGTGCCGGCGCCGAAGACGGCGGGATCAAGCTCACGCTCGTTGTTGTCGTTGTTGTTGTCGTGGTTGTGGTGGATGTATGCCCGCCCTTTTCGCCGCCGCCACATCCGACCGCCAGTGACAGCACGGCGGCGCCGCCGAACAGCGCGAATGCGATTCTTGGTTGGGATTTCATCAGACCCTCACTCTCATCTCTAGCTCGCACTGTCAATTCAAGCCGGGCTGTCTGTACCCGCGATCTGCAAGAACAAAACGTGCTACCGGCGATCCGTTTCTATCGCACTTTCGGCTGCACCGTTTGCCGATCAACGACCTTCGCTTACGGGCGTTAAAAGTGTTTCGTTGCAGCTTGTGCCGCAAGCGAATTCGCTAAGTGCGATGTCAAATTCGGTGGCCGGTGGCGATTCCGAGCCAATCATCGCCGGACAATCCGCGGGCGTGCGCGGGGTCGTAACGCCGTAGAAGCAAGGACACCGTCGCGTGATCGGCGCCCTTGAACCCGTGGGCCGCCAGCAGCGCATCCAGTTCCGCGGCGGTGAAGCCGCTGCGGTACGGCTCGCCGCGCCGGGCCACCAGATGGGCCACTCGACGGGCGCTTTTCCAGCGGGGACGTGCCGTGATGACGTCGGCATCGATGTAGTCGACGACGAGCCGGCTGCCGGGCGCGCAGAGCGACGCCAGGTCACCCAGCGTCGTGTCGATCGCCTGGCCGGTTAAATATGGGCTGACGCCAAGCCACACGACGACGCTGGGCCGTGCGGGGTCGAAGCCGCTGCCGATCAGTCGCTTCTGCAGGACGTTCTCCTCGAAATCACATGGCACCCAGACTATTTGGGCATGGCTCGCCACCGGCAGCAGCTGTTCGGTGACCGGGCGCTTGTCCTTTTGGGTTGTCGGCGCATCAACCTCGAAGATCGTCACCGGCGCTGCGGCGTTCCGCAGACTGGTGGTGTCGAATCCTGCGCCGAGGAGCACGATCTGGTCGATGCCATCGCGGATGGCCGCCTCGCATACCGCGTCGGCATAGCGCACCCGCAACACGATGTGTGCATGCAGCCCGCCCCACCGCCGGTCGAACACCCGCAGGGCTGCGCCGGCAAGCGCCCGGTGCGCCAGCATCGCCCGCAATGCCGGGTGGCGGACAAAGTGACGCGAGTACGGGTCGTCGAGGAGCCGCCGACCCGGCGGCTGCAGCGCTTCCGCCGCCCGTTGGGCTGCGTTGATCTGCGCGGTCAAACTCGCCTTACGGTCCAGACGACGGCCGGCCATGCGTTTCTCCTATGTCAAGCCGCTGCGGGTTGGCAAGGCTGGGTTCGGTTTTGGTGGTCGGTGTTTAGGTGGCCGAAGACGACGCGGGCCAGGCGGCGTTTGAGGCAGCGCAGGGCTTCGGTTTTGGAGTCGCCGGCGGCGATGCGGTGCCGGTAGTAGGCCTGTCCGACGCCTGGAAGGCGGATCTGGGTGACGGCGATGCGGTGCAGGGCGGCGTTGAGTTGGCGGTTGCCCGAGCGGGTCATGCGCACCCGGCCGGCGGTATTGCCCGACCACACCGGGACGGGCGCCACTCCGGCATGGCGGGCAAAGGCGGCCTCGCTTTTGAACCGGGTTACCCCGGCGGCCTCGCCGACCAGTTTGGCAGCGGTCAACTCCCACAGCCCGGAAGGGAAAGCAGCGCTGGGGCGACGGCGCGGACACGCTCACCGATTCGTTTGGCCAACGCGTTGATGGTTTCGGTGAGCCGGGTGATGTCGGCAAGCTCATCGCGGGCGAGCTCGGCGACCAGTCCGGGCACGCTGGCCAGCCAGTCGCCCAGGATTCGGCGATGCTTAGGCAGGTCCAGCGAACGGGCCTTCGGGGCGTGTTCGGGATCGAGTTCATGCACCCGCCACAGCAACCGGTTGATCGTCGCGGTGCGTTGGGCCACAAGGACTTCGCGGCGATCCACCAATAACTTCAACTCCCGTGAGACCTCGTCATGCGAAGCGACCGGCAGATCCGGTTCGCGCAGAAACCCCCGCGCGACTGCTAACGCATCGATCGGGTCAGACTTGCCCCGCGTGCGCGCGCTAGCCCGGGTTTGGGCCATCAACTTCGGCGGCACCCGCACCACCTGTTGACCGGCGGTCAGCAGATCACGTTCCAGCCGCGCCGATAGGTGCCGGCAATCCTCGATCGCCCACACCACATCGGTGCCGAAGCGTTCCCGAGCCCACATCACCGCCTCGGCGTGCCCAGCCGTGGTGGCTTTGACGACCTTCTCGCCGAGCTTGCGGCCCACCTCGTCGACGGCGACGAACGTGTGGGTGCGCTTGTGCACATCGGCTCCAACAACAACCATGGAGGTTGCCTCCTTCACTGTGAGGTGACGGTTGGGCCGGTCGGCGGACAAACCTCAGTGGGGGCGATGCCACGCTCCTATCAAGTCACGCCGGCCGGTCCTTCACACCTGATGCCGACAAAACGCATGCACGCCAACCCGAAGGCGGCACCGACGCTACGAGCCAGACACCAGGTGATCAGGATCCAACCACCGCAACAAGCGGCGACCTCACCCTGACACTGACTCGACGCTACGACATCACCGGTCCAGATGTATGGTCCAATTCGATGCCAGAGTTATGGACCAGTTGGCCTGGTGACGTCGACTTGCACCTCGAGCTGCCGCCGGGGCATGGCCGGCGCGCGGCGCTCGAGGATGCGTTGCGCCAGGCAATCCGAGATGGCCGGTTAAGCCCCGGCGAACGGATGCCGTCCTCCCGCGCACTTGCCGCTCAACTCGGGGTTGCACGAGGAACGGTTGTCGATGCCTACGCGCAGCTGGCAGCCGAGGGTTACCTGCGCAGCCGGCCTGGCGCGGTCACGGAGGTGGCCCGCGGACCGGCTCTGCGCCTGCCGGATGCCCCGCCACCGATTCCGGCGCGCATCGTCGCCGATTTCCGCCTCGGTCGTCCTGATCTGAGCATGTTTCCGCGCGTGGAGTGGCTGCGCGCGCTGCGACGGGTCTTTCAGATCACGCCGCATTCGGATTTCGGGCCGCTGGATCCGCAAGGATCGCTGCGGCTGCGCACTGCGCTGTCCGGCTATCTGGGCCGGGCGCGCGGGGTGCTCACCACGCCCGAGCGTCTGGTGATCTGTAGCGGTTTCGCGCAGGCTCTGCGATTGATCTGCGACGCGTTGGCGGCCGCTGGGGCCCGGTCGGTCGCCCTGGAGAATCCGTGCCTTCCGGACCATCGCGCGACGGTCATTGCCAGCGGCCTGGACGTCGTGCCGCTCGGCGTCGACCACAGCGGCGCCCTCCCGGATGGTTTCACTGCGAAATCCGTTGCAGCGGCTGTGCTTACGCCGGCGCACCAGGCGCCGCTCGGTGCGACGCTCGCGGCCGACAGGCGCGCCGAGTTCTCGCGGATCGCCGCACAACGTAGCGCCTACCTGGTCGAGGACGACTACGACGGCGAGTTCCGTTACGACCGCCATCCCGTCGGCGCGCTGCAGGGGCTCGCCCCAGAACAGGTCATCTACGCGGGCAGTGCCAGCAAGAGCCTGGCGCCGGGAATCCGGTTGGGCTGGCTTGCCGTACCGGCCGACCTGCTCGACGCGGTGGTCGAGGCCAAGCGACGAGCCGATCGTGGCACCGACGTCCTTGCGCAGTTGGTCTTCGCGGAATTGATCGACTCAGGCGCTCTTGATCGTCATGTCCGACGGATGCGCCGACAGTATCGACGACGCCGGGATGCGCTGATGGCGACTCTCGCTCGTCATGCGCCCGCGATGCCGGTTCATGGCGTCGCCGCCGGTCTGCATGCCGTCGTGTCACTACCCGAACTAGCCACCGAGGCCGAAGTCCTCGCGGCTGCACAAAAGCGACACATCGCACTCACCGGCCTGGCGCCGTTTTGGCACTCCGAAAGCCAAGGCGCACAAGGACTCGTGCTGGGCTACGGCACACCGTTGGAAGCGGAATACCCGGTTGCGCTGGAACATCTCGGAGAGTTGTTGCGCGCCTGGTGATCACGACTCAGTGGGTGGGCTGCTTGAGCCCATATCTGTCTATGACGTCGTCCAGCCAGTCCGGTGTCCCGTAAGTGATTCCGTATTTTTCTGCGAGGGCGAGGAATTCGGGTAACTCGTGCAGCTTGGCGTCGGCCGGATGCGCGGCCATCAGATTGCTGAGCTCTCGAAAGTAGTTCTCGAACCCGCCCGGGGTGATGACCTCGATGATGCGGCCGGGCTTGTTGCCGGCGTTCCACATCGCATGCATTTCCCCGCGCGGCTTGGTGATGTAGCCCCCAGGCCCGAGGACCACCTCGGTGTCGTCGGAGCGGAAGCCGATCTTGCCCGCGATGACAATCGAGTGCTCGTCCTCACGGGTGTGCCGGTGCGGCGCGGTGATTGACCCCACCTCGAATGGATGCTCAACGATGGCCACCTCGCCGCCGTTATCGGAGCTGGACAGCTTGAACACGGCACCAAAACCCGGCAGCGCCCGGTGTCTCCCTCCCCCGGCTGCACCACGGTCACTTGAGTGCGGGATACGGCGGTCATTTCGGATACCTCCCTTCGGCTTACGCTGTGCCGTTTTCCGATTTGAGCAGCCAGGCCTCTTTTTCGAGGTCGTCGATGATGGCGTGCAGCAAATCGGCGGTCGAAGGATCGGCCGCATCGACATCGTCGTGCACGGTGCGCAAGGTGCCCACGACGGCGTAGATCCGGTTGGTGATCATGTCGACGGCTTCGGCGGCGTTGAGTAGACCAGGCGCTACGGAGGGAACCGTTGTGGTGGCAACGACCGTGTCAGAGCGCCCATCTGGAACCGCGTCCAGTGCCCGCATCCGTTCAGCGATCGTGTCGCTGGCTTCGCGCGCGGTATCAACGATGCTGTCGAGCTGCAGATGCAGGTCGCGGAAGTTCGTGCCGACCAGATTCCAGTGCGCTTGCTTGCCCTGCAGGTGTAGTTCGATCAAATCGACGAGCACCGCTTGCAGGTCCGTGAACAAGCTGGCCGGGCCGTGAAACGACTGGATGTCGCCGGCATCACGACGGTTGGCTGACAGTGACATTGTCATGGCGTACTCCTTTAGTTATGGGTTGGGGTTGGGCCGCCGAGGCAAGAGCAGCCAGGACGCTGGGCAGCTTGGCGATGATTTCCTCGTCGCATACGGGAGGGGTGTCAGCAAACCGCGTCGCCGCGCAGGGCACCGACAGAGCGACGTCGTCGAGCACGGTCGCGCCGGCAACGCGGGCCGTCTTGCGGGCGTCGTCGTGAGCCCATGCCCCGCCATAGCGTCCGCCGGAGGTGCCGATGACGACGACAGGCTTCTCGCAGATGGCTCCCCCAGGGTGAGGGCGTGAGGTCCAGTCGATGGCATTCTTCGGCGCCGGAGGGACTGTTCCGTTGTATTCCGGGGTAACAATCAGCAGCGCGTCTGCCGACCGCACCGCCTCACGCAGCGCTTCCGCCGACGGCGGAATGGCGCCGGGCCGGTCGAGGTCTTCGTTGTAGTAGGGCACCGCGGCGAGATTTTCGTAGATTTCGACCTCGAGGCCCTCGGGCGCGAGCTTGACGGCTGCCTCGGCGAGCTGGCGGTTGAAAGAACCGGCTCGCAGGCTGCCCACCAAGGCCAGAATTCGGGTGGTCATCGCGAGTCCTTCCGTCGTGAATCAACAAGAGCTTGCTGCGAACCGGCGCTCGATCGCATCCGCCGGTGGCTAGTCATCGTGGCCAACTTGCCCGCGTCGCAAAAGCAACAACCGATCCACGATTGGTGTTGTGCACTCACAGCTCCAGTGTCGGTTCCGCGATGGCTTGGGCGCTGGCGGCGACGGGACATCTTTCCCACAACTAGCGACATCACGCGGCCGCATGTCTGCACCGGTGATGTGGGGTGCCAGTCACCGTTGGCCGGCGTCTTTTATTTCCGAACAGCATCCGGATCAACCGCTGAAGTTGATGGTGTGCGCATGCGGTGCATTACGTCGCCCACGAAACGTATGCGTCGTCGTCGTGGCAGGAGTGCCAGCGAGGTTACGAGAAACCTCGCACGAAACCCCGGAACGACGGTGGCGCGTTTGCCCAGTGCTGCGATGGCGGCCTCGGCGACAGCCTCCGGTGTGGTCGCCGATTCGTACTTCAGGCCCGCTCGAGCCGCAAACGCAGTGTGTACGGGACCAGGTACCACCGACAGCACATCGATTCCCCGTGGCGCCAACTCGTTGTGCAAGCCTTCCGCGAGGATGGCTGCATAGGCTTTGGTTGCGGCATAGGTGCTGACCCATGGAACGCCCTGTCGGCCAAGGATCGACCCGAACAGCATGATGCCACCGTGGTCTCTATCGGTCAGTCTGCGGGCGAAGGTGTGCGCGAGGCGGGTGACGGCGGTGACGTTGAGACAGACCATTTCCAGCTGGCTGGCCAGCGCCGCGTCGGCAAATGGCCCACTGGTGGCAAACCCTGCGGCAAGGGCGACCAGCCCGATATCCATCTGCTGTGTTTGCTGCTCGAGTTGGTCGACACCGGGTGGCTGCGTGAGATCGGCGGCGACGACACGGGTCTGAACTCCGTATGTCGCAGCGAGGTCACGGGCGATCGCCAGGAGCTGTTCACGGCGCCGCGCCGCCAGGACGACATTAACGCCACGGGCGGCGATCTGGGTGGCCAGCGCTTTACCGATCCCATCGCTGGATCCGGTGACTAGCGCCCACGGTCCATAGTCCGCACGAAACCGTTGGTGGCGGCTCGTATTCGCTTGCTTTCTTGTTGACGTTGTCATGCATCTACTTTCGTGAGGTCATTCATGACCGGTACTCCGCTTTAATAATGTCGCTGGCGCGTTCACCGATGACGACACACGGGGCCATGGTGTTGCCGGTGGTGATGCGCGGCATAATCGAGGCGTCAGCGATTCGAAGCCCTTCTACTCCATAGACTTTGAGATCGCCATCGACGACCGACATGTCATCGCGTCCCATTTTCGCCGTGCAGGACTGGTGCCAGTAGCTGGTCGCCCCGGTGCGGATGAAGCGGTCGAGGTCGCTACCGGTGAGGTCACCCGGCATTACCTCACGTTTGGTGAAGCGCCGCAGCGGTGCTGAGTTTCCGATTTCGCGGCATAGCTCAACACAGGCGAGCGCAGCAGTGAGATCGTCGTCGTGCGTCAACATGTTGTCCTCGATGGCCACTGGGTCGCACGGATTGGGACCGGTAAGCCGGACGCGACCCCGGCTCTTCGGCCGTAGCACCCCGGCGCAGGCTGTCCACCCGTGTTCGGGTATGCGGTAGATTGCGGCGTTTTCTGGGCTGGACAACGGGAACTCTGCGAAGCAGATTTGCAGGTCGGGTGCCTCGAGGCCTGGGTCACTCTTCCAGAACACGGTTGTCTCACCCCCGTTGTTGTGCGGTACAAGCGGGTCCCGGGTTTCCCATACACAGTGGATGCACGGATGGTTTTGGTAGTTCTGTCCGACGCCGGGCAGATGCGACACCACCGGAATCCCAAACCTCTGCAGCTCGGCAGCATCGCCGATGCCCGACTGCATGAGCACCTTTGGTGTATTGATGGCGCCCAGCGAAATGACCACTTCGCTTGCTGCGGTAACGCTGTGGATCGATCCGCCGTGGGAAAATTCCACCGCCGTGATCCGGTTTTTCTGGGTGGCCAACCGTGTCACTATCGCGCCAGTGAGAACAGTTAGGTTTGGCCGGTGCAAGTGCGGGTAGACATAGGAACGGAACATCGACGGCCGCGATCTATCGCGCAAAATCAGATCCAGGATCGATACACCGCCTTCGCCTTCCATCATGGCGCCGTTATTACTTTGGTAGCTGGGGATTCCTAGCGATCGCGCACCCTCGATGATGGCCGTGGCGACCGGATTGGGGTCGGGTGCGGTCGTAACGAACACGGGTCCGCCGGCACCGCGGTAGTCGGCGTCGCACGCGCCCTGCCAGTCTTCAATCCGGCGGTAGATGTCGAGCACCGACTGATGGCCCCAGGACTCGTCACCCGCCTGGGCCGCAAAGTAATCCCAGTCGCTGTGATGTCCTCGCGCCCAAGCCATTACGTTGATGCTCGATCCCCCGCCCAGCACCTTGCCCATGGACAGCGGGATCGATCGGCCGTTGAGATGAGGATTTGGCTGTGAGACAAAGCCCCAGTCGCGCTCGCTGCCCAAGTTGAGCGGCCATTGGGAAGGATCCTGGACGGCAGGCACATCGTCGGTGCCGCCAGCCTCCAGCAATAGCACGGTCACGTCAGGGTTTTCGGCTAAGCGGCCCGCGAGAACCGATCCGGACGAGCCAGATCCGCACACCACGAAGTGGTACTGTGGCGCAACGCCAGTCGGCAGCACTCTAAGTTCTCCGATTAATGGAAGGTTTGACTTTCGCGCGGCTCGTCACGCTGTGAGTGTCGACGGTATGCCGACCGCTGCATTTTCTTCAGGTGTTGCCAGTCGGTATCCGTAACGGCCGGCAATCTCGGCGAAGCGGGCTAGATCTTGGGCAGTGGGTGGCGGGGAACCCGCAGGTCGGCCAACTTCGCGAAAGAAGCTGCCCATACGCGCCGTCGTGATAACCAGGTTGACGGCTGGTTCTTCGGAGATGTTGCGGAGGGCGTGCACAACGTCGCCCGGCACCCGGATGTAATCGCCGGCTTGGGTGTCACGCCAATCCATGCTGCCGTCGTTCTGGACAAGTACTTCGTATCTGCCGGCGACGACATAAAAGTCTCCAAAATCCTCGTGACTGTGCAGCGGCACCATGGTCCCGGGAGGCATGACTACACGCATGACACAGAACTGCCTGTCGTCCTCCGGTGTCATGAACTCAACGATGGCTCCGAAAACATCCAACGCTTGGCTGTCCTTGGCTGGTGTCATGGTTGTCTTTCCCTTTCTTGGGCGCTCGGATGTGTCCGTGCTGCCGCGTCGTAGGCGGTGGAATCGATTGGTGGGGCTATTCGGGCCAGCTGCTGTTCAGGATGATGTCGACGAAGTTATCCCGGATGAATGCGGGGTCGAAGTGCGCGAGCACGTCGGCGTTCATGGTGCCGTAGGTCGTTTGCGGACGGTGCCTCATGCCGTCGTTGAATGCCTGCAGGATACGGTTTTTGAAGTCCGGACGCGGATGGGCAGAGGTGACCGCGGCGAGAGCCTCGGGCGAAAGGTCTTCGCGGCCGGCGCCAACCACGTCGGTTTCGACACCCGCGGTGACCAAGGCGATTTCGGGATCGAGAAACTCCGGTATTCCCGGCGTGGTGTGCAGTGCGATGCCCAACCACACTTTGGCGGCGTCGGCCTCGTCGACGCCGCGCTGCAGCAAGAATTCGCGTGCCGCGTTGGCGCCGTCGACCTCGAAGCGCAGGGCGGACGTTCGGTACCGCGGCGTCAGCCCCAGGTCGTGAAACATGGCTGCGACGTATAGCAACTCGAGATCTGGCTGCAATCCGCGACGGCGGCCGTGCAGCGCGCCGAACAGAAAGACTCGGCGAGAATGGTTGAACAGCAAGTCGTCTTCGGCATCACGAATGAGGTCCGTGGTCTCGCGTACCAGTGGCGAATCGGGAATGACGATGCCGGCTATCCTCGGCAGCTCGGTGTTCATGCGGCGATGCTCCCGCCTCCGTCGACGCGCAGGATTTGACCGGTGATGTATCCGGCGTCGTCATCGAGGAGAAAACAAATCGCGTGGGCGATTTCTCGTGGCGTGCCGACCCGGTGCAGCGGAATGCGTTGCAGGAAGCTGGCTTCGCGCTCGGAGCCCACCGGGCTGCGTTGCCGGTACATCTCGGTTTCGGTGGGCCCGGGCGCCACTGCGTTCACCGTGACGCCACTGGAGGCGAGCTCGCCGGCCCAGATCCGCGTGCACGGCTCGAGCGCTGCCTTGGCAGCGGCGTATGGGGTGCGCTCCGGTGTGCCGAGCGTGGTCAAGCTCGTCACGTTGACGACGCGGCCCCATCCTGCGGCGATCATGCCCGGCAGCGCCGCCTGCACAACCTGAATCGCGGTGCGCACATTGAGGTCGTAGGTGTCGAACAGGCGGTCGAGGTCGATCGACCCGATTCGTCCGAAGTTGGCGAAACCGACGTTGTTCACCACCGCGTCGACGGCGGTCTCTGCGATGATTTTGTCGAGCGCCGCCGCTGTGGCGGCCCGGTCGGTCACGTCGACCTCGTATAACTGCCCGGGAAAATCAGTGGGCGTGGTGCGGGCCAGGCCGATCGGTTCGTGGCCGCCGTCGGCCAGCCGGTCGGCCACCGCGCGGCCGATGCCTTTCGATGCTCCGGTGATCAAAACCCGTCGCGACGGCATGGAGGACTCCTCGAAATCGTGGTGGCGGTCGGCCTGGAGCCAGTCTGGCGTCGCCAAGCACAGATCGGCCACGACCGATGAGTCGTGAATCCCACAAAAAGCGACACAATGGGTTGGTGGCAGAAGTCGGGGATGGTTCGCGGGTCGTGGTGATCGTCGTCTTCGACGACGTCACCCTGCTGGATGTCGCCGGAGCGGCTGAAGTCTTCGCAGAAGCCAACCGTTTCGGCGGTGACTACCGCATCAAAATCGCATCGGTGGACGGCCGTGACGTGACGACCTCGATCGGGACCCGGTTGGGCGTCACCGACAGCATTTCGTCGATCGAATCCGCCGACACCGTAATGGTTGCCGGCAGTGACGATCTGGTCAGGCGGCCGCTCGATCCCGGGCTCGTCGAAGCCGTCAGATCGGTGGCGGACCGGACCCGGCGGCTGGCATCCATTTGCACCGGATCGTTCATTCTCGCGCAGGCCGGCCTGCTCAACGGCAGACGCGCCACCACGCATTGGCGCGACGCCGGGTTGCTGGCCCGCGCCTTCCCCGATATCGCCGTCGAACCGGACGCGATTTACGTGCGTGACGGCGATGTCTTCACCTCGGCCGGAATCTCCTCAGGCATCGACCTCGCATTGGCATTGGTCGAAATGGACTACGGCACAGAGTTGGTCCGCGATGTAGCGCGGTGGTTGGTCGTGTATCTCAAACGCGCGGGCGGGCAATCGCAATTCTCGGCGCTGGTCGAGGCGCATCCGCCGGCCCAGTCGCCGCTTCGTGCGGTTACCGACGCGATCGCCGCTGATCCGGCAGCCGACCACGACGTGAAAACGCTTGCCGCACGGGCGTCTTTGAGCACGCGCCAGCTGACCCGACTGTTTCAGTCCGAGCTGGGCACTACTCCGGCCCGCCATGTCGAGATGGTGCGCATCGACGCCGCACGCGCCGCTTTGGACGCCGGTCGCAGTGTCAGCGAGACCGCCCGCATGGCGGGTTTCGGCAGCACTGAAACGCTTCGGCGGGTATTCGTCAGTCGCCTCGGCGTGTCACCGAAGGCTTACCGCGACAGGTTCCGCACGGCGGCGCGAGAGTGACGGCGGGCCTTCTGAATTCAGGTCATCCGGGGCAACTGCGCGCGGATCAGCGGCGCGATCTTGTCCGCCATGTACTGATGCCCGGCGTCGGTGGGGTGGACGCCGTCGGGGCCGATCAGGTCGGGCTTGCCGACGAACCAATGCTCTGCGATCGGATCGACCCAGGTGGCACCCATGGCTCGGGCTTGGTCCCCGACGATGTCGCGAACCTGCAACACGGCTTCGGGCGGATCAGCGGTCGGCCACGGCGGACCGATCACCAGAAGTCTTGCCGCCGGGGCCGTGCGGTGCGCCAGATCCAGTGTGTCATGGGCCATTTGGCCGAGAAGCTCGGGTTCGACGCCCTGGTCGTTGCGCGAGCCGAAAAACACCACCAGCGCGTCGTTGGGCCGCACCGTCCTGGCGGTCAGGTCCTCGAAAACGCTGCCGTGGTCGCCGCGCACCGCATATCCGGCTCTGCCTTCGGACGCCACATCGGGTGCGATCTGCACTCCCTGCCGGGCGAGACTGACCCACGCGCGCGCGGTCCACGCCTTCGATCCCAGGCCGCCCTCGTCGGTGCCGGTGGTGTACGAGTCCCCGATGACGGCGACGTGGTTGACCGCGGAACCTAGAGTGAGTGTTCGGTAGGGCGGCGCCGGCGCCCGGTATTCGCTGACCATCCCGATCATGCCGATCGCAAAGGCCAGTGAGACGACAAACGCGGCCAGGCGACCCACCCTTACCTCCACTGTTCAATACATCGTCGAGCGTGCGCCGTGTTAGCGGCATCGTATGAGGAAAAACTCGGAATTCGACGCGATCAGCTAGCCAGCGCGCATGGCAATCGCCTTGCTGCGCTCTTCGCGGGCGCCGTCGATCGGTTGGAGTTTGGCCTTCACCGGGCCGGCGCTCAGGTCGACTTGCGGCTCCGTTCCAGGGGCTCCGACGTCGACCATCCGGCGCATCCACCGGCGTGCGGGCTCTTCCACGAAGTGGAACAGCACGACCGCAATGACCGTGGCGATCGCGAGCAGGCCGACCACCATCAGCTTGCCCCCGGCACCATGCAGCGTGAGCTCAAACTGGCGCGCAGCCCAAATCCAGGCGGTGTGCACCAATTCGTGAACCATGTACAGGCAAAACGAGATCTCGCCGCCGAACACCATGGCCCGCACGGACAGCATCCGCGGCAGGCTGCCGGTTCCCATCGCGAGCGTCATCACCAACGGCACGAACAGCACGTCGACAATGCCGCCGCTGTCGATGACTCCCGGTATCGGAAAGGCATCGAGCAGGTACAACAAGCCCACGATGGCCGCGGTGAGCAGCAGGGAAACGTACCCGGCCCCGCGCCGCGCACGGTCAGTAAGGCGCAGCCGCATCACGGCCGCTGCAACCAGTGCTCCCGCCGTGAACTGCATGACGATGCGCGGCAACCAGCTCCACGGCGTGTAGAACTGGCCGCTGGCCAACAACAGAAAGACCGGCGGCAGCGAGGCGCCGAACGCCAGGAAGACCAGGCTGCGGGCTCGCGTCGCGTGCGCCATCCGGAAGATCACCAGCACCAGCGCACCGAACAGCAGATACGCCAACCATTCGGCGCTGATCGACCAGGCCGGGCCATCCCAGCTCGATCCGTCGAAGTACGGCTGGAACCACAGCTGAACGAGCAGGACCTGGCGGACGTAGCTGATGGCGGTCAGTCGGCTCACGTCCTCCGACGGCACATGTCCGACGTGCAGCGTGAAGATCCACCACGCGGCGGCCAAGTGCAGGGTGACCAAATAGACCGGCCAGACGCGTGCCAGCCGCAGCCACAGGAAGTGCAGTGTGGCGCGGGTGGACCATGACCAGCCCATCCGGTCCAGATAGTTCCAGGTCAGCACGAAACCGCTGAGGATGAAGAACAGGTCGACGCCCTGCGCGCCGCAGTTGAGTACCGGTGCGAGCGCGTCGCTGAAGTCGGGTGCCGACTCCCGCAGCAGCGGGCGGAAGTGGAACAGCACTACCCACACGGCGGCGATGATGCGAAGACCGGTAAGGGCCTTGATATCTCCGCTGCGCACAACACTCTTTCCGGGACGTCACTGCTGGTTTCGTTCGCGCCACTACGTCGGCGGGCCGGGCAGGGCCGCCTCTCACGCGGCAGCGTCTCGGAGAGTACCAGCGGCGATCGCGAGCGCGGCGCAGGCGCACGCGTCGGAACGCCGGGACACAGCCCCGCAAAGTATTGACTCATTCCAGAAAAGGGGCAAGATTCCTACTGTGTCCTCGAGTCGGGATTACGCGGAGCAACTGCGTATGGCCGACCTGCGCGTGACCCGCCCAAGGCTTGCAGTTCTGCAGGCCGTGCAGGAGCATCCGCACGCCGACACCGAGACCATCTTCGAAGCGGTGCGCTTCGGCCTCCCCAAGGTGTCCCGCCAGGCCGTCTACGACGTCCTGGCCGCGCTGACCGGTGCGGGTCTGGTGCGACGGATCCAACCGTCCGGGCACGTGGCTCGCTACGAGTCGCGGGTCGCCGATAACCACCACCATCTCGTCTGCCGCTCATGCGGAGCGATCGCGGACGTCGACTGTGCCGTCGGAGAGGCGCCGTGCCTCATCCCGGCGGACGATAACGGCTTCTGCCTCGACGAGGCCGAGGTCATCTATTGGGGTTTGTGCCCCGACTGCTCGACCTCCTGATCACCTATTCACCTACCCCCGAAAGGAAGCACCCGGTGTCAGAAAGCGAAAACCCGGCAATCCCCTCCCCGACCCCGACGGCGCACCGGCCCATGACCAACCGGGACTGGTGGCCCAACCAGCCGGATCTGTCGGTTCTGAAAAAGCATGCGCCCCAGGCCAATCCGATGGGAAGCGACTTCAACTACGCGGAGGAGTTCAAAAAGCTCGACCTGGAGGCGCTCAAGCGCGACCTCATTGAGGTGATGACGACCTCGCAGGACTGGTGGCCCGCCGACTACGGCCACTACGGCCCGATGTTCATCCGGATGAGCTGGCATGCCGCCGGCACCTACCGTATCCACGACGGCCGCGGTGGCGGCGGCGAAGGCGCCCAGCGCTTTGCACCGCTGAACAGCTGGCCGGACAACGTGATCCTGGACAAGGCCCGTCGGCTGCTGTGGCCCGTCAAGAAGAAGTACGGCAAGCAGATCTCCTGGGCCGACCTGATCATCTTCGCCGGCAACTGTGCCTATGAATCCATGGGGTTCAAGACGTTCGGTTTCGGCTTCGGCCGGGAGGACATCTACGAGCCCGACGAGATCTTCTGGGGCCCGGAAGACACCTGGCTCGGCGACGAGCGCTACAGCGGCGACCGGGACCTGCACCCGCCTTTCGCCGCCGTGCAGATGGGTCTGATCTACGTCAACCCGGAGGGCCCCAACGGCGAGCCGGATCCGCTCAAGGCGGCCATCGACATTCGGGAGACGTTCGGCCGGATGGCGATGAACGACGTCGAGACCGCGGCGCTGATCGTCGGCGGCCACACGGTCGGCAAGACGCACGGCGCCGGCCCGGCCGATTTGGTCGGTCCCGAACCGGAGGCGGCCCCGATCGAGCAGCAGGGCCTGGGCTGGAAGAGCGCGTTCGGCACCGGCAAGGGCCGCGACGCGATCGGCAGCGGCCTGGAGGTGGTCTGGACGCCCACCCCGACGAAGTGGGACAACAGCTACCTGGAGACGCTGTACGGCTACGAGTGGGAGTTGACCAAGAGCCCGGCCGACTGCTGGCAGTGGACCGCCAAGGACGCCGAAGAAGTGATCCCCGATCCCTTCGACAAGTCGGCGAAGCGCAAACCGACGATGCTGACAACCGACCTGTCGCTGCGGATGGATCCCATCTACGGGAAGATCACCCGTCGCTGGCTGGACCACCCCGAGGAGTTGGAAGAAGAGTTCGCCAAGGCGTGGTACAAGCTGTTGCACCGCGACATGGGACCGATCTCCCGCTACCTCGGCCCGTGGGTTGCCGAGCCGCAGCTGTGGCAGGACCCGGTACCTGCCGTCGACCACAAGTTGATCGACGACAACGACATCGCCGCCCTGAAGAGCAAGCTGCTCGAATCGGGGTTGTCCATCCCGCAGCTGGTGTCCACCGCGTGGGCCTCGGCGGCAAGTTTCCGCGGCACCGACAAGCGCGGCGGCGCCAACGGTGCTCGGATTCGCCTTGCGCCGCAGAAGGATTGGGAGATCAACAGCCCGGCTGAGCTGGCCAAGGTGCTGCCGGTGCTCGAGAAGGTGCAGCAGGACTTCAACGCCTCGTTGTCCGGCGGCAAGAAGGTCTCGCTCGCCGACGTGATCGTGCTGGGCGGCTGCGCGGCCGTCGAGCAGGCGGCGAAAAAGGCCGGGTTCGACATCACGGTGCCGTTCGCGCCCGGGCGCACCGACGCCACGCAGGAGCAGACCGACGTGGAGTCGTTCGCTGTGCTCGAACCGAAGGCCGACGGGTTCCGCAACTATCTGCGACGCGGCGAGAAGTTGTCGCCGGAGACCCTTCTGGTGGACCGCGCCTACATGCTGAACCTCACGGCACCGGAGATGACGGTCTTGGTCGGCGGCATGCGGGCACTGGGCGCCAACTACGGCCAAACCAAGCATGGCGTCTTCACGGACCGGCCCGAGACGTTGACCAACGACTTCTTCGTCAACCTGCTCGACATGGGCACCGAATGGAAGCCGTCACAGTCGACCGAGAACGTCTACGAGGGTCGCGACCGCGCCACCGGTGACCTCAAGTGGACGGCGACGGCGGCGGACCTGGTGTTCGGCTCGAGCTCGCAGCTGCGGGCTCTCGCCGAGGTCTACGGCGCCGACGACGCGCAGGAGAAGTTCGTGGTCGACTTCGTGGCCGCGTGGAACAAGGTGATGAACCTGGACCGGTTCGACCTCGCCTGATCGGCGTCTAAACCAGCGGCACCCCGTGAGCTAAGCAGGCTCGCGGGGTGCCGTGCCGTTCACGAACCAGACGTCCTCCTCGACAAGGTTGCGGCTGCGCCAGCGTTTCGGTGTGCTACCCGAAAGTTCTTTCTTAGCAAAGTATTAAGCGTTGCACCCGGTGACCTTAGAGTAGCCCATTAGCGTCGCGATCAGGTTGAGGTCAATTCCTTGGCCGTGTATTTCAGCAACCTGATTGAGAAGTGAGGCCGCTCATGACCGAATCGCTTGGTACGTCAGGTTCCTACGTCACGCCGCGCTACGGCAGTCCGGTGATCGACTGCGGTGGTGCAAAGGTTCGCGCGCAGTGCCGCCACCTGGCGACCGTGGTGACGATCAGCGGTGCGGTCGACGCGATGAACGTCGAGCGGGTCAGTGAGTACAGCAGGCATTTCGTTCTGCCCGACAAGCCCATCGTTCTGGATTTGAGCGGCGTGGATTGCCTGGCCTCCGAAGGCATTCGCCTGCTGTACCGCATCGACGACGACTGCCGCGCCGCTGGAGTCGAGTGGGCACTGATCGCAAGTCCGGCGGTCAGCCGAGTGCTGCAGATCACCAATGAAGACGGCATGTTCCCCACCGCCGAGTCGGTGCACGAAGCGCTGCATTGCTTCGCCGATGCCATCTCCGCGCGCCGCCGGCTGCTGATGCCGCTGCTGAACAAGACCGCGTAACGTCGCAGGCCACCGCGCCGCCACACGTTTCTCGGTATGCTGCTGGTCGTGAGGTCAAAACCATTAGCGCTTGCCGCCGCGGCGCTTCTTCTCGCGGGTTGGGGCGTGACCTCCGGCGTTGCGGCCGCCGACCCGACGCCGTCCCCGCAGCCGCACCAGCCGGGTCCCAAGCAACCGGGACCTGGTCCCGGTCCGGCGCAGCCTCCGCCCGGGCAACCGCAGGCTCAGGGGCAGCCGAAAACGACCATCGACCACGACGGCAAGTATGTCGTGGGCACGGACATCGCCCCCGGCGTCTACACGTCGGCGGGCCCGGTCAACAAGGGCGCGTGCTACTGGAAGCGGCTCGGCAGCGGCGACGACGGTAACGAGATCCTCGACAGCGCGATGACCAAGAAGCCTCAGGTCGTGCAGATCGAGGCCACTGACAAAGCGTTCAAGACCGACGGCTGCCAGCCCTGGCAGAAGAACGACTCGGCGACTCCCGATACGGGCCGGTCGCCTGCCGAAACCAAGGCGGGAATGGACATTCTCAACGGCATTCTCAACGGAGCGCAACCGCCGAAGTCCTGATCGCGGCATGGAAACCGTCGAATACGCACCCGGCAGGCTCGTTGACCTGGTTGGCGATGCGGACCGGCGGACTGTGCTGCTGTGGCACGGGCAGCAAAGCAACGCCCGCGCTGCCGTTCGCCCATTGGCCGAGCTGGTGGCCGGCCACGGGCTGGCGGTGGTGGCACCCGACTGGAATTCCCACGCCGACGACGGTGGCCGTGACGATCTGATCCGCTCGGTGGAGTTCGCCCGCCAGCGAGTCACGGAGCCCGACGAGCTTGTGGTCGTGGGATGGTCGCTGGGCGGCGCCGCTGCGGCCGGGCTGACAGCACGGGCAGACCGCTACGGCCTGCGTTTCGCACACACCGTCTGCTTGGCCGGGGCGTTCATGGTGCCCGACCCGATTACCGGAAAGCAGCCGGCCGCATGGCTGCCCGATGCACAGAACCGCTCGCCGTTCACGTTGCTGCACGGCGTTGCAGACCACGCCGTTCCGGTCGAAGCCAGCCGTGAGTTCGCTTTGGCGCTCGAGCAGAACGACTGGCCGGTGGAGTTGGTCGAGCTCGCCGCCGACCACGGCTCGATCGCCGGCGCCAGCTACGACCCTGTCGCAGACCGCTATTCGGCGGGCCAGGACCGCGACACGCTGGCCGTCGCGGCCGACGTGGCCGCCCGCATCGCTGCTGCAGCCGGGATCCTGCGCTAACGCTGAGCTATCCAGTCACGTAGCTTTGCGTAGACCTGCGGATGATTCAGCAAGTCGAAATGATGCAATCCGGCGAGGGTGACCCCGTGCTCGGGTTCGAACGGAATCGACCGCGACTTTCCGCGGCCTGAGGCGCTGGTCGGCCGCACCAGATAGTCGCCGGCGACCATTCCGACCAACGGCGGCGCAGAAGTCGTGGCCACGAAATGATAGGTGGCGCCGGGAAGAAACGGCACCTCACGGCAACGATCCCGAAGAAACTCATCCGGATCGGCATCGCACCAGTCCTCGTCGACACAGGAGCCGAAGCGCAGGTCTTTGACCCCTGCACTGCGGGTGTTCAAAAAGCCTGCAATCGCACGTGTTTCGGGCAGCCGGGCCATCGCCCACGACGCAACGTTGACGCCCTTTTCCAAATCGGCGCCCAGATGCGGTGAGCCAAGGCACACAACATGACTCACCGCGTCGGTCCACCGATGTTGTTGCTGCGCGCCGTAATGGCAAGCGCTGCGGATCACCAGACCGCCCATCGAGTGGCCCACCAGCACGAGCTCGTCGACGGGAACGGGCCATTGCGTGTGCAGGCGGTTCAGCAAGCCGGCGAGCGTGCGGCCGTTCGCCGATATGTGCAGCCCGGTGTTGTACCGCAGGTAAACCGGCGTCAATCCGAGATCGTCGCGGAGACGCTCGCCGTAGCTGCGTCCGTCGTCGCCCTCTCGCGGTGCGCGAGACCACGACCACTCAGTCAGGCACCAGCCGTGCAGGAAGACGACGACGCGGCCGGTGGCCGTCGGGAACGCTGTGGCCATCGACTCGGCTTTGACGGGAATTGGGTTGCCGCAGTGACGGATTTGCATCTCGTCGGCGAACTTGTTTCCGTGCTCGGCCAGCTGGTCGCCATACAGCCCGTTGACAGCTGCGACGGCCTTGGCGATTCTGCGGCGCGCTACAAGCTCATCGTGGCCGTCGTCGCCCCACACCTCGGAGGCGATCGCGCTCGCCGCGCGGGCGGCGCCACGGATGCCACCGTCCACACCGCGATAGATGGTGTGCGCGAGGGCGTTGTGCACCGCCCTGGTCGGCGCCGACGACGGCCCAATCGACGCGAACACACGCTCGGCGATCCCGGCGTGCATCCCCCGCACGAGCGTCGTCACGACTGCGGACGCCTCCCCGGCCAACTCGCCAACTGCGCGGATGTCGCTGCGCTGCATCGTCACCCCCACCATCTGCACGTCTCGGCACCGGCGATTTGTGTGTTGAGTATACAAGCGTTTACTGTATGCGCCGTCGGTCTACACTGGCGCGTGCCCGCCCGCCCGATAGGAGCCCTGATGGACGCCACGTTTTCGCTGGAACTGCCCGAGGAGGTCGTGCACGTCCGCGATTGGGTACACGAGTTCGCCGAATCGGTCATCCGGCCGGCGGCAGCTGAGTGGGACGAGCGCGAGGAGACGCCGTGGCCGATCATCCAGGAGGCCGCGAAGATCGGGCTATACACCCCAGATCTGTTCGCGCAGATGGCGGCCGAGCCGAGCGGGCTCGGGCTGCTAACGGTGTTCGAGGAAACGTTTTGGGGTGACGCCGGCATCGCGTTGTCGATCTTGGCCACCGGATTGGCCGCAGCGGCGTTGGCGGCCAACGGCACTCCGCAGCAACTCGCCGAGTGGCTGCCGCAGATGTTCGGCACTCCTGACGACCCGAAGCTCGCCGCGTTCTGTTCGTCGGAGCCCGGGGCCGGGTCCGACGTCGGAGCGGTGCGCACCCGGGCCGTCTACGACGAGGCCTCTGACGAATGGGTGCTCAACGGCACCAAAACCTGGGCCACCAATGGCGGGATCGCCAACGTACATGTGGTGGTTGCGTCGGTGGACCCCGAGCTGGGCACCCGCGGTCAGGCCACCTTCATCGTGCCGCCCGGCACAAAAGGCCTCTCGCAGGGCCAGAAGTTCAAGAAGCACGGTATTCGCGCGTCCCACACCGCCGAGGTCGTGCTCGACGACGTCCACATTCCCGGTGAATTGATCCTCGGCGGCAGAGAACGTTTCGAGCGGCGACTGGCGAAAATCCGTTCGGGCGAACGCACTTCCAGCCAGGCCGCGATGATGACGTTCGAGCGCACACGCCCGGTGGTGGGCGCAATGGCATTGGGTATCGCGCGCGCCGCCTACGAGTACGCGCTGGAATATGCCTGCCAGCGCGAACAATTCGGCAAGAAGATCGCCGAATTCCAAGCCATCGCGTTCAAGCTCGCCGACATGAAGAGCCGCATCGACGCGTCCCGGATGCTGGTGTGGCGGGCCGGCTGGATGCAGCGGAACAACAAGTCGTTCAGCTCAGCCGAGGGCTCGATGGCCAAACTGTACGCCAGCGAGACGGCCGTCTACGTCACCGATGAAGCCATCCAGATTCTCGGCGGCAACGGCTACACCCGTGACTATCCCGTCGAGCGGATGCATCGAGACGCCAAGATCTTCACGATCTTCGAAGGGACCAGCGAAATCCAGCGACTCGTCATCGGCAGGGCGCTGACCGGTCTAACCATCCGCTGATCTTCCGGCTCGCTTCGCGCCCTGAAAGCGGCGAAGCGAACAGCGTGTAGTCGCCGAAGTGCACCGGAACGACCTTGGGCATCCCAGCGATCGCCGTGCATGTGGGACAGCACGATCGCGTCCAGCAGCGGCAGCTTGCCTACCTCGGGCAGCCGGGTTATGACGCCGTCGCGAAACCAGACCGTATCCGAGGTAGGCGCGCCAGCAGCGTCAGTGCGCCGCCGCCTCAGCCTCGTCGTGTTCGGCGCCGTTGACGGTCAGTTCCTCGTCCCAGCCGTTGAGATGCGTCTCGACCGGCTGCTCGATGGGGTCGTCGCCGACCACCTCGCGCAGCGCGGCGATCAGCTGGTGGACTTTCACGACCTCTTCCTCGGTGGGAGTCGCGCCCGCCTCCAGCTCGTCCGGAAGTTCGGGACGGAGTCCGACGCCGCGGGCCGCTTCCTCGGCCGACAACTTGGCGCGGATTCGTGCGGTGTAGAGCTGCTGGCCGAGACTCGACCCGGGCGCAGAGGCGGCGCGTGCCATCAGGTCGTCGTAGCGTCGCCGGACATCGCTGAGCGCCACGATGACCGAGGATGTGGACCTGCTTTGCGTTGCTGCATCAGTCAAACCAGCGCGCAGTTTCCGCAGACCGGAAAGAACCACCTCGGCCCGTTTCTGGAACTTCTTGTCCTCGGGAAAGGGCAACGAATCAATGGCAGCCCGGTACATGTGCATCGCGGCTTCGGCAAGGCTGACAATGACTTGCGCTTCGCCTTCATTCGGATCGAATTCGCCCATGGCCCCTCAATTCTGTTCGGTGTCCGTCGTCGACTGCACGGACGAGAGTATCGGTAACGATGCCGAGGCAACAATATGCGGTGCCCGATTAGCGCTAGCCGCGAGAGACCTCGCGAACCCCTACGGCAGCACGGTGTGCATCAACATCACGTCGTAGGCGGACCACAGCGACAGGTTGAAGTACAGGTCCTTGCCCGTCGACCAGGGATGCATCATCGGCGCGTAGATGCCGCCCGGCACCTGAAAGGACGAGACCAGCAATTGCTCTGGGCTCCACGGTCCCTGCGGAGCCGGGGCGGTCCGTGCCACAACGTCGTTGGCACCGTTGGTGTAAAGCACCAAGTACTGCTTCAGATAGTTGTTGAATTGCGCAGACATTTCGCCGACCGGGCCCGGGATAACCGGGGTGGCCGCTCCCGGGTTGTTCGGGACCCACGAGTTCGAATCGCCGTTCCAATACTGGTATTTGGTGACATCCGGGATAAACCCTTGCGGAACCCGGGCCAGATACGCCGAACCGCCGCGGCCGGCTGGCGTCCCAAACGAATAGACGTAACCGTCGCCGGTACGCATGAACGCGCCCATCTGGAAATTCTCATTCCCAGGGACGTACCGGGCGCCCGGAACGCTCTCCGGCGAGACGGAGCGGACGGTTCCCGGGTATACCCCCCAGCTCTGGCCGTTGTCGGGAGACATCGCGATCGCCGAGTAGTTCGTCGACCATTCGCCGTCGCGGCCCCATTCCCTGATCGACATGAAGTTGATGTACTGGGTGCGGCCGACCGATATGCCGGCGGTGGGAATGATCCCGGTCTCGTGTGGCGCCGCCTTGATGCTGTTGATGACCTGTTTGGACATGCCCGTTTGCCAAACCGGCGATCCGGAGTATCTGTCGTTGACCACGCCCGGCGCCACAGCGATTCCGTCGGACAGATTGCGGTCCGAGCTGCGGAACAACGTGTTGTACCGCCACTGCTGGCCCTTCACGCTGCAATAACCGAACGTGTCACCGAACGCCATCAAGACCTGATGGTTGGCGGGATCGCCGTTGTCCCAAAGGATTCCGAGATCGGTCCCCGAGATCCCGAAACGTTGAAGTGTCTGGTTCGGCCCGTTCGGCCCGGTCACCCACTCGACGAGTGATGTCGGGGCCCCCGCGATCCCCGCGGGCGGCGCTGCGTCCGGCGGTGCCTGCTCGGGGGCCGCATTGGGAACTGGCTGAGCCGCATTCGGTTGCGGCTGTGGGTTGCCGGGTCCGGGTGGCACCACCGCCGCCTGCTGTCGCACCGGTGCACGGCCGCCGGGGTGAAGCAACGACGAAATCAGCGGTCCCAGTCTGGGCAGCGGCGCCTGCTCATTGGCGCCGCGCGGCTTGCGCCCCGTCGGTGGCCGCACGACCGGCGCCGGCATCGGCACCACCGGAGTCATGGGAGGCGGCTCGACGTTCGCTTCGGGGGCGCTGCATGGCAAAGCAGCCGCGGGCGGCGCGAGGCCGACCGGAAGAATGAGTCCGACTACGGCCGCCGACACCACCGATAGCGACACGATCCGAGGAACCGGCGACACGTCACACCTTTCCGCGTGGCAGGACGCCGAGTTGGCATCCACAGCTGGCTCATGTGACGATAGTGATCAATGTGGTTGCTGTGACCGCTGAGCCGGGATAGGTATGAATCCGTGACCGTGTCGCAACCCGCATCAATCGAGACCGTAGAAACGTTGGGCGTTGAGTCCGCCGATCTTGGCGCGGGCGTCGTCGTTGATGTCGGGCCGGGTGCGCAGATGCTTGGTGCTCTCCGGCCATTCGCCGTCCCAGTGCGGGTAGTCGCTGGCGAACATGATGAAGTCGGCGCCGAGCACATCGATCACCCCGGGCAGGATCGGCTCCTCGGGCTCGCAGGTCACCCAGATGTTGCCGGCCTGCAGGTACTCCTGCGGATCACGCTGCCAGCCGCCCTCGATCCAGTCGCCGCGTTTCTCGAAGTGTTCATGCAATCGGTCGATGAAGAACGGCACCCAGCCCACGCCCGCCTCCAGGAACGCCACCCGCAAATCCGGGTGCCGGTCGAAGACGCCACCCGATACCAGCGCGGTCATCGCCGTCATCTGGTCGAACGGGAAGCTGATGCAGTGCACCTGAATGTAATTCGTGAAACGGTCGACGCCGATTTTCGGTAGGTGGAAACCCGGCACGCCGTGGATGCCGAGCGGCATCTCGAGGTCGACCGCGGCGGCGTAGAACGGATCGAGGTCGGGGTGGTCGAGGTTGCGGGTCTTCAGCGCCGGCGGCAGCAGCGTGGCAGCCAGCCCGAGATCCTTGGCCTCGCGCATGATGTCGACGGCCACCTGCCCGTGCTCGATCGGAGTCACCGCGACGCCTCGCAACCGGCCGTTCGTCGGGCGGCAGTAGTCGGCCACCCACTGGTTGTAGAGCCGCGCGAACCCGGCGGCGAACTCGGGATCCTCGAGGGTCGGCGCGCACAGGCCGAGGCTGGGATAGAGCACCATCGTGTCGATGTGGTCGCGGTCGGCGTCGCCGAGGACACCGTCGGCTGACCTGCAGTTGAGGCCCGCCGCCGTGCTCAGCCCATGCTCGACGGGCACTCCGGCGCCCGGTCCCTGGTCCTCGGGGTAGTAGCGGCCCTCGATTCGCAGTCGCGGTCGCCCGTCGGTGCTCGTGGTGACGTGCTCGGGCCAGCGTTTCATCGCTTCGATCGCAAGCGACGGATTCTCGGCGACGTGGCCGTCGGCGTCGATGATTCGCATGTTTGCTCCGCTCCTACCGCAATCTGCGGTTCGACGTACACCGCACATGAAACACTCTGGTCATGGTTATCGCTATCGCTCGCCCCAAGCTGGAAGGCAACATCGCTGTCGGCGATGACCGCCAACTCGGGTTCGCCGAATTCGGCGACCCACAGGGGCGGGCCATCTTCTGGCTGCACGGGACCCCGGGCGCCCGTCGGCAGATTCCCACCGAGGCGCGGGTCTACGCCGAGGAGAACAACATCCGGCTGATCGGTGTCGACCGGCCCGGGATCGGCTCCTCCACGCCCTACCAGTACGACACCGTCGTCGCATTCGCCGACGACCTGCGCACTGTCGCGGACACGCTCGGCATCGACAAGATGGCGGTCATCGGCCTTTCCGGCGGCGGGCCGTACACGCTCGGCTGCGCGGCGGCGATGCCGGACCGCGTGGTGACGGTCGGGGTGCTCGGTGGCGTCGCGCCGACCACCGGCGCGGATGCCATCGGCGGCGGCGTGATGGCACTCGGGACACTCGTGGCGCCGTTGCTCACGGTGGCCGGACTGCCGATCCGGTTGGCGGCGGTCGGTTTCATCCGGATGCTGCGGCCGGTTGCCGAGCCCGCCCTCTATTTGTATGCGCGGATCTCTCCGGAAGCCGATCGGCGCCTGCTGGTCCGACCGGAGTTCAAGGCGATGTTCCTCGACGATCTGCTCAACGGCAGCCGAAAGCAGCTCGCCGCCCCGTTCGCCGACGTCGTAGTATTCGCCCGCGACTGGGGATTTCGGCTCGAGCAGGTCAAGGTTCCGGTGCGGTGGTGGCACGGCGACCGCGACCACATTGTTCCGTTCTCCCATGGACAACACGTCGTCGACAGGCTGCCCGACGCGGAGTTGTATCACCTGCCCGGCGAAAGCCATCTCGCCGGGTTGGGCCGCGCCGAGGAGATTCTGCGCACCATCATCGAGGTGTGGGACAGCGCCGAGAAGAAGTGAGTGCACAACGGCTCACGGCCGACCAGCGCAATTCATTCGTCGCGGCGTTGCTGGGCTGGACGATGGATGCGTTCGACTACTTCCTGGTGGTGCTGGTCTACGCCGATATCGCAAAAACCTTTCACCACACCAAGACTGAAGTTGCATTTTTGACGACGGCTACCCTCGTCATGCGCCCGGTGGGTGCACTGCTGTTCGGGCTGTGGGCCGACCGGGTGGGACGGCGGCTACCGTTGATGGTCGACGTCACGTTCTATTCCGTGGTCGGATTTTTGTGTGCGTTCGCGCCCAATTTCACTGTGCTGGTTATCCTTCGGCTGCTGTACGGCATAGGGATGGGCGGCGAATGGGGGCTCGGGGCCGCGCTGGCAATGGAGAAGGTTCCAGTGCAGCGACGCGGTTTCTTTTCCGGTCTGCTGCAAGAGGGTTACGCATTCGGCTATCTGCTGGCAACGGTGGCGTCGCTGGTGGTGATGAACTGGCTGGGGTTGTCGTGGCGCTGGCTGTTCGGACTGTCCATCATCCCGGCCCTGGTCAGTCTCATCATCCGCTACCGGGTCAGGGAATCCGAGGTGTGGGAGGCCACGCAGGACCGGATGCGATTGACTCACACCAGGATTCGCGACGTTCTGGCCGACGCTTCGATTGTGCGGCGGTTCGTCTACCTGGTGCTGCTGATGACCGCGTTCAACTGGATGAGTCACGGCACCCAGGACGTCTACCCGACATTCCTGTCGGCCGGTGCGGGCCTGTCCCCCGCGACGACCAAGTCGATCGTGGTGATCTACAACGTCGGTGCCATTGTCGGCGGCCTGACCTTCGGCACGCTCTCCCAACGGTTGGGCCGTCGTTACACGGTGGTGTTCTGTGCGGTGCTGGGAGTGCCGATCGTGCCGTTGTTCGCGTACTCGCGGACCGCGGCCATGCTGTGCCTCGGTGCGTTCCTGATGCAGGTCGTGGTGCAAGGCGCCTGGGGCGTCATCCCGGCGCACTTGACCGAGATGTCGCCGGACGCGATCCGTGGCTTCTACCCCGGCGTGACTTATCAGTTGGGAAACCTGCTGGCCGCATTCAATCTGCCGATTCAGGAACGGCTGGCCGATTCCCACGGCTATCCCTTTGCCTTGGCCGCGACCATTGGGCCGGTGCTGGTCACGGTTGCGCTGCTCACCGCGATCGGCCGGGACGCGACCGGCATCCGGTTCGGGACTGAGCAGACTGCTGTCGGGTCTCTGAACTAGCCTGTGGCCGTGGTGCAGGCTCCGCGAACTCGCTACGCCAGCTGTGGCGACGCAGAGCTGGGGTTGGACATCGCCTATCAGGTGTTCGGCGACGGCCCGATCGACCTGTTGGTGGTGCCGGGGCCGTCGATCCCCATCGACACCATCGACGCCGAGCCGTCGATGTACCGCTTCCACCGGCGCCTGGCCTCGTTCAGCCGCGTCATCCGCTTCGACTTCCGCGGAATGGGCCTGTCGTCACGAATCCCATCACCCGACATGCTGGGCCCGCGGTTCTGGGCCGAGGATGCGATCGCGGTCATGGATGCGGCCGGGTGCGAGCAGGCGGCGATCTTCGCACCGAGTTTCAACGCGATGGTCGGTATCGTGCTTGCCGCCGATTACCCGGAGCGAGTTCGCAGCCTGGTGATCGTCAACGGCGCAGCGCGAGTGCTTCGAGCGCCCGACTATCCGGTGGGTGCGCAGTTAGGTGCCGCCAGTCAGTTCATGACAGTGGGCACGGAGCCCGACGCCGTCGAGCAGGGCTTCGACGTGTTGGGCAACGTTGCGCCGAGCGTTGCCCGCGACGACGCGTTCCGCGCGTGGTGGGATCTCGCCGGTAACCGTGCGGCATCGCCGAGCATGGCCCGTGCTGCGACCAAGGTGGTGATCGACGCCGATGTGCGCGACAGGCTGGCATGCATCGCCGCCCCGACGTTGATCCTGCATCGCAGAGACGTGGGATTCATTCCGGTTGGTCATGGTCGCTACCTGGCCGAGCACATCGCGGGATCACGTTTTGTCGAGCTGCCCGGCATCGATTCGCTGTACTGGGTGGGCGACACCGCGCCGATGCTCGACGAGATCGAGGAGTTCATCACCGGCGTACGCAGCGGATTCGACGCCGAACGTGTGCTTCTTACAATCGTTTTCACCGATATCGTCGGCTCGACCGAGCGTGCGGCTGCTCTCGGCGATGGTCGCTGGCGCGATCTGCTCGACAACCACGACACCATCATTCGCCACGAGCTGGAGCGGTTCGGCGGCCGAGAAGTGAACACCGCCGGCGACGGGTTCGTCGCGACGTTTACCAGCCCCAGCGCCGGGATTGCTTGTGCGGACGCGATTGTCGACGCCGTACGGGTGCTCGGTATCGAGGTGCGGGTGGGCATCCACGCCGGCGAGGTGGAGGTGCGTGGCGCCGACGTTGCCGGCATGGCCGTGCACATCGGTGCGCGCGTCGCCGCTTTGGCCGGCCCCAGCGAGGTGTTGGTGTCGTCGACGGTGCGCGACATCGTCACCGGCTCGCGGCGCAGATTCGCCGACCGCGGCGAACACGTACTCAAGGGTGTGCCCGGGCGTTGGCAGCTGTGCGCGCTGGTGCGCGACGCGGCGACGATCACGCGATAGTTCTGCGCGCAACTTCCCGGGCGAGTTGCACACGCGAGCTGAGGCCCAGCTTGGTGTAGACGTGCGTGAGGTGGGTTTGCACGGTCCGCGGTGAGACGAAAAGCCGTGTGGCGATGTCCTTATTGCCCAGCCCTTCGCTGACGAGCCGGGCGACGTCGAGTTCGGCCGGAGTCAACGAGGCCCAGCCGTTCGACGGGCGCTTGCGTTCGCCGCGGCCGCGCTGGGCGTACGCGATCGCTTGCTCGGTGGACAATGCAGTTCCCTCGGCCCATGCTGTGCCAAAGTCGTTGGCGTCCATCGAATTAAGTAGCGCGTTTACCCATTCTTCGTAATCGGCGTCGTGGATCTTGAAACGAACTGCGCCGATGCGTTGCCGGATCCCGTCGGCCGCTCCGAAGAGACGGGCAGCTTCCTGATGGCTTTCGGCTTGATACGCCACGAAGGCAAGACACTCGAAGATTTCCGGCACACCCGTCTGCACCCCGAACTCGGCGGCAATCGCAAGCGCGTCGTGGAGATCGCGGTCGGCAGACTGCGACTCTGCTTGGGCAATGGCTATGCGAGCACGTGCTGCCAGCCCCATCATCCGGTGGCATCCGGTCGTTGACGAGAGGGCGTCGTCGGCCCACTCTTGTGCGGCCATGGGATCGCCGGCTGCCAGTGCGGCCTCCGCCCTGCGCCAAAGGAATATGGCCGATACCTCATGAAAACTCATGTGCTGCCACGCCACTTCATGGGCGTTTTTGGCTGCTACAACGTCGCCCCGCGCCATCGCCACTAGGCCTGCGGCCATGTAGGCGACCCCTTCGTGCACCCTGCTTATCGCGGCCGCTGACTCGATGAGCGCGTCGACAGCGTCTTGCGCCTGGCTCGTCCTGCCCTGATAAGCCGCAACCCAACTCAGTTCCTGTAGGGCGAGAAAGCGATTGAGTAGATCTGCAGACTCGTCGGCCTCGGCTACCATCTCCCGCGAGCGCGAAGCCTCCGCGGCCAGATCACCCTGCAAGAAGCGCGCCGTGTGGGTCCAATTACGACAGAATCGTGAGCTGAAGTGATCGCCGATCGAATCGGCGAGTTCGCGGCCCTCTTCACCTATAGCGTCGGCCGCGACTAGATCACCCGCCATGAATGCGGCGTACGCCTGCCAGCCCAGGATGTGGCTCAACCTCCATCGGTCACCGAGCGCGCGGGCCAGGTCGATCGCCTCGGCGAAATACGGCCGTGCCACCTCCAGGTTGTAGGCAGCAATGCCCACACAGGTGGTGAGCGCCCGTGCTAGCAGCGCGGGATCATTGATGTCACGCGCGATCGCGACGGCTTCCTCGGCCTGATCAAGGCTGGCCGGTGCGATGCCCCACGCGTCGAGCAAAGCCTTGTCCGCCAGGGCCCGGGCGCGTACCGCGCCGGCTACCTCGGCGCTAGCCGCGTTTCCATCGCCAAGGACCGCGTCGAACCAGGTCGCTCCTTCAACGATGCGGCCGCGCGCCTGCCACAGCGATATCAGCGACGATGCCAGCGCGGAAGCCTGATCGATATCGCCGTATTCGCGGCTCCATGCGAAAGCGGCCCGCAGATTGTCGATTTCGGTTTCGGCCTTTTCCAGCATCTGGTCGTGGCTATCGCGGCTCGGATCGTCAAGCGTGGCCGCTAGGGCCGTGTAGTGGTCGCGATGACGGATGCGCACTGCATCCGCTTCGCCCGACTCCGCGAGCTTCTCCAGCGAGTACTGCCGTACCATCTCCAACAGCCGGTATCGTGTTCGGCCTGTTGCGTTTTCGGCGACGACGAGCGACTTGTCGACCAGTAGCGTGAGCTGATCGAGGACTTGATGAGCCTTGACGTCACCGCCGCTTGCCACCGCCTGCGCTGCCTCGAGGTCGAAGCCCCCCATGAACACCGAGAGTCGGCGAAACAACACCCGCTCGGGTTTGGTGAGCAGGGTGTGTGACCAGTCGACCGACGCATGCAGTGTCTGCTGTCGACGAACGGCGCGGCGCGCGCCGCCGGTCAGCAGCCGGAATCGATCATGCAGACCATCCAGGATTTCATCGAGAGACAACGCGCGTACTTGGGCAGCCGCGAGTTCGATAGCTAGCGGCATGCCATCGAGGCGCCGGCAGATTTCTTCGATGCAGTGCGTATTGCCCTGGGTGGTACGGAAATCCGGCTTCGCCCGCCGCGCGCGGTCAGCGAACAGGTCCATGGCCTCGTCGGCTAGCGACAGTGACGGCACCCGCCAGGTCACCTCGCCGTCGACGGCGATCGGCTCTCGGCTCGTCGCCAACAACGTCAGGTTGGGACAGGCGCCGAGCAGGTCGATCATCAATGCTGCGGTCGCGTCGAGTAGGTGCTCGCAGTTGTCGAGCACCACCAGCATCTGACGGTCCCTGATCGACCGGATCAGGGTGTCCATGGTGGATCGGCCAGGCTGATCAGGAAGCCCCAATGCTCGCGCGGTGGCGACGGGCACCAGTTCGGGGTCGGTGATCGGCGCCAGATCGACATACCAGACGCCGTCGCCGAACTCACCTGCCATGTGCGCCGCGATTTGGATCGCAAGGCGGGTCTTGCCGGCGCCACCAGCGCCCGTCAGCGTAACCAGCCGGTTCTCCGTGAGTATCTTTCGTACGTCGTGGATTTGATGCGTGCGTCCGATGAAGCTGGTCAGCTGCACCGGAAGATGCTGTGATGCAACAGTACTTGGAGTGCGTAGGGCTGGAAATTCGTTGCGGATGTCCGGATGGCACAGTTGCACCACCCGTTCCGGTCGCGGCAGGCCACGCAGTGGATAGCTGCCCAGATCTGTCAGCCAGGCATCGGGCGGTAGTCGATCAATGACCAGGGCCTCGGTGACGCCGGAGAGCACGGTTTGACCGCCGTACGCCAAGTCGCGGATTCGTGCGGTGCGGTTGATGGTCGGGCCGATGTAGTTGCCCTCGTCGCGCAGTTGGATCTCGCCGCTGTGCAGGCCGATGCGTAACCGGATTGGCGCCAATGGTGCTCGCTGCAATGCGAGGGCGCACGCGACAGCGTCGCTGGCGCGCGAAAATGCGACTACGAAGCTGTCGCCCTCGCCCTGCTCGACGGGGCGCGCCCCGTTGTAAGCCGAGATGACATCCGACAGAGTGTGATCCAAGCGCGCGACGGCGTCGGTCATTTCGTCGGGTTGGGTTTCCCAGAGCTGCGTGGAGCCTTCGACGTCGGCAAGCAGCAACGTCACCGTTCCGGTCGGCAGCTCCCTCACGCCCAACTCACTCCAGTTCAGCGGCAGTTCGCTCATGGTAGCCAGCATGCCGCCACCGGGAGGGCAGAACATCAGCGAAATCGCGTATTAGAAGGGCGGCGGCTCGTAATTGGCGGCGATCCAGGCGGCGCGTTTTCGCCGTTCTTCGGCAAGGCGTTCTTCGTTGATGCGACGCTCGGCGGCGATCCGGGAGGCGCGTTCCTCGGCGCGGGTTCGTTTCCGGGCGGGCATCATCAGTCCGCGGTTCTCGCCGGGCGGCTTTGTCGCTGTAGGCAACACCAATTCGCCTGTGGAGTCGGCCAACATCGGGAAGAACACAGCGCCGCCGGGGGTGGTGGTGTATGTGTGGCCGGTTGGAGCCGTCCACATGACGGTGCCGTCGCTGAGTTGCTGATCGACCCAGCCGGTGTAGAAGGTCTTCAAAAGGTGGTGGTAACGACACAGCAGCTTGAGGTTCGACGGATGCGTGGGACCAAGAGGAAATGGGATCGTATGGTCGATGTCGCAATATTCGGCCGGCAGATCGCAGCCAGGGAAGCGGCACGTCAAATCCCGCAGCCGTACAAACTCGGCCAACGCCGTCGACGGACGATACCCCGGCTCCGGGTCAGCCGACGGCTTCACGACGGGCTTGAGTTTGGCGGTAGCCGCCAGGTTGCGCAGCACCGGTGCGGGAACTGGTCCAAACCCCGGCAGGAAACCCGGTGCCTGCGATTCACCTTCCACGGAGGACTGATCGGCGAACATATGGATCATCACGCTTGTGCCTGGATTCCGCGCTGCCGCAGCACAATCCGCAGATCCACACGCGCACCGCATTACGTCTAATCCGGCGGCCAGGGCACCCAGCGCATCGGCACGTCGCTGCGCCTTGGTGCGCGGATCGTTCCGGCACACCGTGGCGGCCAGCGCATCGAGCTTGTGATCCAACGCGGCGCCGTCGTGAGCCTGAACCTGGGCCCAGATTCCGGCCAATCCCGTTTCGACGGGCCCGATTTCGACATAACGATCCTGGTTGCGCTCCCCGGGCACCCGCTGCGCGGCCGGATCAAATCGGACTACCCACATATCGATGCGCTCGAAGAGCTTGGGCTCCGATAGGCGCATCCACTTGTGCCCATGGCGCGCGATCGCGGCATCGATCTTGGCGATCAATGCCGGCTCCTGCACCAATTCGGTGCGACACACCACCGCCGCCATCACCCGAAAATCGATAGCCCCCGCCGCAAAAGCCTCGGCCACCAGGGGCAGCCGCTCACGCAACGCGATCGCATACCGCAGCCGCCCGCGGGCACGGCCACGGCTGATCCCCAACGCGGCGGCCACTTCGGCCACCACGTTTTCATGCCCGTCGATGGCCCAGCTTTCCCGGTCGACATCGTCCTCAGGCGCGCGCCGCGCGTACAACTCACCGATCGCGGCCAACTCCCGCCCGCACATCGCGCTCTGCGCCCGCGCCGCCGACGTGATCGCGTCGACCACACCGGCGTCGTCCGCGTTAGCAAAACAGGTGCTGAGCTGAGCCGATGCGTCGATATCGAACATACATTCGATTCTACACCGCTCCATCGACTTCGTTGCCTCATTGAAAATGCGCGCATGCCCGGTGAATGGGGTTGACGTTGGCGGAGCGCAGAGGAATCAGCGAAACGACCGCGACCCGCTACCAGCTGGCGAGCAAGTTTCTCGTTTGGATCCGTCGCCAGTTGCACTTTCGCGGCTTACGCGGGGATGGTCTCGCCCACCTCGACACGGCCGCCGTAGCCGAGCAGCGGGCAGCCGCTCGCGATCTGTACGGCAGCGTCGAGGTCGTCGGCGGTGATCACGATGTAGCCGGACAGCTGGTCACCGGGCTCGCCAGGCTCACCGAGCATCACTGCGCGCCCCACGCGGCTGCCGAAATCGCTGATGTGTGAGCCGATCTTGCTGAACCAGGTCGACCACGCATTTTCTTGTTCGGCTGTCGGGTTGACGCCGGGGTTGCGAAAGCTCAGGACGTAGTTGGACATGGCGGGTACTCCCTTCTCGGTGTTGCCTCTACTCACTCGACGTATGGCCGGGACCGGATCCGACACCATGGGGGAAGAGGCGTCCAAAAGACTTGCCGAGAAGGTGGGGTGACCTACCCTGCAGAAGTGGGATCCCCGACGCCCGCAGCTTTCCGCCCGGCTATCCGTGTCGACGGTCTGACCAAGCGGTTCGGCCGGGTTGTGGCCGTCCAGAACCTGAGTTTGACCGTCGCGCCCGGCGAGGTGTTCGGGTTTTTGGGCCCCAACGGTGCCGGCAAGTCGACGACGATTCGCCTGCTGCTCGGATTAATTCGCCCGACAGCGGGCGGTGCCAAGATCTTCGATTGCGCTGCCGGTGATGTCCGTCGGTCCCATCGTCACATCGCATACGTGCCCGCTGATGTCGCACTGTGGCCGGGACTGACGGGCGCCGAAATCCTTGAGCTGCTTGGCAGCGTAGGCCCCGGTGTCGACGCGGCGTACCGCGCCGAGCTGGTCGACCGGTTCGATCTCGAGCTCGACAAGCCGGCCAAGACCTATTCGACCGGCAACCGGCAGAAGGTGGCCCTTGTCGCTGCCTTCGCGACGCGGGCTGCGCTTCTAGTGCTCGACGAGCCGACAAGTGGCTTAGACCCGTTGATGGAGAGAGTATTTCGCAGCTGTGTCGCAGAAGCACGTGAGCGAGGCCAGACGGTATTCCTCAGCTCTCACCAGTTGGCGGAGGTAGAAGCCGTATGCGACCGGGTCGCGATTCTGCGTGCCGGGCGACTCGTCGAAATTGACAGCATCGCCGAATTACGCCGGTTGCGCCGAACCGTAGTCGAGGTGTCTTATCGCGGCGTTCGGCCTTCCATTGCGGACGTCGCGGGTGTGTCAGGTGTCAAGCAGCTGGACGGTGACCGGTTGCGGTTCAACCTGACTGGGTCGCCGGTGGCCGCGCTTCGAGCGCTCGCCACAGCCGACGTCACCGCGCTCGCGATGCGCGAACCGACGCTCGAGGAGATCTTCCTCGACTACTACGGCGAAGCTGTACCATGACAACCGCCACGCCGAGCCGGGCGGTAAGCCGGCTGGCAGTGCGTCAGCTTCGCCTCGGTGCCATGGCGGTCGCCTTGATCTGCGGGGGCATCTCGGCGTTGGTCGCCAGCGAATACCGGCCGATCGGCGACTTGCTGGATGAACCTAGTTTGCGCGCACTCGGTGAGAATCCCGCCATACGGATCTTGTCGGGCCCGCCGGTAGCTCTCGACGATCCCGGCGGCTTCACTGTGTGGCGCACCGGCCCCGCCGTTTCGGTGCTCGTCAGCGTCTGGATCATGCTGGCCGCCACACGTATTACCCGCGGCGAGGAGGATGGCCGGCGCTGGGATCTGCTTGTTGCGGGACGCCTGCGAATGGCCGACGTGGTGGTCCGCTGCCTGGCCGCGCTCGCGGGATCCGCGACGCTAATCGGCGTGGCCGTCGCGGCGGGTCTATTGGCGGCCCGTACTGAGCCGACCGGGGCGCTGATCTATGCAGCCGGCATCACATGTGTTGCTTTGACTTTCGCGACAACAGCTCTACTCGCGGCGCAAGTGATGCCGAGGCGATCCAGCGCCACGGGACTTGCGGTCGCGGCCCTGGGTGTTGGGCTGATGCTGGCCGCGGTAGGCGTCGGGTGGCTCCCCTCCGCCGCCGCTGCGGTCGGCGCCCTGTCGTTGCCCTGCATTGCTCGGCCGGCGTCGCCGTTTGGGGCGGGACCAAAATCACCGGCGTGCCGTTTGCCGGTTGTCGGCGGTTTCCTGGCGAACGTGGTCGTGCAGACCACGAACGCCATCGCCGCATACTTCTTTCTGGTCGGCCCACCATTTTCCTGCTCATCGGCGTGGTCCTGACCGGAGTTGGAGTGTACGGATACGTCCAGCGCGACCTGGCAGCGTGAGCTGATCCGCTCAGTGCACCGGCGTGAATTCGATGTGCAATTCCTTGAGCCGCCTGAACAGCAGGGTGCGGTCCCATGTGAACCGACGAGCGCCTGCCGGTCCGTGCTCGGTCTCTGAAAGCCGGATGTCGGCCATCCGGTCAAGGAGTCGTTCTAAGCTCACCCGTGCTTCGGCGCGTGCAATCGGGGCGCCCGGACACGTGTGGACGCCGCGGCCGAAAGCGATGTGTTGCAATATGTTTGGACGGTCGCGGCGGAATTCGTTGGGTTCGTCGAACCGTCGTGGATCGCGGTTTGCCGCGCCGTTCATCACGAGCACGCTGGTACCGGCTTGCACATCGACGTCGCCGATTCTGGTAGTCCTTCGCGCCATCCGGAAGTTCGACTTGATCGGGCTTTCGAAGCGCAGCATCTCCTCGATGAAGGCGGGGATTTTTGAGTTGTCCTCCCGCAGTTCCTCTTGCAAGGCCGGTCGCTCCGCGAGCATCAGCATCGCCAGACTCAGTAGGTCGATCGTCGTGCCGTGGCCGGCGGCGAACATGAACGTGGCAACGCGGGCAACGTCAATCGCGTCGGGTACCGTGCCGTCGGGAAACTTTGCCAGCGCAAGTTCGGTGAGGACGTCGTCGCGCGGATTGCGCCGCCGGTCCTCGATGTACTCGACGAACCACTCCTCTTTCACGCCAACGAAGCCGCTGCGGTCGCCTTCGAGCCTGCTGGCTCGTGCAGCGCGGCGGAATCGCTCACGGTCGTCCTCGGGCACGTCCAGCAGGTCTGTAATCGCGTTCAGCGTGAACGGAGAGTTGTAGTCGACGACGATCTCGCACTTACCCTCCGCGATGAACCGGTTGAGTTGCTCGTCGGCAAGACGCCACAGGACGTCCTCGTTGTTCTTGAGCTGCTTCGGCGTAAACAAACGGCTCAACAGCGAGCGGTGCGCGGTGTGCTTCGGAGGGTCAAACGTGATGAAGTAGTCGCCGAACGTAAACCTGTGCCGGTGCTGCTCGATCAGCTCCGAGACGTCGTCGCTGTCGGATTCAATCGGAATCCCCGACCACGGTCCGCTGACGATATTGCATACCGAAAAGTTCTGGTCGTGGTCGCGTTGCACGTCGACGGCCTCGTCGTACCCCGACACCATCACCACACCGTGCACCGGCTCACGCCATACTGGGCAACGACGAATCGCATCGTAGTAGTCGTAGGGGTCCTCGACGAGCGACTTGTCGGTGAAGAAATCCAGGTTCTCGAGTCCGCTCACTTCGCCTCCCTCGCCATAACCATAGAAACGTTTGGCGCTGGGCAGGGGTTCACAGAGGGCCCGTCTGAAATCGCGTGGGACGCGATTGAGGCCCGGCGTCCGGCTACACGATCGACCAGCTACAGCTTCGTCGAGTTTCGAGCATGCACCACGGAGACCCGATTTACCTTCGCGTATAGGTCATTGGTTCGCTGCTGTTCTGCCGCTAGCTTTTCCAGTGCGGCCACTGCACGCCTGAGGAGGTCGATGGATTCCTCGGCGGTCTCTTTGAGTTCATAGAAATTTGGTATCAATCCCATGGGCTTTTCCCTCCGCCTAAGTCTCTACTGAAAGTTTGCGGTGTCGGCCATACAATCGGTTCGAAGAATGTGCCCGTCGGTAACTGCGCCCGCCCGGGAGCATGGCTAGTCGCCTGATTGCCTCATCGAGGGTCTCATCGCGCTTCGCAAAGTTGAAGCGCACCAGGTGATTCCACACTGCAGCATGCTCGGCGGCCGGATCGCAGTAATCCGACATGGGCATCGCGACCACCCCTACCTTCTCGGGTAGCGCCGCACAGAACGCCGTGCTGTCGTGGTAGCCCAACGGACGCGGGTCAGCGCACAGGAAATAGCTGCCCACACTGTCGTGCACCCCGAAACCGATCTCGGTCAACGCCGTGGCCAGCCGGTTTCGCCGGGCCTGCAACAAGGTGCGTCGCGTAGCTACCCAGTCGTCCTCGGTGTTGAGCGCCAATGCGACCGCATGCTCGAACGGCGCGCCGCCCACGTAGGTCAGGTTCTGTTTGGCCGCCCGCAACCCGGCGATGAGCCGCGCGGGGCCGCAGGCCCATCCGATCCTCCAGCCGGTGCAGTTAAACGTCTTCGACGCGCTCGAGACGGTGATCGTGCGCTCGGCCATGCCGTCGAACCCGGCGAGTGGGAGGTGGCGACGTCCTTCGGGCCAGGGGTCCACGAGTTGCTCATAGACCTCGTCGCTGATGACCAGCAGGTCGGCGTCCACGGCGATGTCAGCAATGGCGGTGAGTTCATCTGCGGTCAGCACCATGCCGGTCGGGTTGTGCGGTGAGTTGACGATCAAGGCCCTGGTCCGGGGGGTCACGGCGCGCCGCAGCGCGTCGACGTCAAGAGCGAAGCCGCGACCGTCGGGCACCAGCTGCACTAGAACCCTCCGTGCACCAGCCATCGCTACCGCCGGCGAATAGGAGTCGTAGAACGGCTCGATCAGTAACACTTCCGAACCCGGCTCAACCAGACCGAGCATTGCCGACGCAATGGCCTCGGTGGCGCCGACCGTGACCAATACCTCGCCGTCCGGGTTGTAATCGATGTCGAAGTGCCGCTTGCGTTGTCCGGCGATGGCACGCCGAAGTGACGCGATGCCGATTCCCGGCGGGTACTGATTGAAGCCCTCGGCAATCGCGTCCTGGGCGGCCTTCAGCATCGCGGGTGGTCCGTCCTCGTCGGGATAACCGATGCCGAGGTCCACCGCGCCGGTCCGCGCGGCAAGCGCAGGCATGTCGGCGAAAACCGGCGCCGCATACGGCTGCAGTCGCGACACCGCCGCGGTGGTCGAGCGCGAAAAGTGGTCTGGCCCATGCCGATCGGCAGCGCTGTCTACGGGCAGAGGAACTAATGAAAGTTTGAGTTGTTGGCCATAGCGACTGAGCGATTCGGCCGACAGCATGTCTTCGTGTCGGCAGTCGACCGAGTATTCCGTGATGCCGCCGCTAACGTAAGGCCGCCAGCTGCGCAGAGGAGACGAACTGCGATCGCGTTCATCCGGTGCGGCGGAAAACAGGATCATATCGCCATCGAAGACACCGGGTTCGTGCGCTCGTTGCAGCGCAAGGTTGTTATCGAGGTTGCGGCCAAGCAAATCCAGAAGCTGTTTGTATTGAGGAAGTTCGACGGCCCCGCGTTCCAGAACTAGTTCTTCTAGCTGCTCGTAGGTGAGCGGAGCATCCTGTTCCGGGGTGGCTACACCATAGAACCGCAATACTTCTTCCAGCATGTCCTTTTGGTCCAAGGCAGTGCTTGGCGCGGTGACGCTGCCGTCGATACGGGGTTGAGCGTCCAAAAGAATGAGGCGTGCGACCGCGCATCCGCGGCGCTTGAGCTCGATGGCGACTTCATGGGCGACGACACCGCCAAACGACCAGCCGAGGAGGGTGTGAGGGCCGCTGGGATGTACTGCCAGGATTCTGTCGGCATAGTTTTTCGCCATCTCGCGAATTGACCGAGGTTCGGCCTCTTCAGGCTGCAGGGTTTGTTGAATTCCAATAATCGGGCAGTCCAGGTAATTGCCGAGAACCTGGTATGCCCAACCTATTCCACCACCGGGATGAATGCAGAACAGCGGAACACCGGTACCCTCCTTGAGAACCTCGACAGGAACTACTTCCATCTCGCTGGAGTGGTTGTCCAGCTGCTGGCTCAGGCTGCTCACCGACGGCGCGTGGAACAGGCTGCGCACCGCAAGGTTCGCATCCAGCCTGGCGTTGATCGCGGCGATCAGGCGCATCGCGGAAAGCGAGTCCCCGCCCAAATCGAAGAACGAGTCGTCCACCCCGACGTGCTCGAGGCCGAGTATCTCGGCGTAGAGGCCGGCCAGGACTTCCTCGGTCGGGGTGACCGGCGCCCGATACTGGCTAGCACAGTAATCGGGTGCCGGTAGGGCGCGGATGTCGAGTTTGCCGTTGAGCGTCAACGGCAGCGCGTCCAACCCGACCACCGCCGCCGGGACCATGTAGGCCGGTAGCCGCTCCGCCAGCGAACGGCGAACCTGCGCCGGGTCGGCGGCACCGGTGACATAGCCGATGAGGCGTTTGTCGCCGGAGCGGTCTTCGCGTGCGATCACTACGGCCTGATCGACGCCATCACAAGCGGCCAATGCCGCGCGCACCTCACCAAGTTCGATGCGGTAGCCGCGGATCTTGACCTGCTCATCGATGCGTCCCAGATACCGCAGTTGCCCGTCGGCGCCCCAGGACACCAGATCCCCGGTGCGATACATCCGTTCGCCCGTACCGCCGAACGGGCAAGCTACGAACCTCGACGCGGTCAACGCGGCCCGCCGCCAATATCCGCAGCCCACACCGGAACCCGCCACATACAACTCTCCGATCACACCGGCCGGTACCGGGCGCAACCCGCCGTCCAACACAAACAGCGCTGCGCCCGGCACTGGCGAACCGATCGGCACCGTTCCCGTTCCCGGTGTCAAAGGCGCACTCACCGCGGCGTACACCGTTGCCTCGGTTGGGCCGTAGGCGTTGACCATCACCCGCCCGGGCGCCCACCGATCCATCACCTCGGTCGGGCACGCCTCACCGGCCACCACCAACGCCGTCGAATCCAACCCGATGGGCGATAAAACGCCGACGGCAGAGGGAGTTTGGCTTAACACGCTGACCCGTTCAGTGACCAGCAAGTCGTGGAAGTCGTCCGGTGAGGCGGCCACCGATTCGGGCACCACCACCAGCCGCCCGCCGGCCAGTAGGGCGCCAAAGATCTCCGATACCGAGACGTCGAAGGCATACGAATGCCACTGCGACCACACACCCTCGCGCTGCAGGTCCGCACTCCATGACCGCAATAGCTGGGTGGCGTTGTGGTGGCTGACGGCCACGCCCTTGGGTTTCCCCGTGGTGCCCGAGGTGTAAATGATGTAGGCGATATCGTCGGGTGCCGGTGCCGGTAGCGCTGTGCATGGATAACCCTGGGGCGCAGGGCTATCGACCTCGATCACCGGCAGATTGCACCCGTTCAACCGGCTGGCCAGTTCAGTAGTGGCGATCGCGACCACCGGCGCCGCATCGGCAACCATGAACGCGATCCGCGCCGCGGGATGGGCCGGGTCGATGGGCAGATAAGCCGCCCCGGTCTTCAGCACCGCCAAGATCGCGATAATGGCCTCAGCTGACCGGGAAAACAGCAGCGCCACAGATTCACCCGGACCCGCACCGTGGCTAGACAGCAAGTGCGCCAACCGGTTGGACGCCTCATCCAACTCACGGTACGTCCATGAACGCTCACCACATTTCACCGCCACCGCATCCGGTCTGCGCGACACCTGCGCGGCAAACAACGCCGGAATCGACACCTTGGCGGCCGCCGGCTGAGCTAGCACCGCGCGGTTACCCCAGCCGTCCAGCCGAAGCTGCTCGGCCTCATCGAGCAGACCTACCGACGACAGCCGTCGTCCCGGATCCGCGACGATCGCGATCAATACCCGCTGCAGCCGCTCGATCAGCGTTTCGATGCTGGCCGCGTCGAACACGTCGGTGCGGAATTCGACCGCCCCGCCTATTCCGGCGGGCTCACCGGCCTCGGTGAAGCGTTCGCCCAGGAAAAACGTCAAATCCATCCGGGCTGTCTGAGTGTCCACCGGCAACGACGTCGCCTCCAGCTCACCAAAGGCCAACCCGCCGGCGGCGTTATCGTGCGCCGCGAAGTTCTGCCAGGCCAACAGCACCTGGAAAAGTGGGTGATGGGTCAGGCTTCGGGTGGGGTTGAGCCGCTCCACCAGCACCTCGAAGGGAACGTCTTGTCGTTCGTAGGCGGCCAGACTGCGCGTCCGCACCTGGCCCAGCAGTTCGGCGATTGTGGGATCACCGGTCAGATCGATGCGTAGCACCAGGGTGTTGACGAAGAATCCCACCAGCTCGTCGAGCGCGGTATCGCGGCGTCCGGCGATCGGGAACCCCACTGCCACATCAGAACTCGCGCTGAGCTTGGACAGCAGCACCGCCAAAGCGGCCTGCACCACCATGAAGCTGGTCGCGTTGCGCTCGCGAGCCACCCGTGCCACCCGCTGCTGCAATTCAGCCGGCCAGTCCACCGTCACACTGGCGCCGCGGTGATCAGCGATGAGCGGGTAGGGCCGATCCGTGGGCAGCTGCAGCCGCTCGGGCATCCCGGCCAGGGTCTCCTCCCAGTAGGCCAGTTGCGCGGCGATGGGGCTATCACCGTCGGCCAGATCACCAAACTGCGCGCGTTGCCACAGCGTGTAATCGACGTACTGCACCGCCAATGGCGCCCAATCAGGGGCTTGCCCCGCGCACCGGCTGGCATAGGCCACCCCAAGATCACGTGTCAACGGGGTGATCGACCAGCCGTCGGCGGCGATGTGATGCACCACCAGCGCCAGTACGTGCTCATCCTGGTCTAAAGTGAAAAGCCTTGCTTGCAAGGGGATCTCGGTAGTCAGCTCAAACGGGTGACCGGCCGCCGCGGCAATGGCCTCCATCAGCCGGCTTTCCGGCCAGTCGGTGGCATCGATGATCTTCCAACCGAATTCGGCTCGCTCGGCGGGCACAATCAACTGCTGGGGTATCCCCTCGGGTGCCGCAAACAACGTGCGCAGGCTCTCGTGGCGGCCCACCACATCGGCCATCGCCGCACCCAGCGCGTCGGGATCGAGCCGCCCGTGCAGCCGCACCGCCATCGCCATGTTGTAGATCGGTGAGGGCCCCTGCAGTTGATCAAGGAACCACAACCGGTTTTGCGCGAACGACAACGGCAGCACCGGGGGCCGCTCCACAGCCACCAACCGCGGGAGCCGCCCCGCGTCCGCACCGATACGGGGCGCCAACTGAGCGACCGTCGGCGCATCGAACACCGTGCGCACCGACAGCCCCGCATCCAGGCTGGCATTGATCGCTGCGATCAGACGCATCGCCGACAGCGAATCCCCGCCCAAATCGAAGAACGAGTCGTCGACGCCGACGCGTTCGAGCCCGAGCACGTGGGCGTAGATGCCGGCCAAGATCTCCTCGACCACGCTGGACGGGGCGCGATATTCACCAGCGAGGTACTCGGGTGCCGGCAGGGCGCGGGTGTCTAGCTTGCCGTTGACCGTCAACGGCAAAGTTTCCATCACTACAACCGCCGCCGGAATCATGTAGGCGGGAAGCCGCTCGCCCAACGTGGCGCGAATCTCGGCCGCGTCCGCTGTCCCCGTGACATAGCCCACCAGTCGCTTGTCGCCAGGCTGATCCTCGCGGGCGACCACCGTCGCCTGCTCGACTCCGTCGCAGTTGGCCAACGCCGCCTGGATTTCACCGAGTTCGATGCGGTACCCCCGGATCTTGACCTGCTCGTCGGCGCGCCCCAAATACCGCAGCTGACCGTCCGCACCCCAACTCATCAGGTCCCCGGTGCGATACATCCGTTGTCCAGGCGCACCGAACGGGCAGGCCACAAACCGCGAAGCGGTCAACCCGGCCCGGCGCACATACCCTTGGCCCACACCGGAACCGGCGACATACAACTCCCCAACCACACCCATGGGAACCGGACACAACCGCCGATCCAGCACGAACAAGGCCGCCCCCGCCACCGGCGAACCGATCGGCACCATCTCCGTACCGGGTGTCAATGGTGCACTCATCGACACCCACACCGTCGTCTCGGTTGGACCGTAGGCGTTGATCATCACTCGTCCGGGCGCCCACCGCTCGACTACCTCGGCCGGACAGGGTTCACCGCCGACCAGCAACGCCACAGCGTCCAGCCCCTGAGGCGCCAAGGCGCCGACGGCAGACGGCGTTTGGTTCAAGACGCCGACTTCTTCACCGACCAGTAACGCATGGAAATCGGCGGGCGAGCCGGTGACCGACTCGGGCACCACAACCAGTCGCCCACCATGCAGCAGCGCCCCCAGATTTCCCACACCGAGAAGTCGAACGCCAACGAATGACATTGCGTCCAGCCCTGTTCCGGGGCTGCCAATCCCGGATGCAGCGACGCCATCAGGTGCGTGACGTTGCGGTGGGTGATGGCGACCCCCTTGGGGGCGCCGGTCGTGCCTGAGGTGTAGATGATGTAGGCGATATCGTTCGCGTCCGGTGCCGGTAATGCCGCGGTGCTGGGTTGTACCGCAACAGCGGGATCGTCGACATCGACGACCAACAGGTCATAGCCGGTCAACCGGTCGGCCAGCGCGGCGGTGGTGATTGCTGCGATTGGCGCGGCGTCGGCAAGGGTGAAGGCGATACGCGCCGGCGGCTGCGCCGGATCGATCGGAAGGTAAGCCGCCCCGGTTTTGAGCACAGCCAGCATCGCCACGATCGCGTCGCCCGAACGCGAAAACACCAGTGCTACACAGTTTCCCGGGCCCGCTCCATGAGCGGCCAGCAGGTGCGCCAACCGGTTGGCCGCCTCGTCAAGCTCGCGATAGGTCCAACGCTGTTCTCCGCAGACCAGCGCGACGGCGTCCTGGGTCTTGGCCGCCTGCGCGGCGAACAGCGCCGGAATCGACACCGGCGTTGTCGCCGGCTGGGTCAACACTGCCCGGTTGCCCAGCTCATCGAGCCGGGCGTGCTCACTCTCGTCGAGCAGGTCCAGCGACGACAATGCCCGGGTCGGGTCGGCGGTCATTGCCACCAAAACCCGCCGCAGCCGCTCGGCCAGTGCCTCGATGCTGGCCGCGTCGAATACATCGGTGCGAAATTCCACTGTTCCGCTGATGCCGGCCGGCTCACCGGTTTCCGTCCAGCGTTCGCCAAGGGAAAAGGCCAGATCCATTCGCGCGGTGCGGGTTTCCACCGACATCGGCGCAACCTGAAGATCGCCTAAGGCTAGCCCGGTGGCGGGGCCGTTGTGCTGCCAGGGGAAGTTCTGCCAGGCCAATACGACTTGGACCAATGGGGCGTGGGTCAGCGATCGGGTGGGGTTGAGCCGCTCGACCAGCACCTCGAACGGTACGTCTTGGTGTTCGTAGGCGGCGAGGCTGCGTCGTCGCACCTGGGCCAGCAGGTCGGCGACGGTCGGATCACCGGCCAGGTCGACTCGCAGCACCAAGGTGTTGAAGAAGCAACCCACCAGGTCGTCAAGTGCGGGATCGCGGCGCCCGGCGACCGGGAACCCCACCGCCACATCGCTACTCGCGCTGATCTTCGACAGCAACACCGCCAGGGCGGCCTGAATCACCATGAAACTGGTGGCGTTGTGCTGCCGGGCCATGTCGCGGACCCGCTGCTGCAGCTCGGTCGGCCAGTCCACCGTCACGTCAGCACCGCGGTAATCGGCAGTCGGCGGGTATGGCCGATCGGTGGGCAGCTGTAGGCGTTCTGGCAGCCCGGCCAGGGCCTGCTCCCAATAGCCAACCTGCGCGGCGATTGGGCTGTGGCTGTCGCCGAGATCACCGAACTGCGCGCGCTGCCACAGTGTGTAGTCGACGTATTGCACCGCCAACTCGGTCCAGTCGGGCGGCCGTCCGGCGCACCGATTGGCATAGGCCACATTGAGGTCATAGGCCAGCGGGGTGATCGACCAACCATCGGCCGCTATGTGGTGCACCGCAATCACAAGCACATGGTCGTCGTCGCTGACACGGAAAAGCCTTGCCCGCAACGGGATGTCGGTGGTCAGGTCGAACGTGTGTCGCGCCGCCGCGCCGATGGCCTCGGCCAACTGGCTTGCCGGCCAGCCGGTGGCATCGACGACGTCCCAACCAAAGTCGGCCCGCTCGGGCGGCAGCACCAGCTGTTGGGGTATCCCCTCGGGTGCGGTAAACAGGGTGCGCAGACTCTCATGCCGGCCCACCACATCGGCCAGCGCCGCACCCAACGCGTCGGCATCAAGGCGCCCGCGCAGCCGCAGCGGCGCCGCCAGGTTGTAGATCGGCAAGGGGCCCTGCAACTGGTCGAGGAACCACAGCCGACTCTGCGCATACGACAACGGGATCCGCTCCGGGCGCGGCATCGGCCGCAGCGGCGGGCCGGCAGGGCCGCCACGATGCCGGTCCAGATACTGCGCAAGCCCTTCGACAGTGGACGCCTCAAACAGATACCGCACCGGCACTTGCCGTCCCAAGGCCAGCTGCAGCCGAGCGCTTACCCGAGTGGCGATCAGGGAATCCCCACCGAGCGCGAAGAAATCGTCATCAAGGCCGGCCCGATCGACGTCCAACACGTTGGCGAACACCTCGGCGACGATCTGCTCGGTCTGCGTCTGCGGCACCCGATACTCACCGGTCGTGTATTCGGGTACCGGTAAAGCCCTTCGGTCGAGCTTGCCATTGAGTGTCAAGGGCAGTGTCTGCAACACCATCACCGCGGCCGGGATCATATAGGCAGGCAGCCGCTCGGCCAGCTGGGCGCGGATCTGGGCCGGGTCGGCGGTGCCGGTCACATACCCGATCAGGCGTTTGTCGCCGGGACGGTCCTCGCGGGCGATCACCGCCGCCTGCTCCACGCCGTCCAATCCTGCTAGGGCGGCCTGGATTTCGCCGAGTTCGATGCGATACCCGCGGATCTTGACCTGCTCATCGACGCGGCCCACATACACCAGCTGCCCGTCCGCACCCCAACGCACCAAGTCCCCGGTGCGATACATCCGTTGCCCGGGCATGCCCGTGCCGGCGAACGGGCAGGCCACGAACCGCGAGCCGGTCAGGGCTGCCCGTCGCCAATATCCGCACGCCACGCCCCGGCCGCCCACATACAACTCGCCGACCACGCCAGCCGGCACCGGCCGCAACCAGCCGTCGAGCACGAACAACGCCGCCCCAGGCACCGGTGACCCGATCGGCACGACTCCCGAGCCCGGGGCCAGCGGCGCGCTAAGCGCCGTGTACCACGTCTCGGACGGGCCGTAGGCGTTGATCATCACCCGCCCGGGGGCCCAGCGGTCCACCACCTCGGCCGGGCAGGGCTCACCACCCACCAGCAGAGCGACCGAATCCAGACCCTCCGGCGACAACACCGCCACGGCCGAGGGTGTCTGATTCAAGACGGTGACGTGTTCGGCAACCAGTAAGGCGTGTAAGTCTTCCGGTGAGCGCGCCACCGGCTCGGGCACCACCACCAGCCGCCCGCCGCGCAACAGCGCACCCCAAATCTCCCACACCGAGACGTCGAAACCGTAGGAATGCCATTGCGACCACACTCCGGCCGCCGGCAGGCCCACGTCTAGTGAGTCGAACAGCTGGGTCACATTGCGGTGGGTGATGGCCACCCCCTTGGGGGTCCCGGTCGTCCCCGACGTGTAGATGATGTGGGCGATATTGTCCGGGCCCGGCGCCGGCAGCGCGGTGCAGGGCTGGGCCTGGACTTCGGGGTCGCCGACATCGATGACCGGCAGGTCATGTCCGTCCAGCAGGCCCGCCAGCCCAGTGGTGGTGAGCACGGCGGTCGGTGCAGCGTCGGCGAGGATGACCCCGATCCGGGCCGCCGGCAGGGTCGGGTCGATCGGCACATAGGCCGCCCCCGTCTTGAGCACTGCCAGCATCGCCGCGACCGCTTCGGCCGAACGCGAAAACAGCAGTGCCACACAGTGTCCCGGGCCCGCGCCATGAGCGGCCAGCAGGTGCGCCAACCGGTTCGCAGCCTCTTCGAGGTCGCGGTAGGTCATCGAGCGGCCTTCGAAACTCACCGCCGCCGCCTCCGGAGTACGGGCGACCTGGGCGGCCCACAGCACGGGGATCGATACTGGTGCCGCTGCAGGCTGGGCCAACACCGATCGGTTGCCCCACCTGTCCAACCCGGCGTGCTCATCGGGATCGAGCAGGTCCATCGACGACAACCGCTGCGCAGGGTCGGCGGTCATGATCACCAACACCCGCTGCAACCGCCCGAGCAGCGTTTCGATGCTGGCCGGATCGAACACGTCGGTGCGAAATTCCAGCTCTCCGCAGATCCCGGCCGGCTGTCCGGCCTGGTTCCAGCGTTCGGCCAGGTGGAACACCAAATCCATGCGGGCCGTATGGGTTTCGACCGGCAGCGGCGCGACATCGAGGTCATCGGCCAAGGCCAATCCGCCGGCGAGATTGTTGTCCGCGCCAGCGAAGTTCTGCCAGGCCAACATCACCTGGAAGAGCGGGTGATGGGTGAGGCTTCGGGTGGGGTTGAGCCGATCGACCAGCACCTCGAAGGGGACCTCTTGGTGTTCGTATGCGGCTAGGCTGCGCCGTCGCACCTGCGTGAGCAGCTGGGCAAAGGTGGGATCTCCGACCAGCTCGACACGCAGCACCAGGGTGTTGACGAAGAACCCGACCAACTCATCGAGCGCGGGGTCACTGCGCCCAGCGATCGGAAACCCTACTGCCACGTCAGAACTCGCGCTCAGCTTGGACAACAGCACCGCCAGTGCGGCCTGGATCACCATGAAGCTGGTCGCGTTGTGCTCTCGAGCCACGTCGCGCACGCGCTGCTGCAGTTCGGCCGACCAGTCGATCGCCACGGTGGCGCCCCGATAATCGGCCACCGGAGGGTAGGGCCGATCGGTGGGGAGCTGAAGCCGCTCGGGCATCCCGGCCAGTGCCTGCTCCCAGTAGGCCAACTGAGCGGCAATCGGGCTGTCGCGGTCGTCGAGCTCACCAAACCGCCCGCGCTGCCACAGGGTGTAATCGGAGTACTGCACCGCCAATGGCGCCCACTGCGGCGCCCGGCCCTGCCGACGCGCCCGATACGCCTCGCCGATATCCCTGACCATCGGGGCCAGTGACCAGCCGTCAAAAGCGATGTGGTGCACCACGATCCCCACCACATGCTGATCCGGTGCCACCGAATAGATCTGCGCACGGATCGGGATCTCGGCCGATAAGTCAAACCGGTAGCCCGCCAACGCCATCAACTCGCCAGCCACGTCCTGCTCCGGCACGGATACGACCGCCGCTTCCCCGCGCCGCCACATCCCCGCCTTGGCCGGCAACACCTTCTGGAACGGCACACCGTCGATGTCAGGAAGGATGGTTCGCAGCGGCTCATGACGGGCGACGACATCATCGATGGCCGCGTCCAGCGCCGCCAGATCCAACGGCCCGCTGACCCGAAACGCGGTCGGCATGTTGTAGGTCGCCACCCCGCCCTCGAACCGGTTGAGGAACCACAACCGAGACTGGGCGAATGACAACGGAATCACCCCGGGCCGCTCGACCGCTGTCAACGGCTGACGCGCGCTCGCTTCCCCACCGACGCGGTCGGCCAACTGGGCGACGGTGGGCGCCTCGAACAGGGTGCGCACCGAAACGCCGGTATCCAGGCCGGTGTTGACCGCGGCGATCAGGCGCATCGCCGACAGCGAATCCCCGCCCAGATCGAAGAACGAGTCATCAACGCCAACGCGCTCCAGTCCGAGAATCTGGGCGTAAACGCCGGCCAGGATCTCCTCAATAGCGTTGCCCGGGGCCCGATATCGATCGCTGTCGGCGTATTCGGGTGCGGGCAGGCCGCGGGTGTCGAGTTTCCCGTTGACCGTCAACGGCAGCGCCTCGAGTGCGACCACCGCGGCCGGGATCATGTAGCCCGGTAGCCGTTGCCCGAGCTTTTCGCGTATCCCGGCCGAGTCGGCGGTGCCGGTGACATACCCGACGAGGCGTTTGTCGCCGGGGCGGTCCTCGCGGGCGATCACCACCGCCTGCTCTACCCCGTCCAATCCGGCTAGGGCGGCTTGGATTTCGCCGAGTTCGATGCGATACCCGCGGATCTTGACCTGCTCATCGGCGCGACCCACATAGTCCAGCTGCCCATCGGCGCCCCAACACACCAGATCGCCTGTGCGATACATCCGTTGCCCGGCTTCGCCGAATGGGCAGGCGACGAATCGCGATGCGGTCAACCCGGCGCGCCGCACATACCCACAACCCAGCCCGGTACCGGCCACATACAACTCACCGACCAAACCCGCGGGCACCGGACGCAACCAACCGTCGAGCACGAAAAAGGCCAGATGCGCCAGCGGCACCCCAATGGGGCTGGCATTGATGTAGGCGTCTGCACTGGCGATTTCCCGGAACGAGGCATGCACCGTGGTCTCGGTGATGCCGTACATGTTGATCAGGCGTGGCGATCCCGGATGGTTGTGCAGCCACGTCCGAAGACGTTGGGGCTCAAGCGCTTCGCCGCCGAACACCACAGTCTCGAGTTTGAGCTGCCGTCCCCGTTCGGGTGATACCGCGTCGGCGGTTTGCAGTGCATAAAACGCCGAAGGGGTCCGGCTCAGGACGGTTACCTGTTCGCTGACGAGCAGCTCGTGGAGGTCTTCGGGAGAGCGGGCCACCGCGTCGGGCACCACCACCAGCCGCCCGCCGTAGAGCAGGGCACCGAAGATCTCCCATACCGAAAAGTCGAAGGCCAACGAGTGACACTGCGTCCACACCTGCCCGGCCAATTCCAGGTCGGCGTCGAGGGTCTCCAGCAGCTGGGTGACATTGCGGTGAGTTACGCCCACCCCCTTGGGCACGCCAGTGGTTCCGGAAGTGTAGATGAGGTAGGCGATTTCGTCCGGTTCGGGTGCCGGGGGCGCCGTGCTGGTTTGGGCATCCACAGCGGGATCATCGACATCGATGACCAGCAGGCCGTGGCCTGCGAGCCGCTCGGATACATCAGCGGTCGTGATTGCGGCGATCGGCGCGGCATCGGTGAGCATGAACTCGATGCGGGAGGCCGGGTGCGCCGGGTCGATCGGCAGGTAGGCCGCCCCGGTTTTGAGGACCGCCAGCATCGCCACGACCGCTCGGGCCGAGCGCGGCAACAACAGCGCAACACATTTACCGGGGCCCGCACCCTGAGCTGCCAGCAGGTGCGCCAACCGGTTCGATGCCTCGTCGAGCTGCCGATACGTCCAGGAGCGCGAGTCGCTGCTCAGCGCGACTGCTTCGGGGACGCGGACCACCTGGGCGGTGAACGCCGCCGGAATCGACACCGCCGGGGGTGCGTGCCGAGTCAAGGTGGCGCGGTTGCCGATCTGATCGAGGCGCGCGTGCCCGGCATCGTCGAGCACATCGATCGATGAGAGTGGCCGGGTGGGCTCGGCGGTCATCGCCAGCAATACACGGCCCAGTCGCTCGATCAACCCGTCGATGCCGGCCGCGTCGAACACACCGGTGTCGAATTCGACGCGAAGCCCCAATTCGGGGCCGGGCACGGCTTGCACGGTCAGCGGGTAGTGGTTGGTTTCGCTGAAATCGATATCGGTGATGGCCAACTCCTGGCCGCCCGGCGCCAAAGCGGCCGCGTCGACTGGGTAGTTCTCGTAGGCGATCAGGGTGTCGAAGAGCTGTTCGTGGCCGCTGACGCGGTGAATCTCGTTGAGCGCCAAGTGCTGATGCTCGAGGGTGTTGGTGTGGGCAAGTTGCAGCTGTGTGAGCAGCTCGACGGTGGTGGTTGTCGCGGTGATGGTTGCCCGCACCGGTACCGTGTTGATCAATAGGCCCACCATCGATTCCGCGCCAGCCATCTCGGGTGGCCGCCCCGAGACCGCGGCACCGAAAACGACGTCGTGCTGGCCGGTCAATCCCATCAGCACCTGGGCGAAGGCGCCCTGCAGCACGGTGTTGACGGTGGTGTGCTGTGAGCGCGCGAGCTCGGTCACGGCCCGCGCGGTGGCGGCGGGCATCCGAGAGGTTTTGACGCCGCGGGCGCCAAGGTCCAGTCTGTGCGGCGGGGCCACCAGGGTGGGGGTCTCCAATCCGGCCAGCACTTCGCGCCAGGCCGCGCGCGCGGCATCGACGTCGCGCTCGGCCAGCCAGGTAATGAAGCGGCGATACGACCCGGGCGCGGGCAGGCGCTCGCCGTGATAGCTCGCAAAGAGTTCTTGCAGCACGATTGGCAACGACCAGCCATCGAGCACGATGTGGTGATTGGTCAGCACCAAACGGTTCCGGTCGTCGGTTACGCGGATGAGAGCCGCTCGGAATCCCGGTTGGTGACCGAGATCGCCGACCGCGGTGCGTTCGCCCGCACATACCAGTCGGAGCTGCTCATCGACACCAACGTCACCGGCGCCGTCGAGCTCGATATACGTCCAGGGCGCGACGGGATCGGCGGGGATGAGCTGTACCGGTTCGTCGAATTGGTCGCAAAAGTGGGCTATCAGGTTGGGATGGCGGGTGACCACGGTTTGCACGGCTGCGCGTAACCGATCGGGGTCAAGGACACCGCTTAGTGTGATCTGAATCTGGACTGCATACGCAGCGGCGTCACTGCCCTGCGCGGCGCTGGCATGAAAAAGCAGTCCCTGCTGCAACGGCGTCAGCGGCAAAATATCGGCGATCTGGTGTTGCTGCTGCAGCCCGTCAATCTGCTGCTGGCTGAGCCGGGCCGGGGCGATATCCGACGGCGTCAATCCGCCCCCACCGCTTTGTACGTGCGAGCAGATACCGGCCAGCGCCTCAACCCACAACCGGCTCAGTTCGCTGATCTGGTCGTGAGTTAGCACTGACTGCGCCCACGTCCAATTGGCGTGCAGGCGCGCGCCGTTGCCGCTGTCGACGGTGGCGGCGTTGAGCTCCACGGTGTGCGCCAACGGCGTGGCTACCGCCGCCACGGCGCCGATGAGCGACGCGCCGTCCGCGCACAGCCGCCACCCCTCACCGGACCCGGCATCGGGCCCTGCGCTGACGCGTCCCAGATAGTTAAAGCCGATCACCGGGTCGGACCCGGCCAGGTCCACGTCGGGGTTCAGATACCGCAACAGGCCGTAGGTCAGGCCGTCGGGCAGGGCGCGCAGTTGTTCTTTTGCGTTCTTGACCAAAGCTCCTAACCCCGGCTCCCCGTTGGCTACCTGCGACCAGGACGGCCCAGCCACGGCCAATGCCACCGGGTATTTGGTGGTGAACCAGCCCACCGTGTGCGACAATTCGAGACCGGGGGCCAGCTCCTCGTGACGCCCGTGGCCCTCCACATCGATACCGACCGGCGCGGCGCCAGTGAACTCGGCCATCGCCAATCCCAAGGCGATCAACAGGATCTCGTGGATCCCGGCGTGAAGCGCCGCGCACACCTCGCCGAGCAGCATGCCGGTGGTATCGGCATCCAGCGCCACCGCGAAATGCGCGGCGGTTTCATAGGTATCGGCCGCGGGCTGCGGTGCCGGCAGCGCGGGCCGGACGTTCAACGTCTGTCGCCAGATGTCGGCGTGGTCGACGACGGCTGGACGCACTGCGTGGTCAGCCAACAGTGCGGCCCACCGGGCAAACGAGGTCCCGATCATTGGCAGGTGTGCGGGTTGTCCGCTGCGATGCTGGGCCCACGCAATGTTGAGGTCTTCCAACAGGATTCCCCAGGACACCGCGTCGACGGCCAAGTGGTGAACGATCACCACCAACTGGCAGCTCTTGCTGACCCAGAGCGCCCGGAGCATCACCCCACCCGCCGGGTTCAATCGCGACCGGGCGGCGATCAGCGCCTCATCGCCGAGCATTTCGACGGTGTGCAGGCAGCTTTCCGCAGCCACCGATCCCGGCTCGGAAACATATAGCGCGCCGTCGTCGTTTAGCCGCGCCCGCAGCATAGGGTGCCGATCCAGCAACGCCTGCAGGACGACGATGACGTCGGCCGGAGTTACGCCCGCCGGGGCCTGCACCAGCATTGCCTGATTGAACTGATCCGTCGGGCCACCAATGTCGTGCAACCAGTGCATGATTGGGGTCGCGGCCACCGGGCCGATACCCTCATCGACCGCGCCGGCCCCGCCGTCGACCACCGTGACCACCCTGGCCAGCCCGGCCACGCTCTGCTCGACGAACACATCGCGCGGCCGACAGCTCAGCCCGGCCGCGCGGGCCCGTGCCACCACCTGCATCGCCGAAATGCTGTCCCCGCCAAGGTCGAAGAAGGAGTCGTCGACTCCGACGCGCTCGAGCCCGAGGACTTGGGCGTAGATGCCGGCCAGGATTTCCTCGATAGCGTTGCCCGGGGCCCGGTATCGATCAGCGTCGGCATATTCGGGTGCGGGTAGGGCGCGGGTGTCTAGTTTGCCGTTGGGCGTCAACGGCATTGCGTCGAGTGCGACTACCGCGGCGGGGATCATGTACGCGGGCAACCGGTCGGCCAGTTTTTCGCGCATGCCTGTCGGATCCGCCGTACCGGTGATGTAGCCGATGAGGCGTTTGTCCCCGGGGCGGTCCTCGCGGGCGACCACCGCCGCCTGCTCGACTCCGTCCAAACCACTTAGTACAGCCTGGATTTCACCGAGTTCGATGCGATACCCGCGGATCTTGACCTGCTCGTCGGCGCGGCCCAGATAATCCAGCTGTCCATCGGCGCGCCAGCTCACTAAATCGCCGCTGCGATACATGCGTTGTCCTGGATCCCCGAATGGGCAGGCCACAAACCGCGATGCCGTCAACGGACTCCGACGCACATACCCGCAGGCCACCCCGGCGCCGGCCACATACAGCTCCCCCACCACCCCGACCGGCACCGGACGCAACCATGCATCCAGCACGAACAGCGCCGCTCCGGCCACCGGCGAACCGATCGGCACCACACCGCAGCCCGCGCCAAGCGGCGCGCTGACGGCCACACACATGGTGGTCTCGGTGGGGCCATAAGCGTTGAGCATCACCCGCCCCGGCGCCCAGCGGTCCACCACCTCGGCCGGACACGCCTCCCCGGCCATCACCAACGCCGTCGACTCCAATCCCTCAGGGGAAAGCACTTGCACCGCCGAAGGGGTTTGAGTCAGCACGTCGACCTGCCCGGCGACCAGCATGTCGTGGAAGTCGTCCGGGGAAGCGGTCACCGACTCCGGGATCACCACCACCCGGCCACCGCGCAGCAACGGCGCCAAGATCTCCCACACCGACACGTCGAAGGCCAACGAATGACTCTGCGACCACGCCCCGGCCACCGGCAATCCCGCATCCAACGACCCCAACAACTGGGTGATGTTGCGGTGGGTGACCGCGACGCCCTTCGGCGTCCCGGTGGTGCCGGAGGTGTAAATCAGATACGCGATGTCCTCGGGGTCGGGTGCCGGTAGTGCGGTGTTGGGTTGGCTCTGCACAGCAGGATCCCGGACATCGATGACCGCCAGCTTGTGCCCGTCGAACCGGTCGGCCAGCTCACTCGTGGTGATCACCGCTACCGGAGCGGCATCGGCGAGCAGGAACTCCAGGCGCGCCCCCGGTGCCGCTACATCGATCGGCAGATAGGCCGCGCCGGTCTTGAACACCGCGAGCATTGCCACGATCGCTTCAGCCGAGCGTGACATCAGTAGCGCCACACACTCCCCCCGGCCGGCGCCGTAGCGAACAAGTAAGTGCGCCAACCGATTTGCTGCCTCATCTAGCTGCCGGTATGTCCACGCCTGCTCACCGCAGCTGATCGCCACCGACGCCGGGGCGCGCTCGACCTGTGCGTCGAACAACCCCGGAACCGGCACCGCGGAAACGGTGGGCCGAGTCAACGCGGCGCGATTCCCGACCTCATCCAGCCGGGCGCGCTCGCTCTCGTCGAGCACATCGATCGCCGACAGACGCCGGGTCGAGTCGGCGGTCATTGCCACCAATACCCGGCGCAACCGTTCGATCAGTGTTTCGATGCTGGCCGCGTCGAACACGTCGGTCCGAAATTCCACCGCTCCGCCGATCCCGGCTGGCTCACCGGTCTCACTCCAGCGTTCGGCCAGCGAGAATGTCAAATCCATACGGGCAGACCGGGTTTCGATGGGTAACGGCGCGACGTCGAGGCCCCCCGAAGCTAGTCCGGCGATGGGGTGATCGTGTTGCCCCGGGAGGTTTTGCCAGGCGAAGGACACCTGCACCAAGGGGTGATGGGTCAGGCTTCGGGCCGGGCGGAGTCGCTCGACCAGCACTTCGAAGGGAACGTCCTGGTGCTCGTAGGCGGCCAGGCTGCGCGCTCGCACCTGCGCCAACACCTCGGCAACGCTGGGATCCCCGGCCAAATCCACCCGCAGTACCAGGGTGTTGACGAAGAACCCCACCAGGTCATCGAGTGCGGGGTCGCGGCGTCCGGCGATCGGGAACCCCACCGTCACATCGGAACTGGCGCTGAGCTTCGATAGCAGCACCGTGAGGGCGGCCTGGATCATCATGAAACTGGTCGCGTTGTGCTGGCGAGCCATCCGCGTCACCCGCTGCTGCAACTCGGCTGGCCACTCGATCGCCACACTGGCGCCACGCTGATCGGCGACCGGCGGGTAGGGCCGGTCGGTGGGCAGTTGCAGCCGCTCGGGCATCCCGGCCAAGGCGTCCTGCCAGTAGGCCAGCTGGGCGGCGATCGGGCTGGCGCTGTCGTCGAGGTCACCGAGTTGCTCGCGCTGCCAGAGCGTGTAGTCGGCGTACTGCACCGCCAACGGCGCCCAGTCAGGGGCTTTCCCTGCACACCGGCTGGCATAGGCCACCCCCAGATCGCGTGTCAGCGGGTTGATCGACCAGCCGTCGGCGGCGATGTGGTGCACCGCCACCACCAGCACGTGTTCATCGTCGGAAATGCGGAAAAGCGTTGCACGCAACGGGATTTCGCGAGCCAGATCGAACATGTGGCGTGCCGCTGCGCCGATGGCTTCCTCCAGCCGAGCCGCCGACCAGCTGCCGGCATCGACAATGTCCCAGCCGAAGTCGGCCCGCTCCACCGAGATCACCACTTGCCTGGGCGTTCCCTCGGGCGCCGGGAACTGTGTCCTCAGGCTCTCGTGGCGCCCCACTACGTCGGCTAGCGCTGCACCCAACGCGTCGGGATCAAGGCGGCCACGCAACTGCAACGCCGCCGCCAGGTTGTAGACCGGGGATGGCCCCTGCAACTGTTCGAGGATCCACAACCGGTTTTGGGCATACGACAACGGAATCACCGCCGGCCGCTCCACCGGCACCAACGGCTCAAGCCGATCGTCATCCCTGCCGACACGCGACGCCAACTGGGCAACTGTGGGTGCCTCGAACACCGACTGCACCGAAAGACGGGCACCCAGGCCGGCATTGACGGCGGCAATCACGCGCATCGCCGAGATGCTGTCGCCGCCGAGGTCGAAGAAGGAGTCGTCGATCCCGACCCGCTCGACTGCGAGCACTTGGGCATAGATGCCGGCCAGAATTCCCTCGATTGCGTTGCCCGGTTCCCGGTGCCGGCTGGCGGAGTATTCCGGTGCGGGTAGGGCGCGGGTGTCGAGCTTGCCGCTGACAGTCAACGGCAGCGCATCCAACACCACCACGGCTGCGGGCACCATGTAGGCGGGCAACCGCTCGGCCAGTTTTTCGCGGATGCCCGTCGGATCCGCTGTCCCGGTGACATAGCCGACCAGGCGTTTATCACCCGGGCGGTCCTCGCGGGCGATCACCACCGCCTGCTCGACTCCGTCCAAACTGCTTAATACCGCCTGGATTTCACCCAGCTCGATGCGATAGCCGCGGATCTTGACCTGCTCGTCGGCGCGGCCCAGATAATCCAGCTGACCGTCTGCGCGCCAACGCACCAAATCCCCGGTGCGATACATGCGTTGCCCCGGCGCCCCGAACGGGCACGCCACAAACCGCGACCCGGTCAATGCGGCCCGGTGCACATAGCCAACTCCCACCCCGCGACCGGCCACATACAACTCACCGATCATCCCCACGGGGACTGAGTGCAACCACCCATCCAGCACAAACAATGCCGCGGTCGAAACCGGCGCACCAATCGGCGGCACCCCGGTCCCCGCGGTCAGCGGCGCACTCATCGCCGCATACACCGTGGCCTCCGTCGGGCCGTAAGCGTTGATCACCACCCGCCCCGGTGCCCACCGATCCACCACCTCCGCCGGGCACGCCTCTCCCCCAAGCAGCAACGCCACCGACTCCAGACCATCCGGAGGCAGCGCAGCGACCGCCGACGGGGTCTGGGTCAGCACGCTGATCTGTTCAGCAATCAGCAAGTCGCGCAAGTCTTCCGGTGAACCCGCCACCGATTCGGGCACCACCACCAGCCGCCCACCACTTAGCAGCGCTGCCCAGATCTCCCACACCGAAAAGTCGAACGCATACGAATGGCACTGTGTCCACACTTGCGCTGCCGGCAGCTGTACAGGCAGCGTCTCCGCCACGTGGGTGAGGTTGCGGTGACTGACCGCCACCCCCTTGGGCGCCCCGGTAGTGCCCGAGGTGTAGATGATGTAGGCAACGTGGTCAGCCGCGGGGGCCGGCAACGCTGTGCACGGATAGTTGCGGATCGCGGGGTCGTCGATATCGATGACCAGTAAATCCTGCGCGTCGAGCCGGTCGGCCAGATCGGCTGTTGTGATCGCCGCGATCGGGGCGGCATCGGCCATCATGAACCCGATCCGGGCCGCCGGCAGCGCCGGGTCGATCGCCAGGTAGGCCGCACCGGCCTTGAGCGCCGCCAACATTGCCACGATCGCCTCAGCCGAACGCTCCAACAGCAGCGCCACACACCGTCCCGGGCATTCACACCGGGCAGTCAGCAGTTGCGCCAACCGGTTCGCAGCCTCGTCAACGTCGCGGTAGGTCCACGAACGCTCACCGCAGCTGATCGCTATCGCGTCCGGGGTCTTGGCGACCTGCGCGGCGAACAACACCGGGACCGAGTTCGCGGGGAGGGTGGACCCAGTCAACGCCGCGCGGTTGCCGAGCTCATCCAGTTGGGCGTGCTCAGCCTCATCGAGCAGATCGACCGATGAGAGCCGCCGTGACGGGTCGGCGGTCATCGCCACCAGCACCCGCTGTAACCGGTCGACGAGCGCCTCGATGCCCGCCGCGGTGAACACCTCGCCGTCGTATTCGATCCGAAGGCCCAGTTCGCGGCCCGGCTGGGCTTGCACGGTCAGCGGGTAGTGGTTGTGCTCGCGGGTGGTGACCTCGCTGATGGACAATTCGTGGGCGCCCGACACCGCCGCGGCGTCGATCGGATAATTTTCGTAGACGAACAAGGTGTCGAACAGTTTGTCCTGACCGGTGATTCGGTGAATCTCGCTGAGCGCGACGTGTTGGTACTCAAGGGTGTCGTTGTGGGCGCTTTGCAGCTGGGCGACGAGGTCTGCGGTGGTGGTTGTCGGCGTGATCTTCGCCCGCACCGGCACCGTATTGATGAACAGCCCCACCATCGATTCCGCGCCGACTACGTCGGCAGGCCTAATCGAGACCACGGCGCCGAATGCGACGTCATGTTGACCGGTCAGCCACATCAGCAGTTGCGCGTAGGCGCACTGCAGCACGATGTTTACGGTCGTGCGGTGTGAGCGGGCCAACTCGCGAAGCGCCTGCGTGAGATCCTCTGGCACACAAAATGATTCCACGAGTCGGGGTCCCAGCCTCATCCGGTCCGGCGGGCCCACGAGGGTCGGGGCGTCAAAACCGGCCAGGACCTCACCCCACGCCGCCTGTGCGGCCATGCGATCCCGACCAGTCAGCCAGGTAACGAAGCTGCGATACCGCGGGGGTGCGGGCAGTCGCTGCCCGTAATAGCTGGCGAATATTTCTCGCACGAGGATCGGCAGCGACCAGCCATCCATAACGATGTGATGGTTGGTCAAAACAAGCCGGTGCCGATCCGGTGCGGTGCGGATCAGGGCCGCCCGAAACGCCGGCCGGTCGGTCAGATCCCTGACTGCCGCACGCTCCTCGGCGCACAGCTGCTCGATGCGCTCATCGATGTCGGCGTCCCCGGGTCCCAGCTCGACACACCGCCACCCGGGCGCTGGATCGGCCGGAATGAGTTGCACGGGCTCGTCGAACCGTTCGTAGAAACGGGCCGCCAGGTGGGGATGACGACCGATCACCGTCTGCAGTGCGTTGCGCAGCCGATGCGGGTCGAGCGGACCTGTCACCGAGATAGCCAGCTGCACCGCATACACGTCGTCGCTTGCCTGCGCGGTGCTGGCATGAAAGAGCAGCCCCTGCTGCAGGGGCGTCAGCGGCAGTACGTCAGCGATCCGCATATTGGCGCTGCAGCTCGTCGATCTGTTGCTGGCTAAGAGAGACAGCGATATCGGAGGGCGTTAACCCTCCTCCACCGCTTTGGACGTGGGCGCAGATGCCAGTCAGGGCGTCAAACCATAGCTGGCCGAGCCGACTAACGTCCGTTCGATCTAAGGCGGTGGGCGCCCATGTCCAGTTGGCGTGCAGCTGCGGACCGGAATCCGTGTCGATGGTGCCGGCGTTGAGCTCCACGGTGTGGGCCAAGGGCGTCGGTACCGCCGCTGCGGCGGCGGCGACGGACAAGCCGTCCGGGCTGACGCGCCACATGACCTCGGTAGCCTCGGCCGCGGCCGCGCTCAGCCGTCCCAAGTAGTTGAACCCGATCGACGGATCCGATTCGACGAGATCGACCTCGGGGTTGAGGTAGCGCAGCAGACCGTAGGTGAGCGGATCGGGCAGGGCACGAAGCTGCTCCTTGCCGTCCTTGATCAGTTCTCCCAGGACCGCCTCACCGGCGACCACCTGCGCCCAGGACAGTCCACCGAGGGCCAACGACACCGGGTACTTGGTGGTGAACCACCCCACCGTGCGCGACAGGTCCAGATCGGAAGCCAGCTCTTCGAACCGGCCGTGGCCCTCGACGTCGACGCCGATCGGCGTCGCGCCATTGGCCAAAAATTCCGACCACGCCAGCGCGAATGCGATCAACAAGACCTCGTCGACCCCCGCATGAAATGCCGCGGGCACCTCACCCAGCAGCAGCCGGGTGGTCTCCATATCGAGCTTCACCGATAGATGCGCGGCATTGGCATAGGTATCCCGCTCGGGCTGCACCGCTGGCAGCACTGCGGGGACCGCCGCCACCTGCTTCCAGGCATCGGCCTGCGCTACCACCCCCGGGGCGTGCGCATGCTCAGCCAATAGCGACGCCCATCGGGCAAACGACGTTCCGCCCGCGGGCAGCTCTACCGGGTGTCCGCTGCGGTGCTGGGCCCAGGCGATGTTCAAGTCCTCCAACAGGATTCGCCACGAAACCCCGTCGACGGCCAGGTGGTGAATGATCAACACCAGCTGACTCGCCGAGGTGACCCACAGCGCGCTCAGCATCAACCCGGCGCTCGGATTCAGCCGCGACCGGGCAGCCACTACAGCCTCATCAGAGAGCACGCTCATCACGTGCAGGCAGCCGCGTGCATCGACCGAGCCGGCCTCGGGCACGTGGAGTGACCATTCCCCGGCGGCGTCGTGGTCGACGCGTACCCGCAACATGGCATGTCGATCCAAGAGGGCCTGCAACATGACCACGACGTCGGCCTCGCTCACCCCTGCCGGGGCCGACACCACCATCGTCTGGTTGAACTCATCGACGGGGCCGTCCACGCTTGCCAGCCAGCGCATGATCGGGGTCGCGATGACCAGCCCGATGCCCTCATCGACCACGCCGGACGGGGCCTCGGCCACGACCGCCACCCGGGCCAGCCCGGCCACGGTCTGCTCGACGAACACATCGCGCGGCCGACAGTGCACGCCAGCTGCCCGGGCACGGGCTACCACCTGCATCGACAAAATGCTGTCGCCACCTAGATCGAAGAAGGAGTCGTCGACCCCGACCCGATCCATACCGAGCACCTGGGCGTAGATGTCGGCCAGGATCTCCTCGATGGCGGTGCTTGGCGCCCGATATGCACCGGCGGTAGCGGTGTAGTCGGGTGTGGGGAGGGCGTGGGTGTCGAGTTTGCCGTTGGGGGTTAGTGGTAGTGCGTCGAGTGTGGTGATGGTGGTGGGGATCATGTAGGTGGGTAGTCGGTCGGTTAGTGCGGTTCGCGCGGCGGTGGGGTCGGCGGTTCCGGTGATGTAGGCGGTGAGGCGTTTGTTGCCGAGGTGGTCTTCGTGGGTGGTGATTGCGGCTTGTTCGACGCCGTCCAAAGCGTTTAGGGCGGTTTGGATTTCGCCGAGTTCGATGCGGTAGCCGCGGATTTTGACTTGTTGGTCGGCGCGGCCCAGGTAGTGCAGTTGTGTGTCGGGGGCCCAGCGGGCGAGGTCTCCGGTGCGATACATGCGTTGTCCGGGTGTGCCGAACGGGCAGGCCACAAAGCGTGATGCGGTCAGCGCTGCGCGGCGCAGATAGCCGATGCCGACGCCACGGCCGGCCACGTAGAGTTCGCCGAGCACTCCGGCGGGCACCGGGCGCAGCCACGGATCCAGCACGAATAGTGCTGCCCCGGGCACCGGGGCGCCGATGGGCACCACCGCGGCCCCGGGTGCCAGTGGGGTGCTGATGGCCACGCACATGGTGGTTTCGGTGGGGCCGTAGGCGTTGAGCATCACTCGTCCGGGTGCCCATCGGTTGGCCACGTCGATGGGGCAGGGTTCTCCGGCCATCACCAGCGTGGTGGACTGCAGGGCGTGGGGTGAGAGCAGGCCTATCGCTGTGGGGGTTTGGGTCAGCACGTTGACCTGTTCGGCGGCCAGCAGGTGGTGTAGTTGTTGTGCGTCGTCGAGCGGTTCGGGCATCACCACTAGGCGCCCGCCGCGCAGCAGGGCCCCGAAGATTTCCCATACCGAGACGTCGAAGGCCAACGAATGACACAGCGCCCAAATGCCCGTCGCGGGCAGGCCGGCGTCTAAGCAGGCCAACAGTTGGGTCACGTTGTGGTGGGTGATCGCCACTGCCTTGGGCACCCCGGTGGTGCCCGAGGTGTAAATCAGATACGCGATGTCTTCGGGGTCGGGTTCCGGCAATGCGGTGTTGGGTTGGGTCGTGATGGCTGGATCGTCGAGATCGATGACGGCAAGCTCGCTTTGGTCGAGTTCTGCGCCTAGTCCGGCGTGGGTGATCGCGGCGATCGGTGCGGCATCGGTGAGCATGAACGCCCGACGCGCCGCCGGCAGGGTCGCGTCGATGGGCAGGTAGGCCGCGCCGGTTTTGAGCACCGCCAGGATCGCCACGATCGCCTCGGCGCAACGCCGCACCAGCACCGCCACACATTGCCCGCTGCGCGCCCCGCGTGCAGACAACAAGTGCGCCAACCGATTCGAGGCCTCATCAAGCTCGCGATACGACCACGACCGCCCACCACAGCGCAACGCCACCGCTTCGGGTGTCTTGGCCACCTGTGCGGCAAACAACCCCGGAATCGACACCGACACCGCGGGTTGGCTCAACACACGGCGATTACCGACCACATCCAGACGCGCACACTCGGACTCCCCGAGCACATCCACCGACGACAACACCCGCCGCGGATCAGCAACCATCGCCACCAACACCCGCACCAACCGCTCGATCAGTGTCTCGATACTTGCGGCGTCGAACACGTCGGTGCGGAACTCCACCATGCCGCTAATCCCGTCGGGTTCACCGGCCTCGGTCCAACGTTCGGCCAACGAGAACGCCAAATCCCAGCGGGCGTTCTGGCTTGGCACCGGCATCGACGCGACGCGCAGATCACCCAGCTCCAGCCCAGCGGCGGGGTCATTGTCGTGCCAGTTCTGCCATGTCAGCGCCACCTGGAACAGGGGGTGATGGGCCAGGCTTCGGGCAGGGTTGAGCTTCTCCACCAGCACCTCAAAGGGCACATCCTGGTGCTCGTACGCGGCAAGGCTGCGCTGCCGCACCTGGTCCAGCAACTCGGCGACAGTGGGATCGCCGGCCAGCTCAATTCGCAGTACCAAGGTGTTGACGAAAAACCCCACCAGCCCATCCAGCGCGGGATCACCGCGCCCGGCGATGGCGAACCCCACCGCCACATCGGAGCTGGCGCTGAGTTTGGACAGCAGCAGCGCCAACGCCGCCTGGATCACCATGAAGCTGGTCGCGTTGTGCTCGCGGGCCACCCGCGCCACCCGCTGCTGCAACTCGGCCGGCCAGTCCACGGCCACACTTGAGCCGCGGTGATCGGCCACCGCCGGATAGGGCCGATCGGTGGGCAGTTGGAGTCGCTCGGGCATCCCGGCCAGCGCCTGCTCCCAGTAGGCCAGCTGCGCGGCGATGGGGCTGTCGTCGTCGGCCAGGTCGCCCAGCAGTGCCCGCTGCCACAGTGCGTAGTCGGCATACTGCACCCGCAGGGGCTCCCAGGCGGGAGCCCGTCCGGCACACCGGCTGGCATACGCCACGCCCAGGTCAGCAACCAACGGGGTGATCGACCAGCCGTCGGCGGCGATATGGTGCATCACCGTCACCAGCACATGTTCGTCATCGGCGAGCCGGAAAAGTGTTGCACGCAAGGGGATTTCGGTGGCCAAATCGAAGCTGTGACGTGCCGCCGCGCCGATGGCCTCTTGCAGCCGGGCTTCTGGCCAGCCGCCGGCATCGACGATGGCCCAACCGAATTCGGCCCGCTCGGGCGGCACCACCAGCTGCTGGGGTATACCCCCGGGCGACGCAAACAGCGTGCGCAGGCTTTCATGACGCCCAACCACATCGACCAGCGCCGCACCCAGCGCCTCGACATCAAGTGCGCCACTTAACTGCAACGCGGTCGCCATGTTGTAAACCGGCGACGGCCCCAGTAACTCATCGATGAACCACAACCGCTGCTGGGCATACGACAACGGCACCACCGCGGGCCGCTCCACCGCCAGCAACGGCGGCAGCCGACGTGATCCCACACCGATACGGCCCGACAACCGGGCAACCGTGGGCGCCTCGAACACGGCGCGCACCGAAAGATCGGCGTTCAGTGCGGCGTTGATCGCCGAGATCAGGCGCATCGCCGAAATGCTGTCGCCACCTAGATCGAAGAAGGAGTCGTCGACGCCGACCCGATCCATACCGAGCACCTGGGCGTAGATGTCGGCCAGGACCTCCTCGATGGCGCTGCTTGGCGCGCGATACACACCGGCGGTGGCGGTGTAGTCGGGTGCGGGCAGGGCGCGGGTGTCGAGTTTGCCGTTGGGGGTTAGTGGTAGTGCGTCGAGTGCGACCACCGCGGCGGGGATCATGTATGCGGGCAGCCGATCGGCCAGTGCGGTTCGCGCGGCGCCGGGGTCGGCGGTTCCGGTGATGTAGCCGATGAGGCGTTTGTTGCCCAGATGGTCTTCGCGGGCGACGACCGCGGCCTGTTCGACGCCGTCGAACCCACTGAGTGCGGCCTGAACCTCGCCGAGTTCGATGCGATAGCCGCGGATCTTGACCTGCTCATCGGCGCGGCCGAGGTACTGCAACTGCCCGTCGGGGCCCCAGCGCACCAGATCCCCGGTGCGGTACATGCGTTGTCCGGGCGCCCCAAACGGGCACGCGACAAATCGCGATGCGGTCAACGCCGCGCGGCGCACATACCCGATCCCGAGGCCGAGACCGGCCACGTACAGCTCGCCGACGATCCCGGCAGGTACCGGCCGCAACCACTGATCCAGCACAAACAATGCCGCGGTGGGTACCGGTCTACCGATCGGCACTACCCCCGACCCAGCTACCAATGGCGCACTAACCGCCACGCACATCGTGGTCTCGGTCGGGCCGTAGGCGTTGAGCATCACCCGCCCGCGCGCCCACCGATCCACCACCTGGGTTGGGCATGCCTCACCCGCCATCACCAATGTGAGCGAATCCAAATCATCAGTCGAGAGCGCCGCCGCCGCTGACGGGGTCTCGGTGAGCACGCGGACCGATTCGCCGACCAGCACGTCGTGGAAGTCATCCGGTGAGCGGGTCACCGACTCGGGCACCACCACCAGGCGCCCACCACGCAGCAGCGCCATCCAGATCTCCCACACCGAGACGTCGAACGCATAGGAATGACACTGGCTCCACACCTCTCCCGCCGGGAGGCCAGCATCCAGTGATTCCACCAGCTGGGTCACGTTGTGGTGAGTGATGGCAACGCCTTTGGGGGTGCCGGTGGTGCCGGAGGTGTAGATCAGGTAGGCGATGTCGTCGGGGCGCGGCGCCGACGGTGCCGTACCGGGTTGGGTGCCAACAGCGGGGTCGTCGACCGCGATGATCACCACGTCATGGCCGTCTAGTCGTCCGGCCAGGCCAGCGGTGGTGATCGCGGCGATCGGCGCGGCGTCGGCCAGTAGGAACCTGATCCGGGCCGCCGGTACCGTCGGGTCGATCGGCAGATAGGCCGCCCCGGCCTTGAGGACTGCCAGGATGGCGACGATCGCCTCAGCCGACCGCTCCAGCAGCACCGCCACACACTCACCGGGGCCCACACCGTGGCCGGCCAGCAAGTGCGCCAAGCGGTTGGCGGCGTCGTCGAGCTCCCGATAGGTCATGGAGCGGCCGCCGAAGATCACTGCCGCCGCCTCCGGGATGCGGGCCACCTGGGCGGCGAACAACACCGGAATCGATACCGCATCGGTTGCGACCCGACTCAACACTGCGCGGTTGCCGATCTCATCCAACCGGGCGTGCTCATGCTGATTGAGCAGATCTAGCGACGACACCCGCCGGGCCGGGTCCGCGGTCATGGCCGCCACCACCCGCAGCAACCACTCGATGAGCAGTTCGATGGTTTCCGCTTCGAAAACGTCGGTGTCGTATTCGACGCGAAGGCCCAGTTCGCTGCCCGGCGTGGCTTGCACCGTGAGGGGGTAGTGGTTGTATTCGCGGCCGGTGAAATCGGTGATGGCCAACTCGTGGTCAGCCACCAATGCTGCGGTGTCGATCGGGTAGTTCTCGTACACGAACAAGGTGTCGAACAGCTGTCCGTGACCGGTGATCCGGTGGATCTCGCTGAGCGCCAAATGCTGGTGGTCAATGGTGTCGTTGTGCGCGCGCTGCAGCTGGTCCAGCAGGTCTGCGCTGGTGGTGGCCGGCGTGATTTTCGCCCGCACCGGGATCGTGTTAATCAGAAGGCCCACCATCGATTCCGCGCCGGCCAACTCGGCTGGCCTCCCGGAAACAACCGTGCCGAAGGCGACATCATGCTGGCCGGTCAGCCACATCAGCAGCTGCGCGAAGGCGCCGTGCAGCACAGTGCTGACTGTGGTGTGAGATGACCGGGCCAGCTCGCTAACGGCCCGCGTGGTTTCCTCAGGCAGCTGAAAAGATCTGACGCTTCGCGGCCCCAGCCCTAACCGCTGCGCGGGGGCGACCAGGGTGGGGGTATCGAATCCGGCGAGCACCTCCCGCCAAGCCGCGTGGGCGGCACGAAGGTCTCGGTCGGCCAGCCAGGTGATAAACCTGCGATACGAGACCGGTGCGGGTAGGCGCTGCCCGTAATAGCTGGCGAATATCTCCCCCAGCAGGATCGGCAGCGACCAGCCATCGAGCACAATGTGGTGGTTGGTCAGCACCAGCCGGTGCCGCTCCTCTGCGATGCGGATCAACGCCACCCGAAACCCCGGCCCGTCGGCCAGATCACAGACCGCGCCACGTTCGGCGGCGCAAATTTGCTCGATTTTCTCCCCGACATCGGCGCCGTCGGCTTCCAGCTCGACATACGTCCACCCCGGTGCGGGATCGGCCGGGATGATCTGCACCGGCTCGTCGAATTCTCGGCAGAATCGTGCCGCCAGGTGAGGGTGGCGATCGACCACCGTGTGCACCGCATCGCGCAGCCGACGGGCGTCGAGACGGCCGCTTAATGAGAGATCCAGCTGCAAGGCATACACATCGTCGTGGCTGCCGCGCGCGGTGCCTGCGTGAAAGAGCAGGCCCTGCTGCAGGGGAGTCAACGGCAAAATATCGGCGACGTGATGCCGCTGGTCCAGCTCGTCGATCTGATCCTGGCTCAGACGGGCCGGCGCGATATCCGAGGGCGTCAACCCGCCGCCACCGTGCCGGACATGCGCGCAGACACCGCCCAAGACGTCAAACCACAACCGGCTCAACCTGCTGACCTGCGCGCGATCCAGCGCCGAGGGTGCCCACGTCCAGTTGGCGTGCAGCTGCGGGCCGATCTCGGTGTCCACCGTGACGGCATTGAGCTCCACGGTGTGCGCCAAGGCTATGGGCACCGCGGTGGCGGCGGTCGGCGACAAGCCGTCTGGGCTGACCCGCCACAGCTGGTCAGAGAGCTCGGAGGCCGCGCCCAGCCGCCCCAGGTAGTTGAATCCGATCGGCGGGTCGGACTCGGGCAGGTCCACGTCGGGGTTCAAATAGCGCAGCAGACCGTAGCTCAGCGGATTGGGCAGGGCGCGAAGCTGTTCTTTGGCGGTTTTGATGACCCGCCCCAGGGGCGTTGCGCCGGTGGTCACCTGCGCCCAGGACAGTCCACCGACGGCCAACGACACCGGGTACTTGGTGGTGAACCAGCCCACCGTGCGCGACAGATCTAGGTCGGCGGCCAGCTCCTCGAACCGGCCGTGGCCCTCGACGTCGACGCCGATCGGCGTCGCGCCGTTGCCCAAAAATTCCGTTACCGCCAATCCGAACGCGATCAACAAGACCTCATGAATGCCGGCGTGAAATGCCGCGGGCACCTCGCCGAGCAGAAGCCGGGTGGTCTCCACATCGAGCTTCACCGACAGATGCGCGGCGCTGGCATACGTATCCCGCCCGGGTTGCACGGCGGGCAGCGCGGCCGGGGCTGCCGCCACCTGCTTCCACGCATCGGCCTGCCCTACCACCCCCGGGGCGTGCGCATGCTCGGCCAGCAGTGAGGCCCACCGGGCAAACGACGTCCCGCCCGCCGGTAACGTCACCGGGTGTCCGTTGTGATGCTGGGCCCAGGCGATGTTCAAGTCTTCCAATAGGATTCGCCACGAAACCCCGTCGACGGCCAGGTGGTGAACGATCAACACCAGCTGACTGGCCGAGGTGACCCACAGCGCGCTCAGCATCATCCCGGCGAGCGGGTTCAGCCGCGACCGGGCCGCCACCAGCGCGTCGTCGGACAGCATGTCGATCGTCTGTAGACACGCGCTGGCGTCGGCCGAGCCGGCCTCGGGCACCTGCAGTGACCACCCTCCGGCGCCGTCAATGCCGGCACGCACCCGCAACATCGCATGCCGATCCAGCAACGCCTGCAACAGGACCACCACATCGGCCTCGGACACCCCCGCAGGAGCCGACACCACCACCGTCTGGTTGAACTCGTCGACCGGACCGTCCACGTTTGCCAGCCAGCGCATGATCGGGGTTGCGATCACCGGCCCGGTGCCCTTATCGACCACCCCCGCCGCGCCCTCGGCCACCAGCGTCACCCGGGCCAGCCGGGCCACGGTCTGCTCGACGAACACATCGCGCGGCCGACACACCAGGCCGGCCGCCCGAGCCAAGGCCACAACTTGCATCGACAGGATGCTGTCGCCACCCAGATCGAAAAACGAGTCGTCCACTCCGACCCGATCCACACCGAGCACTTGCGCGTAGATGCCGGCCAGCACCTCCTCGATTGCACTGCCCGGGGCGCGGTAACGCTCGAACTGGGTGTATTCGGGTGCCGGCAGAGCCCGTTTGTCCAACTTGCCGTTAACTGTCAACGGCAGCGCATCCATCACCACCACCGCGGCGGGCACCATATACGGCGGTAGCCGCTCGGCCAGTTGCGCGCGTATTTCGGTCGGGTCTGCGGTGCCGGTGACATAACCCACCAGGCGCTTGTCGCCGGGGCGGTCCTCGCGGGCGATCACCGCCGCCTGCTCTACCCCCTCCACTCCGGTTAGAGCGGTCTGCACCTCACCAAGTTCGATGCGATAGCCGCGGATCTTGACCTGCTCATCGGCGCGGCCCAGATACTGCAGCTGCCCATCGCCACCCCACCGCACCAAATCCCCGGTGCGATACATGCGCGCCCCAGCATCCCCGAATGGGCACGCCACAAACCGCGACGCAGTCAACCCGCAGCGCCGCACATACCCAACGCCCACACCGCGACCGGCCACATACAGCTCACCGATCACCCCGACTGGCACGGGCCGCAACCATTGATCCAGCACAAACAATGCCGCGGTCGGCACCGGTGCACCGATCGGCACCACGCCCGATCCGAAGGGCGACAGTGCACTCATCGACGCATACACCGTGGCCTCGGTTGGACCGTAGGCGTTGATCACAACCCGCCCGGGCGCCCACCGATCCACCACGTCAACCGGGCAGGCCTCACCCCCGAGCAGCAATGTCACCGAATCCAAACCATCCGGCGACAACGCCGCCACCGCCGACGGAGTCTGGGTGAGCACGGTGACTCGCTCGCTGACCAGCACCTCGTGGAACTCTTCTGGGGCGCCGACCACCGACTCGGGAACCACGACCAGCTGTCCGCCAGCCAACAGCGCAGCCCAGATCTCCCACACCGAGAAGTCGAATGCGTAGGAATGGCACTGCGTCCACACCTGTGCCGTCGGCAGGCAGGTCGGCATTGAGTCCGCCAGGTGGGTCAAGTTGTGGTGGCTGATCGCCACCGCCTTCGGGGCACCGGTGGTGCCCGAGGTGTAGATGATGTACGCGATATCGTCGGGGGCCGGTGCCGGCAAGCTGGTGGCCGGGCACCTGTCGACCAGAGGATCTTCGACATCAATGACAAGCGGGGCGTACCCATCCAGCCGGTCGGTGAGATCGGCGGTGGTGACAACTGCGATTGGTGCAGCATCCTCCACCATGAAGCGGATCCGCGCCGCCGGCAGCGCCGGGTCGATCGCCAGGTAGGCCGCCCCGGCCTTCAACACCGCCAGCATCGCCACGATCGCCCCGGCGGATCGCTCCAATAGCAGCGCCACAAACGCGCCGGGAGCGACGCCCTGAGCAATCAACAAGTGCGCCAACCGGTTAGACGCCTCATCAAGCTCGCGATAGGTCAGGCAGCGGCCGTCGAAGGTCACCGCCGCGGCCTCCGGGGTGCGCCTCACCTGTTCGGCGAAGAGGACCGGAATCGACACCGGCGTGGAGGGTTTGGTCAGCGCAACGCGGTTACCGATCTCATCCAGGCGGGCATGTTCGGCCTCGTCTAGCACATCCAACGACGACAACGGCCGCGCCGTGTCGGCGGTCATCGCCACCAATACCCGTGCCAACCGCTCGATCAGCGCCTCGATGCTGTCCGCGTCGAAGACATCCGTGCGAAACTCCACCCTTCCACCGATCCCGGCAGGCTCGCCGTCATCGGTGAAGCGTTCGGCCAACGCAAACGCCAAATCCATACGGGCAGACTGGGTATCGACTGGCAACGACGTGATTTGGAGGTCCCCCAAAACCAGCTTCGCCGCGGGATCACTGTTGCCGTCGAACTGCCAGCCCACAAGCACCTGGACCAACGGGTGGTGAGCCAACGACCTAGACGGGTTGAGCCGTTCCACAAGCACTTCGAACGGCACGTCCTGGTGCTCGTAGGCGGCCAGGCTGCGCTCGCGCACCTGGCTCAACAGTTCGGCGACGGTGGGGTCGCCAGCCAGATTGACCCGCAGTACCAAGGTGTTAACGAAAAAACCGACCAACTTGTCCAGCGCGGGATCGCGGCGCCCGGCGATCGGGAACCCGACGGCCACCTCGGTGCTGGCGCTGACCTTCGATAGCAGCACCGCCAGGGCGGCCTGAATGATCATGAAGCTGGTTGCGTTGTGCTCGCGGGCCACCCGCGCCACCTGCTGCTGCAACTCCGCCGGCCAGTCCACGACCACAGTGGCGCCCCGCTGATCGGCCACCGGCGGGTAAGGCCGATCCGTGGGCAGGTGGAGTCGCTCGGGCATCCCGGCCAGCGCCCGCTCCCAATAAGCCCATTGCGCGGCGATGGGGCTGTCGCAGTCGGCCAAGTCGCCCAACTGGGCGCGCTGCCACAACGTGTAATCGACATACTGCACCGGCAACGGCTCCCAGTCGGGAGCCCGTCCGGCACACCGGCTGGCGTACGCCACCCCTAGATCGGCCATCAACGGCGCGATCGACCAGCCGTCGGCGGCGATGTGGTGCACCGCGGCGACCAGCACATGATTGTCATCGGCGACCCGGAAAAGTACTGCCCGCATTGGGATCTCAGTCGCCAGGTCAAAACTGTGACGCGCTGCCGCGCCGATGGCTTTCTGCAGCCGATCCGCCGGCCAGCCGCCGGCATCAACGATGGCCCAACCGAATTCGGCCGATTCGGGTGGCACCACCAGCTGCTGGGGGATGCCCCGCGGCGCCACAAATAGCGTGCGCAGGCTTTCATGTCGCGCTACCACGTCGGCCAGCGCCGCACCCATCGCCTCGACATCAAGTGCGCCGCTTAACTGCAATGCGGTCGCCATGTTGTAAACCGGCGACGGCCCCTGCAACTGGTGGATGAACCACAACCGCTGCTGGGCATACGACAACGGCACCACCGCGGGCCGTTCCACTGCCGCCAAGGGCTCAAGCCGACGTGATCCCACACCGATATGGCCCGCCAACTGGGCAACCGTGGGCGCCGCGAACAAGATGGGTATCGACAGATCGGCATCCAGCGTGGTGTTGATCGCCGCAAACAGGCGCATCGCCAGCAGCGAATCCCCACCTAGATCGAAGAATGAGTCATCGACCCCGACGCACTCCACACCGAGCACGTCGGCGTAGATACCTACCAGGATCTCCTCAACCGCGGTGTTCGGCGGGCGGTAACGATCAACATCTTGGGCCCCCGGTGTGGGGAGGGCGTGGGTGTCGAGTTTGCCGTTGGGGGTTAGTGGTAGTGCGTCGAGTGTGGTGATGGTGGTGGGGATCATGTAGGTGGGTAGTCGGTCGGTTAGTGCGGTTCGCGCGGCGGTGGGGTCGGCGGTTCCGGTGATGTAGGCGGTGAGGCGTTTGTTGCCGAGGTGGTCTTCGTGGGTGGTGATTGCGGCTTGTTCGACGCCGTCCAAAGCGTTTAGGGCGGTTTGGATTTCGCCGAGTTCGATGCGGTAGCCGCGGATTTTGACTTGTTGGTCGGCGCGGCCCAGGTAGTGCAGTTGTGTGTCGGGGGCCCAGCGGGCGAGGTCTCCGGTGCGATACATGCGTTGTCCGGGTGTGCCGAACGGGCAGGCCACAAAGCGTGATGCGGTCAGCGCTGCGCGGCGCAGATAGCCGATGCCGACGCCACGGCCGGCCACGTAGAGTTCGCCGAGCACTCCGGCGGGCACCGGGCGCAGCCACGGATCCAGCACGAATAGTGCTGCCCCGGGCACCGGGCGCCGATGGCACCACCGCGGCCCCGGGTGCCAGTGGGGTGCTGATGGCCACGCACATGGTGGTTTCGGTGGGGCCGTAGGCGTTGAGCATCACTCGTCCGGGTGCCCATCGGTTGGCCACGTCGATGGGGCAGGGTTCTCCGGCCATCACCAGCGTGGTGGACTGCAGGGCGTGGGGTGAGAGCAGGCCTATCGCTGTGGGGGTTTGGGTCAGCACGTTGACCTGTTCGGCGGCCAGCAGGTGGTGTAGTTGTTGTGCGTCGTCGAGCGGTTCGGGCATCACCACTAGGCGCCCGCCGCGCAGCAGGGCCCCGAAGATTTCCCATACCGAGACGTCGAAGGCCAACGAATGACACAGCGCCCAAATGCCCGTCGCGGGCAGGCCGGCGTCTAAGCAGGCCAACAGTTGGGTCACGTTGTGGTGGGTGATCGCCACTGCCTTGGGCACCCCGGTGGTGCCCGAGGTGTAAATCAGATACGCGATGTCTTCGGGGTCGGGTTCCGGCAATGCGGTGTTGGGTTGGGTCGTGATGGCTGGATCGTCGAGATCGATGACGGCAAGCTCGCTTTGGTCGAGTTCTGCGCCTAGTCCGGCGTGGGTGATCGCGGCGATCGGTGCGGCATCGGTGAGCATGAACGCCCGACGCGCCGCCGGCAGGGTCGCGTCGATGGGCAGGTAGGCCGCGCCGGTTTTGAGCACCGCCAGGATCGCCACGATCGCCTCGGCGCAACGCCGCACCAGCACCGCCACACATTGCCCGCTGCGCGCCCCGCGTGCAGACAACAAGTGCGCCAACCGATTCGAGGCCTCATCAAGCTCGCGATACGACCACGACCGCCCACCACAGCGCAACGCCACCGCTTCGGGTGTCTTGGCCACCTGTGCGGCAAACAACCCCGGAATCGACACCGGCACGCCGGGTTGGCTCAACACACGGCGATTACCGACCACATCCAGACGCGCACACTCGGACTCCCCGAGCACATCCACCGACGACAACACCCGCCGCGGATCAGCAACCATCGCCACCAACACCCGCACCAACCGCTCTGCTAGAGCGCAGGCATCACTATCTCCAAAGAACTGTCCATCGCCCTGGGTGCTGAGAAAAAGCTGGTCACCATCCTTAAAAAACACCAGCCCAAACTCGACCGGACCAGCATGTGTCAGTGTTCCCGTCGTCGCAGCACCAGCAAAGTATCCCATGTGTGTAGCCGGAATGAAATTGACAATTATCCGATTCGACACCTGCCCGGAGCCGCGGAGACTCCCCTGATAATCAATGGCATGCACCGGGAACCGCTGATGCTGCAGCGCTTCCCGTATTCTCCTGTCGACAAGCTCACAAAAACCAGCAACCGTCGATCCGGGCGGAGCTTTAAACACGAGCGGCACGAACCCCGAAATCATTCCGGGCACCGTCTGTGTTTCCGGACGCACACGCCTGCTTACCGGAAAATCGAGTACCACCTCCGAACTCTCGGTGTCGAATGCGCGCACCAAGAGCGCGCAGGCCGCAGTAATCACCGACGCTCGGCGCACCCCGAGGGCCTGCGACAACACGTGGATCCCCGCAACGGCGGATGGGTCTAGTTGAACCGGTGCCGCAAACTGCTCATTACGCCTGCCAGAGGGGTTGTGCCCCAACCGATAACGCGGTTCGCTCTCCGTGGGCCTGTTCCTTGTCCAGTAGGCCCGATCGTCGCGGTAATCGCTGGAGGCTTCGTACTCTGTCTCGCACTTGATCAAATCACTCAATGATCCAAAGAAGGCAGGCGGAATCGGCGCGCCCGAAGCCATTGCCGAAAAAATGTCGGCGATCCGGTGACAAACGAGGGCAAGGCCGACTCCGTCGACCACGATATGATGGCAGCAAGCGAACAAATAAAATTCGTCGACACGTGACTGCAACAAGGCGAATTTGAACAGCGGGCCGTCAAGCGGCATTAACGTGCGTTGAATCGATGACGCCAGCCGATAGGCGTCCTGTGCAGGATTCTGCGAGCCGGTCAGATCATAGCGGGCAAGCTCGATGTCCGGGTAGTCAATCGGCTTTTGGAAAACCCGGCCATCCACCTCGAAAAAGGCGGCTCTAAGTGGCTCGGCCTCGCGTACGGCCTGAACAATCGCCCGCTCAACTAAACCAGGCTCTACCGTGCCCTCAATTCGCAAAAGCGCGCCCAGCTGCCACTGCGCGCCGAAGGCGCCCGTTTTCTGGGCAAGCCAGATGTCTAGCTGTCCCCGTGTCAGCGGAAGCGACTTGTCGTCTAGCCCCATGATGTTTCCCACCCGACTCCGCCGACCCCTATGGGCTACATATCAAGCGACTGCGCGGTTAGACGCGTGTTCCACAGCGTCCCAACAGTTTCCAACCCCAAGTGAGGCTGGGAATGGAGTGCGGTCGTCTCGCCGCTTGACCGCATCTAAAGGCGGCGTGCCTCGTTCGACCATGGTCACTCGCCTATCGAGGTTGGGTAGCGCGCGGGCAGCTGGCGGGCCTGCCAGGCCGGCGCGGAGCGCTACTGGATGACGATCACGGTTTGGCACGATCCACCCGAACGTCGTTGGAACTGAGCTGTCGTCAGTGTCCAGTGCCGCTGGGTGGGCGCATAGAGTAGGCCGCTACTCGATTTCTCCTGGAACCGCCGCGGCATAGGGACATATGAATTACCGAGCGGTGCGTCCGGCGTGACGTTGCCATTTCGTCCTCCAGATGTTGCCGATGTTTAGGGTGGTGTCGCGGTGTCGCCGGGGGTGTACTTCGACCGCGGTGCTCGACGGATTGAATCTGAGCCCGCGGTCCTATGAGGACACTGCGTCGGTGTAAACGGCCAGGCGCATCTGCTCGACGTTGAGCGCACATGTAGTCATCACGATGGGGGGCCGCATTCGGTTCAGTTCGGTGGGCCGCCGCTCAGCACCCGGCGCAGCATGTGCATCGCCACCGTCGTCGAGCGCTCCCGAATGTCGGCACGGTTACCGGGCAACCGGAGCGTGCGGGTCAGCGACTGCCCATCCGCCAGCGCCACTGTGAAGCACACCGTGCCGACCGGCTTGTCCTCGGTTCCCCCGCCGGGACCGGCGATTCCGGTGATCGCGACGGCAGTGTCAGCGCCGAAGCGGCGCAGTGCGCCCGCGGCCATCGCCTCGGCCACCGGTTCGGAGACCGCGCCGTGGGCTTCGATTAACGCCGAATCCACGCCCAGCACATCGGTTTTCGCCTCGTTGGCATACGCCACCACCCCACCCGCGACGTAGTCCGACGAACCCGGCCGGTCGGTCAGCCGCGCCGCCAACAGCCCGGCGGTGCATGACTCCGCGGTCGCGATCCGACGGCCACTCAACAGCTGGGCCACCAGATCATCCACGGACGAGCCATCTTCGGAAAAGATGTGCTCCCCATGCTTTTCGCGCAACAGCTCCACCAGCCGCTGATACACGCCGGCGGCGTCGGGCTCGTAGCGGGTGACCATTTCGACTTCGCCGCGCCGCAGGCAGGTGGTGATCTCCAGCGACCCGAAACCGGGCAGGCGCTCCTCGGCGTCGCGCAGGCTCTCGGCCAGTCCGGACTCCGGCAGGCCGAACATCCGTAGCATCTCCTGGCGATACACCGTCCGCCCCGCAATCGCGTCCTGGACGGCCGGCGTCTGCATCGCGGTGCGCCACATCGGCTGCAGCTCGCGCGGCGGGCCGGGCAGCACCACCACCGTCGGCTTGCCGGGAACGACGACGCCCGGCGCTGTTCCCACCGGGTCGAGCACCACCGCTCCGGCCGGAACCATCGCCTGCTTGCGGTTGGCCGCCCGCACCGCGTCGAAGTCGCCGCCGATGCGGGCCATCAACGACTTGAGGATTGCGGCGATCTTGCCTTCCAGCTCGGCGTCCAACACCAGCTCTCGCCCGCAGAACTGTGCCACGATCGCGACCGTCATGTCGTCGGCCGTCGGGCCCAGTCCGCCGCTGGTGATGATCAGGTCCACGCCTTGATCGGCCATGAACCGCAGCTGCGCCTCGATGTCGGCTGGGCGGTCGCCGCAGATCGTGATGTGCGCGAGCTCGACGCCCAGCTCCAGAAGCCGATCGGCGATCCACGGCCCGTTGCGATCTTGGACTCGTCCGGTCAACACTTCGGTACCGGTGACAACAATGCCCGCACGTGTGCTCACTGGTACGACACTAAAGTCATGATCGAAATCGAAGTGCTTCAGGCCGACGTGACCAAGCTCGAGGTCGACGCGATCGCCAACGCGGCCAATACCGAACTCAAGCACGGTGGCGGCGTCGCGAAGGCCATCTCCCGCGCCGGCGGGCCGGCCGTGCAGCGGGAATCCAACGAGAAGGCGCCGATCGGCCTGGGCGAAGCCGTCGAGACCACCGCCGGCGACATGCCGGCACGCTTTGTAATCCATGCGGCCACAATGGAACTCGGTGGACCGACGTCGGCGCAGATCATCGGCAAAGCAACCCGGTCCACGTTGAATAAGGCCGACGAACTCGGTTGCCGATCGCTGGCTCTGGTCGCATTCGGGACCGGGGTCGGCGGCTTCCCGCTCGACGAAGCGGCCCGGCTGATGGTTGACGCCGTTCGGCAGCACAAACCCAGTTCACTGCAGCGGGTGGTGTTCGCGGTCCACGGCGACGACGCCGCGCGGGCTTTCCAAACCGCGGCTCAGGACAGGTAGCGCTCCACCGATTCCGTCTTGTGGGTCATCGCGTCGGTGACGCCGGAGCGCCAGTCGACCTTGATCACGACACTGACCCGGGGTGTGCGGGCCTTCACGGCTTCGACGGCGCGCTGCACGACCGCCATCACCTGGTCCCAGGACTCGCCCTCGATCACGGTGAACATCGCGTCGGTCTTGTTCGGCAAGCCGGAGGCGCGCACCACCCGCACTGCCTCGGCGACCAGCTCGCCGACAGCCTCGCCGGCACCCAACGGGGTGACCGAGAACGCGACCAATACCGACACCCCACAAGCCTAATGGCGGCATGGCACCATCGCGTTCATGCGAGTGCTGGTGCAACGGGTTTCGTCGGCATCGGTGTCGGTCGACGGCGAAATCGTCGGCGCCATCGCCCCGGAAAGCCAGGGGCTTCTCGCGTTCGTCGGTGTCACACATGACGACGACGCCGGCAAGGCACGCCGGCTCGCCGAAAAGCTCTGGCAGCTGCGCATCCTCGAGGACGAAAAATCCGCCGCCGACACCAACGCGCCGATCCTGGTGGTCAGCCAGTTCACCCTGTACGCCGACACCGTCAAGGGACGGCGACCGTCGTGGAACGCCGCGGCCCCCGGCGCGGTGGCAGAACCACTCGTGGAGACGTTCGTTAATGACCTTCGGCAGTTGGGTGCGCAGGTCGAAGCCGGCGTTTTCGGTGCACACATGCAAGTCGAACTGGTCAACGACGGCCCGGTGACCCTCCTGCTCGAACTGTGACTTCTGGGTCCGCCGACTGCGTGATTGGGGCACTGCCGGGGCGGGTATATCGGTATCCGCCGGGACGATGGAGCGGCTGAGATGACGAATGCGCTGGAGCGGGGCGGGCTCGCCCACCCCGCTCTCTTCTATCGCACGCAGCAGGAGTACCTCGATTTCCTGCTGCCGTTCATCTCCGACGCGGTAGACGCAGGCAGTCCGGTGCTGGTCGCGGTGCCCGGACCGAACCTGGCCGCGCTCCGTGACGGGTTGGGCGACTCGGCAGCTCACGTGGTGATGACCGACATGACCGAAGCAGGCCGCAATCCCGGTCGAATCCTGGGCGAAGTTCTCAGCAGCTTCGTCGAGAAACATCACGGTGAGCCGGTTCGCATGATCGGCGAACCGATTTGGCCGACCCGATCTGAAGCCGAATATCCCGCCTGCGTGCAGCACGAGGCGCTGATCAATCACGCCTTCACCGGCCGTGACGTGACGGTGGTCTGCCCCTACGACGTCAGCCGCCTTGCTCCCGATGTCGTCGCCGACGCCCGATGTACGCACCCGGTGCTCTGGCAGCCCGGATCGCCGGAACAACGAAGTCTCGCGTACGCCCCCGATGCGGTGTGGGCACGCTACGACCGCCCTTTGCCGACGCACGACGCAGCGGTCAGGTACACGGCGCGGAAACTTGCCGACCTCAGCCGCGCACGCAATTTTGCTGCCGGCTACGGGCGATGGTTTGGGTTGCCGCCCAGCAAGATCGCGGATCTGCAACTGATCACCAACGAGCTGGCCACCGCCAGCCTGACGCATTCCGCCGGCCCCTGCCGGTTGGCTCTGTGGCACCAGGACGGTCACCTGGTCTGCGAAGCACGCGACGGCGGGCATCTCGACGATCCGCTCACCGGGCGGCGGCCCTACGACCTTGACACCGGTCGCGGCCCCGGTCTGTATGTGGTCAACGCCGTCGCCGATTTGGTGCGCATACACAGCCGCCCGGGCGAGACCACCATCCACGCCTACATCCGCCTGGAAGAGACGGCATGATGCGTCGGCACGCTGTCGTGGATTAGGGCGCGCGTGCGGGCGGGCGCCGCATCGTAGGCTTGCCCGGATGCTGCGCGATATTCGTGAGCTTGCCGATGAACGCGATGCCTACGCCGCCGAGCTTCGCCGCCGGTGGGGCGGACTGCTGAGTTACCGCTACATTGGCCGCAGCTACGCATCGATGGACCTGGGCCCGGTCGACGACACCGTCACCTTGCGCCATGACATGCGCAATCCGACCGGCGGCATCCTGCTGGCGGTCCTCGGCATTGCTTCCCCGGAGGGCGGCGGCATGTCCGATTTGGAGGCGGTGCCCAACCCGGTCGTCCACTCCTGCCAAGTCCTCGACCCCGGCCGAGATGTGCGACGCATCGAAGTGCGGACCGAGGTGGTCAAACGTGGCCGCCAGATGGGCTACAGCCGCTCCCGCATCGTCGACGCGGACCAGCCCGCCCGTGTGCTCGCGCTGACCCAGGGCCAGGGCATCAGTATCGGCACCCCGCCCGAGGGCCTGGACCGAATGGCGGTCGAGCCGATCGAGGTCGTCGACTCCCCCGAGTTGCCCCCACTGTGGCAGGTGTTCGGCGGACACCGCCGCGCCGACGGGCACTGGGCGCTGCCGGAATTGGCCGCCGAGGTCGCCTCGCCGGATGCCGCGCTGCACATCGGTCCGCAGTTCGCAGTGTTGGAGGCGGCGGCGACCGAGGCTGCGGCAACCGACCGGCTGCAAGGCCTTTCATCGCAGGTGATGTTTGTCGCGCGCGGAAAGGTAGGTCCCTTCCGCGTCGAGGCGGAACCGATTCCAGGTGCGGACGACAAGGTCGCGGTGCGCACGATCATGCACGACGAAGGCGCCGACGACCGCGTCATCACGGTCGGGTCCTATGTTTTCGAGGCACACCGATGACCCGCTCCGACGACGACGAGTGGGACATTGTCAGCAGCGTGGGCTACACCGCGCTGCTGGTGGCCGGATGGCGCGCCGTGCACGCCACCAGCCCCGACCCGCTGGTGCGAGACGACTACGCCAAGCTTTTCATCACTGCGTCGGCGGATCCGTACCTGACCGGGGTGCTGGCCAATCCGCCGACTTCGCAGACCGCGACGGCGTTTCCGCGGCTCTACGGCGTGCAGACCCGGTTCTTCGACGAATTCTTCGTCGCGGCTACCGCCACCGGCATACGGCAGGCCGTCATCGTGGCGGCCGGCTTGGACTCGCGTGCCTACCGGCTCGACTGGCCCAGCGGCACAAAGGTTTTCGAGGTCGACCAGCCGAAAGTGCTGGAGTTCAAATCCCGAGTGCTCGCCGGGCAGGCGGCCGAGCTCGCTGCGCAGCGAATCGAGGTCGCTGCGGATCTGCGCGAAGACTGGTCGATACCGCTGCGCGCCGCGGGCTTTGATCCGGACCAGCCCACCGCCTGGTCGCTGGAGGGCCTGCTGCCCTACTTGACCGGCCAAGCCCAAGACGCGTTGTTCACCCGCATCGACGAGCTCTCGGCGCCGGCCAGCCGTATTGCGATCGGCGCGCTCGGATCTTGTCTCGACCAGGACCGGCTCGCCGCTTTGGAAGCGACCTACCCCGGACTGAACATGTCCGGTGACGTCGACTTCGCTTCGCTGACTTACGGCGACGAGGCCAAAACCAAACCGGCACAATGGCTCGCCGAGCACGGCTGGACCGTGGATCCCGTGCGCAACACGCTGCAACTGCAAGCCGGCTACGGCAGGACTCCACCAGAGGTGGACGCGCAGATCGACGCCATCATGCACTCCGAATACGTCACGGCGACGCGGTGAGCCACATGCACGCATCGGAAGCTGTTGCCGAGATCGCCGCCGCTCCGCCCGGCCCGCAGGTGGGCGCATTCTTCGACCTCGACGGCACGCTGGTGGCCGGCTTCACCGCCACCGCCCACGCCGGCCACCGGATCCGTCGCCGGCAGGCCAGGATCGGCGAAGTCCTCGGTGTGGCAGAAGCGATGATGCGATACCGGTTCGGGCGCATGGAATTCGAGCGGCTGGTGGTGCGGGGTGCGGGCTATCTGCGCGGTGAGTCCCTGGCGGAGCTCGACGAACTCGGAGAGCGCCTGTTCGTCGAGCGCATCGCGGCTCGGGTCTTCCCCGGGATGCGTGACATCGTCGCGGCCCATCAGCAGCGCGGGCACACCGTGGTGCTCAGTTCGTCGGCGCTGACCATCCACGCGCGCCCGGTGGCACGCTTCCTTGGAATCACCCACGTTCTGTGCAACCAGTTCGAGCTGGATGACCGCGGCCTGCTGACCGGTGACATCACCCGGCCCATCGTGTGGGGCGCGAAGAAAGCCGCTGCCGCACAGCACTTTTGCGCTGCCAACGGTATCGAGCTGGACGACAGTTACTTCTACGCCGACGGTGACGAGGATCTGGCGCTGATGTCGTTGGTCGGCCACCCCCGCCCAGTCAACCCGCGCTCGCGGCTCGCGGCGGTATCCGCCGAGCGGGGCTGGCCGGTGCTGCGGGTCGCGCACGCCGGCGGCAGGCGAGCAGCCCTGACCCGCGAGTGGCCAGTTATTGCACGCTTTACGCGAAATAGCGTGCAATAATTGGCCACTCGGCGCTGAGGGTTACAGCTTGTGCGGGACGTCGAGGATCAGACCACCATCCATGACGTATTCGCTGCCGGTGGAGTAGGACGATTCGTCGCTGGCCAAGAACAGCACGAACGTCGACACCTCTTCCGACTGCGCGGGGCGGCCGAGCGGAATCGTGAGCATGTTGTCCGGAAAGTGCTTGGTCATCGGAGTGCGGATGAAACCCGGATGAATCGAGTTCACCCGAATGTTTTTCGGCGCCAGCTCCAACGCTGCCGATTTGGTCAGCCCGCGCACCGCCCACTTCGACGCCACGTAGGGGTGCACCATCTGCGCGCCGCGCAGTCCCTCGATCGACGACACGTTGATGATCGACCCGCCGCCGGCGGCGATCATCGGCTCCACCGCCACCCGCATGCCCAAAAACGTGCCGGTGAGGTTGACGTCAATGACCTTCTGCCACTTGGCCATATCGAACTTGTGGATCTGGCCGAGGGCGACGATGCCGGCGTTGTTGACCAGGACGTTGAGCTTGCCGAACTCCTGGACCGCGGTCGCGGCGGCCGCTTCCCACTGCTCGAGCTCAGTGACGTCGAGATGCACGTAGCGCGCCGCGTCGCCGAGTTCGTCTGCCAGCGCCTTGCCCTCGTCGTCGAGGATGTCGCCGATCACCACCTTGGCGCCCTCGTCGACAAGCAGCCGGGCATGGGCAGCACCCATCCCCCTGGCGCCGCCACTGATCAGTGCAACCTTGCCGTCCACGCGTCCCATGACGGGTCAGGCTACCGCAGCGTCGGACAGGTGCCGGTGACGAGCGGCAGATCCAGCGTCGTGCGGATACCGGGCTCGGCCGCGACCACCGCGGGGATCGCGTTCACGATCCGCCCCGCCGCGGCCACGATCGCGGCGTGGTTGTGATCGCCCTTGCTGCTGCTCGGGCAGATGTCGACGGCATAGGACGGCTCGCCGGTGATCTCGACGCGGTACGAGCCGCCGGGCTGCGCGGGCTGAGCCCAGTCGGGTCGCAGGTCGCCGCGCAACCGGGTCACGTGCTCGATGATGATGACAGGCTCGCCCTTGAGCATGCCGCGGATCTCGAATCGCATCGCGGCGACGCTGCCCTTAGGGACGTGGCCGGCGGCGATGTCGAAGGCCTCCGGCGCCGGCTCACGTTCGCAGGATTCAGTGATGTCGTCCACCTCGATGCCCAGCCCGGCCGCCAGTTGGCGGATCGCCGTGCCCCACGCGATGCCCAGAACGCCCGGCTGAAACAGAATCGGGAGTTCGTCGAGTGGCTTCCCGAAGCCCATCACGTCGAACATCACGGTGGCGCCGTCGTAGGTGGCGTAGTCGGCGATTTCCATGCAGCGCACCTGCTCGACACGCTGACAGGTGCCGGCGAACGCCAACGGGATCAAGTCGTTGGCGAACCCCGGATCGACTCCGGTGATGAACAGGCTCGAATTGCCCAGGCGGGCAGCGTCTTCCACGCGGGCGATGTATTTGTCCGGCATCAGCTGCCACGGATACTGCAGCACTCCCGGCGCGGAGCCGACGACGTTGACGCCCGCGGCGAGAATGCGCAGGCAGTCGCCGATCGCCTCGGCGGGACGGTTGTCGGCCATCGCGCAGTACACCGCGCAGTCGGGCTGGGTGGCCAGCAGCGCGTCCAGGTCGTCGGTCGCCGTCACACCGGTGGTGACGTCGAGCCCGGCCAGCTCCCCGGCATCCTTGCCGACCTTGGCCTCTGTCGAGACGCACACCCCGGTCAGCTCGAAACGCGGGTCGGTGATGAGTTGGCTCAGCGCCAGACGGCCCACGTTGCCGGTGCCGATGTGCGCGACGCGGATCGTCATGCCCGCCTCCTTGCGAACTATGGGGTCTCGTACGGCTGGGCCGCCACGCGACACAGTACCGTGCGATGTACTAAACTAGAACACGTTCCAATTCTTCGACCGCCCCTAGTAAGGAACAACCATGCACACTCCCATCTGCGACGAACTCGGCATCGAGTTCCCGATCTTCGCCTTCACGCACTGCCGCGACGTCGTCGTCGCCGTGAGCAAGGCCGGCGGGTTCGGGGTGCTTGGCGCGGTCGGTTTCACCCCAGAGCAGCTGGAAATCGAGCTGAACTGGATCGACGAGAACATCGGCGACCACCCGTACGGGGTCGACATCGTGATCCCCAACAAGTACGAGGGCATGGACTCGCATCTGTCCGCCGAGGAGCTGGCCGAGACGCTGCGCAAGATGGTGCCGCAGGAGCACCTGGACTTCGCCAAGAAGATCCTCGCCGACCACGGTGTCCCGGTGGAGAACGCCGACGAGGACACTTTGCAGCTGCTGGGCTGGACGGAGGCGACCGCCACCCCGCAGGTCGAAGTCGCGCTGAAGCACCCGAAGGTGGCGATGATCGCCAACGCGCTCGGCACTCCCCCCGCCGAGATGATCACCCACATCCACGACGAAGGCCGCAAAGTGGCCGCGCTGTGCGGCTCGCCGTCGCAGGCCCGCAAGCACGCCGACGCGGGCGTCGACATCATCATCGCCCAGGGCGGCGAGGCCGGCGGGCACTGCGGCGAGGTCGGCTCGATCGTGCTGTGGCCGCAGGTCGTCAAGGAGGTGGCGCCGGTGCCGGTGCTGGCCGCGGGCGGCATCGGCAGCGGCCAGCAGATCGCCGCGGCCCTGGCGCTCGGCGCCCAGGGAGCGTGGACGGGCTCGCAGTGGCTGATGGTCGAAGAAGCGTCGAACACCCCGGTCCAGCAAGCCGCATATGCGAAGGCCTCTAGCCGCGACACCGTGCGTAGTCGCTCGTTCACCGGCAAGCCGGCCCGGATGCTGCGCAACGACTGGACCGAGGCCTGGGAGAAACCCGAGAACCCCAAGCCGCTCGGCATGCCGCTGCAGTACATGGTCTCGGGCATGGCCGTGCGCGCCACGAACAAGTACCCGAACGAGACCGTCGACGTCGCGTTCAACCCGGTCGGCCAGGTCGTCGGGCAGTTCACCAAGGTGGAGAAGACGTCCACCGTCATCGAGCGCTGGGTCCAGGAGTACCTGGAGGCGACGAACCGGCTCGACGAGCTCAACGCCGCCGCCAGCGCCTAGTCAGCGGCGGTCGCTGGAAAGCCGACCGCCGCAATGCTTCTGGCTACTCGACGTCGTCGGCGCCGACGCCGGTGAAGACCTCTTTGGCTCTGTCGAAGGCGTAGGTGAAGATCTCGATCGAGTTGTGCACGATGTCGCCGGTGCCGCCGGCGACATCGCCGCGGATGATGTCACCGGCGTTCTCGACGATATCGGAGGCTTTTTCGACCGCGTTGGCCGCGATGTCCCTGACGGCGCCGAGCGCCTCATTCGGGTTGAAAGCCATCAAATTCTCCGCTTCTGTGATCTGGATACGTATTAGGGGTTCGGGTTATCGCTGGTGATACCTGTGTCTGAGGGGAACCCTCCGCTTTGGAGCGGGAACCCGCCGGCGGTCAATTGCCCGATCTGCCACCCGTGTTCGGTGCACAGCATCGGATATCCGTCGGGAGACTGGGCTGATGCTCCGCGCGGATTAGGACACGGTGCGCCGACCTGCTGGACTCCGTGCAGCGGGTCGGTAATCACCCAGTAGCCCGACTGCGCGGCCGGAAACTGGTGGGTGATGAAGTGACAGGCCTCGGCCTGTCCACCGGGACCGCGTCCGAAGATGAACCGCTCGTAGTTGTCGCACGGCGCCCCCAGCGACGCGTCGTAGTTCATCCCCGGAACGTCGCCGTCGTAGTGCCCGTTGTCGGCGGCGGCGCCCGATGCAAAGCCGACAGCGGCTCCAGCAACTGCCCCGGCGATGAGTAGTTCGCGAATCATGATCCGCAGCATAGCCATGGCGACGACGGCACACGCTCGTTTCGTTGGGCCGGCTGCCGGCAATCGGGTGAGAACACGTTCCAATTCCGCGGTCCCGGTGCTTTACTGACCCAAGGGATGTCCTTTGCAGGCCGTACTCGAGGAGTGCCGATGCCGACTCCGAATCTTCCCCCCGGATTCGATTTCACCGACCCCGACATCTACGCCGAGCGGTTGCCGGTCGAGGAGCTGGCCGAGATGCGTCGGGTCGCGCCGATCTGGTGGAACGAGCAGCCGATCGGTGCGGGCGGATTCGACGACGGCGGCTTCTGGGTGGTTACCAAGCACAAGGACGTCAAGGAGATCTCGCTGCGCAGCGACGTCTTCTCCAGCCTGAAGAAGACCGCGTTGCCCCGGTACAAGGACGGCACCGTCGGCGAGCAGATCGAGCGCGGCAAGTTCGTCCTGCTCAACATGGACGCGCCGCAGCACACCAGGCTGCGCAAGATCGTCTCGCGGGCCTTCACCCCGCGGGCCGTCGAACGGCTGCGCGACGAGCTGGGCGAGCGTGCCCGGCGCATCGTGCAGGCAGCAGCCGCCGAGGGCGCCGGCGACTTCGTCGAACAGGTCTCATGTGAGTTGCCGCTGCAGGCCATCGCCGGACTGATGGGTGTGCCGCAGGAAGACCGCAAGAAGCTGTTCCACTGGTCCAATCAGATGGTGGGCGACCAGGATCCCGAGTTCGCCAGCAACGACGCCATCACCGCGTCGGTCGAGCTGATCATGTACGGCATGCAGATGGCCGCCGAGAAGGCCAAGAACCCGGGCCAGGATCTGGTCACCACGTTGATCCAGGCCGACGTCGACGGGCACAAGCTCTCCGAGGACGAGTTCGGCTTCTTCGTCATCCTGCTGGCCGTCGCCGGCAACGAGACCACCCGAAACTCCATCACCCAGGGAATGATGGCGTTCACCGACTTCCCCGATCAGTGGGAGCTCTTCAAGAAGGAGCGGCCCGCCACGGCCGCCGACGAGATCGTGCGCTGGGCGACTCCTGTGACGTCGTTCCAGCGCACCGCATTGCGCGACTACGAGCTCTCCGGTGTGCAGATCAAGGAAGGCCAGCGGGTGGTGATGTTCTACCGCTCCGCCAACTTCGACGAAGAGGTGTTCGACGACCCGTTCACCTTCAACATTCTGCGGGATCCCAACCCGCACGTGGGATTTGGCGGCACCGGCGCGCATTACTGCATGGGGGCTAACCTGGCGCGGATGACGATCGACCTCATTTTCAACGCGATCGCCGACCAGATGCCCGACCTGACGCCTCTTGGTAAACCCGAGCGGCTGCGGTCGGGCTGGCTCAACGGGATCAAGCACTGGCAGGTCGACTACCACACCGCAGGCGCGAAATACCCTGTCGCGCATTAGGCTGCGCCCATGCCCTCACACAAAGCAGTCCAGGTGAAGTCCGCGGGCGCGCCGCTAGAGATCGCCGACGTCGAGACAACGTCGCCTGGGCGCGGCGAAGTGCGCATCGATGTCGGCGCCTGCGGTATCTGCGGCACCGACGCTCACTTTGTCGCCGGCGCATTTCCCGGCCTGTCCTGGCCACTGACTCCGGGGCATGAAATCGCCGGCAAAATCGCCGAGATCGGGCCGGGCGTCGAGGACTTCGCGGTGGGCGATCGCGTCGCCGTCGGATGGTTCGGCGGAAACTGCAACCACTGCGACCAGTGCCGCAAAGGCCGTTTCATCCACTGTCTCAACGGTAAGGTGCCGAGCTGGCACTATCCCGGCGGCTACGCCGAATCGGTGACGGTACCTGCCACCGCACTGGCTCGAATTCCCCCCGAGCTGTCCGACGCGGAAGCCGCACCGATGGGGTGTGCCGGTGTCACGACCTACAACGCGCTGCGTCACACCAAGGCGCTGCCCGGTGACCGGGTGGCGATTCTCGGCGTCGGCGGGCTTGGCCATCTCGGTGTGCAGTTCTCCCGGGCAATGGGTTTCGAGACCGTCGCGATCAATCGTGGCACCGCCAAGGCGGACGATGCCCGCGAGCTGGGCGCTCACCACTACATCGACGCCACCGGCGACGTGTCGCAAGCACTCAAAGCTCTGGGCGGTGTCGCGGTCGTGTTGGCCACCGCCGGCAATGCGCAGGCCATGGCGGCGACCGTCGGCGGCCTGCAGCCTCAAGGCGAATTGGTCACGCTCGGCGTCACGCCCGAGCCGCTGCCGATCAGCCCGCTGCAGTTGATCAACCCCGGCCTGTCGATCGTCGGCCATCCGTCCGGGACCGCCAAAGGGGTTGAGGACACAATGCAATTCGCCGTGCTGTCCGGTGTGCGGGCATGGATTGAGGAACTGCCGCTGGCGCAAGCTGCCGACGGCTACGCGGCCCTGGAGCAGGGACGCGCGCACTACCGGACCGTCCTGACCGTGTGACTCAGCGCAGCGGAGCCGTCTGGACCCTGAACGCATCCGACGGCGACTTAAGTGTTCACACCGGGGTCACCGGCCGCGCGGCGAGGATGGGCCATCGCCTCACGATTGCGATGCGGCAATGGCATGCCACGGTGACATGGGCCGGCGATGAACCGGTCGCGGCCGAACTGGCCGTCGATGTGGCTTCGCTCGACGTGGTGCGCGGCGAAGGGGGCGTCACGCCGTTGTCCGGGGCGGAGAAGTCGCTGGTGCGGTCGAACGCGCTGCGCTTGCTGGACGCCGGCCGGTTTCCCGAGATCACCTTTGTCGCCGAGGATATCGCCAAGAGCGCCGACGGCTACCGCCTAACCGGGCCGCTGCAGATCCGGGGCAAGACGCGCATGCAGGTAATCGACCTTGGCACAACGGATCTCGGTAACTCTTGGCGGATGTCTGCGCAAGCCACCGTCCGCCAATCGGATTTCGGTGTCAAGCCGTACTCGTTGTTGATGGGCTCGTTGAAGGTCGCCGACGAGGTGACTGTGTCGTTCACCGCGCAGCACGCGAAACATTAGGAGGCTTATGCGGATCGGAGTAGTGTTCCCGCAAACCGAAATCGGCGCCGACGCCGGCGCGGTGCGCGCCTACGCCCAGCAGGTCGAGGGACTCGGCTTCACCCACCTGCTCGCCTATGACCACGTCGTCGGCGCCGATCCGGCGATCCACACCGGTTGGGCCGGACCCTATGACCTGTACAGCACGTTTCACGAGCCGCTGGTGACGTTCGGCTATCTCGCGGCAGTCACCACCTCGCTGGAGTTGGTGACCGGCATCGTGATCCTGCCGCAACGCCAGGCCGTTCTGGTGGCGAAGCAGGCCGCCGAGGTCGACCTGCTCAGCGGTGGCCGGCTGCGCCTCGGCGTCGGATTAGGCTGGAACACAGTGGAATACGAGGCGCTCGGCGAAGACTTTTCGAACCGCGGTAAGCGCTGTGACGAGCAGGTCGACGTGATGCGCCGGCTCTGGACCGAGCCGACGGTCACCTACCGCGGCACCTATCACCAGATCACCGGGGCCGGACTCGCGCCCCTGCCGATTCAGCGACCGATCCCGGTGTGGTTCGGTGCGTCATCGCGGCGAGCCTGCCGGCGCGCAGGCCGTCTCGGCGACGGCTGGTTTCCCATGGTGGGTCCCGGCCCGGACCTCGAGCGGGCACGTCAGGCGGTGCGGGACGCGGCAATCGAAGCGGGCCGAGACCCGGCCGGTATCGGCATGGAGGGCCGTGTCTCGTGGCGTGGCAACCCCGATCGGCTCGTCGAGGAACTCCGCCGCTGGGCCGACGCCGGTGCCTCGCACGCCTCGATCAACACCATGGGCGCGGGGTTGGCGTCGGTCGACGACCACCTGACCGCATTGACGCGGGCCGCAGAAGCCGCACAAGTGCTCGACGGCTGACGAAATTGGCGGCGAGGGTTGCCAAAATGGCAACGGCGGCTCATCCTCTAGCCGAGCCCACGTGAGGAGCTGTCGATGACGCAACCCGAATCCACCGCTTATCCCGTCCGCGTTCGAGGCGACCTCGATCCAGCCCTGTCGCGATGGCAATGGCTGATCAAATGGATCCTGGCCATCCCGCACTACATCGTTTTGTTCTTCTTGCACATCGCGGTCTTGGTGGTCACCGTGATCGCCTTCTTCGCGATTCTGTTCACCGGCAAATATCCCCGCGCGTTGTTCGACTTCAGCGTCGGTGTCAAGCGATGGCGTTGGCGCGTCACGTTTTACGCGCTGACTGCGCTGGGCACCGACAAATACCCGCCGTTCAGCCTGCAGCCCAACGCCGAGTATCCGGCCGATTTGGAGGTCGACTATCCGGAGCGGCTGAGTCGCGGCCTGGTGCTCGTCAAATGGTGGCTACTGGCCATTCCGCACTACCTGATACTGCTGGCCTTCTTCACCGGCGGCTGGCGGTTTCTCATGGTCGACCCGAACGAGGTCGTCGGCTACGACCTGCCGCCGCTGATCGCGATCCTGCTGGTGATCTCCCTGTTGGGTCTGCTGTTCACCCGCCGCTACCCGAAAGGCTTGTACGACTTCGTGATCGGGATCAACCGGTGGGCGATTCGGGTGCGGGCGTACAGCGCGCTGATGCGCGACGAGTATCCGCCGTTCCGCCTCGACATGGGCGCGCGCGAAGCCGAGCGTCCGGCAGTGACCGAAACCCCTTGAGCTGCTTAGTGACAGTTTGAAAACAGGTTTTGGGCGTCTCGCGTGTGATCCGGAATCGCTGCACTTTGCTGAGCTACAGTGTGGCGATCGTAGGTTCGTCGGGGCCCGCCAGAGGGTTGCCACCTGCGATAGCAGGCCGTTGTGACGGAGCGTCGCAGGTGGGACATGTCTTTTGTTCACAGCCACGACTGCATGCCGAGCGACGTGCACGGGGGAGGCTGTCGTGAGCGCATTTACCGACAGAATGTTCGCCAATGCTTTGTCCAGTCGCAATGGGATGACGACGGGCGAGCCGGCCTCCCCGGTTAGGCATACGTGGGCGCAGGTACACGAGCGGGCGCGCCGGGCAGCAGGCGGTTTGGCGGCCGCCGGCGTCGGGCACGGCGACGCCGTGGCGGTATTGGCAGGTGCGCCCGTCGAAATCGCGCCAATCGCCCAGGGGCTGTGGATGCGCGGGGCCAGCATCACGATGCTGCATCAGCCAACGCCGCGCACCGACCTACAGTCCTGGGCGGCCGAGACGGCAGCGGTGATCGGCGTGATCGGGGCTCGGGCCGTAATCATCTCCGACCCATTCATGCCAGCCGCTCCCCTGCTGACCGAGCTGGATATGCGTGTGCTCACCGTCGACCGACTGCTTGCCGCGGACCCGGTCGATCCCGTGGAAACCCGTGATGACGACGTGGCGCTGTTGCAGTTGACGTCTGGCTCGACCGGCTCGCCGAAGGCGGTCCGCATCACTCACCGCAACCTGGTGTCCAATGCCGAGGCGATGTTCAGCGGCGCGAAATACGACCTCGACAACGATGTCATCGTGAGCTGGTTGCCGCTCTTCCACGACATGGGGATGACCGGATTTCTCACTGTGCCAATGTATTTCGGTGCCGAGCTGGTGAAGATCACGCCGATGGACTTCCTGCGCGACGTCCTGCTGTGGGCCAGGCTGATCGACAAGTACAAAGGCACCATGACGGCTGCCCCTAACTTCGCTTATTCGTTGCTGGCCAAGCGATTACGCGCGCAAAGCACGCCCGGCCAATTCGACTTGTCGAGCCTGCGGTGGGCGCTGTCAGGCGCGGAACACGTCGAACCGGACGACGTGGACGATTTGTGTGCGGCCGGCGCACCGTTCGGACTGCGGCCCGAGGCCATCGTGCCCGCCTACGGCATGGCTGAGACGACGGTGGCGGTGTCGTTTTCGGAGTGTGGCGCCGGTCTGACGGTCGACGAGGTCGACGCCGACCTGCTTGCGGTTCTGCGCCACGCCGTTCCGGCAACCAAGGGCAAGACGCGCCGGCTGGCCTGTCTGGGCCCGTTGCTGGCGGGCCTGGAGGCCCGCATCGTCGACGACGACGCCAACGTGTTGCCTGCGCGCGGTGTCGGACTGATCCAGGTCCGCGGCGAGCCGGTCACATCCGGCTACACCACGGCGGCTGGCTTTGTGGCCGCACAAGACGATCAGGGCTGGTATGACACTGGCGATCTGGGCTATCTGACCGAAAACGGTCACATCGTGGTGTGTGGCCGGGTCAAAGACGTCATCATCATGGCGGGCCGCAACATCTACCCGACCGACATCGAGCGGGCAGCTGAACGCGTCGACGGGGTTCGGTCCGGCTGCGCGGCCGCGGTGCGGCTGCACGCGGGGCTCTCAAGGGAGACGTTTGCCGTCGCTGTCGAGTCGAACGCCTTCGACACGCCCGCAGAGGTGCGCCGCATCGAACACCAGGTGGCCCACGAGGTGGTGGCCGAGGTCGACGTGCGGCCACGGAAGGTCGCGGTAGTGGCTCCGGGAACGATTCCCAAAACACCGTCGGGCAAGCTGCGTCGCTCCTACGCGCTCTCGCTCGTCGGCTGACCGGCCGCTAGGGCGCCGGCGCCCCGGGGTTGGGCGGCGGCGGGGCAGGTGCCGGAGCAGCATCGTCAGGTACTCCGTGCAGGCGGTTGAGCAGCTTTGTCAATAGCGGGTGCGGGTCGGGCTCCGGCGGGGGCGCGGCAGGCGGCGGTGGGGCCGGGACCGGTTCGGCGGCCGGCACGTTGACCGGCTGCTCTGCCGACACCACAGTTTGTGGCTCGGCGGGGGCGGCGGCGACGGTCGGCTCCTGCGTCGGCTCCGGTTGCGGCGCCGCGTGCGGAGCCGACGTCGGTACCTTTGCCGGTGGCGGAGTGGGCGCCTTGGCCACCGGTGCCGGTGCGGTCTTGTGGACCGCCTGCTTCACGGGTCCGGCGGGCTTGTCTGGAAGCAGTCGCGGGCCGATCGCCAGCGACACGGACGCGACCAGCGTCACCGCACCGGCCACCAGCATGGTCAACGCGCCGGCATAACCCCGCGGCCGCGCAGGCGCCGGCGCTGGAGTGACCGCATCGATCGACTCGACCAGCGGGGCATCGGTGAAGTCGGTGTTCTGCGCCGAGGCCAGGGCCGCGCCGCGGGCCAGGGCCAGCGGTGTGCCGCTTTGGGTGAACACCGGCACCGGCAACGCCTTCTCCAGCTGCCACGAGAGCGCGTCGAGGTCGTGATCGGGGCCGACGACCACCACGCCACCCGGTTGCCAGGTGCTGCGGTCGAACATCGCGGTCAGCCACGCGGTGAGCCGGTCGGCGCCGCCGTCCAGCTGTTTGACGGCGGTTTTAGCCTCGTCCTCCGACCCGTCGACCATCACCACGGTTGTCGACTCGCCCTGCAGGAGGCACACCGCGGCCGTGTCGTAGCCGACGACGGGTGCGACGCCGCGTGCCAGCGTCTCGGCGGCCTCAACCAACCGAATCGGCACGACGTTGTCGAACCCCGCCTCGGTCAACGACTCCAAGAGCAGCGCGGCCTCGGCCGCGGCATCGTCGGTCCATGTGACGCCGACCACATGGAGTCGCTGATCGTGCCGCGCCGCCGCGGCCTGGGCCTCTAAGACTGCCGCCGTCGCCTGCTCGGAGGTGTTGGCCGCGCGAATCCCGCCGCCGGTACGCACTGCGAAGTCGCCGTGATCCACGATGGCGCCGTCGGCGTGGCGGCCTTCGACCAGCACCCAGCCGCCGGCCGTGGGCGTCAGCGACAGCCCTAGTACCGTATCCAAATTCGCACCTCAATCGTGCCCCTACCTGCGACATTGCCGTCTGAATTGCGGCGGTTCGCAGCGCCCGAACGGGACCGGGGCAATGTGGTCGTCGTCGGCGTACCCCGGGTGAGCCTACGCGGGCGTCGCGACATCTGCTCAACGGGTGTCAGCCGATGCGGGGCGGTTCGCGGACGGCGCAGGTAGCCACGGCAGCCGGCGCGCGTCGCTTCGCACAGGCGCTGAGCAGGTGGTAGCTGTTGTGCCGAACCGCGACATGTTTGCGCTGTGATCGACAGATGGACTACCACACGGTAAGTTCTGCCCAGGATGCGCGACGGCATACGACAAGGGGCACGGTATGACAGACGTGAGCAAGAAGGTACGGGGCTGGGCGCGGCGGCTGACGATCGCTGCTGTTGCGGCCGCCGCACTGCCAGGCCTGGTTGGCCTTGTGGGTGGAGCCGCCACCGCCGGAGCCTTCTCCCGGCCCGGTCTGCCGGTCGACTACCTGCAGGTCCCCTCCGCTGCCATGGGCCGCAACATCAAGGTCCAGTTCCAGAGCGGTGGCGCCAACTCGCCGGCTGTCTATCTGCTCGACGGACTTCGTGCTCAAGACGACTACAACGGTTGGGACATCAACACGCCTGCCTTCGAGTGGTACTACCAATCGGGCCTGTCGATCGTGATGCCCGTCGGTGGACAGTCGAGCTTCTACACGGACTGGTACAACCCGGCCTGCGGCAAGTCCGGCTGCCAGACCTACAAGTGGGAGACCTTCCTGACCAATGAGCTGCCCGGATACCTGGCCGCCAACCAGAACGTCAAGTCGACGGGTAGCGCCGCGGTCGGAATCTCCATGGCGGGTGCGTCGGCGATGAATCTGGCGATCTACCACCCGGGTCAGTTCATCTACGCCGGATCGCTGTCCGGTTACCTCAACCCGTCGGCCGGGCAGGGCTGGATAGGCCTGGCGATGGGTGATGCCGGTGGCTACAAGAAGGAAGACATGTGGGGGCCCGACGGCGACCCGGCGTGGCAGCGCAACGACCCCACGGTCAACGTCGGCCAACTCGTCGCCAACAACACCCGGCTCTGGGTGTATTGCGGTAACGGCACGCCCAACGAACTGGGCGGCGCCAACCTGCCCGCCACGTTCCTCGAGGGCAATTTCATGATCGGCCAGAACAAGAAATTCCAGGAGCTCTACGAGGGCGCGGGCGGCCACAACGCCGTGTTCAACTTCCCGCCTTACGGCACCCACAGCTGGGAGTACTGGGGTGCCCAGCTGCAGGCGATGAAGCCCGATCTGCAGAGCAGCCTGGGCGCCGGCGGAGGCGGCGGCTAAACCTCGCTTCGAGCAAAAACTGCGCTTGGCGGATCGCCGTCAAGCGCAGTTTTTCTGTTGGGCCGCTCCCCTTTCCGAACGCGTTCAAGGCGCGCACAATCGGAATACGCGACGGAATCAGCTCGACCAAAAGAAGGAAGGTTCTGTGCGATGAAGGCCAAGGTTGGCGATTGGCTGGTCATCAAGGGAACAACAGTTGCACAGCCGGACCATCGTGGCTTGATCACCGAGGTGCGCTCCCCCGACGGCTCACCGCCTTACGTGGTGCAGTGGGCCAGCGACCACGTGGCGACGGTGTTCCCCGGCCCCGACGCTCTCGTCGTCTCGTCACAGGAGATGGATGCCGCCGATGCCCGGGCGACGCACCGGGTTCACTGAACCCGGCCGGTGACGTCGACCCAGGCCGTCGTGTCGCGGCGATGGTCGTTCATGTTGCGGCACTGACCGTATAGGCGCGCGACTCCGAGGTTGGGATAGTCGTCGTCGCGGTAGACAATCGCGGTGACGCCGTCCTTGTTCAGGGTTTTACCGAACAGGTGCTGGTTGGGTGCCTGTCCCTCAGTCCAGCCGTGCGCAACCATCGCCGCGCCGATGTTTTGGAAGTAGGTGTCGGCGCGCGCTTCGGCGGGCACGGTGAAGTTCAGGTAGACCGCACCCTGATACGGCGGGTTGTCGCGGTCCTTGCAGGACATCAACAGGTAGCCCGCGGTTGGTTTCTCCAAGTGCGCGATGTCGACGAGATGCCTTGCCTGCTCGACGACTTCGTTCTCGCTTTGCTCGTCGGAGACCGGCTGGGCGGGCCGATCGAGATCGGCCGGCGACGAATGAAGCCGACCTACCGCGACGAATGCTCCGCCCAACACCAGCGACAGCGACAACGCAGCGGCAAGCAGGGCTCGAGCAGCCGGCGAGCGAAGCCATGCGGGTTGGACTGCGGCCACGCACCAGGCTAACTCGTGTAGCCGACCCCGGTTAGCCGCCGAGCGCCGCGATGAGCTCCTTGATCTTGGCCGCCTCGTCGTCGGTCGGCGTCTCGTCGGCTTCGAGTGCGTCGAGAAGTTCCGCCGTCAGCCCGGCGCCGTTGGCAGTCTCCTGCGCGGACAGTTTGGCCCGCCGGCGCGTGACGTACAGCTGCTGGCCCAACGTCGCGCCGGGCCCTTCCGCGACCCGCTCCATCAGCTCGTCGTATTGGGTGCGAACCCCGCTGAGCGCCACTATGACCGACGGCGTCGACCGGCCTCGCGACGCCGCCTCCGTCAGCGCCGCCTGCAACTTGCGCAGACCGGACAGAATCACCCCGGCGCGGCCGGCGAACTCCGGATCGCTGGAATCCGGCAGGGCGTCGATCGATGCGGTGAACATCTGCATTGCCGCCTCGACCAAGCTGACAATGACGGGTGCCTCACCGTCATCCAGCGCGCCGTCGGCCTTGAATCGATTCATGATGTCTGGGGCCTCACTGAATCTCCGTGTCGATGGTGATCACTCCATGTTGATCGCGGTGGAGGACGTCGAAACGCTAGCGCGTCTCGAGCGTCGATACAAGGGTCGGCGCCGCTGAGGCGCTATCCGGCCGGCCGGCTATTGCGCCGAACCCAGCGAAGTCTGTTTGCAAGTTCCGCGTCCGGATTTCCGCTCTTGTGCAGGTGCCTTATAGCGGCCACAGTGAATATATGACGGACCAGAAATTGATCGAGCACTGGATTCAGGGCTGTACGGTGCAGCGGATCATGTTCCGCGACGGTCTCGTGCTGAATCTCGAGGACTACAACGAACTCGTCATCTCGACGCCGCTTCGGCTGACTCTGCCGGCCACCCCTACCGCGCCCAGCGAGGTTGTTTCCATCGACCCGAACGACCCGGCTGAGCAGGAGCGCCCGCTGTTCGATTTCGCCGGGTCGCAGTGCACCGAGGTGCTGTGGGACGACGCAGGCGATTTGCACCTGGAGTTTTCCGACGGCCACCAGATCGACGTGCCGCCCGACGAGAACGTGACCGCCTGGGAGCTCTATGGCAAGTACCACGGGTATGCCGCTTGCCTGGCCGGGGGAAAGTGCGGGTAGTGCGTCACGACGTGCCTGAAAATTTCGGCGACGAGTAGCGCGGTGGATTTACGTCGGCAGCCCGCGGCAGCCTGCCGGTGGACATTCGCGGCCTAAACCTCGGATTCGTTTGGCTTTTATTTATGGTGACGCTTTATCGCCGTGCAATGGGTCGCAGTTCGGCGCAAGACATGCTTGGATCAGCCCCATGCAAGGGTCGGTGACGGTTCACATGGCAGCACCAGCGGACAAGATCTGGAATCTGATTGCGGATGTGCGCAATACCGGGCGGTTCTCGCCGGAGACGTTCCAAGCGGAGTGGCTGGACGGCGCCACCGGTCCGGCGCTCGGCGCGCGATTCCGCGGCCACGTCCGCCGCAACGAGATCGGGCCGGTGTACTGGACCACGTGCCGGGTCACCGCCTGCGATCCCGGACGCGAATTCGGCTTCGAAGTGCTCGTCGGCGACAGGCCGGTGAACACGTGGCACTACCGGTTGTCGCCCAGCGGGGACGGCACCGACGTGACCGAGTCGTTCCGGCTCGCTTCGTCGCCGCTGACCAGCCTGTACTACTGGGTGTTCGGCGGCTGGCTGCGTCAACGCCGCAACATCCGGGACATGACGAAGACGCTGCAACGCATCAAGGAAGTGGCCGAGAACGAGTGAAAGACAGGGTGCACTGGTTTGCGCTGCACGGGTTCATCCGCGGAGCTGCTTCCGTGGCCGCCCGGCGAGGTGATCTGCAGTCCCGGCTGATCGCCGATCCCGCCGTGAACGCGAATCCCGTGCCCTTCTACGAGGAGATCCGCCGCCGCGGCCCGTTGGTGCGAACCCGCATCGGGCATCTCACCGCGGATCACGCTGTGGCACATGAGCTTCTGCGATCGGACGACTTCCGGGTGCTCTCGATCGGATCCAACTTGCCGGCGCCGCTGCGCTGGCTGGAGCGCCGCACCCGCGACGACCTACTGCATCCACTGCGCCCGCCGTCGTTGCTGGCCGTCGAGCCGCCGGAGCACACGCGCTACCGCAAGACCGTGTCATCGGTGTTCACCCCCAGGGCCGTGGCCGCATTGCGGGATCGCGTCGAAGAGACCGCGCTGACGCTGCTGGATCAGCTTGCCAGCGAGGCGAGTGTCGTCGACATTGTCGAGCGGTATTGCTCGCAGCTGCCGGTCGCGATCATCAGCGACATCCTCGGGGTCCCAGATCACGACAGGGGCCACATCCTGGAATTCGGTGAGTTGGCCGCGCCCAGTTTGGATTTCGGGCTCTCCTGGCAGCAGTACCGACAGGTGCAGCAAGGCATCGCGGGTTTCAACCGCTGGCTGGCCGGGCATCTGCGCCAGCTGCGGCGAGCACCCGGCGACGATCTGATGAGCCAACTGATCCGGACCACCGAAAGTGGTTCTGCCGAAACCTATTTGGACGAACGCGAACTTCAAGCCACGGCCGGACTGGTGCTGGCGGCCGGCTTCGAAACCACAGTGAACCTGCTGGGCAACGGAATCCGCTTGCTGCTGGATGCGCCCGAGCATCTGCAGGCGCTGCACCAGCGTCCGCAACTGTGGCCCAACGCGGTTGAGGAAATCCTGCGGCTGGAGTCGCCGGTTCAGCTCACCGCGCGGGTGGCTCTCAGGGACACCGAAGTGGCCGGAACGCCGGTCATGCGCGGCGCGCTGGTGGTGATCTATCTCGGAGCCGCCAACCGCGACCCGGCGGTATTCGACGAGCCGAACCGCTTCGACATCGAACGGGCCAATGCGAACAAGCATCTCGCGTTCTCCGGCGGGCGCCACTTCTGTCTCGGGGCGGCGCTGGCCCGAGCCGAAGGCGAGGTCGGGTTGCGAACCTTCTTCGAGCGCTTCCCCGAGGTGCGGCCGGCGGGCGTGGGCAGTCGACGCGATACCCGGGTCTTGCGAGGTTGGTCGTCGCTGCCGGTGGCGCTGGGCCCGGCTAGGTCGATGGCCGCTCGGTAGCCGCTACGCGAGGCTGTCCGGGTCGGCCAACGGGATCACGATGAGCGACGGGGTGGCCCCACCCTGATGGACTTGGTAGCGCCCACCCGCCAAGGCCCGCCGCGACGGCTTGGTGGGCACCAGGTTCGGGAAGTCGTAGGTGGTCAAGGTAAGACACAGCCGGTGGCCGGGAGCGATCAACGCGGCGGTCGGAAAGATCTCGACGTCGTAGCGGGTCACCTCACCGGGAACCACGGGTTCGACGGCGTCGCGGGTGCTGACGTGATGCGGGCGCAGCACGGTGCCGTCGTCCAGATACCAGGTGCGATCAGGGTCCAGCGCGCGGTGCGAGCCGAGCAGCGCACCTTGCGTCAGCGGCCGGCTGGCCCCGTCGGGGGCGACGTCATCGAGGTAGGCAACCCACAGCGTCTCCGTCGTATCGGCCGTCGCGTGAAGGGTCAGCGAGATCGGCCCGGCCACCAGCGTGGGCGAGTCGAACGGCTCGGTGGTGTAGGTCAGCGCTCCGCGCTGCAGCCGCCGGCTGTCCAGGTCGTAGCGGATCCGCCCGCCGCGCTGGGCCGCGAAGAAGCTGTTCAGGCCCAGGGTCCACTGCTCTAGGCTGCGGCCCGCCAGCGGGCCCCGCGCCTTGTAGTTCAGTGTCACGGCGCATTCGTCGTTATTGGGTTCGCGGGTCAGACGGCTTTCCGGGGACAGATAGAAGCGGGTGGGTGTTGCCTCGGCAATCGGATAGTCGCGGGAGTGACACCACTGCGAGCTGCCGATGGCTTGGAAGGTCAACGGGGACCCGGTCATCGCCGCGTCGGGGTCGTCTTTCAGCCAGTGGTCGAACCAGCGCAGTTGCAGTGAATTCAGGTGCAGGCCACCGAAATTCGAGACGTGGTACCAGGGCCCCATCAGTAGCCGGAATTTTTCGGACACCGGCTGGCCCGGTTCCATCGGCAAGTGCTCCGGCCGGCCGGCGAATGCATTCTGCAGCGCCGCATAGTTGAGCGGCGCTCCGCGCTGGAAGGCGTCGTGCCACCCGCCGACCAGAAACACCGCCACACCGTTGCCGGCGATATTCCCGATGACCGAACCCGGGCGCATCGCGTCCCAGAAGGGCCCGTCGTATGCCACCTCGCCGCCCTTCATGGCGTCCGCGACCAGCGGCCCGAAGTATCGGCGCTGGTCGCGTCCGCGCTGTCGCACCGCGGCAACGCCTCCGGCCCGCGGCCGCGGATGCCCACCGGGGGTGAGCACCTCCAGCGTCGGGTTGAGCACGTTCAGCAGCGTGTAGACTGCCCCGTACGCCCGGATAGTGCGCAAGTGCGGCACCCCGCCCATCGCCGCCGCATCGCGGTAGAAGTCGTTCGCGGCCATCACCGGGAAGACCGCCTTCAGCGGCGAATCCGGCCCGACGGCGGCGGTGAACAGCTGGTTGATCGCCAGATAGGAGATGCCGAACATGCCGACCCGGCCGTTGGAGTTGGGCAGCGTCGACGCCCAGTCGACCAGTTCGACGCCGTCCCGGGTCTGCCGGTCGCCGAACATCTGGAAGGAGCCGCCGGAGGCGCCGGTGCCGCGGACGTCGACCATCGCCTCGATGTAGCCGCGCTTGATCAGATACGGTGTTGCGCCGCCGCCGATCTGCGCGGCCGGTGGCGGGGCCTTCTTCCCGTACGGCGTCACCGACACCAGCACGGGAAACGGCCCGGTGGCGGGCTGCCCGGTATCCGGGTCGGTCGGGTAATGGATGTCGGCGCGCAGTACGACGCCGTCGCTCATCGGGATTTCGACGTTGTGCCGCACACCATGCCCGTAACGCACAGGCCCCGGCGTCCACGGCGAGAACGGCGACGGACTCTCCTTGCGGGCGCGCACCGCCGTAGCGGCCCGGCCGGCCACCGCTGTCGCGCCGAGAGCCGCCAGCGCCAACCCAGCCCGCCGCGCCAACCGCAGACCCCTCGTCTTGGGCATCGCTTCCTCCCGCTTCGTCGGCTTCCCAGACTCTAGAGCCTGCCCATAATGGACACGTGTCCAGCGAGTTGGTTATATTGCCGGCTGTGACCTTCGACACGATCATCCGCAACGGCCGCTGGTTCGACGGAACCGGTGGGCCGTCGGCGATCCGCAACATCGGCATCCGCGACGGCCGCATCAGCGCGGTCACGCCGCACGACCTCGACGGTGCGGGCTGCCCCCAGGTGATCGACGCGACCGCCAAGTGGGTGCTGCCCGGTCTGCTCGACATCCACACCCACTACGACGTCGAGGTGCTCGACGGGCCCGCATTGTCCGAATCGGTGCGCCACGGGGTGACGACGGTGATGGTGGGCTCCTGCTCGCTGTCGACGATCCACGTCGACGGGGTGACCGCAGGCGATCTGTTCGGACGGGTCGAGGCGATTCCGCGGGAGCACGTCATCGCCGCGGTGGACAAGCACAAAACCTGGAGTAGCTGCGAGGAGTACGTCGCCGCACTCGAGGCGTTGCCGCTGGGCCCCAATGTGGCCGCGTTCATCGGCCACTCCGACATGCGTGCTGCCACAATGGGTCTCGACCGTGCGACCCGCAAATCGGTGCGGCCCACCACGGCCGAACAAGCCCGGATGGAACAGATGCTGGCCGAAGCGCTGGCCGCGGGGTTTGTCGGAATGTCGTCGCAGCAACTGCTTTTCGACAAGCTGGACGGCGACACGTGCCGGTCCCGGACCCTTCCGTCCACGTACGCCAAGCCGCGAGAGCTGCGCCGGCTCAAGTCGTTGCTGCGGCGCAGCGGCCGGGTTTTCCAGTCCGGGCCCGACATCACCAACCCGCTCAACCTCGGGTCGCAGGTGGCCCAGTCGCTGGGCGTGTTCCGCAAGCCGCTCAAGACCAGTCTGCTTTCCGCGGCCGACGTCAAGGCCAACCCGTTCGCGATCCATGCGCTTGGCCCGTTGGCGCGCCTGGTGAATCGGTTCGGCGCCGACTTCCGCTGGCAGCATCTGCCGGTGCCGTTCGAGGTGTACGCCGACGGCATCGACTTGGTGGTCTTCGAGGAATTCGGTGCCGGCGCAGCAGCTTTGCACCTTCGCGACGAGCTGGAACGCAACGCGTTGATGCGCGACGAGAACTACCGGCGCCGGTTCCGGAAGGACTACGAGAGCAAGTTCGCCGTGCGGGTGTGGCAGCGCGACTTTTTCGACGCAGAGATCGTCGCCTGCCCCGACCCGTCGGTGATCGGCAAGTCGTTCGGCCAAGTCGGTGTCGACCGCGGCGGTCTGCATCCCGTCGACGCGTTCCTGGACCTGGTGCTCGAACACGGCACCGCGTTGCGCTGGCGGACCACGATCTCCAACCACCGGCCGCACGTGCTCAAGAAGCTGGCCCGCGAACCCGGTGTGCAGATGGGCTTTTCCGACGCCGGAGCGCATCTGCGCAACATGGCGTTCTACAACTCCGGGTTGCGGTTGCTGCGTCATGTTCACGACGCCGAGAAGGCCGGCCGGTCGTTCATGACGATCGAGCATGCGGTGCACCGGCTCACCGGCGAGTTGGCCGACTGGTTTCACCTCGATGCCGGGCACCTGCGCGAGGGCGATCGGGCCGACCTCGTCGTGCTCGATCCCGAGCGGCTGGACTCGGCGTTGGACGAGTACGCCGAAGCGGAAATCGAGCAGTTCGACGGGATGTCGCGGATGGTCAACCGCAACGACGACACCGTGAACGCCGTCTTCGTCGCCGGGCAGGCGGTGTTCCTGGACGGCGTGCCCACCTCGGTGCTCGGGAGGCGGCGCACCGGCAGCTTCCTGCGCGCCGGGTCGACCACGAAAAGCGAGCTCGCCCATGCCAGTTGACGACGCGGTGCTGGGGCTGTGGCGGGCGCTGTCGCAGCGGGACTGGGATACGGTCAAGACCTTCCTGTCGTCGGACTGCATTTACGTCGACATGCCGGTCGGCCCGAGCTTGGCGGCACGCGGACCCGACGACATCGTCAAGCGCCTCAAGGTCGGTCTGGAGCCGTTGGCTCATTACGAAAACCACGACGGCCTGCTGGTGTCCAACGGCACTGACGCGATGTACGAGCACTCCGAGACGTGGAAGTGGGCCAGCGGCGAGACGGCTTTGCTGAAGTTCGTCAGCGTGCATCGGGTCGAAGACGGCAAAGTGACGCTGTGGAAAGACTATTGGGACATGGGCAGCATGACCGCGCAGGCGCCGCCTACCTGGCTGGAGGATCTGGCCGGCACCGACACATCGTGGATTTTCGACGCGACGGGGCTGATTTAGCGAGTCGCTTGCATTGAAATTGCGTCCAGGGTCGTTGATTTCGGGAATTCACAGCCCTGCGCGCAATTTCAACGCAACTGCTTGGACTCGACGAGCTCCTTGAGGCGCTTGAGGGTCAGAGCCGCGTTGCGGCCCACCTGTCGCACCGCGACCCGGTCCGCGATGTAGCCGAGAAGTCCGCCCGGCGCCTGATAGGACAGCCGGAAGATCACCTTGGTCTGGCCCTGCCCCGCGTCGCGCAGCCGGAACCGGCCGCGCAGGCTCACCCCGGTGATCCCCACCCAGGCCAGGTCGCGGGACTCGTCGAATTCGACCACCTCGACCAGTCCGCCGACGGGCACCGACCCGATCTTCCAGTGCACGGTATAGCGGGCCCCGACGCCGGGCGGTTGCTCGTTGGCGGCCTCCCAGCGCTCCAGGCTGGTCATGAACAACGGGTAGCAGTCGGGGTCGCTGACCACCTTCCACACCGCGTCCCGTTCGGCGTCGATCACGCAGCGGCGTTCGACGCGCATCAGCCGATCACCGGGAATCGACGCTCGGCGGCAAGGCGATCCACGCCGGCCTGCAGGCTGGCCACCACCTTGTCGTGCACCACTTGGTCGTCGCCGTCGACAGCGATGGGCTCCTGCACCTCGATCGCGATCTTGGCCGGCAACGGAATGTGCCCGGCCAGGTCGCTGATGTTCAGTCCCCACGGCAACGCCAGTGAGATCGGAATGCTCTTGAGCCGCAGCAGTTTATCCGTCATCAGCAGCTTGGCCAGCCACTGTCCGCGGGTGAGGAACAACGCGGTCTCTTGCCCACCGACGCTGGCGACCGGAACGATCGGCACACCGGTCTCACGCGCCAGCCGCACGTATCCCATCCGCCCACCGAAGTCCACGGTGTGGCGTTCCCACGACGGCCGGAACACTTCGTAGTCGCCGCCGGGATAAACCAGCAGCGCGGCCCCGGATTCCAGTGCCAGCCGGGCGTTTTCGGGGTTAGCTGCGACGGTGCCGAACTTGCGCAGCCACCCCAGCGGCGGTGCCGAGACGACGAGGTTGTGGGCCAACTGGTAGAAGGGCCGCTCGACGCCGAAGTACGAGCAGAACGCCAGCGTGAACACGAACGTGTCGGGCGGCACGTTGCCGCCGCTGTGGTTGCCGACCAGCAGCACGGGGCCCTGTGCCGGGATGCGATCCAGGCCGCGCACGTCGGCCCGGAAGTACAGCGAGGCCAGCAGCCAGGTGCCGGGCAGCTGGTCGCGGATGTAGTCAGGATCGCGCTGGTCGAGGTCGGCCGTGGGCACTCGCGACGCCACCTGCGTGCGCACCCACTCCAGCACATCGCCGAGTCCGGCCATAACCGCCGTTTATACCCAGCGTCGGTCCACGTCAAACGCCGTAGAGGCGTGCGGCGTTGGCGTGGGCGATCAGGTCGACCACCCGGATCGCATCGTGTTCACTCCAGTCGTCGTCCGCCACGAACTCCCCGAGGACCTGCCCAATGCCCTTGCGCCACAACGCCGCACCGAGAAAGTGCAGCTCCGCCGGACCGAACCCGTCCGACGAGTAGACGATCTTGCGGAACGGCGCGAGCTCCAACAGGCGGGCGATGAACGCCGGAGCGCGGGCGCCCAGGTAGTTGATGGACAAGCCGCCGTCGAGGTAGACGTTGTTGAACGCCTGCGCCAGATAGCCGGCTTCGCGTTCGTAGGGATAGCAGTGCAGCAGCACAATCGGCGTATCGCCGGATTGGCGCAGGAAGTCGAGCAGATACAGCGGGTTGGCCCGGTGCAGGTCGCAGTCCCGGTCGCCGAACCCGACGTGAAACTGCAGCGGCTTGCCCAGCCGCAGCGCCTGGTGCAGCCCGAAGCGCAGGAGCACCCGATCGCGCAACCGCGTCCCGCCGCCGGCGCGCCACCGGGCCGCGGCTTCGCTGACCTCCGCGGCCGACGGTTCGCTCAGGTCGCCTTCGAATCCGCCGCGGTAGGCGAGGATGGATTTGGTGCCGACGGCGCTGGGCGCGCGCCACCGCAGGATCTCCTCGAACGCCGAGGCATAATCGCCGGGCGCCTGCGCGGCCTGCTCGGCCAGCTGCTCCAGGCGAACCACCTCGTGTGCGCGCGCTCCGGACAGGTCGGCGAGCTGCGCGACGTCGGCGACGCCCTCGGCGTAGCCGGTGTCCACCAGCCAGTCGGTTACGCCGGCCGCCCGCAAGAAAACGCGGGCCAGCCCGAGCTCGCTGAACTGGCAACGTCGATCCCAATACTCGTCGGCGCCAGCATGTTTCGGCAAGCCGAGAAGCGGCGCGCAGTGGGCGCGCACCGCGAACCCGAGTTGCGAGTCGAATCCGGAGTCGAAATCAGCCAGCGGTTCGGTGTTGGCCTCGTTGAGGCCGTTCTCAAACCGCGCCCGGTCCCCCGCCGCCAGCCAGCAGCCGTGGACGTGCTGATCGATCAACGCCACGTCGGCCACATGGCGCGCCAGCTCAGACACGCTCATACGCTCCAAGCCATCCGGAACTTGTCTGCCAGCTCCTCGGGATCCAAGTTCGCGTAGCGCTCGTGTTCGAGACGACGGACGGCGACAATCGCGTCGACGGCGGCATCGCCCAGAATTGCTCGCAGTCGAGCCGAACCATCCAGCGCGGCAATGGCGTCCAGTTGCCCTCGGGGCAGCTGCACGATGCCGTCGCGGGCGCGGTCGGCATCCGACAGCGTCACCGGGTCGATCGTGGTTTCCGGCGGCAGCGTCGCTTTGCGGGTAATTCCATCCAGTGCCAGTCCGAGAATCGCCGCCGACGCGAAATACGGGTTGGCCGACGGGTCGACCACCTTCACCTCGACGTTCCCGCCATACGGGTTGGCCGGCCCGCCCGCGACGAAACGCAGTGCCGCTTCTCGGTTCTCGGCGCCCCAGCACGTATAAGCGCCGGCCCAATTACCGGGCCGGGTCCGCAATCCGGACACGATCGACCCACACAGGACTCCCTGTGCCTCCGACAGCCCGTCGAGCACACCGGCCAGCGCGCTCTCACCGGCCGCAGTCATGCCGTGCGCGCCGCTCCCGTCGGAGAACAATGGGCCATCGCTGGTTGTCAGCGAAAAATGCTGGTGTGCACCGGATCCCACGCTGTCCGCAAACGGCGCAGGTGACAGGCTGACCCGCAGCCCGTGGCGCCGCGCCGCCCGGCCGACGAGGATCCTGGTCAGGACCAGCTGATCGGCGGCCGCTACCGGCGCGTGCGGTGTCAACGAGATCTCGAATTGGTTGACGCCGTACTCGGGATGGAACTGCTCGATTCCCACACCCGCCGCGGTGGCGGCGGCGGACACGTCACGCACGAACGCCTCGCGCTCGAGGATGCCGGCTAGCCCGTAGGGCGCCCACAGCGTCGACGGCAGCCTGCCGCCGTCGGGATCGACCACCATGAACTCGATTTCGTGGCCGATGACGGCGTTGATGCCCTGCTCGGCCAGGGCGGACTCGACCCGCTGCAGCGTTCCGCGACTGCATGCCGGCACCGGCGTGCCGTCCTGTTCGAAGAATCCGGCCGGCGCCCAGGCCAGCCCGTCGCCGATGATGCGCAGGGCGGACGGATCGATACGGACGCGCTGATCACCGACCACGCCGATGTTTTCGGTGAATGCGATGCCCGTCTGGTCGATCGCAAAGGCATGCCACACCAGGCTGGCGCCCATGCCCGGGGCGGCGAACGCGTTGGTGCGACGTATCGGCACCGCCTTGGCCAGCACGAGCCCGGCCGGGTTGACGACGGTGCCGATCACCGCGTCCACCCCTTCGGCCTCCAGCTGCGCGATGGCGGCGGCGGCAAGCGGGGTGGTGCTCACGTGTGGTAAATCAGGCTCGGCTGGGCAGCGTCAGCTTGCAGCTCTGCCCGATGTCGAGGGTTCGCAGCACGCGTCCCATCCCGACCCACAGCGCGCACGACAACGCCAAGTCGGCGAGCAGCTCGTCGGAAAAGTGTTCACTGCAGCGCTGCCAGAAGTCCTCGTCGTCACGCAGCACGGTGTGCTCGGTGGCGAACCGGTGCGCGAATTCGGCGGCCAGCCGCTCCTGTTCGCTGTATCCCGGCCAGGTGCGCCACTCCGCCGCGTGCGCGTAAAGCTCTTCGTCCACGCCGGCCGCGGGCCCGTCGCCGTCGCGGGTGTTGACGCAGACCTCGCATTCGTTGTCGTGCGCGATCACTATCCGTGCGAGTTCGCGGGTGCGCATCGGCAGACGGTTGCGGTTGTAGACCGCGTCGCTGAACGCGCCGATGGCGCTGCCTAGTTCGGGTGATTTGCCAATCCAGCCGGCCAGGTCGTCGTCAGGGAAGGTTCCGATTCGGCTCATGGCGGGATGGTACGCCACTGGCGAGTTGGCGGGGGCCCTCATGCCAATCACGTTGGGCGACAACCCGGTGTGCGATCCGGTCGAGGGCCGCTTCGACCTGCACGCGGTCCGGTCGGCCCTCGAAGCCGGGCACCCGGGCCAGCTTGTCGATCACCCAGTCGCGAATCAGCTTCGAAACGAACTCGACTTGCTGGACACCGGACGGCGTGAGCCACAACCGGTCGATGTCGCGTGCGGCGTAGCCGGCGCGCACCACGCCGTCGAACACCGGCTCGAGAACTTCGTACGGCAGCCCCAGGTCGTCGCCGATGTCGGTCAGCCGCGCTGCGCCGAATATCCGGGCATACCGGTGGATTCGCAACACGGCCCACAGGCCCGCGACGTCGAGCCGGCAATCGGGCCGCATGGCAATGCTGCGCAGCCGCATTCCGGGAGTGCCCGCCAGCATGCGCCCGATCGCGGACTCGAGCAGTTCGTCCGGCGTCTGGGCGGTCGGCATCGCGAACCCGTCGCCCATGTCGGCGGCCCTGTTGCCGATGTCGCGCAGCGGCACCTCCCGCAAGAACAGCGCCAACACGAATCCGACGGCGGCGACTGGCGCGGCCCACAGGAAAACCTTGGACAGCGAATCGGCATAGGCTGCCACGATCGGGGCCGCGACGTCGTGCGGCAGGCGGTGCAGAAGCTCCGGCGAACTCGCCGCCGCGGCCGGTGTTCGGCTGGCCGCCAGCGCCGGACCCAGCCGGCTGTGCAGGAAGTTCATGAACAGCGACCCGAAGATCGCGGCACCGAACGAGCTGCCGATCGTGCGGAAGAAGGTCACGCCCGACGTGGCGACACCGAGGTCGTCGAAGCTCGACGTGTTCTGCACGATCAGGACCAGCACCTGCATGCACAGCCCGATGCCGGCGCCCAGAATGACCAGATACAGCGACTGCTGCCACGTCGGCGTCGACGGCCCCATGCGCGACAACAGCACGAACGCGAGCACCATCACGGCGGTGCCGGCGATCGGGAAGAACTTGTACCGGCCCGTCCGCCCGACCAGTACACCGCTGCTCATCGAGGTGGTCAGCATGCCGACCACCATCGGCAGCGTGCGAAGACCCGACGTCGTCGCCGACACGCCGTCCACGAACTGCATGTAGGTCGGCAAGAAGGTCAGCGCGCCCAGCATCGCGAATCCGACTACGAACGAGAGCACACAGCACACGGTGAACACCGGGCTGGCGAACAGCCGCAGCGGCAGAATCGGTGCGGCCGAACGGCTTTCCACCCAGGCGAACACGCCGAGCGCAACGGCGGAGCCGACGAACAGTCCGATGATCGTCGGCGATCCCCACGGATAGGTGGTGCCGCCCCAGCTGGTGGCCAGCGTCAGGCCCGCGGCGCCGAGGCCGACGAAAACGATTCCGGCATAGTCGATCACGGGCCTGGCCCGGTCGGCCAGCGCCGGGATGGTCGCCGCGGCCACGAAGAACACCACCACCGACACCGGGACGTTGATCCAAAACGCCCACCGCCAGGTGAGGTCGTCGGTGAAGTAGCCGCCCAGCAGCGGGCCGACCACCGTGGTGACACCGAACACCGCGCCCAGCGCGCCCTGGTAGCGGCCGCGTTCGCGCAGCGGAATCACTTCACCGATCAGCGCGGTGGCGGTCACCGTGAGACCGCCGCCGCCGATGCCCTGCAGCGCGCGGGCCAGCACCAGCATGATCATCGAGTGCGACAGCCCGCACAGGATCGAGCCGGCGACGAAGAACACCACGGCAGCCTGGAAAACCGTCTTGCGGCCGAACAGGTCCCCGAGCTTGCCGACGAGCGCGGTGACGATCGTGGACGCCAGCAGATAGCTGGTGACCACCCAGGACTGATGCCCGGCCCCGCCGAGGTCGGCGACGATCGTGGGCAGCGCCGTCGCCACGATCGTCTGGTCCAGCGCGGCGAGCAGCATGCCGAGCACAATCGCCAGAAAGATCAGATTGCGCCGCTTCGGGCTGATCAGCGTGCCACCCGGCACCGCGTCTGCGCCGGCCGTCGCCGGTGCAGTCGGTGCCGTCATACCAGCCTTTCTTACCTCATGTCGTCGGCGGTCGGGCGACGCACTGCGCGCTGTAGAGCGCCTCGCCGAGCTTATCCATCAGCTCCAGTTGCGTTTGGAGGTAATCGATGTGGTCTTCCTCGTCGGCCACGATCTTTTCGAAGATGGTGGCGCTGGTGCTGTCTTGCTTCTCGCGGCACAAGACGATGGCCGGTTTGAGGCGGTTGACCACCTCGAGTTCGAGGGCCAGGTCGCTCTCGAATTGTTCGCGCAGCGTCTGGCCGACCCGCAGCGACCCGATGCGCTGATAGTTGGGCAGACCGTCGAGGAGCAGGATGCGGTCGGTCACCATCTCGGCGTGTCGCATCTCGTCGAACGACTCCGCGCGCGTGTGCGATGCCAGCTCGGTAAATCCCCAATTTTCCTGCATTTTGGAGTGCAAAAAGTATTGGTTGATCGCAGTGAGTTCACTGGTCAATTGCTCGTTGAGCAGTCGCAAAACATCGGGGTCACCTTGCATTGTCACTCCTCATACAGCGTGCCGTGCTTACCGATGGCTAACGCTACAACAGGTCAAAACCCTTGTCACCCAAGGTAATACTCACTTCGGTCAGCTTTCCCTAACTAAAGCAAGGCTATGTTTCAACGCGCGCGAAGAGGTTGCCGATTTCTCCGGCAAATTTGCCCGACGGCGCCTCGAAATAAGTTCGCCGGCGCGGCGGGCGCCCCGATGGTCTGGCTGCGCCACAGCGTCCGCGGTCAGCCGACCCGCCGGTCAAGGACTTAGGTTAGACTTCGCTAACCGACTTAGGTTAGACTCCACTAACATGAGGCCTGTCCACCTCGGAGTGTGCTGATGTACGTCTGCCTTTGCGTCGGCGCCACAAGCCACACCGTGTCCGAGTGTGTTGCTCGCGGTGCGTCGACGTCCAAGGAAGTGGCTGCGGCCTGCGGCGCCGGGGCCGACTGCGGGCGCTGCCGGCACAATCTGCGGGCGATCATCGCGGCCGCCCGACAACTCGAAACCAGCGCCTCTTAGTCTTGGCTCCCCCGCCGCCCGGTGAAGTCGGCCAGCGCCGCCGCATTGGCATGCGAACCCATCAGCTCGGCGAAGTGAGCGTTTTCCCGGGCGCTCGCGGCGGCGATCTCCGGACGCAGCGGTTCGACGATGGTGTGCTTGACCGCCATCAGGCTTGAAACCGGCCGCGAGGCAAGGATTTCGGCGTGCCGGCGGGCCTCGGTGAGCAGATCGGCCGGCTCGCACACCTTCCAGACCAGGCCCATCCGGAGGGCTTCGTCTGCGTCCACCCACTCCGAGGACATCAGCAGCCAGGCGGCGTTTTGCCGGCCGACCAGCTGCGGCAACAAGTACGACGACGCCGCTTCCGGCGCGACGCCCAAGCTGGTGAACGGGCATTTCAGCCGGGCTGTGGAGGACATGAACGCCAGGTCGGCGTAGCCGAGGATGGTGGTGCCGATGCCTACCCCGACGCCGTTGACGGCACAGATCAGCGGCTTGGGGAACCGGCTCAGGGCCTCGATCATCGCGGTGAAGTGGGACTGTCCGCCCAGGCTGGGGTCGCTGATTCGCGCCTGCATTTCTTTGAGGTCATTGCCCGCACTGAACGCGCGACCGGCCCCGGTCAACAGGACGACGGCGACGTCGGGGTCGTCGGCGGCGGCCGACAGCGCCTCGGCGGTGGCGGCGTAGAGCGCTTCGTTGAACGCGTTGAGCGCCTCCGGTCGGTTCAGCGTCAGGGTGCGTACCTTGTTGGCGTCGTCGATCTGCAATATCACGGCTGCCTCCTAAGCCTTTTTGCCGCCAGACAGAAGCCAGGTTTGTGATGTCTCGGCGATAGCCGCCATAGCTTCTGATTCGCGGTCGAACCGGTCATACAAACGGTGTCTTCAGGACGTACCGGCTGGTGGGGACGGTGTCGATGTTCTCGTTCGCGCCGAACGCCGACGTGCTGGCCACCATCCGGCTCACCCGGTCCTGCAGGTCGGTGTCGTCGGCGGCCCCGAAGAAGGCCTTCAGGTCGGTGATCGCCTCGGCCGGGAACAGCTCCTCGACGATCCCCGCGATGGGCGGCGCGTCGGGAGTCAGCGCCCGCACCACCCAGTTCTGGGTGTAGCCGAACGTCGCCTGGGTCTCGATTGCGACCGGGGTGTGGTCGCGCTGCCAGCGGGCCAGCCAACTGTCCTGGTCCATGTCGACGGGCCGTCGCAGCAGTGCGACGTTAGCCAAACCCGTTGTGCGGCTGCCGAGTTGGAGCGGAGCGGGCAACGGAACGGATTCGGTGACCAGGTATGCGGCCAGTAGCTCGCACTCGGCGTCCAACAGCGTGAGCGCGGCCGCGATCTGCTCGCCGTAGCACTGCTGCGTCCACAGGCTCACCACCGCAACCACTGGCGGGTCGAGCGTCGTGAGCGTCATCAGCGAATCACGCACCGCGCCGTCGCGAACATTGACCGCCAGGCCGGGAACACCGAGGCGCAGCACGGCCTCGGCGACCGGTCCGCGCTGGTGGGCACACCAGTCGTCGTCGCACGTGGCCTTTCGCATCAAAGCGATGACCTTCTCCACTACGACCCCCGAGCCCACCGCGGCTGGATGAACACTCCCTGCGCTTCGACGGTGACGCCCTCGTCGTCGGCGAGGTGGCCCGCCGCGAACGTCTTCACACCGTCGACGCGGGTGGTCGTCGCTTCGGCGTGCAGGCGGCCCAGCCGCGTGGCCCGCACATAGCGCAGCGTGATCGTGCCGGTGAACCGCGGATTCACGCCGTCACTGGCCGCCTCGCCCAGCACATGGTCGAGAACCAGGGCCGCGACTCCCCCATGCACGTGACCGGGCGGACCTTCGTAGGCGGCCCCCAGATCGAAGTCGCACCAGACCTTGCCGGACGGGTCGCGCTGCATGGCCAACGGCGGGGCGATGGGGTTGCGCACCCCGATCGCGACGTTGCCCCACGCCATCCGCTCACCAGTGGACAGGTAGCGCACCCCGTATGTGCCGTCGAGCTGCTTTTGCCGCAAACGTGCTGTCGCCGAATCGATTTCGGCCTTGGCTAACGCCACCGCGTCGGCATCCACTTCGGTGCGGACGGTGGCGTCGATCAGCTCGCGCACCGACTGGGCCAGCGGCTCGTAGATTGCCCGTAGTCGCTCGACCTCGGCGGCACTGAGGTTCTCCAGGGTGAAGTCCAGCATGACCAACTAGAACATGTTCTCATTGCCGCCCGGCGACGGGGTCCGGGACCAGGCGCACCTGCTGGTCGGTGCTGACCAACTCGCCGATGATCGCGGCCAGCTGCCGGTAGGGGGTTTCACGCCCGCTCGACGAGCGGAACACCAGCCCGACCCGTCGTCCCGGGCGGGGCGTGGCGAACTGCGCCAGCCCCAGCCGGCTACGGGCCGCCTCGACCGAAACCGCGCTCTGCGGGATCAGCGTCACCCCCAATCCGCCGGTCACGCATTGCACCGCGGTGGCCAGCGAGGCGGCCCGGGTGTTCGCGAGCTCGGCGCGCACACCGGCCTTGCGGCAGACGTCGAGCGCCTGGTCGCGCAGGCAGTGGCCCTCGTCGAGCAGCAGCAACGGCAGCTGCGCCAGGGCCGTCGGCGGCACCCGCCGCTTGCCCGACAGCGGATGCCCGGGCGGCAGCGCCAGCACGAAGTCCTCGTCGTAGATCGGAATCTCGGTCACGCCCGCGGCCTCGGACGGCAAGGCGATCAGCGCGGCGTCTAGCGAACCTTCCCGCAATGCCGCCAGCAGCCGTTCGGTCTGGTCCTCGATCACCCGCAAAGTGAGCCCGGGCAACCGCTCGGCCAATCCCGACAGCACCGTCGGCAGCACGTAGGGCGCTACCGTCGGGATGAGGCCCAGCCGCATCATGCCCTGCAGCGGGTCGGAGGCGCCGGCCGCCGCTGCGGCGAACTCCTCGACCGCCTCGATCGCCGTCTGGGCGTACGGCAGCAGTTGCCGACCCTCGGGTGTCAAGAAGACACGCCGGGTCGACCGCTCGACGAGATGCACGCCCAGCCCGGTCTCCAGCGCCGAGAGAGCCTGCGACAACGTCGACTGGCTGACACCGAGAGTCGTTGCGGCACTGCTGAAATGCTGTTTCTCGGCTACCGCGACAAAGGCCCGCAGGCCGGCGATCGTCGGTTGATAACTCTTATCGGTCATGCTTATTAGTATAGTGGGAAATATCACCTTTAATTCTAGGTTGACTTTGGGCACGATGGGTTCTTGAGACAGAAGTCCCACTTAGACCCGATCGTGACCAAAGGAGTGACATGGCACTGCTGACCATTGGTGACCAGTTCCCGGCCTACCAGCTGACCGCCCTGATCGGCGGTGACCTGTCGAAGGTCGACGCCAAACAGCCGGGCGACTACTTCACCACCATCACCAGCGACGACTACGACGGCAAGTGGCGGGTGATCTTCTTCTGGCCGAAGGACTTCACGTTCGTGTGCCCGACGGAGATCGCCGCGTTCGGCAAGCTGAACGACGAGTTCGAGGACCGCGACGCCAAGGTGCTCGGTGTCTCGGTGGACAGCGAGTTCGTGCACTTCCAGTGGCGCGCCCAGCACGAGGACCTCAAGAAGCTGCCGTTCCCGATGCTGTCGGACATCAAGCGCGAGCTCGTCACGGCCACCGGCGCTCTCAACAAGGACGGTGTCGCCGACCGGGTGACTTTCATCGTCGACCCGAACAACGAGATCCAGTTCGTCTCGGTGACCGCTGGTTCCGTGGGCCGCAACGTCGACGAGGTGCTGCGGGTGCTCGACGCGCTGCAGTCTGACGAGCTCTGCGCCTGCAACTGGCGCAAGGGCGACCCGACCATCGACGCGGGCGAAGAGCTGCGGAAGTCGGCCTGATGAGCCGCGCCGGCGACGATGCAGAACGAAGTGATGAGGAGGAGCGGCGCATATGAGCATCGACAACCTCAAAGAGGCGCTGCCCGAGTACGCGAAGGATCTCAAGCTCAACCTGGGGTCGATCACGCGCACCACGGCGCTGAGCGAGGAGCAGCTGTGGGGCACGCTGCTGGCCAGCGCCGCGGCCACCCGAAATGACCGGGTGCTCAGCGAGATTGGCGCCGAAGCCGCGGATTACCTGTCGGCCGAGGCATACCAGGCTGCGCTGGGTGCGGCGTCGATCATGGGGATGAACAACGTGTTCTACCGTGGCCGCGGCTTTTTGGACGGCCAGTACGACGACCTGCGGCCAGGGTTGCGGATGAACATCATCGGCAACCCGGGCGTCGACAAGGCCAATTTCGAGCTGTGGTCGTTCGCGGTGTCGTCGATCAACGGGTGTGCGCACTGCGTGGTCGCCCACGAGCACACGCTGCGGGAAGCCGGCGTCGACCGGGAGACGATTTTCGAAGCGCTCAAGGCCGCCGCGATCGTGGCCGGTGTGGCGCAGGCGATTACCACTGCGCAGACGCTGGCGGCCTGATTTCTTTGCCGCGAGCGTGCGTGGTTGTACGCGCTGAGCGGCGTGGCGCTGTACAAACACGCACGCTCGCGGCACGGAGGGCAATTCGACGTAGACTCGCGCCTTGTGGCAATCAGCGAGGTTGACCTCCAACACTTGCGTCGCTGCGTCGAACTCGCCCGTATCGCACTCGACGACGACGCCAGCCCTTTCGGCTCGATCCTGATCGATGCTGACGGCAAGACCCTCTACGAAGACCGCAACCGGTGCACGGATAACGACCTGACGCAGCATCCCGAGTTCGCCATCGCCCGCTGGGCGGGCCTGGGCCGCATCGTGTATGCGACCTCGTCGGCGCAGCTGTGGGGATGGCTGGCCGAATGGCACGCGCCGGTTCCGCCGGTGGCACCCTTATCGATCACCACAGTCGTGCCCTCGGCGGTGGTAAGCGGCCCGGCCCCGGAGCTCGAGGAAGAGATGAAATCCCTCTACGCAGCCCGTTTTCGGTCGTGAGCGCGCCGTCGTGGGTCGAGCATGTGATCTGGTGGCAGATCTATCCGCTGGGTTTCGTCGGAGCATTCCCCGCCGATCCGCCGGACCCGGCCGAGCACCGGCTGCGGCGCATCGTCGAGTGGTTCGACCATGCAATTGCGTTGGGGGCGTCGGGAATAGCGCTGGGACCGATCTTCGCCTCCCGCACCCACGGCTACGACACCACTGACCACTACCGCATCGATTCGCGCCTGGGGGACGACGCAGACTTCGATTTCCTTGTCGCCGAGGCGCATCGGCGCGGCCTGCGTGTCCTGCTCGACGGCGTGTTCAACCACGTCGGCCCGGACTTCCCCCGTAACGACAAGACGTGGTTTCGCGACTACGCATTCGAAGGCCACGGCGACCTGACCACGCTGAACCATGACAACCCGGAGGTCGCCGAGTATGTCGCCGACGTGATGTCGCATTGGCTGGGACGCGGCGCCGACGGTTGGCGACTGGATGCGGCTTATGCTGTGCCACCGCGGTTTTGGGCGTCCGTGCTGCCGCGGGTCCGCGACCGGCACCCCGGCGCGTGGTTCGTCGGCGAGCTCATCCACGGCGACTATGCCGCGGTGGTGGACGAGGCCGGTTTCGACTCGGTCACCCAATACGAGCTCTGGAAGGCGATCTGGAGCAGCCTCAACGACGGCAACTTCTACGAGCTGGATTGGGCGTTGCAGCGGCACAACACATTTCTGCAACACTTTGCGCCCTTGACCTTCATCGGCAATCACGACGTCACCCGGATCGCCAGCCGGCTGGAAACTCCCGCGCACGTGGCTCACGCGCTGGTGTTGCAGATGACCGTGGGCGGCATTCCCAGCGTGTATGCCGGCGACGAGCTCGGCTACCGCGGCGTCAAGGAAGAAAGATTCGGCGGAGACGATGCAGTCCGGCCCGAATTCGGTTCTCCTCCGGCAACTATCGACACTCGGGCCTGGACGCTGCACCAATACCTCATCGGGCTGCGCCGGCGCCATCCGTGGCTTTTCGGGGCGTCGACGACGACGCTGCGGCTGGACAACCGGCACTACCTCTATCGCACGCACCGCGATGAAAAGGCGCTGATCGTCGCGCTCAACATCGACGAGTCGCCGCTGGAGATCTCTGTGCCGCGCGCGCAGGTGATCGCCGGGTCGGGAGCGCCGCCGCAGGCTGTCGTCGAGACGCTGGCGGTAGAACCGCATGGTTGGCGCATTCTGGCGCCTACCTGAGCCGCTCGAGTGTGAGCGGGTCCTGCTCCCCGTCGTAGTACTTGTCGAGCAGCTCCATGAATTCCCGGTTGTCGTCGGTGGCGTGGGCGAACAGCGTCATCGACGAGCGCACCTTGAGGTCGTCGGGTGAGCCGAAGATCTCGCCGATCGAGCGGCCCGTGATGTGGTTGACCAGCTGCGTGCACTCGCGCAATCGCGGCCCGAGGACATCGTGATTCAGGTACGCGCGGGCCTCATCGAGGCAGGAAACCGCGTACCGTTCGGCTGTCGGGCTGCGGCCCAGCCCGGTGATCTGCGGGAAAATGAACCAAATCCAATGACTGCGTTTGCGTCCGGCGCGCAGCTCCTCGACTACGGTGTGGTACACGCCGGCCTGCGCGTCGACGAAACGTTGCAGATCGAAGGGGTCGGTTGCGAAGTCCATGCCACCACAGTCGCACAGACGGGTTCCCAAGGTCCGCGACCTCGCGCCGCTGATCCGCTTCCGCAGGCCCCGCTTCGACCGCACCCAGCGCCGCCTGGACGCCGCGTTGACCATCGACGATCTGCGGCGCCTCGCCAAGCGACGCACTCCGCGGGCAGCGTTCGACTACACCGACGGCGCCGCCGAGGACGAAGTCTCGCTGGGCCGTGCCCGGCAAGCCTTCCGCGACATCGAGTTTCACCCCTCGATCCTGCGCGACGTGACGACGGTACGAACCGGGTGGGACGTGCTCGGTGGGCGCGTCGGGTGGCCCTTCGCGATTGCGCCGACGGGTTTTACCCGGTTGATGCATACGTCTGGCGAGATCGCCGGGGCCAGCGCCGCCGCCGCGGCCGGCATTCCGTTCTCGCTGTCCACGTTGGGCACCGCGTCGATCGAGGACGTCGTCAACGCTGTCCCGCAGGGCCGCAAGTGGTTTCAGCTCTACATGTGGCGTGACCGAGACCGGTCGATGGCGTTGGTGCGTCGCGCCGCCGACGCCGGATTCGACACGTTGCTGGTCACCGTCGACGTGCCGGTGGCCGGCGCGCGACTGCGCGACACCCGCAACGGGATGTCGATTCCGCCGGCGTTGACGCTGCGCACGGTGCTCGACGCGCTGCCCCGTCCGCGCTGGTGGTTCGACCTGCTGACCACCGAGCCGCTGGCGTTCGCGTCGCTGGACCGCTGGCCCGGCACCGTCGGTGAATACCTGGACACCATGTTCGACCCCAGCGTGACCTTCGCGGATCTGGCGTGGATCAAGACGCAGTGGCCGGGCAAGCTCGTCGTCAAGGGAATCCAGACGCTCGACGACGCCCGCGCCGTCGTCGAGGTCGGCGCCGACGGGATCGTGTTGTCCAATCATGGTGGCCGCCAGCTCGATCGGGCTCCGGTGCCGTTTCATCTGCTGCCCGTTGTCGCCCGCGAACTCGGCGCCGACACCGAGATCCTGCTGGACACCGGCATCATGTCCGGCGCCGATATCGTCGCCGCCGTCGCGCTGGGCGCGCGGTGCACCCTGATCGGGCGCGCCTACCTGTACGGGCTGATGGCCGGCGGCGAAGCAGGCGTCCGGCGTGCCATCGACATCCTGACCGGCCAGCTGTCCCGGACCATGCGGTTACTCGGGGTGAGCTGCCTCGAGGAGCTTTCCCCACGCCATGTGACGCAGCTGCGGCGGCTGGTGCCGTTTTCGCCAGCCTGACCGCGGCGTTCGCTACCCTTTCGCTTACGCAGGCCTATAGAAGGAGTTCCCATGAGCTATCGCCGTGTTTTGTGGGTGCTCGCTGCTTTGGCGGTGACGTTTGCTGTCCCGGTCCCGGCTCGTGCGGAGCCGCCGACGCAGTGTTTGAGCAACACTCCGAAAGGCAAGCAGGTCTACATCCCCTGCGATCTGATGAACGCCCGCGTCAACTACCCGCCAGGGCAGCGCTGCGTCGGACCGCTCGATGACTATCCGGACGATGTGCGCGAGTGGTGCGGCTGAGGGAGGGTGAGCTGTCCAGCCCGGCCAGCTGGCGCCACGAGTCGATTGCGTGGCCGGTGATCGCGACAATGCGACTCGCCATGCCGCTGCGCGCCGCCAATGCGTGGGCGCGTAGGGCATGAGCGGTCACTTCCTCGACCGTCACCCGAAGGCGGGTGTCCACAAGCGCCGTCGATTCGTAGGCGGCTCGGACGGCATAGAGCCCGGCGGCGTCGAGGGACGGGGTTAGCGCACGGGCGGCCAGCTCGGCAGCGTCCCAGACGGCTGCTGCGGGCATGTCTGCCGACGCGGCGGCGCGGTGCAGCTGGGCAATGTCGCGGATCGCCTTGACCGCAGTGATTTTCGCGTAGCCAAGCACACCCCAGGTGGGGTTGGTCAGCAGTTCGGCCAGCCACGCGTGAACGACGGCGTCGGGGACGTCGGCGGTTCCCACGGTCCGCCAGGCAAGGTCGAGGGCGAGCACGCTGTTTTCCGGCGACAGATAGCCGTCGGGGCCGGCAAGCAGGTCGTTGCTGGACTGGACGAGCAGGCTCAGCGGACGGGCCGAGGTCGCCGGAAAGTCGGTGATCTGCTCGTCGCCGTTGATGTAGGAAATCACGTTCATTGCGCAGCCTTTGCCCGAACCAAGCTGGTGGGATCCCTTGGCCAACCTCAGCGGGTGGGTGATGCGGTAGAGGTCCATACGGGTTGGCTCCTTTCACCTTCCGTATACGGCGCCTGGTTACGCACGTAAGACGTTTGAAACGGCCGCTGGGTTCACGCCCGTCCGAGCTTGTAACCGTGTTAGACGGTTACAGCTTGCATGGGTCGATGAAACCTGTCAAGGTGGTTACTGTGAAGTTCGTCTACCTGAGCGGCCGTGCGTGCCTCGACTTCGCGGGTACCGTCAAGCGCCGCGACTCGGAGCGCGAAGAACTCCTGACCGAACCGAAATTGTTGTCGGACTGGGCAATTCAGGCCGGGCTGGTAGATGCTGCGATCGACGTCACCGACGACGATCTCGCGACCGCCATCGCGCTGCGCGAGGCCATCTACCGGACCGTGACCGCCCGGATCGAGGGCCGTCGGCCCACGCTCGCCGACGTCAACCTGCTCAACGAGTGCGCGTCCCGCCCCCAACTCACGCCGCGATTGCTCCGAACCGGGTCGGTTCGCCGCGACGGCACCGCGTTGCACCTGCTTGCCACCCTGGCCGCGGACCTACTCGACCTGGTTGCCGGAGCCGATATCGAGAACGTCAAGCGTTGCGCCCACCCGGGCTGCACGCGCCTGTACCTCGATTCGTCGCGGGCCAGGAACCGGCAGTGGTGTGGGATGAGCACCTGTGGCAACCGCGCCAAGGTGCAAGCCTTCCGCGCCCGTCAGCGTGGCCGGGAACAAATGCCGTCCGGACAAGGTTGAGCGCATCAGGCTTAACTTTGGAGGATTGATGGCTGAAGCCAAATCAGTGCCCGTTTTGTTTGTCAGCGACCCTGTCGTGCTGCCCGGAATGGTGGTGCCGATTGCGCTGGATGATGCGGCTCGCGCCGCCGTCGACGCGGCCCGCGCCAGCGAGTCAGGCAAGCTGCTGATCGCGCCGCGGCTCGAGGACCGCTACCCGTCGCATGGGGTGCTGGCGGCGATTTTGCAGGTCGGCCGCATCGCCGGCGGCGGCACCGCCGCTGTCGTGCGGGGCGAACGGCGCGCCCAGATCGGGGTCGGCGCCAGCGGCCCGGGCGCGGCGCTGTGGGTCGAGGTGACCGAGGTCCCTGAGGTGGAGGCGTCCGAACACGTCAAAGCGCTGGCAGCTGAATACAAGAAGCTGTTGCTGGCGATGCTGCAGCGCCGCGAGGCCTGGGAGCTCGTCGACGTCGTCAACCGGTTGACCGACCCGTCGGCGCTGGCGGACATGGCCGGCTACGCGTCGTACCTGAGCGCCGTTCAGAAACGCCAGCTGCTGGAGACCGAAGACGTCGCTGAGCGGCTGCGCCTGCTGAGCGAGTGGACCGGCGACCACCTGGCCGAGGTCGAGGTCAGCGACAAGATCGCCGAGGACGTGCGGACCGGCATGGAAAAGCAGCAAAAGGAATTTCTGCTGCGTCAGCAGCTGGCAGCCATCCGCAAGGAGCTGGGCGAGGACGAACCCGAGGGTTCCGACGACTACCGGGCCCGCGTCGAGGCCGCCGACCTTCCCGAGAAGGTCCGCGAGGCCGCGCTGCGCGAGGTCGGCAAGCTGGAACGCGCCAGCGAACAGAGTCCCGAAGGCGGCTGGATCCGGACCTGGCTGGACACTGTGCTGGAGCTGCCCTGGAACGTCAAGACCGAGGACTCGACCGACCTGACGGCGGCCCGGGAGATCCTGGACGCCGACCACCACGGCCTGGACGACGTCAAGGACCGCATCGTCGAATACCTGGCTGTGCGGGCGCGCCGCGCCCAGCGCGGGCTGCAGGTCGTCGGTGGTCGCGGCTCCGGCGCGGTGATGGTGCTGGCCGGCCCGCCCGGAGTCGGCAAGACCTCGCTGGGTGAGAGCGTGGCCCGCGCGCTGGGCCGCAAGTTCGTGCGTGTCGCCTTGGGCGGCGTGCGCGACGAGGCCGAGATCCGCGGGCACCGCCGCACCTACGTCGGGGCGCTGCCCGGCCGCATCGTGCGCGCGATCGGCGAAGCAGGATCGATGAATCCCGTTGTGCTGCTTGACGAAATCGACAAGGTCGGCTCGGACTTCAGGGGCGACCCGGCGGCCGCGCTGCTCGAGGTGCTCGACCCCGCGCAGAACCACACGTTCCGCGACCACTACCTCGACCTGGATCTGGACCTGTCCGACGTGGTGTTCCTGGCGACCGCCAACGTCGTCGAAAACATCCCGTCGGCGCTGCTGGACCGGATGGAGTTAGTGGCCATCGATGGCTACACCGAAGACGACAAGCTGGCAATCGCCCGCGACTTCCTGTTGCCGCGGCAGCGCGACCGGGCCGGGCTGACCGCCGACGAGGTCAGCATCACCGACGCGGCGCTGCGCAAGATCGCCGCCGACTACACCCGCGAACCGGGTGTGCGGCAATTCGAGCGGCTGCTGGCCAAGGCGCTGCGCAAAGTCGCCACCAAGATTGCCGCGGATCCGGTGACCATCGACGAGCCCGACCTGGTCGGCTACCTGGGCCGGCCGCGGTTCACCCCGGAGTCGGCCGAACGCACGGCGGTGCCGGGTGTGGCGACCGGCCTGGCCGTGACGGGTCTGGGCGGTGACGTGCTCTACATCGAGGCCAGCGCCAACGACGGCGAGCCCGGATTGCAGCTGACCGGTCAGCTCGGCGACGTGATGAAGGAATCCGCACAGATCGCCCTGTCGTACGTGCGCTCGCACGCCGCAGAGCTGGGTGTTGATCCTGCAGCGCTGGACCGGCGCATCCACGTGCACGTCCCCGCCGGCGCCGTGCCCAAAGACGGGCCGTCGGCCGGTGTGACGATGGTGACCGCGCTGGTGTCGATGGCCACCGGCCGGCAGGTGCGCGCCGACGTCGGAATGACCGGCGAGGTGACGCTGAACGGCCGGGTGCTGCCGATCGGCGGCGTCAAGCAGAAGCTGCTGGCTGCGCAGCGCGCCGGGCTGTCGACGGTGTTCATCCCTGAGCGCAATGAGCCGGACCTGGACGACGTGCCCGCCGAAGTGCTCGAGGCGCTGGACGTCAAGCCGATGACCGACGTCGCCGACATCGTCACGCAGGCGCTGGAACCGGCAGCTGCGGCGCTGGCTGCGGCGTAACGTTCGCGGGCGTGAGCAACGTCAAACAGCGCCTGGTGCGTGGCGCGCAGCGGCTCGTCGTCAACCCGGTCGGCCGGAAGATGCCGGTGACCATGCTGGAAACCATCGGCCGCAAGTCCGGCCAGCCGAGGCGCACCGCGGTCGGCGGCCGGGTGATCGACAACCAGTTCTGGATGGTCTCCGAGCACGGCGACCGATCCGACTACGTCCGCAACATCAAGGCCAACCCCGCCGTGCGGGTGCGGGTCCGCGGCCGGTGGCGCACCGGAACCGCCCACCTGTTGCCCGACGACGACGCGAAAGCACGGCTGCGCAGCCTCCCGTCGCTCAACAGCGCCGTGGTCCGTGCGGTGGGCACTGACCTGTTGACCATCCGCGTCGACTTGGACTGACGCATTGGCCTACGACACTGAATTGGTCGAGCGCATCCGCGAAGTGCTGGCGCCGCTTCGGGGCGTCGAGGAGAAACGGATGTTCGGCGGCCTGGCGTTCCTGATCGGTGGGCACATGACCGTCGCCGCCAGCGGCCAGGGCGGGCTGTTGGTGCGCGTGCCGCCCGCCGACACCGACAAACTGCTGGCCCGCGCGCACGTCAGCCCGATGGTGATGGGAGGCCGCGACATGCGCGGCTGGCTTCGGGTAGACCTCGCAGGGGTGAAAACCAAACGCCAGCTGCAGAGTTGGGTGACCCGCAGCGTTGACTACGTCCGGACCCTGCCGCCCAAGTGTGCTGGGCGGCACTAAACGGGTACACCGTGCGGTATGGACAAGCATGCCGAGGTAGCGCGGCGGCTGCTGAAAGTCGCCGGCACCACCTACGCGGCCGAGGCCGGCGTCCGCGTCGCTGACAAACCGATGCCGCTTTTCCAGTTGCTGGTGTTATGCATGCTGGCCAGCAAGCCGATCGACGCGTCGATCGCCATGCAAGCCGGTCGCGAACTGTTCACAGAGGGCCTGAAAACGCCGAAAGCCGTGTTGGCAGCGAAGCGCCGCACAATGATTGCCGCGTTCGGTCGCGCCCACTACGTGCGGTACGACGAAAGCTCGGCCACCCGGCTCACCGACATGGCCGAGCGGGTCCGCGACGAATACTCCGGCGATCTACGTGAGCTCGCCCGCCGCAGCGACCGCGATGTACGCGCGGCCACCGGCCTGCTCAAACAGTTCAACGGCATCGGTGGCACCGGCGCCGACATCTTCCTGCGCGAGGTGCAGGACGTATGGACTTGGGCGCGGCCATATTTCGACAAGCGGGCCATCGACGCGGCCAAGAAACTGGGCCTGCCCACCGATCCACCGCAACTGGGTTCGCTGGCGCCTCGCGACAACGCGCGCCTGGCCGCGGCATTGGTGCGGGCCTCGCTGGACGCCGACATACGGCGGCAAGCGACCGGTTGAGCCGCCGGTGACGGTACGGATCGGCACCTCCGGATGGTCCTACGACCACTGGGCCGACGTGCTCTATCCGCCGGGCCTGCCGTCGGCGCGCCGGTTGGCCCGCTACGTCGAGGTGTTCGACACCGTCGAGCTGAACGCCAGTTTCTATCGCTGGCCCAAGGATTCGACGTTCGCGGGTTGGCGCCGGCAGCTGCCGGACGGATTCGCGATGTCGGTCAAGGCGCATCGCGGCCTGACCCACTACCGCCGGCTGTCCTCGCCGGAGCCGTGGATCGAGCGGTTCGAACACTGTTGGCAGCTGTTAGGTGACCGGCGCGGTGTGCTGCTGGTTCAGCTGCATCCCGAGCAACGCCGCGACGACGATCGGCTCGATTCGTTTCTGGCGAGCGTGCCGAGGTGGATCCGGGTGGCTGTCGAGTTGCGTCACCCGTCGTGGAACGACGCGGGCGTGCATGCGCTGCTGGAACGACGCAATGCCGCCTATGTGGTGATGAGCGGCGCCGGACTGGCGTGTATCCCCCGCGCCACCACGGACTTTGTGTACATCCGGATGCACGGCCCCGACCCGGAGTCGATGTACGCCGGCTCCTACCCCGACGCCGAGCTGCTGCGCTGGGCCGAGCGGATCACCGGCTGGGACGGCGAAGGCCGCGATGTCTGGATGTACTTCAACAACGACCCGCACGGCCACGCCGTGCGCAATGCGCTTTTCCTCAAGGACCTTTTGCGATGAGTGCAGCCGAGTAGGGTGGACGCCATGGCCAGCTCAACCACATTCGTCATCGTCGGCGGCGGGCTCGCCGGCGCAAAAGCAGCAGAAGCATTGCGCGACAAAGGATTCGACGGCCACATCGTCCTGGTTGCCGAGGAAGAACATCTGCCCTACGAGCGACCACCATTGTCGAAGGAGTTTCTGGCCGGCAAGAAAACGCTCACCGATTTCACCGTGCACGAGTCGGCTTGGTACACCGACCATGACATCGATTTGCGGCTGGGCGCCCGGGCCGTCGCGGTCGACGCCGCCGCGCACAGCGTCAGTCTCGGCGACGACACCACCGTCGGCTACGACAAACTCTTGCTGGCCAGTGGGTCGCGGTCCCGGCACCTGCCACTACCCGGCGCCGACGCCGCAGGGGTTCACTACCTGCGGACGTTCGAAGACGCGTCGGCACTGAATTCCGTTCTGGCCGAAGGGTCGTCGCTCGCGGTGGTAGGCGCCGGGTGGATCGGCCTGGAGGTGGCCGCCAGCGCCCGCCAGCGCGGCGTCGACGTCACCGTGGTCGAGACCGCAAAACTGCCGCTGCTGGCCGCGCTCGGTGAAGAAGTCGGCACGGTGTTCGCCGCACTGCATCGCGACCACGGTGTCGATCTGCGGTTGCAAACCCAGGTCCAGGAAATCACGATTTCCGACGGAAAGGCGACCGGCCTCGCGCTGGGTGACGGGTCGACGGTCACCGCGGATGCGGTGCTGGTGGCCGTCGGCGCCCAGCCCAATATCGAGCTGGCGCAGGAGGCCGGCCTGTCGATGGGTGACGGCGGCGTGCTGGTCGACGCCTCGCTGTGCAGCAGCGACGCCGACACCTACGCCGTCGGCGACATCGCCGCCGCCGAGCATCCGCTGTACCGCACCCGCATTCGCACCGAGCACTGGGCCAACGCGCTCAAGCAGCCCGCGGTTGCCGTCGACGGAATGCTGGGAAAGCCGGGCGAATACGCCGAGCTGCCGTACTTCTTCACCGACCAGTACGACCTGGGCATGGAGTACGTCGGATATGCACCGAGCTATGAGCGGGTGGTGTTCCGCGGCGACGTCGACGGCCGCGAATTCGTCGCCTTCTGGCTGGACGCCGACAACCGGGTGCTGGCCGGAATGAACGTCAACATCTGGGACGTGCTCGACGACGTCAAAACGCTGATCCGCTCACAGAAGCCGGTCGACCCCGACCGGCTGGCCGATCCGCAGGCTCCGCTTAGCGACGCGGTCAGCTGACGTCGAGCGGCCGCCAGCTGTGGTCGATCACGTCGGGCAGGCGCAGCGCCTGCAACCGTTCCCGTTCGGTGCGTCGGCGCTTGATCCGCAGTCGGGCGTCGCCCGGCATGGTGAGTAGCTCGTCGCAGGTCAGGTAGTACACGTCGTCCACCGCGTCAATGAGGTCCGCCGCGAGTCGTCGAGACCCCAACTCCCGCAAAGACATTCGCAATTCGTGGGTGAACCGCATGGTGGTGTCGTGCGCCAGCTCTCGAGATAGCCGCGCGTTGACCGCCATCCGCTCCGGAAGTGTTTCCGCGAAGACATCCGGCGGCGACCCCGCACCGATCGGCGCCGCCGCCGCATGGGCGGTGGCAATGAGCAACCGGGACGGATCATCGCCGAACACAGGGTTTGCCAGCTCGGCGTCGCCCGGTCCCCGGTGGGAAATCCTGGCCATCACCGCCTTGATCTCGGCGGAAGCACTCAGCGACAGCGCGCACACGCTGTCCAGATCGCCCTTCGCCGCCAGCGCGCGCACCCGCGGGTCGCGCCGCAGCACCGCCTCCAGGGCAGCGGTCTCGGTCGCGACCCGTCCGGTGTCCGTCAGCGCCTCGACGCCCGGTACCGGCCTGTGGGCGCCGGTGCGCTCGAGCGCCGCCGCGGTGACGCCGCTGTCGATCAGCCAGAGCGCGGTCAGTCTCCACCCCTGGTGAATCCGGTCGCGCAGCAGGCAGATCCGTGCCTGCAGGGCAGCCTCGGGCAACGCGGCCAATTGCACGGGGTCGAGATGCTCGGCCGTCGCCGCCTCGCTGTAGGCCTGCGTGTCGGATTTCAGGTGGCGCAGCATCGCCAGCGCCCGGGTCACGACGACGGCCTTGGCCGCCGACCCCAGCAGACCACCGGCCAGCGGTGGACGGCCCAGCGGCAACAGGTCGCCGACCGGTGTGTCGCCCAGCGAATGCTGCAGGACCGCGGTCTCGTCCCAGCCGGGCAGCTGGCCGGCCGCGATCACGCCGGCCGACACCCCGACGTAGGGCCGATGGCCGAACACCGCGATGGCGCGGCTGCCCCACTCGGCGGCCATCACGCCGCCCAGCGCCATCACCTGACCCATCACCTGGTTGGCCATCCGCAGGCCGGATAACTGGACGTCGAGCGTCATCGGCGTCAGCGGGCCCGGCAGGGCCTCGGCCAGCGTCGACGCGGCGAAGACCGGGAACCGCGGATCGATCCGGTCGTCGAATTCACCCTCCAGCCCGTCTGGCGCCGCGCACTGCAGCGGTGTTCCGTCGGGCGGGCCGGCGCGCGGCACCGGCTCAGACGGCAACGGCAGATGGCCGGGAAGATCGACGGCGCCGCCGGCGTCGAGCTTGCGGCCGCAGAGGCCGCGCGCGGTGTCGGCGAGCGCGTCAGCGGCTGACCAGCCCAGCTCGAACTGCCAGTCTTCTTGCATCGCAGCAAGATCCATGTCCGGCGTCAGCTGTGCCCAGGTGGGAAGCCGGTACGGGCGGGGCCGCTGGTCAGCGGCGCGCAGCAGATGTCGCGCGACCACCAAGTTGGTGGTGTCCGTGGTCGCGACATCCACCGCGCCGGTCGTGGTGGCCGTAGCCGCGATCACCAGGAACCGGACGAGGTCATCGACGTGCAGCAGCCGCACCGGCCGCAGCGACTCCTTGCCGCGCAGCAGGGTGGCCACGCTGCGGCACACCGCCCAGTCGAGCTGGCGGCCTACCGGCGGCGCCACCCGGACGATCAAGCTGGGCGCCCAGCCGGTGGACACCAGCTTCTCGGCCTGCTGGTACAACTCCGGTTCTCCGGCAGCCTGCGACAGGAAGACCAGCCGGGCGCCGGCACGCGCGGCGGCATGCGCGACGTGCACCAGCCCGTTGATGCCTGCGGCGCCGGGCGCGGTGGGGTCCACCGGGGCAAGATGCACCACCACGTGTGACTCGTCGGCGAGTTGCTGCAGTACCGCGCCGCCGAGCCGCGCGCAAACAAAATCGACTTCGGGGTCCAGGTGGTCGTGCGGATGTCGCGCGATGCCGCTGACTGCATGTCCGGCGGCAATCAACTGCCGGGCCAGCGTGCGACCTACCATCCCGGTGACTCCGGTGACCAGGATCCGCATACTGCTCACCTCCCCGGTGTCTACCCCGACAATAGGCGCCCGAGGAGGGTTCCCAGCAAGCTTTTGACCCTATCGTCGATTTTGTGACCTAACGCAAAGTGGCCGTGCCATCGGGGCGGACCGTGACCTTGGCGCCGGCGATGTCGTCGTGCACCGTCGGCTCGGCCGCCGCGGCATCGGGGATCACGGCCAGCGTGCGCGACTCGTCGGGAGTGCGAACCGCTAGGAAAGCCTTCTCCGGGCGGCCCTCCCGGTCGAACGGAGTGGTCCAGGATTCGACGGTGCCGACGCCGTCCCATTCGACCACCGGCGGTCGGGTCGGCTCCCGATCGACGACGGATTGCACGTCTTCCCAACGGAATTCCGATGCCGGCGGTTCGGTCCCATACACACCGAAGCTGTGCTTGGTCAGATAGCCGCCGTTGGCGGTGATCAGGCCGCGCCGCCCAGGGTTGGCTATCAGCAACTCGGCCATGGTCGCGATCGAGTGTGTGACGTAGTTGCTCCACGGCCCGCCGGCGAACGTCAGCCCGCCGGTCACGGTCAGCGGCCGGCTCGGGTCGTCGACCGGCAGCCCGAGTTCGGCAGCCGCGATCTGCACCGCGGAGGGGAAGCACGAATACAGGTCGACGTAGTCGACGTCGTCGATGCCGAGCCCGGCCATTTCGAGCGCACGAGCACCGCCGATCCGGATCGCCGGACAGCGATGCAGTTCGAAGCGCTCGCTGATCGCGTAGGTGTCGTGCGCATCGGTGCCGGCATACGGGTAGACCCAGCGTTCGGTGGGAACCTGCAGGCGTGTCGCGGCCTCCGCCGAGGCCAGGATCAGCGCGGCGCCCTGGTCGACCATGTTGTTGGAGTTCATCAGCTTGGTATAGGGCCAGCTGATCATGCGGTTGGCCGGACCGGTCCGCCAAATCTCCTCGGCGGCAAGAGGTTTGCGAATCCAGGCATGCGGGTTGTCCACCGCGACAGCGTTGAACCGCGCCCACAGTTCACCGATGCGCCTGCGGTGATCCTCGATCGGCTCGCCTGTGCTGATCCGCAGTGCCTGTTCGAACAGCGGATAGACGTGGGCCGGCCGGGCGAGCTCGATGCGCTCTTCGGCCGGCCCGGCCATCGGAACGTTGTCGTCACCGCCCGGCGCGATCGGAACCGATTGGTCTTGCTCTGTCCATGTCAGCCGGCGGCCCTGCGCCTTCAACTGCATCCTGGTGCGCCAGGTTTCGGCGCCGGCCACCAGCACCACGTCGGCGCCCCCGTGCTGGATGTCCAGGCAGGCCTGGTTCACCAACGTCTGCGGCACGTTGCCGCCCACGCCGCTGTAGCGGGTGGCCGGATTGTCCGCGCCGATGCGCTGCCCGAGCAGCAGGCCCGGGTCGCGGTACCGCGCCGAGAGCAGGTTCACCACGCGTATGGAGTCCACTGCTGCGAGCACCGGCTGGTCGGCGGCCTCGCGCGCGGCGGCGACCATCAGGTCGACGGGTTCGACGTCAGGGTTGTCCTCGAACAGGTTGGCCTGGCCGTAGCCGATCAGCACCGGTGTCCGCGGGTCGACGGGCATGAGGTGAGCACCTTTCACGAGCGCGAGCGTGCGTACAGCGACACGCCGTGACTGCCGTACATCTGTGCACGCTCGCAGAGGAGTCTAAATGGACGCGAACAGCACACCCTCGGCGATCAACAGTTCGGTTTCCTCGCTGCTCATCTGCAGCACCTTGCGGCAGATCTCGCGGGTGTCCTGCCCGGGCAGCGGGGCAGGCCGCTGCGGTGCCGGCGGGATATGGCGAAACGGCGCCGGGCCGGATTCGGCCGGCAACGGATGGTCGAACAGCGGATGGCTCATGGGGCTGAACAACTTTCGCGCCAACAGCTGCGGGTCTTCGAGCACGTCGGGCGGGCGGTTCATCGCGCCGGCGGGAACTCCGACCGACTGCAGTGCTTCGGCGACCTGCGCCGGCGGGTAGGCGCGGGTCCACTCCGAGACTGTCGCCACCAACTCGTGCCGGTCGGACACCCGCGCCTCCGGATACCCGAAAACCCTTGCAGCAGCCAGCCAATCGGCATCGTCGCGGATGGAGATGACGCACCATTCGTCGTCGCCGGCGCACGGGTAGACCGCGTGCACGCTGGTGTCGTCGCTTACGTCGGCTCGACCGGCTGCGCGTGCCGCCTCGGCGACGTACAGCGTGTCGAGTTGGTTGACGACGGCCTCGGCCTGGGAGACGTGCACGCGCGCCCCGGATCCCGTGCGGTCGCGATGGATCAGCGCCGCGAGCGCCCCGATCGCGGTGATCCGTCCGACCACGTGGTCGGGGAAGATCGTCGTCGCGTCGTAGAACGGATGCCGCGAGGTGTCGGCGGCGGCTTCCTCGGAGGTCCACAGCTTGGTGACCCCGGTGGTCGCGCGCACCAGCGGGCCGTAGCCCATTCGGGTGCTCCACGGGCCGGTGTCACCGAACGCGCTGCTCTCGGCGAGCACGATCCGCGGGTTGACGGCACTCAGTGCGTCGTACGGAAAACCAAGGGCGGCAAGGGTTCCCGGCTTGAAGTTGGCGAAGACCGCGTCGGCATCAGCGACCAGGCGGCTGAAGACTTGCTTGCCCTGCGCGCTGCGCAGATCCAGACCGAGCCCCAGGTTGTTTCGGTGCGCCCAGGCAAACGACTCGCTCATCGCCTCGCCGGCGCGGGCCTGACGCAATCCATCCGGGTAGGCGGCGCTTTCGACCTTGATGACCTCGGCGCCCAGATCGGCGAACAGCCGGCTGCATTCGCCGCCGGCGACGATGATGCCGAGGTCGACGATTCGCAGCCCGTCGAACGGACGCGTGGCCTTCTGGCGAGGCGTAGCGGCCACCCGATCGGTGCGCCAGGAAGCGTTGTCAATGCCGGGCGCGGGAGCGGGCGCGCGAAAACCGCTGTGCTGCCCGTCAACCGAGAAGTAGCCGACCGGAATCGTGGCATGCACGCCCGGGACGAGTTCGGTTTCGGTGATCGCGCCGACCGATCGGAAATGTTCGGAGGCAAGGATTTGCGACGGCGAGAGCACCGCGGCGATCGGCACGCCGTTGGCCTGCCCGGCCGACACCAGCTCCTTCATCGTCTGGCCTTCGAACAACTTCTCGATCAGCTCGGTGATCTGCGGCCAGGCGGCGAACCGCGCGCCGATGACGTCGTAGCGGGGGTCGGCAAACTCCTCGGGCTCCCCCAGCCAGCGCCGCAGCCCGCGCCACTGCCGCGGCGACATCACACAGATCCGGACGTGGCCGTCCTTGCAGCGGTAGATCGGGTAGGCGTCCTGGTTGCGCGGCCGTCCGCGCCAACGGTGGGGGCGGCGGACACCGGCCGCCGCTTGCCCGTGCGTGCCGAACGCCGGGTCGAGCGCCATGACGACGGCGTCGAACCGGGCAAAGTCAATGTAATCGCCTGCGCCGCAACGTAACCGGTTGTAGTACGCGACGAGCGCAGCCCAGGTGGCCTGCACGGCGGCGGTCGCCGACGCGATGCCGTCGGGCGGCAGCACCGGTGTGCCGGTGGTGGGGCCCGAGCGGGACAGCGAGCCCGACAGCGCATAGAAGACGGGGTCGGTGGCCCGCCACGACGACCGCGGACCCGTCGCACCGAAATCGGTGATCGACAACACGACCAGCCGCGGGTAGCGGTCGGCCAGCTCGGTGCAAGAGACTCCGTAGGTGACCGCCTGCCCGCTGTCGACGACGATGTCGGCGCCGGCGGCCAGCTCGAGAAGGCGGGCGCGGTCCGCTGCGTCGGAAGGGTCGAGCACGGTGCTGCGTTTGTTGGCGTTGTGCAGCGCGAACGGCAAACTATGGCCACCGAGCGACGGCAGTCGTCGCCGTGCCGGGCTGCCGCCGGGCGGTTCGACCTTGAGCACGTCGGCGCCCAGATCGGCGAGTATCCGGCCCACCGCGTCGGCGTCGTCGCCCGACAGGTCGAGCACCCGCAGCGATGCCAGCAGCCCGGCAACCATCAGCTCAGCGTAGTTGGCGGCTTTTGCCGACCGCCGGGACAATCGGACGGATGAGTCTGCAAACCGCGACACCGGCCGCCCTTTCCGCCGACGAACTTGCCCTCATCGACGCCTACTGGCGCGCCGCCAACTACCTGTCGGTCGGCCAGATCTACCTGCTCGACAATCCGCTGCTGCGCCAGCCGCTCACCTCCGAGCACGTCAAGCCCCGACTGCTGGGGCATTGGGGCACCACTCCGGGGCTCAACCTGATCTACGCGCACCTGAACCGGGTCATCCGTGCCCGCGACGCCAACGTCATCTACATCACGGGGCCAGGCCACGGCGGGCCGGGACTCGTCGCCAACGCGTACCTGGAAGGCACCTACAGCGAGGTGTACACCGGGATCGAAGAAGGCGCCGACGGGCTGCGAAAGCTGTTCCGCCAGTTCTCTTTTCCCGGCGGCATCCCCAGCCACGTCGCCGCCCAGACACCGGGGTCCATCCACGAGGGCGGGGAGCTGGGGTATGCCCTCGTCCACGCGTACGGGGCGGCGTTCGACAACCCCGATCTGGTGGTGGCCTGCGTGGTCGGCGATGGGGAGGCCGAAACCGGCCCGCTGGCCGCCGGGTGGCATTCCAACAAGCTCCTTAACCCGGCCCGCGACGGCGCGGTGTTGCCGGTCCTGCACCTCAACGGCTACAAGATCGCCAACCCGACCGTGCTGGCCCGCATCCCACACGACGAGCTCGAGTTGCTGCTGCGCGGCTACGGCTATCGGCCGATCACGGTCGCCGGTGACGATCCCGCCAACGTGCATCAGCAGCTGGCCGCCGCGCTCGACGACGCGTTCGACGACATCGCGAACATTCAGCACCGCGCCCGCAGCGGCGCGAACACTGAACGGCCGGTGTGGCCGATGATCGTGCTGCGCACCCCGAAGGGGTGGACCGGGCCGAAGGTGGTCGACGGCAAACGGGTCGAGGGCACCTGGCGCTCGCATCAGGTACCGCTGTCCGAGACCCACGACAATCCCGCTCATCGCGCGAAACTCGAGGAATGGCTGCGCAGCTACCGGCCGGAGGAGCTGTTCGACGACGACGGCAGGTTGCGTCCGGAGTTGCGCGCGCTGGCGCCGGCCGGTGAGCGCCGGATGAGTGCCAACCCACATGCCAACGGCGGTCTGCTGCTACACGACCTGGACCTGCCGGACTTTCGCGACTACGCGGTGGACGTCCCGAAGCCCGGCACGCAGACCCATGAGGCGACCCGCGTGCTGGGCACCTTCCTGCGCGACGTGATCGCCCGCAACCCGGACCGTTTCCGGCTGATGGGGCCCGACGAGACGGCCTCCAACCGCCTGGACGCGGTATACGGCTCGACCGAGAAGGTGTGGCTGTCCGAAACGCTGCCCGACGACGAGCACCTGGCGCCCGACGGCCGGGTGATGGAGGTGCTCTCCGAGCATCTGTGCCAGGGCTGGCTCGAGGGCTACCTACTGACCGGTCGGCACGGGCTGTTCAACTGCTACGAAGCGTTCGTGCACATCGTCGACTCGATGCTCAACCAGCACGCGAAATGGCTTGCCACCAGCCGGGAATTGCCGTGGCGGCGGCCGATCGCGTCGCTGAACTATCTGCTGACCTCGCACGTGTGGCGCCAGGACCACAACGGTGCGTCGCATCAGGATCCCGGCTTCATCGACCTGGTGGCCAACAAGCGGGCCGAGATCACTCGGGTGTACTTGCCGCCTGATGGCAACACCCTGCTCTCGGTGGCCGACCATTGCCTGCGCAGCCGCGACTACATCAACGTGATCGTCGCCGGTAAGCAACCTGCGCTCGCCTACCTCGACATGGACTCCGCGATTGCGCACTGCACCCGCGGGCTGGGCATCTGGCAGTGGGCGAGCACCGCGACAGCCGAACCGGACGTGGTGCTGGCCTGCGCCGGCGACATCCCGACGCTGGAGACCCTGGCGGCCGCCGACATTTTGCGGCGCGAGCTACCGGATCTGGCCGTGCGGGTGATCAACGTCGTCGACCTCATGCGTTTGCAGCCGGACTCCGAGCACCCACATGGCTTGCCCGACAGCGAGTTCGACGCGCTGTTCGGTGTCGACACCCCGGTGATTTTCGCCTACCACGGTTACCCGTGGCTGATTCACCGGCTCACCTACCGGCGGACCAACCACAGCCACATGCATGTGCGCGGCTTCAAAGAGCGCGGCACCACGACGACGCCGTTCGACATGGTGATGCTCAACGACCTCGACCGGTTCCACCTGGTGATGGATGTGATCGACCGGGTCGACGGGCTGGGTAACCGCGCCGCGGTGCTGCGTCAGGCGATGGCCGACGCGCGGTTGGCGGCCCGCCGCTACACCCGTGAGCACGGCGAGGACGACCCGGCGATCAGCGGCTGGACCTGGGTAGCCTAGGGCAATGACCACCGAACCGCACCCGCTGGCGGTGCAGCTCGCGGCGCTGCACCGATTTGCGGTCTACGTCGACGTCGCCGTCGTCGTGGTGGTGTTGGCGGTGACGAACCTGATCGCGCATTTCACCACACCGTGGGCGGGCATCGCCACCGTGCCGGCAGCAGCGATAGGGCTAGTAATCATGTTGCGCTGCAACGGTTTAGGTTGGGCCGAGCTCGGGCTCGGTCGCGAACACTGGCGGGCGGGGTTGGGATATGCGCTGGCGGCCGTGACCGTGGTGATGTCGGTGATCGCGGTCGGTGTGCTGCTTCCGATCACACGGCCGATGTTCATGAACAACCACTACGCGACAATTTCGGGTGCGTTGATCGCGTCGATGATCATCATCCCGCTGCAGACGGTGATCCCGGAAGAGCTGGCGTTTCGTGGTGTGCTGCATGGGGCATTGAACCGCGCGTGGGGATTTCGGGGTGTCGCGGTGGCGGGCTCGCTGCTGTTCGGGCTGTGGCACATCGCAACCTCGTTGGGACTGACCAGCAGCAACGTCGGCTTCACCCGGCTGTTCGGCGGCGGCATTGTCGGCATGCTGGCCGGTGTGACACTGGCTGTGTGTGCGACGGCCGCCGCGGGCTTTGTGTTCAGCTGGTTGCGGCGGCGCAGCGGCAGCCTGATCGCGCCGATTGCCTTGCACTGGTCACTGAACGGGCTGGGTGCCTTGGCCGCCGCGCTGGTGTGGCACCTGTCCACTTGAGGGAGCGGCTACACCAGCAGCACCGCCGCGCCGGCGATGCGGCCCTCGGACAGATCCGTGAGTGCTCGATCAGCTTGTCCCAGAGGGTATTCCGGCGTGGTGACGTTGATGCGATGCTGGCCGGCGAATTCGAGGAAGGCCCGGGCGTCGGCGCGGGTGTTCGACGTCACCGAGCGAATCTGGCGCTCCTGGAACAGGTGCCGCTGGTAGTTGAGGGCCGGAATGTCGCTGAGGTGGATGCCGGCGATCGCCAGGGTGCCGCCGCGGTCCAGCGCCTCCAGCGCGGGAAGTACCAGCTCGCCCACGGGAGCGAACAGAATCGCCGCGTCGAGCGGCACCGGCGGTGGGTCGTCGGCGCCTTGCGCCGAGGCGGCGCCCAGTTCCAGCGCCAGCTCGCGTGCTTTGGCGCCGCGGGTCATCACGTGCAGCTCCGCGCCCTGCGCCACCGCGACCTGCGCGGTGATGTGGGCGCTGCCGCCGAATCCATACAGACCCAGCCGGCCACCCGGCGGCAACTCGGCGCGCAGCAGCGCGCGGTAGCCGATGATGCCGGCGCACAGTAGCGGCGCCAGTTCGCTGTCGCTGTAGCCGTCCGGCAGGTGGTGGGCGAAAGCCGCAGGGACCGTGGCGAATTCGGCATACCCACCGTCGGCATCCCAACCCGTGTAGCGGGATTGCGGGCACAGGTTTTCGTCGCCGCGCCGACAGTACTTGCACACCCCACAGGTGTGGCGCAGCCAGGCGATCCCGACCCGGTCACCGACCGCGAATTCGTCGCCGGCGTCGGCTCCGACCTCGACAACCTCCCCCACCACCTCATGGCCGGGGGTCACCCGCTCACGGTGCACCGGCAGGTCGCCCTCGGTGACGTGCAGGTCGGTGCGACACACCCCGCAGGCACGCACGGCCACCAGCAACTCGGACGGCTCAGGACGCGGCACCTCGGCGGTAACCCGTTCCAGCGGCCCGGTGTTCATCGGACCGGGCTTGTGTACTCGCCACGCACTCATCGTGGCGGCAGCCGGCTCAGACGCCATGGCTCCATCATGCCGCGCCGGCGCCCTGGCGGCTCCTCAACGGCCGCAACGGGTTAGCGGATTAACTGCGTCCGCGGACGAGCCCGATGATCCACAGCAGTATCACAGAGCCGAGTACCGCGGTGAACAACGTGAACCACCACCCGCCGGAGGCAGTGTCGACGAAGAAGCTGAGAAGGAAGCCACCGATCAGCGCGCCGACGATTCCGATCACAATGTTCATCAGTATCCCTGCGCCACCGCCCCGGACGATCTTGCCAGCGATCCAGCCCGCGATAGCGCCGATGATGATGTAACCGATCCAGCCGACACTGGTCAGTGTCGTTGATCGGGCGAGGAACTCGGTGGCTGCCATGACATACATCCGGATCTCCTTGCTGTCGCAGGCAAGTCCAGCGCTTCCGCTGGCTTGTCACCCGGTATACCGCGTCAGCGTAACGATTCGGCAGCCATATTGGACACGGGTCGACTTAACTGGCTAAAGGGTTCGTGTGCGCGAGGTGACGAACTTGTAGATCAGCAGCAGGATCACCGCGCCGACCAATGCACCTAAGAACGAGTGCTTTATCGGCGGGTGAATATCGAATTGGTGCGGCGGGAACACCACGCTGCCCAGCGTGCCGCCAACGTAGGCTCCTACGATCCCGAGTACTGCCGTTGCGATCAAACCCATGGACTGCCTGCCGGGCACGATCAGTCGCGCGACCGCGCCGACGATAAGACCCAGGATGATCATCCAGATGATGTGCAAGACCACGGCCAGCTCCTTTGACTATTGGCCTGCAAGCAGGACGGCGAGACGTTGAGCCCACTGCTGGACTGCCATTCGGTAATACCGCGTCAGCGTAGCCAGATCGGATGCGATGTCGCTCAGGTTGTGCGTGTGGTTCCCGTCGCCGAGGTGGTGACCGGACCTTGTTCACCGGCGGGAGCCGGAGCCGGCTGCTGTTGCGGCGCATTGGGGGCCGGAGCGTTAGGTGCCGGTGCTGGTGCTCCCGGCGCCGCCGGCGGTGCTGCCGGTGCTGCCGGAGCGCCCGGAGCGGGAGCGGTACCCGGCGTCGCCGCCGGCGGTGCACCTATCGGGCGGACCGACTCGGCCAACACCTTGGCGGCGCTCTGGTCCACCGGGTCGTTGGAGGTGCCCAGCCACACCACGAACCAGCGCTGCTTTTGGGCACCCTGCGCCGTGTTCGGGTTGCTCGGACCGACCACGCCCGTCCAGATCTGGCCGTTCGGCTTGCTGGCATCGCTGAACTTCACCTCGTAGTACGAGGCGCTCCCCGACACGCCGTTACCGGCCAGCGGTACGTTCGCCTGGTTGATCCGAGTACCCGGGTAGGGCATGAAGAACTCGCCCATGTCCGAGGCCAGCCGGGTGGCGGCCTTGGCGTTGTCGGCTTCGGCGCTGGCGTAAAGCTTTTGGTCCAACTTGCCGAGCACGATGCGGGTGTCGTTGGCGACGGCAGGCGGCTGGCCGGGCGCGGGCGGCGGGCCCGTCTCCTTGCTCAGCAGCGCGGACCCGTAGTCGAGGTGGGTCGCGTCCGATTCCACCCAGCCGGCCGGAATGACATAGCTGAACCCTCCGGGCGGGTTGTCGACGCGCCCCGGTTCGGGTGCGTTGGGGTCGGCCACCGGCGGCGTCGCGTTCGGGTCGGTTCCCGGCGGTGCGGCGACGGGGTCGGCGGTCGGCGGCGCGGCGTTGGGCCCGGCTGGCCCGGGCGCGGTGTCGGGTGCGGCGTTGGCGCCCGCCGGCGGTGGTGGCGCCGGCGTCGTCGTGCCCGGGGGCGGCGCGGGATCGGCGCTCGCTGTCGTTGCCGGCAGTGCGATCGTGGCGGCGCTGGCGCCGGTTACCGCGGCGACTGCCAGCGTTGCCCAGAACGCCTTGGGACGTGTCGAGGTTGAGTCCACCTGCTTCATGGCGACGAACCTACCGTGTTACAGCCGTGACGCAAGTGTGGATTGCTGACATTGTGATTTGTTTGCCAGCTGTTATGCAGGCGCGGCGCGGCGGTGGGCCGGAGCGGTGTACAACGCCACCTCTTGAGCCTTGACCGAAAACCATACGGACTGGCCGGGAGTCAGCCGCAGTTCGGCCGCGGCCTCGGCCGTGACGTCGGCGGCCAGCCCGGGTGCGCCATCCGGTTGGTCCGCGGCGCGCACGCGGACGGCGGGTCCACGGGTGTCCAGCTCGGCGACCGTCTGCTCGACGGTATTGCGCGGGCTGCCGTGCGGCGGGTCTCGGTACACGGCCACCGCCGCCGGTGTGAATACCGCGACGGCGTCCTGTCCCGCAGCGAGCTCGTCGACCGCCGTGCCGTGCCAGCGGTTCCCCGAGCGGTCAGCCAGGCTGCCGTCGTCGCCCATCGTTCCGTTGACCAGGTTGACACCGGCGATGCGCGCACCGAAATGACTGCGTGGCGCCGCCAAAACCTCAGCCACCGAACCGATTTCGGCGATCTTGCCCGCCTCGAGCACCAGCACGCGATCGGCCAGCGTGACGACGTCGAGCAGATCGTGGGTCACCAGGACGGTGGCGCGAGCATCCCGGGTCACGATCTTGCGGAGCAGCGCGCGGATGCCCGCGGCCGCGGCGACGTCCAGACCGGACAGTGGCTCGTCGAGCAGCAGCACGTCGGGTTCGGCCGCCAAGGCCCGCGCGATCGCCACCCGCTGGGCTTGGCCCCCGGAGAGCTGCCGCGGCCGGCGATCAGCCAGTTGCCCGGCGTCCACCTCGCGCAACCAGCGCATCGCCGACGCCCGCTCCGCGCCGCGCGTCGCCCACCATCGGCGGCGACGGCTGTGCGGTCCGAACGCCACGTTGGCGGCCACGCTCATGTGCGGAAACAACAGCGGATCCTGAAGCAGCAGCCCGACACGGCGTCGGTGAGTCGCCACGTGCAACCCCGTTGCGGTGTCGGTCAGTGTGCGATCGCCCAGCCGGACGTGGCCCGCATCGGGTCGAACCAGGCCCGCGATCACATGCAATGTGGTCGACTTGCCAGACCCATTCGGCCCCAGCACCGCCAGCACTTCGCCCGGAGACACCGAGAACTGCACGTCCAGCCGACGGTCCGCGACGACGGCCCGAAGCTGCAATTCGGTCATCCGGCACCGACTCCGGTCAGGCGGCGGCTGCCCACTCCGAGCACGACGATCGCCGCGACCGCCACCAACAGAATCGACAAGGCCACCGCCGCGTCGGCGTCACTGACCCGCTGCAGATAGATCTCCAGCGGCAGCGTCCGCGTCACGCCCTGCCGCGACCCGGCAAACGTCAGCGTCGCACCGAACTCCCCCAGCGAACGGGCGAACGCCAGCACCGCACCCGAAACCAGGCCGGGCAACAGCAGCGGGAGCGTCACCCGCCACCACACCGTCCCGGGGCGGGCACCCAGCGTCGCCGCCACCACCTCGTAGTCGGCCCCCGCCGTGCGGGCCGCGCCCTCCAGCGCGATGACCAGAAACGGCAGCGAGACGAAGGTCTGCGCCAGCACCACCGCGGTGGTGGTGAACGCGATGCTGACGCCTGCCGCCTCCAGGTACCGCCCGATCAGCCCGAGCCGCCCGAACGCGTACAGCAGGGCGATGCCACCGACCACCGGCGGCAACACCAGGGGCAGCAGTATCGCCGGTCGCAGCCACCGCACCAGCCGCGCGTGGCTGCGTGCCAACACCAACGCCATCGGTACGCCGAGCAGCACGCACAGGGCGGTGCTGGCGGCAGCGGTTTTGATGCTCAGCAGCAGCGCGGTGCGCGACGACGGGCTGGTGATCAGCGACCAGAAATGTGGCCAGTCGACCTTGACCGCCATCGCCAGCAGCGGCAGCACGACGAACAGCACCCCCGCGGCGGCCGGGAGATACACCCAGCGCGGCAATCCCGATGGCGCGGTCAACGCTGCTCGTCAGGGCTTGGCGAATCCGGCCTGGTCCAGGATCTTCTGCCCGGTTTCGCCGGTCACCAGGTCGACGAACTTCTGCGCCAGCGCGGGGTGGGGCGCTTTCTTGAGCACGGCGATGGGATACACGTTGACCGCGTCGGCGGATTCGGGGAACTTCACCGTGGCGACCTTGTCGCCGGCGTTCACGGCATCGGTGATGTAGACCAGCCCGGCGTCGGCCTGCCCGGTGGTCACCTTGCCCAGGACGTCGGTCACATTCGGTTCCTCGCTGACCGGGCTGAGGTGCACACCGGTCTTGTCCTCGATGCGCCGGGCCGCGGCTCCGCACGGAACCGGTTGCTGGCACACCACCACGCTCAGCCCGGGTTTGGTGAGGTCGGCGAACGATTCCACCTTTTTCGGATTGCCCGGCGCGGTGACGATGACCAAGGTGTTCGACGCGAAGTTGACCGGGGTTCCGTTGAGCAACCCGGCGCTGGCCACGGTGTCCATTTGTGCGGTGTCCGCCGATGCGAAGACGTCTGCGGTGGCGCCCTGGGTCAGCTGCGTGGCCAGCTCCGAGGAGCCCGCGAAGTTGAAATCGACGCTGGCGCCGGGGTTGTCGGTCTTGAAGTGCTCGCCGATCTGGGTGAACGACGGTTTGAGCGACGCGGCGGCGAACACCAGGATGGACTGCCCGGGCGGTGGCGCTGAGGATGACGTTGACGCGGACGGCGACGTGGATTTCGAGCTGCACCCGACCAAATTCGCGACCAAGAGCAGCGACGCAAAGCCGGCAAGCAACCAGGTCCGACGCATGTCGTCAAACCTAGCGGGTCGGGGATGCGGGCGCTCGGAGTCGAACCGTTATCCAATGTTGTCCGCTTCGGTGGCGCGTCCGGAGTTCCGCGGGTAGCTACTGTCCAGTAACATTGGCGGGGATCGACGCCATCATGCGCTGAGACCCAGGTCTGGGTCCGGCGCTCACACGAGGAGGTCATGGCGGTGGAGGTGCTGGTCACCGGGGGCGACACCGAACAGGGTCGCGTCGTTGCCGAAGGCTTTCGCGATGCCGGCCACAAAGTAACGCTGGTCGGTGCGCGACGCGAGGACCTCGAGGTGGTGGCCAAGGAACTCGACGCCGACGCCATCGTCTGCGACATCACCGACCCCGAAAGTCTGACCGAGGTGCGCGGCCTGTTCCCGCATCACCTGGACACGATCGTCAACGTGCCGGCGCCGCGCTGGGACGCCGGCGACCCGCGGGCTTACACGCTGGCCGATATGGCGGGGGCGTGGCGCAGCGCGCTGGATGCCACCGTGCTTTCGGCGGTGCTGACCGTGCAGGCCGTCGGTGACCACCTTCGTTCGGGCGGCTCGATCGTGAGCGTCGTGCCGGAAAACCCGCGCCCCGGCAGCGCCGACGCCGCAGTCAAGGCCGCGCTCGCGAACTGGGTCGCCGGCCAGGCAACGGTCTTCGGCACCCGCGGCATCACGGTCAACGTCGTCGCGGCGGGCCGCAGCGCGCAGGCCGGCTATGAGGGCCTGAGTAGCACACCGCCATCCGCCGCCGCCGAGGTCGCCCGGATGGCGTTGTTCCTCACCACTCCGGCCGCTCGCCACATCACCGGCCAGGTGCTGCACGTCAGCCACGGCGCGCTGGCGCATTTCGCGTAGCTGTCGCTGACGCTACGGTACGTAGCGTGACTATTCGGCTGGGACTACAGATCCCGAACTTCAGCTACGGCACCAGCGTCGAACAGCTCTTCCCCACCGTCATCGCGCAAGCCCGCGAGGCCGAATCCGCTGGATTCGACGCCGTTTTCGTGATGGATCACTTCTACCAGCTGCCCATGCTCGGCTCCCATGACCAGCCGATGCTGGAGGCTTACACCGCGTTGGGCGCCTTGGCGACAGCCACCGAACGAGTTCAGTTGGGCGCCTTGGTAACTGGCAACACCTACCGGAATCCGACATTGCTGGCCAAGATCGTCACCACCTTGGATGTGGTCAGTGCCGGACGGGCGATTCTCAGCGTTGGCACCGGCTGGTTCGAGCTCGAACATCGTCAACTCGGCTTCGAATTCGGTTCTTTCACCGATCGATTCAACCGGCTGGAAGAAGCGCTGAAGATCCTGGACCCGATGATCAAGGGCCAGCCTTCGACGTTCTCCGGCAACTGGTACACCACCGAATCGGCCATCGCCAATCCCCGTTTCCGCGACCGCATCCCGATCCTGATCGGCGGCAGCGGCGAGAAGAAGACGTTTTCGATCGCCGCACGCTACGCCGACCACCTCAACATCATCGGCGGTTTCGACGAGTTACCCCGCAAACTCGACGCGCTGGCCAAACGCTGCGACGAGGTCGGCCGCGATCCGGGCACGCTGGAAACCAGCATGCTGGTGACAGCGCTGATCGACGACAACGCGTCACCGGACGTGATACCTCCACAAATGCGCCAGAACATGGTGGTCGGCAGTGCCGAATCCGTCGCCGACCAGATCAAGACAAAAGTGCTCGACGCCGGCGTAGACGGCGTGATCATCAACGTTCCGGTTTACACCCCGGGTGTTCTTGAGGCGGCCGGCAAAGCGCTAAGGCCTTAACTCGACTTCTTGCCGCCCTTACGGCCGGCGGCCTTTTTCTGAGCCGTGTTGCCGCCGCTGCCTGATCCGCTGCTGCGTCTGCTCTGGCTGCTGCCTGAGCTCTTGCCGCCTCTACTGGAGGATCCGGGCGAATTCGAAATCGCCGCGGCCCGCGATTTGCTCATTCCTTTCTTGCGCAAGCCCTCGTATTGTTTGTCGTTTTTGACGCTTGGACCGTGATCTTTTGCCATTTCCGCCTCCTTTGACAGTGCTTCGGATACCCGCTTTGGCGCCGGGAGCCACGTCACGGTCGAGGGCCACCGGTGTGGCTGATCACACAGCGTCGGCGTCGATTGCTGCCAAGCCGGGCGACTACCGTGTTAATGAACGCAGTCGCCGTCGAGGAGCAACCCCCACCATGAGTGCCCAACCCGAAGACACTGCTGCACCTAATCGCCGCCATCGTGTCGTCGTCATCGGATCCGGATTCGGCGGGCTGAACGCGGTCAAAAAGCTCAAGCGCGCCGACGTCGACATCAAGTTGATTGCCCGCACCACCCATCACCTGTTCCAACCGATGCTGTACCAGGTCGCGACCGGCATCGTCGCAGAAGGCGCCATCGCGCCACCGACCCGCGTCATCCTGCGCAAACAGCGCAACGTCCAGGTGCTGCTCGGCGACGTCACCCACATCGATCTGGCCGGCAAGTTCGTCGTCTCGGAGTTGCTCGGCCACACGTACGAGACCCCGTACGACAGCCTGATCATCGCCGCGGGCGCGGGGCAGTCCTACTTCGGCAACGACCATTTCGCCGAATTCGCACCGGGAATGAAGTCGATCGACGACGCGCTGGAATTGCGCGGTCGCATCCTGAGCGCATTCGAACAAGCGGAACGGTCCAACGATCCCGAGCGGCGCAAGAAGCTACTGACCTTCACGGTGGTCGGTGCCGGTCCGACCGGTGTGGAGATGGCGGGTCAAATTGCCGAGCTTGCCGAGTACACACTGAAAGGCACATTCCGGCACATCGATCCGACGAAGGCACGAGTGATCCTGCTCGACGCCGCCCCCGCCGTCCTGCCGCCGATGGGTGAAAAGCTTGGCAAAAAGGCCGCCGCTCGGCTGCAGAAGATGGGCGTCGAAATCCAATTGGGCGCGATGGTCACCGATGTCGACCGCAACGGCATCACGGTCAAGGACTCCGACGGCACCATTCGGCGGATCGAGTCGGCGTGCAAGGTGTGGTCGGCCGGAGTGTCCGCCAGCCCACTGGGCCGGGATCTGGCCCGGCAATCGGGGGTCGAACTGGACCGTGCCGGGCGGGTGAAGGTGTTGCCCGACCTGACGATCCCGGGGCACCCGAACGTGTTCGTCGTCGGTGACATGGCGGCCGTCGACGGCGTGCCGGGTGTCGCGCAGGGCGCCATCCAGGGCGCCAAGTACGCCGCGACCACCATCAAGGCCGAGCTCGCCGGGGCCAATCCGGCCGAGCGCGAGCCGTTCCAGTACTTCGACAAGGGCTCGATGGCCACCGTGTCGAGGTACTCGGCGGTGGCCAAGATCGGCCCGCTGGAATTCGGCGGCCTGATCGCCTGGCTGGCGTGGCTGATGCTGCACTTGGTCTACCTGATCGGCTTCAAAAACAAGGTCACCACGGTGTTGTCGTGGATGGTGACATTTTTGAGCGGTCGCCGCGGCCAGCTGACGATCACCGAACAGCAGGCGTTCGCCCGCACCCGGCTCGAGCAGCTGGCGGTGCTCGCCGCCGAGGCGCATCAGGGCGAGGCGACCAAAGCGGCCAGCTAACCCGGCGGCGTTTCGAGGTTTTGCAGCCGCACCTGCCCCCGGGCGACCAGCCGCTCGTCGGGTCCGGTGACGGTGACGAGCCAGAGTTGCTGCAGCCGGCCGCGGTGCACCGGTTCGGCCCGGCCGTACACCATGCCGCTGCTGATGGCGCGCAGGAAGTCGGTGTTGTTGTTGACGCCGACGACGGCGCCGCCGCCGTGCTCGCTCAGCCAGGTATAGGCGGCCACACTGGCCATGCTCTCGACCATCGAGCAGTACACACCGCCATGCACAATCCCGAAGGGCTGCAACAGCTTTGGCTGAACCTCGAGCTGCGCACGCGCGCCGTCCGCAGTGAGCTCGGTGAAGACCAGCCCGAGGTGGTTGTCGAACGGTGCGCCGAATTCGGGCGGCACGACGGATCCTGGCAGCGGTTGCACGCCCTTGTGTCTACACCAACACGGGCGAGCCCCGCGCACCAGGCACGGGGCTCGCCGATCGAGTTGACCGGGGGTCGCTGCAGCCCTCAGGACTCTCCGCGGCCATTGCGTAGCTCGATAAAACTCAGCATAGGCAAGGCTGTCCTAACTTGGCAAGGGGTCGTCGCCCGGCCGGGCCGCGCACCGGCAGCCCGAAGCCGACCAGCGCGTCGAGCACGGCTTGGCCTCGTCGCATGGCGCTGCCCTCGTCGAGGGTGGTCAGCTGCGGCAACTGTGTCGCGGTCGCCACCACGGTGGACCCGACGATCTGCCACATCGCCGCCACTGAAAGCGCTCCGAAGCTGACCGTATGCAAGCGGGCAAACAGTGGCGCCAACGTCCGGTGGCAGCGGTGCGCCACCCACGTCGTCAACGCGGCCTCACTCGGTAGCCGCACCATCGCCTCGATCGGCTCGCCGGCGAAGCACGGGTCGTCGGGCAGCGCACGCAGCGTGGGGTCGACCACCGCCGCCCAGTCGCGCCCTCGGCGTCGACATGAACCCACAGGTTCTCGATGCCGGTGTCCCAGGCCCGGCCCTCCAGGACCACCAGCGCAACGACACGCCCGATCACCGTATGGACCAGTGTGGCCGCCAGGTCCCTGGCGGCGGAGCGCACATCCATATCGGCGGCGGCACAGTCGAACATCACCTGTAACCGGTCGGTGGTGACGGCCGATGCCAGTGGCCACCACCGCCGCAGCGAGACGTCGGAGAGCACCGCGACGCCGTACACCCGTGGGCTGTGCGGATACAGCTCGCGAAGCCGCTGGCTTGATTGGTGCAGTGGCAGCATCTGCCGAATGGTCATCGCTGCGATCAGCGGGTCGTCCACCTGAGCCGGCAACGGGGCCTCCTCCGCGATAGTAAGTTTGGTTAGGCTAGCCATACTTACCGTTGGGCAGCAACCCGGGGGAAGACTGTGACGACTTTCACACTGGTGTGCAATAGCGTTGGTTATGGCCGGTTCCCGCAGGCCGATAGATCGTGTCACGATGGATTGAGGGTGGACGCCAGAGCGCTCGGTACGACGGTCGGTAGTAAGCCGGAGTACGCTGGCCTCATTGCTCAGGAGATGAACGGATATGGCTAAGCTGACGCGTCTGGGGGATCTCGAACGGGCGGTGATGGACCATCTCTGGTCTGCGCCGGAACCGCAAACTGTTCGCCAGGTGCACGAAGCGTTGTCTGTGCAGCGCGACCTGGCCTACACGACGGTGATGACCGTCTTGCAGCGGTTGGCCAAGAAGAACCTGGTCTCCCAAATCCGCGACGACCGTGCGCACCGCTACACACCGGTGCATGGGCGCGACGAACTGGTCGCCGGGCTCATGGTCGACGCGCTGGATCAGGCCGCGGACTCCGGCAGCCGGCAGGCGGCGCTGGTGCATTTCGTCGAGCGGGTCGGCGCCGATGAGGCAGAGGCGCTGCGGCGGGCACTCGACGAATTGGAATCCGGCCATCCCAGCACCCGAACCGCTGGCGATCAAGCCGAGGGCTGAGGGAGACTGGCAGCGTGTCCGCGCTGGCCTTCACCATCCTCGCGGTGCTGCTGGTCGGCCCGGTGCCGGCCCTTCTGGCACGAGCGACCTGGCCGTTGCGCGCACCGCGAGCAGCGATGGTGTTGTGGCAGGCGATCGCCGTGGCCGCAGTGCTCTCGGCATTCAGCGCCGGTATCGCGATCGCTAGTCGGCTGTTGATGCCCGGGCCCGACGGGCGCCCCACCGCCAGCGTCCTCGGTGACATCGGGCGGCTCGGCTGGCCTCTATGGCTGCTGTATGTCGGCGTTTTCGCGGTCACCGTGCTGGTCGGCGCGCGGCTGGCGGTTGCCGTCCTGCGGGTGGCCATTGCCACCCGGCGGCGCCGGGCGCACCACCGGATGCTGGTCGACCTGCTCGGCGTCGGCCACGACGCGGTGCCCACCCGGACCGGCGCCCGACCCCGCGACCTGCGGATCCTCGAAGTGGCGCAACCCCTCGCCTATTGCCTGCCCGGTGTACGCAGCCGCGTGGTGCTCAGCGAGGGCGCGCTGACCAGCCTCACCGACGCGGAGGTCGCGGCCATCCTCAGCCACGAGCGGGCGCACCTGCGCGCCCGTCACGACCTCGTGCTGGAAGCCTTCACCGCGGTACGCGCCGCATTCCCGCGGATTGTCCGCAGCACCAGCGCGCTGAACTCGGTCCAGCTGCTCGTCGAGCTGCTTGCCGACGACGCCGCGGTGCGGGTGGTCGGCCGCACTCCCCTGGCCCGCGCCTTGGTGGCCTGTGCATCCGGGCACACACCGTCGGGAGCGCTGGCGGCCGGCGGGCCTACCACGGTAGTGCGGGTGCGCCGGCTGTCCGGGCGCGGCAACAGCCTGATGCTGTCGATCGGTGCCTACCTGGCGGCGGCCGCCGTGCTGGTGGTGCCGACGATCGCGCTGGCCGTGCCGTGGCTCACGGAACTGGAACGGCTGTTCATCGGCTAGCGGCGACCGGGCGAGCGGCGATCGCAAGCGCGGCGAAGCCGGGCGCAGCGGGTCGCCGCGAATGAGCCCTGTGCCACAGTGTTCGGTGCAAAGCTTTGACACGGGCCCCGAAACTGAGAGGCGGATACATGAGCTCGTCGCAGTCGAACGGTAGCGCGCAAATCGGGGTGACCGGGCTGGCGGTGATGGGCTCGAACATCGCGCGCAACTTCGCCCGGCACGGCTACACCGTGGCGCTGCACAATCGTTCGGTCGCCAAGACCGACGCTCTGCTGAAAGAGCATGGCGCCGAAGGGAAATTCGTGCGCAGCGAAACCATCCCGGAATTCCTGGCCGCGCTGGAAAAGCCGCGACGGGTGCTGATCATGGTCAAGGCGGGTGAGGCCACCGACGCCGTCATCAACGAGCTCGCCGACGCCATGGAAGAAGGCGACATCATCATCGACGGCGGCAACGCGCTCTACACCGACACCATCCGCCGGGAGAAGGCGATGGCCGACCGCGGATTGCACTTCGTCGGGGCGGGCATCTCCGGCGGCGAAGAGGGCGCGCTGAACGGGCCGTCGATCATGCCCGGCGGCCCGGCCGAGTCCTACAAGTCGCTGGGCCCGCTGCTGGAGGAGATCTCCGCGCATGTCGACGGCGTGCCGTGCTGCACGCACATCGGCCCCGACGGCTCCGGGCACTTCGTCAAGATGGTGCACAACGGCATCGAGTACTCCGACATGCAGCTCATCGGCGAGGCCTACCAGCTGCTGCGCGACGGGCTGGGCCTGACCGCGCCGCAGATCGCCGACGTCTTCACCGAGTGGAACGGCGGCGACTTGGACAGCTACCTGGTCGAGATCACCGCCGAGGTGCTGCGCCAGACCGACGCCAAGACCGGCAAGCCGCTCGTCGACGTGATCCTCGACGAGGCCGAGCAGAAGGGCACCGGCCGCTGGACCGTCAAATCGGCGCTGGATCTCGGCGTGCCGGTGACCGGGATCGCCGAGGCGGTGTTCGCCCGCGCGCTGTCCGGGTCGGTCGACCAGCGCAAGGCTGCCGTCGGGCTGGCCTCCGGCCGCCTCGGTGAACGGCCCAGCGACCCTGACACCTTCACCGAGGATGTCCGGCAGGCGCTGTACGCCTCGAAGATCGTCGCATATTCGCAGGGGTTCAACCAGATTCAGGCCGGCAGCGCCGAATACGGCTGGAACATCACCCCCGGCGACCTGGCGACCATCTGGCGCGGCGGCTGCATCATCCGGGCGAAGTTCCTCAACCGCATCAAGGAGGCCTTCGACGCCGACCCGAATCTGGCGAGTCTCATCGTCGCGCCGTACTTTCGCAGCGCCGTCGAATCGGCGATCGACAGCTGGCGCCGGGTGGTGTGCACCGCCACTCAGCTGGGTATCCCGATCCCGGGATTCTCCTCGGCGCTCTCGTATTACGACGCACTGCGCACCGAACGGTTGCCCGCCGCGCTCACTCAGGCCCAGCGTGACTTCTTCGGTGCGCACACCTACGGGCGGATCGACGCGCCGGGTAAGTTCCACACGCTGTGGAGCGGGGACCGCAGCGAGGTCACGGCTTAAGGACAATCGATATCGATGAGGTTTCTGGACGGGCACCGACCCGGCTATGACCTGACCTACGACGACGTCTTCATCGTCCCGAACCGGTCGGACGTGGCGTCGCGGTTCGACGTCGACCTGTCCACCGACGACGGCTCGGGCACCACGATCCCGGTGGTGGTCGCCAATATGACCGCGGTCGCGGGCCGGCGGATGGCCGAAACGGTGGCCCGCCGCGGCGGGATTGTCGTTTTGCCGCAAGACCTTCCGATCCCCGCGGTGCAGCAGACCGTGGACTTCGTCAAGAGCCGCGACCTTGTCGTCGACACCCCCGTGATGCTGGCACCCGACGATTCGGTATCCGACGCCATGGCGTTGATCCACAAGCGCGCGCACGGCGCGGCGGTGGTGGTGTTCGAGGGCCGACCGATCGGCCTGGTCACCGAGGCGGCCTGCGCGGGCGTGGATCGCTTCACCCGGGTGCGCGACGTCGTGACCACCGACTTCGTCAGCGCGCCGGTGGGCACCGAGCCGCGAAGGGTATTCGACTTGCTCGAACACGCGCCCGTCGATGTTGCCGTGCTGACTGCGCCGGACGGCACCCTGGCCGGCGTCCTGACCCGCACCGGTGCCATCCGGGCGGGGATCTACACCCCGGCGGTGGATGCCGCGGGCCGACTGCGGGTCGCGGCCGCCGTCGGCATCACCGGCGATGTGGCTGCCAAGGCCCAGGGCCTGGTCGAGGCCGGTGTCGACGTGCTTGTCGTCGACACCGCACACGGGCACCAGGTCAGGGCGCTCGACGCGATCAAGGCGGTGTCGTCGCTGGATCTGGGTGTGCCGCTGGTGGCCGGCAACGTGGTGTCGGCGGAAGGCACGCGGGATCTGCTGTCCGCCGGCGCGGCCATCGTCAAGGTCGGCGTCGGGCCCGGCGCGATGTGCACCACCCGGATGATGACCGGCGTCGGTCGTCCGCAGTTTTCCGCCGTACTCGAATGTGCTTCGGCGGCAAGGCAACTCGGTGGTCACGTGTGGGCCGACGGCGGGGTGCGCCATCCGCGCGACGTGGCGCTGGCGCTGGCGGCCGGCGCGTCCAACGTGATGATCGGATCGTGGTTCGCCGGCACCTACGAGTCGCCCGGCGACCTGATGCGCGACCGCGACGACCAGCCGTACAAGGAGAGCTACGGGATGGCGTCCAAGCGCGCCGTGGTGGCCCGCAGCGCGGCCGACAGCGCGTTCGACCGCGCCCGCAAGGCGCTCTTCGAGGAGGGCATCTCCACCTCGCGGATGGGCCTGGATCCCGACCGGGGCGGCGTCGAGGATCTGATCGACCACATCACCTCCGGGGTGCGCAGCACCTGCACCTACGTCGGCGCGTCGACGCTGGCCGAACTGCACGAGCGGGCGGTGGTCGGGGTGCAGTCGGCGGCGGGTTTCGCCGAGGGACATCCGCTGCCCTTCGGCTGGTGAGCAAGGCTTTTCGCTAGGATGTGAACTTCACGCGCAGCCGCAGCGAGGGGAAGGGATCAAGTGCCGCAGGCACCCGTCGAGGCCGTTGGCTTCCGGGCCGAGCGGCCGTGTGCGGAATCCGAGGAGCCGGTTTCTAGACGGCCGGGCGCCCGGCCCGGCGGATTCGGCTCCCGATGAACCTCGTCGTCACCCTGCTCAGCATGCTGGCGATCGTGGTGCTCACCGCGGGCACTGCGATGTTCGTCGCCGCCGAATTCTCGCTGACCACGCTGGAGCGCAGCACGGTCGAGGCCAACGCCCGCGACGGCGCCCGCCGCGACCGCTACGTACAGCGCGCCCACCGCACGCTGTCGTTTCAGCTGTCCGGCGCGCAGCTGGGCATCTCCATCACCACGCTGGTGACCGGCTACCTGACCGAGCCGCTGGTGGCCGAGTTGCCGCACCCTGCGATGGATGCGCTGGGCGTGCCGCACCGGATCGCCGACGGGGTCGTCGCGTTCGTCGCCCTGGCCATCGTGACGTCGTTGTCGATGGTGTTCGGCGAACTTGTGCCCAAATACATCGCGATCGCCCGTCCGCTGCCGACCGCCCGCTTCGTCGCCGGCGTGCAGTTGCTGTTCTCGCTGATCATGACGCCGGCGATCCGGCTGACCAACGGAACCGCGAACTGGATCCTGCGCCGGCTGGGCATCGAGCCGGCCCAGGAGCTGCGGTCGGCCCGCTCGCCGTCCGAACTGGTGTCGCTGGTTCGCAGCTCGGCGCGCAGCGGTGCGCTGGACCCGGTCACCGCCGCGCTGGTGCACCGGTCGCTGCAGTTCGGCACGCTGACCGCTGAGGAGCTGATGACGCCGCGGTCGAAAATCATTGCGCTGCAAAAAGACAACACCGTCGCCGACCTTGTGGCCACGGCCACCGAGACCGGGTTTTCCCGCTTCCCGATCATCGACGGCGACCTGGACGAGACCGTCGGCATCGTGCACGTCAAGCAGGTCTTCGGGGTGCCGGCCGCCGAGCGGGCGCGCACGCTGCTCACCGCCGTCGCGCAGCCGGTCGCCGTGGTGCCGTCCACGCTGGACGGGGACGCGCTGATGTCCCAGATCCGCGCCAACGGCCTGCAAACGGCGCTTGTCGTCGACGAGTACGGCGGCACCGCGGGCATGCTCACCGTCGAGGACCTGATCGAGGAGATCGTCGGCGACGTCCGCGACGAGCACGACGACGCCACCCCGCATGTGGTGGCCGCCGGCACCGGGTGGCGCGTATCGGGATTGCTGCGCATCGACGAGGTGGCCGCCGCCACCGGCTATCGCGCTCCCGAAGGCGAATACGACACGATCGGCGGGCTGGTGCTCCAAGAGCTCGGCCACATCCCGGTGGCCGGAGAGGCGGTGGAGCTGACGGCGTTCGAGCCGGAGTGGCCGTCGGAGCGCCCGGCCCGCTGGCGCGCCAAGGTGGTGCGGATGGACGGCCGGCGCATCGACCTGCTCGAGCTGACCCAGGTGGGCCGCTGATGGCGGGCGACCTCGGCGACGTGCTCGCCATCGCGGCGACCGTCCTGCTGATCGCCGCCAACGCGTTTTTCGTCGGCGCCGAGTTCTCGCTGATCTCCGTGCGCCGCGACCGGCTCGAAGCATTGGCCGAGCAGGGCAGGTCCAGCGCGGTCACCGTGATCCGGGCCGGCGAGCGGCTGCCGCTGATGTTCGCCGGCGCCCAGCTGGGCATCACGGTGGCGTCGCTGCTGCTCGGCCGGATCGGCGAGCCGGCGGTCGCCGACCTTCTGCGCGACTCGGTCGGCCCGCTCGGCCTTTCCGACGCGCTGCTGCACACCGCATCGTTCGTCATCGCGCTCGCAATCGTGGTGACCCTGCACGTGCTGCTCGGCGAGATGGTCCCGAAGAACATCGCGATCGCCGGCCCCGAGAAGGCGGCGATGCTGTTGATCCCGGCCTACCTGGTCTATGTGCGGGCCGCCCGCCCGTTGATCGGGTTGTACAACTGGTGCGCCAGCGCGGTACTGCGGGCGCTGGGCGTTCCGCTGCGCGATGAGCTCGACGTCACGGTGTCGACCGTGGAGCTGTCCGAGATGATCGCCGAATCGGTGTCGGAAGGGCTGCTGGACCCCGAGGAGCACACGCGGCTCACGCGCGCCCTGCAGATCCGCAACCGGGTAGTCGCCGACGTTGCACTGCCGGTCGCGGATATCCGGGCTGTGCCGGTGGCCGCCCCCGGTCGCGGGCCGACGGTCCAGGCGGTCGAGCAGGCGTTGACCGACACCGGCTACTCCAGGTTTCCGGTGACCGACGTCGACGGCGGTTTCATCGGTTACCTGCACATCAAGGATGTGCTGTCGCTGGGCGATGATCCGCAGGCCGTGATCGACCCGGCGATCGTGCGGCCGCTGCCGGAGGTTCCCGAGTCGATGCCGCTGCCGGAGGCGCTGTCGCGGATGCGCCGCAGCAAAAGCCATTTGGCGCTGGTCACCGGCGACGGCGCCGTGGTCGCGATGGTGGCGCTGGAGGACCTGGTCGAGGATCTGGTCGGTACTGTGCGCGACGGGACGCATCGTGTCTGAGGTGCTCGAGCCCGATCAGTGGATGGCCCGCGCCGATGCCTATCGCGGACGCGTCGAAACCTTCCTGCGTTCGCACCGGCCCGGCGAGCCGCATCCGGTGTGGGACTTCCTGTTCCGCTACTACAGCCTGCGGCCCGGCCAGCTGCGGTGCTGGCATCCCGGCTATGGCGTGGTGCTGGCCGGCGACCGGGCGGTCCGCCGGTATCGCGGCCGCCGCGGCTACAGCGTCTGCGCTGGCGGGGTCACGGTCAGCGACGGCTTCCTGCGCAGCCGACTGGATACACTTCGGTTCGTGGCGCGGCTGCAACGCGCGACCGCGCAGCGACCGGCCCGGCTGAACTGCTTCGGCCTGCACGAGTGGGCGATGGTGTACCGCTCCGGCGCCGTGCGCCACGACCGTGTGCCGCTGCGGCTGGGCGCCGCGGGCACCGACGCCGTCGTCGACACGGAGATCGCCGGACCGTTGCGCTGCACCCACTTCGACGCGTTTCGCTTCTTCACGGCCGACGCCGCGGCGCGCAACGCCGGCGCACCTGCCCGTGCCACCCAGCCGGACTGGGAGCAGCCCGGGTGTCTGCACTCCAACATGGATTTGTATAAATGGTGTTACAAGCTGAGCCCGTTGATCGACTCTGAGCTGCTGCTGGACTGCCTGGAACTGGCCGCGGCGGCACGTGAAGTCGACATGCGGGCCAGCCCGTATGACCTTCGCAGCTACGGGTACACACCGATCGCCGTCGAGCACAGCGCCGGCCGCGCCGAGTACGTGCGTTGCCAGCGCGCCATCATGCTGCGCGCCGCTCCCCTGCGGGCGGCGTTGTCGGCGCGGTGTGACCTGCTGTTGCGGGCCGCCGGGTGCGGGTAATCAGGCTACTGGCCGGTAGGCTGAGGTAATTGCCGAGTGCAGAGGAACCGAGGAGAAAAGATGACGGATCGCGTGCCGGTTGGGAACCTGCGCGTTGCCAAGGTGCTGTACGACTTCATCAATACCGAAGCTCTGCCCGGCACCGATATCGACCCCGACAGCTTCTGGGCGGGGGTCGACAAGGTGGTCACCGACCTGACCCCGCAGAACCGCGACCTGCTGGCGCGCCGAGATGAGCTGCAGGCCCAGATCGACAAGTGGCACCGCCACCGCGTCATCGAACCGCACGACGCCGACGCCTACCGGCAGTTCCTCACCGAAATCGGTTATTTGCAACCCGAACCCGACGATTTCACGATCACCACCGCCGACGTCGACCCCGAGATCACCACGACGGCCGGGCCGCAGTTGGTGGTGCCGGTGACCAACGCGCGGTTCGCGCTGAACGCCGCCAACGCCCGCTGGGGCTCGCTGTACGACGCGCTGTACGGCACCGACGTCATCCCGGAAACCGACGGCGCCGAGCAAACCAGCGGCTACAACAAGGTGCGCGGCGACAAGGTGATCGCCTACGCCCGGAAGTTCCTCGACGAGGCGGCGCCGCTGGAATCGGGCTCGTGGGCCGACGCGACGGGTCTGTCAGTCGACGACGGCCAGCTGAAGGTTGCCACCGACGACGGATCCGTCGGGCTGGCCAGCCCGGAGAAGTTCGCCGGCTACACCGGACAGCTCGGTGACCCTGACTGGTCGGTGCTGCTGGTGAACAACGGCCTGCATATCGAGATCCTGATCGACCCGGAGTCGCCGGTCGGCAAGACCGACCGCGCCGGCATCAAGGACGTGGTTCTGGAGTCGGCGGTCACCACGATCATCGACTTCGAGGACGCGGTGGCCGCCGTCGACGCCGACGACAAGACCCGCGCCTACCGCAACTGGCTGGGTCTGAACAAGGGCGACCTGGCCGCCGAGGTGGACAAGGACGGCAAGACGTTCACCCGGGTGCTCAGCCAGGACCGTACCTACTCCGCGCCTGACGGCGGCGAGTTCACCCTGCCTGGGCGTGCGCTGCTGTTCGTGCGCAACGTCGGGCATTTGATGACCAACGACGCCATCGTCGACGCGGACGGCAACGAGGTGTTCGAGGGCATCCAGGACGCGCTGTTCACCGGCTTGTGCGCGATCCACGGGCTGAAGGCCTCCGACGGCAACGGGCCGCTGGTCAACAGCCGCACCGGCTCGATCTACATCGTCAAGCCCAAGATGCACGGTCCCGACGAGGTGGCGTTCACCACCGAATTGTTCAGCCGGGTCGAAGACGTGCTGGGCCTGCCGCAGAAGACGCTCAAGGTCGGTGTCATGGACGAGGAGCGGCGCACCACCGTCAACCTGAAGGCCTGCATCAAAGCCGCAGCCGACCGAATTGTGTTCATCAACACCGGTTTTCTGGACCGCACCGGCGACGAGATCCACACCTCGATGGAGGCTGGGCCGATGGTGCGCAAGGGCGCCATGAAGACTCAGCCGTGGATCCTGGCCTACGAGGACAACAACGTCGATGTCGGTCTGGCCACCGGATTCGCCGCGCATGCCCAGATCGGCAAGGGCATGTGGACCATGACCGAGCTGATGGCCGACATGGTCGAGCAGAAGATCGCCCAGCCCAAGGCCGGCGCCAGCACCGCGTGGGTGCCGTCGCCGACCGCGGCCACTCTGCATGCCATGCACTACCACTACGTGGATGTCGTTGCGGTGCAAAAGGAATTGGCGGGCAAGAAGCGCGCCACCATTGACCAGTTGCTGACCATCCCGCTGGCCACCAAGGAATTGGCCTGGGCGCCCGAGGAGATCCGCGAGGAGATCGACAACAACTGCCAGTCGATCCTGGGCTACGTGGTGCGCTGGATCGACCAGGGCGTCGGCTCGTCCAAGGTGCCCGACATCCACAACGTCGCGTTGATGGAAGACCGTGCGACGCTTCGGATTTCGAGCCAACTGCTGGCCAACTGGTTGAAGCACGGCGTGATCACGGCCGAGGATGTGCGCGCCGGGCTGGAGCGAATGGCGCCGATGGTGGACCAGCAGAACGCCGGCGACCCGGCCTATCTGCCGATGGCGCCCAACTTCGACGACAGCATCGCCTTCCTCGCCGCCGAGGAGCTGATCCTGTCCGGCGCCCAGCAGCCCAACGGCTACACCGAGCCGATTCTGCACCGGCGCCGCCGCGAGTTTAAGGCCCGCTCGAGTGCCTGATGGGTAGGCACAGCATTCCGGACCCCGACGAGTCCGAGGAACCGGCAGACGACTACGTCGAGCCCGACGATCACGAAACTGGTTGGCCCCCAGGCGGTTCCGGCGGCGCCCGCCGACGCTATGCCGATCAGGCAGCTGACGAGTACCACGACGAGCTTCCCGACGACCCGGGTTACGCCGACTTCGACGAGTACCTCGAGGAGCCGGTCGAGCACCGCTATGCCGAGGAATCCGACGACTACCCGGATTTCGCGCCTCTGGCTCAGCAGCCGCCGACCCCGCCGCCGAGTCGCGGCGGCCATCGCGGCGCCGCCGACTGGGTGCGCCGCCACCGCAGCGACGGCGGCCGACGCGGCGTCAGCATCGGCGTGATCGCTGCCCTGGTGACCGTCGTCGTGGTGGTCGCCGCGGTCATTCTGTGGCGGTTTTTCGGGGATGCGTTGTCCCACCGTTCCCACACCGCGGCAGGGCGGTGCATCGCCGGCAAGGACACGGTCGCCGTCATCGCCGATCCGTCCATTGCCGAGCCTGTGGCCAAGCTCGCCGAGCGCTACAACGCCACGGCGACGCCCGTGGGCGATCGCTGTGTCGCGGTCAGCGTCAAATCCGCGGGTTCCGACGCCGTCATCAACGGATTCGTCGGGAACTGGCCGGACGACCTCGGTCCGCGACCGGGCCTGTGGATTCCGGGCAGCTCGGTGTCGGCGGCCCGGCTGACGGCCACCGCCGGGCAGAAAACGGTCACGGATAGCCGCTCGCTGGTCAAATCGCCGGTGCTGCTGGCGGTGCGACCCGAGCTGCAACGCGGGCTGGGCAGCCAGAACTGGTCGACGCTGCCCGGGTTGCAGACCAAACCCGACAGCTTGGCCGCGCTGAAGCTGCCGGGCTGGGGGTCGTTGCGGCTGGCGCTGCCGACCAGTGGCAACGGCGATGCGGCGTATCTGGCGGCCGAGGCGGTGGCCGCTGCGTCGGCGCCGCACGGTGCGCCCCCCACCGCGGGCACCGGTGCCGTGCGCACACTGGTTGGCGCTCAGCCGAAGCTGCCCGACAGCTCGCTGGACGAGGCGATGAACGCCCTTCTCAAATCCGGTGACCCGGCCGGCGCGCCGGTGCACGCCGTCGTCACCACCGAACAGCAGCTGTTCGCACGCGGCCAGTCTCTTCCCGACGCCTCCAACTCGCTGGCCTCGTGGCTGCCGCCCGGGCCGGCCGCGGTGGCCGACTATCCGACGGTGCTGCTCAGCGGTTCGTGGCTGTCGGAGGAGCAGGTGACGGCGGCCAGCGCGTTCGCCCGGTTCATGCACAAATCCGACCAGCTCACCGAGCTGGCCAAGGCCGGTTTCCGCGCCGAAGGAGTCAAGCCGCCCAGCAGCGACGTCACCAGTTTCGCGGCGCTGCCGTCGACGTTGTCGGTGGGCGACGACGCGACGCGGGCCACCCTGGCCGGCACGCTGAGCGCGCCGTCGAACGGCCCGGCCGCCACCATCATGCTCGACCAGTCCATGACCACCGACGAGGGCGGCAAGTCGCGGCTGGCCAATGTGGTTGCAGCACTTGACAACCGGATCCGCGCGCTGCCGCCGAGCTCGGTCATTGGGCTGTGGACGTTCGACGGCAAGGAGGGCCGCACCGAGGTGTCGGCCGGTCCGCTGGACGATCAGGTCGATGGGCAGCCCCGCTCGGCTGCGCTCATCGCGGCGCTGGACAAGCAGTACTCCTCGGCCGGCGGGGCCGTCTCGTTCACCACGCTGCGGATGGTCTACCAGGCCGCGCAGGCCAATTTCCGTGACGGGCAAACGAATTCGGTGCTGGTGATCACGGCCGGCCCGCACACCGATCAGACTCTCGACGGCCCGGGTCTTCAGGACTTCATCCGGCGAAGCGCCGATCCGGCTAAGCCGGTGGCCGTGAACGTCATCGACTTCGGCGCCGACTCCGACCGCTCGACCTGGGAGGCGGTCGCGCAGCTGTCCGGCGGCAGCTACCAGAACCTGGCGACGTCGGCCTCCCCCGACCTGGCGACCGCGGTGACCAACTACCTGAGCTGATCAGGCTTCGGCAGCTTCTGCGCGAATTCGATGATGTTGCCGTCTGGGTCGGCGACGTGCAGTGTGCGTTCGTGCCACGGCCGGTCGACCGGTCCGGTGAGGATCTCGGCACCGAGCCGGCGCAGCCGCTCTGCTTCGCCGTCGACGTCGTCGACCAGGAAGCCGATCTCGCCGCACGGCGGGTTGCCCCTCTCGGCGACCGATGAGCGTCGGCAGCTGCGACCGGTCGAAAAGCGCGAACTTGGTGTTGTCCATGGCGAATTCGACGTAGCCGTCGCCCTCGATGCGCACCTGCAGGCCGATCACGTCGCGATAGAACGCCACCGACCGCTGCAGCGACTCGACGTAGTGGATGACGTAGTCGACGCGGGGCATGCAATCCACGGTAGCTATGCGTAGGCCTCCACAGGCGGGCAGGAGCAGACCAGGTTGCGGTCGCCGTAGGCGCCGTCGATGCGACGAACCGGCGGCCACACCTTGGGCCGGAAAGCTTTGCCGAGGGGATAGGCGGCCTGTTCTCGGGTGTAGGAGTGCTCCCACTTGTCGACAAGCAGGCACTCGGCGGTGTGCGGCGCGCCCCGCAGCGGGTTGTCGTCGACCGACCACTCCCCGGACCCCACCTTGTCGATCTCGGCGCGAATCGCGATCATCGCCTCGCAGAAGGCGTCCACCTCGGCCAGGCTCTCGCTCTCGGTGGGCTCCACCATCAGCGTGCCGGATACCGGGAAGCTCATGGTTGGAGCGTGAAAGCCGTAGTCCGCCAAGCGTTTTGCGACGTCGTCGACGGTGACACTGGTGGCCTTGGTGATGGGCCGCAGGTCCAGGATGCATTCGTGGGCGACCATGCCGTTCTCGCCGGTGTAGAGCACCGGGTAGTACTCGTCGAGCCGACGGGCGATGTAGTTGGCCGACGTGATCGCGGTCAGCGACGCTTTGCGCAGACCGTCGGCGCCCATCATCCGCAGGTAGGCCCAGGTGATCGGCAGGATCGACGCCGAGCCGTATGGCGCCGACGACACCGGGCGCCCGCCCGGCAACTCCGGCGCATACGGGTGCCCGGGCAAGAACGGGGCCAGATGCTCACGCGCGACCACCGGCCCTACCCCGGGCCCGCCGCCGCCGTGCGGGATGCAGAACGTCTTGTGCAGGTTCAGGTGGCTGACGTCGCCGCCGAACTTCCCGGGCCGCGCCAGCCCGACGAGCGCGTTGAGGTTGGCGCCGTCGACGTAGACCTGGCCGCCGGCGTCGTGCACGGCCGCGCAGATCTCGGCGATGTCGTGCTCGTACACCCCGTGCGTGGACGGGTAGGTGATCATCAGCGTGGAGAGCCGGTCGGCGTGCTCGGCGACCTTGGCGCGCAGATCGTCGAGGTCGACGTCGCCGTTGTCCCGGCAAGCCACCACCGCCACCCGCAGGCCGGCCAGCGCCGCCGACGCCGCATTGGTGCCGTGCGCGCTGGACGGGATCAGGCAGATGTCGCGGTGCGGCTCACCGCGGCTGGCGTGGTAGGCGTGGATCGCCAGCAGGCCCGCATACTCGCCCTGCGAACCGGCGTTGGGTTGCAGCGAGACCGCGTCGTAGCCGGTCAGTTGCACCAGCCAGCTCTCCAGTTGCGCGATCAGGCGGCGCAGTCCGGCGGCGTCGGAGGCCGGGGCGAACGGATGCAGCCGGGCGAACTCCGGCCAGGTGATCGGTTCCATCTCGGCGGCGGCATTGAGCTTCATCGTGCACGACCCCAGCGGAATCATGCTGCGGTCCAACGCCAGATCCTTGTCGGCCAGCGTGCGCAGGTAGCGCATCATCGACGTCTCGGTGCGGTAGCTGGTAAACGCCGGATGCGTCAGGAATTCCGACGTGCGGGTCTCGATGCCGGCGAACGCCGGCTGGGCGGGCTCTACGCCGAAGGCCGCCAGTACCGCGGCGACGTGGTCATCGGTGGTGGCCTCGTCGCAGGACACCGACACGTGGTCGTCGTCGACCCGCCACAGGTTGATGTTTTGCGCCTTGGCGGCGGCGACCACCGCGTCGGCGCGGCCCGGGACCCGCGCCAGCACGGTGTCGAAGAACCTGTCGTGCACCAGCGCGTCGCCCAGCGCGGCGGCGATCCGTTCGGCATAACCGTGCACTCGGCGCGCGATCCCGGTCAGCCCGTCGGCGCCGTGGTAACTGGCGTACATCGCGGCCATCACCGCCAGCAGCACCTGCGCGGTGCAGATGTTCGACGTCGCCTTGTCGCGACGGATGTGCTGCTCGCGGGTCTGCAGTGCAAGTCGGTACGCCGGCGTCCCGTCGGCGTCTTTCGACACCCCGACCAGCCGTCCGGGCAGCTGGCGGGCGTGTTGCGCGTGCACCGCCAGGTATCCCGCGTGCGGGCCGCCGAAACCCATTGGCACACCGAACCTTTGGCTGCTGCCGAATGCGACGTCGGCGCCGATCTCGCCGGGCGGGGTGATCAGGGTCAGCGCCAACAGGTCGGCGCCCACGGCCACCAGCGCGCCGCGCTCGTGCGCCTGCGCTATCAGCGCGCTCCAGTCGGTGATCCGGCCGCTGGCGCCCGGCAACTGGGTGACGACGCCGAAGAACTCGCCGTCGGGCAGCCCGTCGCGCAGGTCGGCGGTGACGATCTCGATGCCGAGCGGCGCGGCGCGCGTCGCCAGGACGGCCGCGGTCTGGCCGAAGACGTCGGCGTCTACGGCCAGCCGGTTGGCATTGCCTTTTACCGCGCGGTGCATCAGGGTCATCGCCTCGGCGGCCGCGGTGCCCTCGTCGAGCATCGAGGCGTTGGCGATCTCGAGACCGGTCAGGTCGGCGACCATGGTCTGGAAATTCAGCAAGGCTTCCAGCCGGCCCTGGCTGATCTCCGGCTGGTACGGCGTGTAGGCCGTGTACCAGGCCGGGTTCTCCATGATGTTGCGCAGCAGCACCGGCGGCGTGAGCGTGTCGTAGTAGCCCTGGCCGATCATCGACACCGCAACGGTGTTGGCGTCGGCCATCGCCCGCAGCTCGGCCAGCGCCTCGGTCTCGGTGGCCGGCGGCGGCAGCTGATCCAGACCGGGCGCGGAGCCGGAGTCGGTCAGCGGGTCGAGGATGCCGTTCGGGACCGCCCGTCGTGCGAGGTCGTCGAGCGAGTCGACGCCGATGACCTCGAGCATGCTCGCGATGGCGTTACCGTCGGGGCCGATGTGCCGGTCGGCGAAAGTCGTGTGGTCGGACACTGGGTCTCCTGACATGGGTAGAGGCCTGCGTGCCCTCTCCCTCTGTCGCTACCCGGGCCGGGCGCCTGAGAGATTCGGCGCCGCTGTGTCGGCGGGCGCCTTTCCCCATCGGCGGGCGGCGACCCGTCAGGGGTCGTCACCGCTTTCCAGAGGCATCGGTGTCTCGCGCGGTCCTGGGTGCCTGAGAGGTTGACGGAGAGGTGTTGCTCCTTCGGCGTCCGTGGCTGGCGGCGACGGATCTCTCCCGCTCGAGCGCGATGCGCGGCCCAGTCTACCGGGCGGATCAGCCGATTTTGCGGTCGCGGTGCTTGCGACGGGAGGCCAACTCGTCCTCGGGCGCGGCGATCGACTCGCCGCCGTCGGCGCGTTCGCTGGGGAAGTCCGCGATCACGCCGGTCAGCTCCCGCATCGCGCCGGAGACGGCGATGCCGAACACGCCCTGGCCGCCCTGCAACAGGTCGACGACCTCCTCGGCCGACGTGCACTCGTACACCGTGGTGCCGTCGGAGAACAGCGTGATGTTGGCCAGGTCCTGCACGCCGCGCTGCCGCAGATGGTCGACGGCGACGCGGATGTTGTGCAGCGAGATGCCGGTGTCCAGCAGCCGCTTGACGATCTTGAGAACCAGGATGTCTTTGAACGAGTACAACCGCTGGCTGCCCGACCCGGCGGCGCTGCGAATGGACGGGACCACCAGCGAGGTGCGGGCCCAGTAGTCCAGCTGGCGGTAGGTGATTCCGGCGATCTGGCAGGCACTGGGTCCGCGGTAGCCGACCAGCTCGTCAGGCACCGAGTCGTCAGGAAAAAGTCCGGCTTGCACAGGTTCGGCCGGCGCGGGATCGTCTGCGGTGGCGGGGCCGGTTTCGAGGTCCAACTGGTCTTGACGTGGTTGGTCGCCCACAGTGCTTCCTCTCGCCGATCGCGCTCGCGTGTGCTCAGGTCGAGTGCTTGTGAGCATACGCTTTTGGACTCGCCGTCGTGTTTCTAGAACTAATCCGCTCGACATCAAAGTATGGCCGCGGCGGCGGGCACCGGCCGCCATCCCGGGCGCGTGTCGAGGTCGAACTCCCAGATGAGACGCTTCCGTGATCTTGGTGCGGCCGCGGCTCAGGTGGCCTTGAAATCGTCGGGCGACACGCTGTCCAGAAACTCTTTGAACTTCTCCACCTCGTCCTCGCGGACCGCGCTGGTGGGCTCCTCGTCGCTCTCGTCGGGAATCAGCAAACCCGCCTCGGCGAGCACCGCCTCCTCGACATAGATCGGCACCCCGACCCGCAGCGCGATGGCCACCGAGTCCGACGGGCGCGCCGACACGGTGATATTGCGGTCGAAGATCAGGTCGGCGTAGAAGGTGCCTTCCTGCAGGTCGACGATCCGCACCTCTTTGAGTGAATGCCCAAGCGCGGCAATGAGATCCCGAATCAGATCGTGGGTCAGCGGCCGGGGCGGCTCGACGCCCTGCTGCTCGAGGGCGATCGCCGCGGCCTCGGACTGGCCGATCCAGATCGGCAGATAGCGGTCACCGTTGGCTTCGCGCAGCAGCAACACCGGCTGGTTCTGCGGCTGCTCGACGCGAATGCCGACCACGCGAACTTCACCCATCTGTGTCTGCCCTCCGCAACTGCTGCCTTGTCCCGCTGAAAGCTGGCGCCCGCCGGTCACCAAGCTGTCGAGAAAAAGTCTAGTCCTTCAGCGGTGCAGAACGTCGCGCACGGCCGACTTGACCAACGACGTGTGCAACGTGATCGCCAGTGCGGCAACCTCGCGCGCCAGATCGTCGGCGCGGTCGCGGGCTCCGGCCTTGCCGGCCTTGCCCGCCCCGAGGAGTGGCGCGGCGATCTGCGCGATGAGGTCGGATTGCCGGTCAGCGGCCGAGCGGAAAGCCCGCAGATGACGCGGCTCGACACCGTACTCCGACAGCGCCCGCGCACATTGCAGGATCACCACCGAGTGCTCGTCGAAGAAGCCGCCCGGCCCGGTGGTGATCACGCCGGCCTTGAGCAGCGCGGTCAGCAGTGCTTCGTCCACCCCGGAGCGCTCGAGCAAGTCCTCGCGGCTCAGCCGCACCCGGGTCGGCGCGACCGCGGCGGGATCGGAGCCGGGCGCGCCGTCGTTGACCGAGACCAATCGCGGGACGCCGTAAGGCGATCCGGACGGCGGCAGCTCACCGTCGGGCTGCGCGTCCAGCTGCGCTTTGATCACCTTCAGCGGCAGGTAGTGATCCCGCTGCGCGGTCAGGATGAACCGCAACCGTGCGCAGTCGTAGGCGGTGAACCGGCGATACCCCGATGCGGCGCGCTGCGGCGTCACCAGGCCCTCGGCCTCCAGGAAGCGGATCTTGGAGATCGTCACATCCGGGAAGTCCGGCCGCAGCGCCTCGAGAACCGCTCCGATCGACATCCCGGCCAGCCCGGGGGTATCCGGCGCCGTCACTAGCTTCCCGGTCCCCCGTCGTCACCGGGCTTCGGGCCGGTCAAAAACACCAAGCGGAACTTGCCGATCTGAACTTCGTCGCCGTTGGCCAGTACGGCCGAATCGACCGGCTCGCGGTTGACGTAGGTGCCGTTGAGGCTGCCGACGTCGACCACGTGGAACTCGTCGCTCTCCAGCCGGAATTCGGCGTGCCGACGGCTCACGGTGACGTCGTCGAGGAAGATGTCGCTGTCGGGATGGCGGCCGGCCGATGTGACCGGCTGGTCGAGCAGGAAGCGCGAGCCCGCGTTGGGTCCGCGTTTGACGACCAGCAACGCCGAACCGGCCGGCAGACCTTCGACGCCGGACACCGCGCTCTCGGCGCCCGCTTGCGCGGGGGCGTCCAGTTCATTGAGGAAGTCGGCCCGGAAGACGGATGTCGTCTCCACCGTCACTTCATCAGAGGTCTGGTCGTTGTCCTTCTCCGTCACCCGCTGCTCCTCACTGGCCGCTGTGGCGCTGTCTGATCGGGCCCGGCCGGCCGGTTTCCCACCTGCTTCACCGTCGATGTGTCGACCGTACCGCGCACCGGTCCGCAATGTGCCCACCACCGCCGGATCGGCGGCTGGCATGGCACCCTAACAATTCTCATTCGGTCAGCGTGCCGCGGTAGGCCTCGGCGTCCAGCAGCTCGGCGAAGCCCGCTTCCAGGGCCGCGCCGTCGAGTTGGAGGTCCACCAGCCAACCCCCGCCGTACGGGTCGGAGTTCACCAATTGCGGGCTGCTTTCCAGATCGCCGTTTACGGCAATGACTTTCGCTGAGACCGGGGCGTAGAGGTCCGACACCGATTTGGTCGATTCCACTTCCCCGAAGGATTCGCCCGCGGTGAGCTCGGTGCCCACCTCGGGCAACTGCACGAACACCACGTCGCCGAGGGCCGACTGCGCGAAGTCGGTGATCCCCACCCGCACGGTGTCGTCGCCGGTGCGGCGAACCCACTCGTGCTCGGCGGTGTAATGCAAGTCGGGCGGGATATCGCTCACGGTGTTCCTGTTCTCCTCGGCTCACTTGACGGGCTGAGCGTATTGGCGTGGTTTTGGTTGTCGCAAGGCGGTGACGTCGATGCGGTCGGCTTGCTGCACCGACATCGTGCCGCCCACGCGTTTGACGCTGTCGACGGCGCCGCCGGGGATGTTCATCGCCGCGGCCAGGGTGGGCGGATCCCCAATGGCCAGAATCGAATACGGCGGCGACAGGGTTTTGCCGTCGACGGTCAGCGCGCCGGCAGCGCCGATCACCCAAGTGTCGACGCCGACACGCACGGCCTGCTGCCGGTCGCGGATCTCCAACGCTTCGGCGCCCGCGGCCCGCAGTTCGTTGATCACGTCGAGCATGGCCTCCGGCGCCACGCCCGGCCCGGGGTCGTCGATCGTCACGGTGACACCCGGACCGGTGGCGCCGACGGTGCCGATCAGGATCGACAGCGCGGCGAGCCTGGCCTGGGCGTTCTCGATGGCGGCCTGGTCGCTGCTGCCCGAGGCCTGCAACGTCGACAACGTGCGTTGCAGTTCGGCCACTTCGGTGTTGAGGGTGGCCTCGCGTTGCCGCAGCGAATCCAGCAGCACCAGCAGGTCGGCCGGCCGGGCGGTGTCCAGGGCGTCGCCGGATTCGTTCTGGCGCACCTGCGTGACGATCGCGACGCCCAGCAATAGGCATAACAGCACGGCCAGCGCGCCGAACAGCGTGCGGCCGCGTCGCAGCCGTCCCGAAAGGCCCCGCGGCTGAAGCTGACCGATCTTGGGCCGCGGATGGTGCGGCGGCAACTCGTGCCGGCCGTGGTGCTCACCCTCGCCCGTATCCGGCTGGGGCACTGCGTCTTTGGCGTCGGAGTCGCTCATGCGGTCCTAGTGTCAGGCCCCGAACAGCCGACGCCGCAGCGCGGCCGCATTGCCGAAGATGCGGATGCCCAGCACGACGATGATCGCCGTGGATAGCTGTGTGCCGACGCCCAATTGGTCGCCAACGTAGACGATCAGTGCGGCGACCAGCACGTTGAACACGAACGACACCACGAAGACCTTGGGGTCGAAGATGCGTTCCAGATAGGCCCGCAGTCCGCCGAATACCGCGTCGAGCGCCGCGACGACCGCGATGGGCAAATACGGTTGGATGGCCTCCGGCACGCTGGGGTGAAAGACCAGCCCCAACACGATGCCGACGACCAGCGCTGCCACACCGATCATCGGCGCCTGTCTCCTGCCGCTGATGTTCTCTTCACGAAGACCCAATCTGTTTGGCGAACTTGACATCTCGGACCGCGCCGGCGGGCAATGTGAGTCCGTCGCGGGCACTAACGTTGACACCGACACCATAGGAGGCCTCCAGCAGCCGCAGGCGGTGCAGGCCCGGACTGCGGTCGAAGACATCCTGCATGGCGTGCGGCGGCCCCACGGCGAGGATCGTGTACGGGCTGCCGACCGGGTTATTGTCGACCAAGATCGCGCCGCCCGCTTGCCGGATGGTCACGTTGGGCCCGATCCGCACGCCGCCGACGGCGATCGCTTCGGCGCCGCTGGCCCACAACGAATTGACGACGAGCTGCAGGTCGCGGTCCAGGATGATCTGCCGGCTCCCGGCGACCCGTTGCTTGGAGACGTCGGAGAGGTTGGGCCCGGCGCCGGGGTCGGTGACCGTCACGGCGAGCCCCGGACCGATCACCGGCCCGCTGGCCGCGGCCAGGCTGAGCGCGTCGAGTCTGGCCAGTAGCCGCTGACCCTCGGCGTCGTCGACGAGCGTGCGCCGCTGAATGTCGTCGACCTGTGCCGCCAGCGCGTCGCGGCGCGCGGTCAGGTCACCGGTGGACGCCTCTTCGGCGCGCACACTGCGCAACAGCACCTGCTGGGCGGAGCTCACGCCGGGCGCCACGAGCCGGGCCTGGGCGACGGCCGCGGCGAACACCGCCGCCACCAGCAATGCCGCCGCCGCCTGCCAAATCCAGCCCGCAACCCGGCTTCGCGGCACATCCGAGCGCTCGCGCCGGGCGGCCTCCGCCGCATAGCCGGGGTCCAAGTGCTCGGAGAGCAGGGCGCGCAGCAGCGACGGCACCGGGATGAGCTGCGGGCGTCCCGCCTCGTGCACGTTGCGGCCGGCGTCGGGGTCGTAGCCGCCGAGCGACGGATTACCCATGGGCCCCCACCCTGGGCAGCCGGCGTACCACCAAGACCATCTGGGCCACGTACAACACGAATGACCACAGGTACATGTAGAGACCCCAGATCAAAAACGCCCAGCCGCAGGCCAGTACGACCCGGCTCCACTGCGCGTCCCACTGGCCCAGCAGGATCAGCGGAAAAGCGGACATCAACGCGAACGTCGCCGCCTTGCCGATGTACAGCACGGGCAGCGCGGTGAACCCGCGGGTGCGCAGCACCGGCAGCTCGGCGGCCAGCAGCGCGTCGCGCGCGAACAACACCGCGATGATCCACCAGGGCACAATGCCGCGCAGCCCGAACGCGATCGGGATGCTCAGCATGTAAAGCCGGTCGACCGCCGGATCGAGCAACTCCCCCAGCCGCGACGACTGGTCGAGTAGCCGGGCGATCTTGCCGTCGGCCCAGTCGGACGCGCCGCTGAACATGAGGATGGCCACCGCCCAGCCGTCGGCGTGCTCAACCAACAGCAGGTAGTAGAACACCGGGATCAAGGCCAGCCGGATCACGCTCAGGATGTTCGGCACGGTCAAGACGCGATCGCGCGCGCCTGCGGGCTCCATGAGCCGTGACCCTAGCCCGACGGCGGCGACCCGCCGCGCCCGGCTCCGCCGCGCTTGCGAACGCCGCTATCTGAACACCCCGGGCAGGCTCAGCGCCGAAAGCGTGTCGTCGGCCAGCGGGTTGTCGTGCACCATGTAGGTCCACGTCGACGTTGGCCGCGCCAGCTTGGACAGGTCCACGCCGGGCTCCTCCTCGATCGCCGGGGAGGTTTCGAAGGTCTGCTGCGCGGCTTCGATCGCGTCGGCGGCCAGCGACGCGAACGCGTCGACCGCCATCCGGTGAAATTCGTCGAGCGGGTTCTGCCGGCCCAGCGCCCGCAGGTGGATGCTCTCGCGGATGTCGGCCAGATACGCCAGATGGTCGGCCCAGCCGCGGTCGAGGTGATAGAGCATGATCAGCCGGCAGATCTTCTCCAGCTGTTCTTCGGAGAGGGTTTTCGACAGCTCTTCGTAGCGTTTGGGCGCCAGCTCGGCGAGCTCCTCGCGCGCGGTTGCGGTGGACAGCAACGTGTTTCGCCGCTCGACGATGATGGCGCGCTGCTGGGCGATCAGCTGGTTGTAGCGCCAGGTGTTGGCGTGCACGTCGAGCATCCGGCCTTCGGCGACGCGCTGGGCGTGATCCAGCAGCCCGGCAGCCTTGGGGCTGGTGATGCGGCCGTCGTCGTCGGTTTGGGTCGGTAGCTTGCTGGACTCGAGGTTGGCGGCGACGACGTCGTCCTCCCAGCTGGAGAAGAACACCGTCGACCCGGGGTCGCCCTGGCGCCCGGCGCGCCCACGCAGCTGGTTGTCCAGGCGTTCGGTGTTGTGCCGGCCGGTGCCGATCACGTGCAGCCCGCCCAGTTCGGCGACCTCTTTTTTCTCAGCGGAGTGGTCGCTTACGTCCGAGCCGCCCAGCCGGATGTCGGTGCCGCGCCCGGCCATCTGGGTCGACACCGTCACCGCGCCGAGCTTGCCGGCCTCGGCGATGATCCGGGCTTCCTCGGCGTCGTTTTTCGCGTTGAGCACCACCGCGGGGACGCCGCGGCGCAGCAGCCGCTCGTGCAGCTCCTCGGATTCGGCGACGTCGCGGGTGCCGACCAGCACCGGTTGGCCGGTCTCGTGCACGTCGATGATGTGCGCGACGATCGCGTCGTTCTTGGCGGCCGCGGTGATGTACACCCGGTCGGCTTCGTCTTCGCGAATGTTGGGGGTGTTCGGCGGGATCGGTGAGACACCGAGCTTGTAGAACTGGCGCAGCTGCTCGCCGGCGGCCAGCGCGGTGCCCGTCATGCCGCACACCGTGGTGTAGCGGTTGATCAGCGCCTGCACGGTGATGGTGTCGAGCACCTCGCCGGTCTCGGTGGTCTCGATGCCCTCCTTGGCCTCGACGGCGGCTTGCAGGCCGTCGGGCCAGCGCTGCAGTTGGGCGATGCGCCCGCGGGAGGCGTTGATCAGGTGCACGGCGTCGTCGCGCACGATGTAGTGCACGTCGCGTTGCAGCAGCACGTGGGCGTGCAGCGCGACGTTGACCTCGGTCAGCGTGGTGGCGACGTGCTCTTCGGAGTATAGGTCGATGCCGCCGAGCTTGGCCTCGACGTAGCGCGCGCCGTCCTCGGTCAGGTGCACGTTGCGGCTGTCGGAGTCGGTCTCGTAGTGCTTGCCGGGGTGCAGCTCGCCGACCAGGCGGATGATCTCCAGCCGCGGGGTTTCCCGGTGGGTGGTGCCGGCCAGCACCAGCGGCACCAGCGCCTCGTCGACCAGCACCGAGTCGGCCTCGTCGATCAGCGCCACGTCCGGGTTGGGCGACACCAGGTCGGCGACGTCGGTAACGAGCTGGTCGCGCAGCACGTCGAAGCCGATCTCGTTGACCGAGGCGTAAGTGACGTCGCATTGGTAGGCCTTGCGCCGTTGTTCGGCGGTCGATTCGGCGGTGATCCAGCCGACCGTCAACCCCAACGCCTCGATCAGCGGGCCCATCCATTCGGCGTCGCGGCGGGCCAGGTAGTCGTTGATCGTGACGACATGCACGCTGCGGCCGGCCAGGGCGTAGCCGGCGGCCGCGATCGCCCCGGCCAGGGTTTTGCCCTCGCCGGTGGCCATCTCGATCACGTCACCGGCCAGCATGCGCAGCGCGCCGAGCAGCTGCACGTCAAATGGCCGCAGCCCGGTGGACCGCTCGGCGGCTTCGCGGGCGATGGCCAGGAACTGCGGGATGTCCTTGGATTCGGAGAGGTCGTCGAGCTTGAGCAGGCCGGCGGCCTTGCGCAGCTGCTCGTCGTCGAGGGCGGCGGCCTTTTCGTCGTACTCGGCCGACGCTTTGACCTCGGCGAGCGAACGGGTTTGGTTCTTCTCCGTGCTGGCGCCGAGCAGTTGCCAGAACCTGCTGCTCAGCCGACCCGGTTTAGCGCTGGTGGTCTTCGGCACAGCACAACGGTACTCACGCACGCTCGCGGCGGCACTCAAGCCAGGTTGGAGCGGCGGGGGTAGGCGACGGCCGGGTCGGTCAGCACGTTGACGACGGCGGGCAGCCCGCAGCCGAACGCCCGCTCGAGCGCGGGCCGAAGCTCCGCGGGCGCGGAAACCAGCTCGCCGTGGCCGCCCAGCGCGCGAACCACCTCGTCGTAGCGGGTGCCGGGCCGCAGCTCGGCCACCACCGAATAGCCGTACAAGGCTTCCATGGGGTGCTTTTCTAGCCCCCAGATTCCGTTGTTGCCGATCACCGAGACCACCTGCACGCCATGGCGCACCAGCGTGTCCCATTCCATGCCGGAAAACCCGAACGCGCCGTCGCCCTGCAGCAGCACCACCTGACGCCCGGGCCGGGCGAGTTTGGCCGCCAGCGCGTAGCCGGGCCCGGATCCCAGGCAGCCGAACGGGCCGCTGTCGAGCCAGGCGCCGGGGACGTAGCTGTCGATCACCCGGCCGGCGTAGGAGCCGAAGTCGCCGGCGTCGACGACGACGATCGCGTCGCGGTCCAGCAGCGGCGCCAGCTCGGCGTACACCCGCATGGGATGCAGCGGCGTGCGGTCGTCGGCCAGCTCGGCCTTCTCGGCATCGCGCGCCGCGGTCTCGGCCGACCGCAGCTCGGCGACCCAGTCGTCGTATCCGCTGGGCCCGTTCAGCGCTGACAGGATCGCCGACAGGTCACCGTAGATCCCGGCCGCGATCGGCCGGGGAGGCTCCCGGTCGGGCTCGACGCGGTCCGCCACGATCAGCGCAGTCTCCGACCCGAACACCCCGCCGAAGCCCAGCCGGAAATCCATCGGCACTCCGAGTACCACGGCAACGTCAGCCTCCCGCAACGCTTTTGAACGCGCTCGCGAGAACGCCATCGGATGATCGGCGGGCACCGTGCCGCGCGCCATCCCGTTCATCAGCACCGGTATCCCCCGCTGCTCGACCAGAGTCAGCAGCGCGGCTTCCGCGTGGCCCCACCACACGTTCGTGCCGGCCATGATCACCGGCCGCTGCGCGCCGGCCAGCAGGCTCACGGCCCGGTCGAGGGCGTCGCCGTCGGGCGTTGGCGGCGACGGAAGGGTGGCCAACGCACCGGGGGCGCCGTCGTCTTCGGCGACCGAAAACACGTGGTCCATAGGGAAATCGACGAATGCCACCCCCGACGGCGCGGTCACCGTGGCCCGCAGCGCCTCGTCGACCAGCCCGCACACCGCATCGGCCGACTGCGCGGTTGCCGCAAACCGGGCCAGCGGCGCCACGAATGGCACATGGTCGATCTCCTGCAGCGACCCCATGCCCCACCGCAGGGCCGGCGCGCGGCCGCCGAGCACCAGCAGCGGCGACGAGTTCTGCTGCGCGGCAGCCATCGCGCTCATTCCGTTGGTGACGCCGGGGCCGGCGGTCAGCGCCGCAACCCCGGGCAGCCGCGTCACCTTCGACAAGCCTTCGGCGGCGAAGGTGGCGGTCTGCTCGTGGCGGGTGTCGATCAGCCGGATGTCCTCGCTGCGGCAGCCGTCGTAGATCGAGAACAAGTGGCCGCCGGACAAGGTGAAGACGGTGTCGATGCCGCTGGCTTTCAGTCGGCGGGCGATCAGCTGCCCGGCGTGCAGCGTGGCGCTCGGGGCTTCGGTGCTCATCTGCGCAGCCTATCGAGAATTGCTCGGGTAGCTTGCGGGGAAGCCCCGACCGCAGAAGGAGACGTCGAAGTTGAACCCCACGCCGTTCAAGCCGTCGATCAACTGGTCGACGGCACCCATTGATTCGTTGCGGTGGCTTGCCATCGCCTGGGTGATCGGTGCCGCCTGTCTGCTGGCCGTGCTGGTCGCGATCAGGTATCTCACTCCGTGGGGCCGCCAGTTTTGGCGGATCACGCGCGGCTACTTCGTCGGTCCTACTGGCGTCAAGGCGTGGCTGGGGCTCGGTGTGCTGCTGCTGCTGGTGCTGTTCTCGGTCCGGCTCAACGTCCTGTTCAGCTATCAGAGCAACGACATGTACACGGCGCTGCAGGTGGCACTAAAAGGGCTCGCCACGGGTAACGATGAGGTCAAACAGTCCGGGATCCACAACTTTTGGATCTCGCTCGGGATCTTCATCCTGCTGGCGGCCATCTTCATCGCCCGGGTGATCCTCGACATCTACCTGACCCAGCGATTCATCATCGCCTGGCGTATGTGGTTGACCGCCCACCTCACCGACGACTGGCTTGAAGGCCGCGCGTACTACCGGGACCTGTTCATTGACAACGCGATCGACAACCCCGACCAGCGCATCCAGCAGGATGTCGACATCTTCACCGCAGGGGTTGGCGGCACCCCGAACATCCCGTCGAACGGGACGACCAATACCCTGCTGTTCGGCGCTGTCAACGCGGTTGCATCGGTGATCTCGTTCACCGCGATCCTGTGGAACTTGTCGGGGAATTTCGATGTGTTCGGCGTAAACGTGCCGCGCGCGATGTTCTGGGCCGTGTTGATCTATGTCTTGGTTGTGACGGTGGTCGCGATTTGGCTTGGGCGCCCGCTGATTTGGCTCAGCTTCAACAACGAGAAACTCAACGCCGCGTTCCGTTACGCCCTGGTCCGGTTGCGCGACGCCGCGGAAGCGGTGGGCTTCTACCGCGGGGAGCGGGTCGAACGGTCCGAACTCTGGCGGCGCTTTACGCCGATTATCGACAACTATCGCAGATTCGTCCGCCGGACAATCATCTTCAACGGATGGAACTGGTCGGCAACTCAGACAATCATTCCGCTGCCCTTGGCAATTCAAGCGCCACGCCTGTTCGCCGGGGAGATCGCCTTCGGCGATGTCACACAGACAGCGCAGGCTTTCGGCAACATCAACGAATCGCTGTCGTTCTTCCGCAACAACTACGACGCGTTCGCGGCGTTCCGCGCGGCGATCATCCGGTTGCACGGCCTCGTCGACGCCAACTCACGCGGCCGGGCGCTGCCGGCGCTGCTGGTCAAACCCAGCGAGGACACCACCGTGGAGCTCGCCCACGTCGAGGTGCGTACGCCCGAGGGCGACCAGCTGATCGACTCACTCGACCTCCAGCTGGACACCGGCGACACCCTGGTGATCACCGGGCGCTCGGGCGCCGGCAAGACCACGCTGCTGCGCAGCCTGGCCGAGCTGTGGCCGTACGCGTCCGGGACGCTGTGCCGCCCCGCGGGCGACAACGCGACGATGTTCCTGTCGCAGTTGCCGTACGTGCCGCTGGGCAGTCTGCGCGGCGTGCTGTGCTACCCGAATTCGCCGGACGACGTCTCCGACCACGAACTGCGCGACGTGCTGGACAAGGTGGCCCTGACCCCGCTGTACGAGAGGCTGGACGAGGAAGAGGACTGGGCCAAGGTGCTCTCCCCCGGCGAGCAGCAGCGGGTCGCGTTCGCCAGGATCCTGCTCACCAAGCCCAAGGCGGTGTTCCTCGACGAGTCCACCTCGGCGCTCGACGAGGGCCTGGAGTTCGCGCTGTACCAGCTGTTGCGTGCCCAGCTACCCGACTGCGTCGTGGTGAGCGTCAGCCATCGCCACACCGTCGAGCAGCACCACGAACAGGAGCTGCACCTGCTCGGCGGCGGCGAGTGGCGTCTGGGGCCGGTGGGGGCGGAAACCGCCCCGGTTTAGCGCTTTTGGACCGCCCGTCTAAATGTCGCCGAGTGTGAAATTCGCGACGCGTCGCCAGCGTGTCGCGTCGCACGATTCACATTCGCGGATTAGCGGTCGCGGCGTGCGCGCCGGCGCGGCGGCCGAAGAACGATCCTTCGCCCAATTGCGTGCCGCTGGCGTATCCCTTGCCGTCCTGGGCGATGTTGGATGCGCACGCGCCGACCGCGTACAGCCCGGGCACGACGCTGCCGTCCTCACGCAGTACCTGACCGTCCACCGACGTCGCCAACCCGCCGATGGTGAACCCGGCGTACATGGCTTTGCCCAGCGACAGGTCGAACGCCCCCCATGGCCCTTTATCTTGCGGCGCAAGGAATTCCGGCTGCTTGTGAAAATCGGGATCCTCGCCGCGGGCCGCGAACTCGTTGTAACGATCCAGTGTCGCCACCAGGTTGCCAGACGGAATACCAAGCGCCGCTTCCATTTCCGGTACCGTCTCCCAGCCGTCGATCAACGGCACCAGCGGCACCTGGGGCCGCTCCATGTGAGCCTCGTCGACGATCAGGAACGCCGCGCTGTCGGGTTGGTCCATCACGAAACCCGAAGTGCGCGAATGGTAGGAGTCCTCGGCGACAAAACGCTTGCCCAGTTTGTTGACGATGATCCCGGTCAACAGGATCGACGGTGGGTACGCGGGCGCGGTGATGAAGATCTGATCCATATGCTGGGTAGCACCGCCGACCGATACCCCCAACCGGATACCCAGCCCGTCGTCGTAGGTGTTGCCCAGCACGAAGGGCTTTTCGGCCAACTTCGGCGTGTACTTGGCCACCATCTCCGGGTTCATCACAAACCCGCCCGCGGCGATGATCACCGACTTGGCCCGCACCGCACCGGTTTCGGCGAACTGCTTCCAAGTCACGCCGGTCACCGCGCCGGCCTCGTTAACCACCAAACCGGTCGCACCGGTTTCGTACCGAATCTGCACGCCGAGGTTTTCGGCGCGCTTGAGCAGCAGGTCGATCACCAGCTTGGCCCCTTCGGTGTCGCCGGGCACCGGCACCTTGTGACCGCGCGGGGCCGGCACCGCCTGCTCGCAAAACGGCCATACCTTCTCGTTGCCGGTGTACATCAGCCCCTCGGTGTTGGGCTGGATCACCGCCTTCTCCGGGTAGTAACTGCGCTCGAACTGAAAACCCAAGTCCTCCAACCAGTTGAAGTGCTCCACGCTGCCCTCGCAGTAGGCGCGGATCTTCTCGTGGTCGGGCTGGCGTGACACGGCGACCAGATACTTGTACATCTCCTCGGGCGAATCGGGGTGACCTGTCGCCTGCTGGACCGCAGTTCCGCCGCCCAGATAGAAGTGCCCGCCCGCCATCGCCGTGGTGCCGCCGGCCGCCGCGGCCCGCTCCAGCACCAACACCCGTGCGCCGGCGGCGGCCGCGCTCACCGCCGCGCAGCCACCGGCGATGCCAAACCCGATCACCGCCACGTCGACGTCATCCGACCACGCCGACACCTCGTCCGCGTTGACCGTTGCAGGTATCTGACTGCTCATTGGCGCCACTCCTCCTCATCGCTGCGCTCTGCATCGTCGTTGGCGCTGCTCACCGTTGCTCCTGTTTGATGTAGTCGAAGAACTGGCGGATCTCGTCGCTGATGTGGGCGATCTCGATGAACGGCACACCGGCGTGCGGCGCAGACACGTAGGCGAAGCGCATACCGCCCGGCATCATGCCCTCCTGCGCCACGGTGGCGTCGTGCCCGGTTGCCGCGGCCACCATCGCGGCAAAGTGTTCGGGGTTGTCCGCCTCGACGCAGATGTGGTGCAGACCCGGCCCGCTGTCCCGCAGAAAGTCACTATAGATGTTAGGGCCACGAACCGGATGGATCAGTTCCAGCTGCATGTCACCGAGATAGCTAAGCGAGATACTGGCGACGAAGTCGGCGGGCTTGCCGTAGTAGCTGCAGGCGTCGGGCGCAAAGTGCACCTCGGGCATCCGGAACCACTTCTTGACGCCTAACAGGCCGGTGAGAGCCATTTCGGTGGCGTCCAGGTCGTGCGTCACCCAGGCGATCTGCACCGGAGACTCGACGGAAAGGCTCATCGTCTCGCAGGATAGCCCAGCGCCGCCCAGGCTGAAAGGGACGTTGCCACGCGCTGCGCCAACGGCGCCACCCGGGCAGGATGAACACGTTCTAATTCAGGTCCGCGTCAATGCTGGGTGAGCATGCCGACCAGCAGTCGCACCTGCGCGTCGAACACCGCCCGCGGGTCGGTCAGCTTCGTTGCGCCGTATACCTCCAGGCTGATCGCGCCAACCACGCCGGCCCAGATCACCAGACACTTGGCGACGACGGAATCGTCGCCGGGAAAACCGAACTGGTGGCGCAGCCTTTCGAAATCAGTTGACATCGGCTGCGGCGCAAGGTTATTCGTCAAGACGATGTCGCCGGTGGTGATTCCGGCCGCGACGGCGTCGAGCAATGCACCGACCACCCGGTTGCTCGGCGGGGTGTCGTCGGTCGCCGCGGGGTAGCCGGGCGCGGGGCTGCCGTACAGCAGTGCCCAGCCGGCGGGATGGGCAAGGGCCCAGCCGCGGGCAGCATGCGCAATCGCGATGACGTCGTCGCTCCACAGCTCGGGCATCGCATCGCGGGCCCGGTCCACGGCGTCGGCGAGATCGGATCGGGCATCGGCCAGCAGCATCGCCAGCAACTGGTCGCGGCTCGCGACGTATCGGTAGACCGCCGAGGACACCATGCCCAGCTCGCGGGCGATCGCACGCAGCGACAACCCGGCCGCACCCCGGTCCACCAGGTGGCGACGGCCGAGTTCGATGATCTGGGTCTCGATCCGCTCCCGCGACTCGCGCCGTGTGCTCATCGGGCCAAGTCTGACACGACAGAGATCAGTGCTCTTGGGTTCTGGCTAACCCGGTGAGAGTTACGCGGGTCCCGGTTGTCCCCCGACATCCTCGAGCACCTGCTGCGACGTGACCCGCCAGGACACCGCCGCGGGCAAATCACCCCAGGTGCTGTTGAATATCCCGACCATCCGGGCGGGGCCAGCGCCACTGAGATACACGGGTCCGCCCGAATCGCCCTTCTGGGTGACCACCCCGTTGCCCATGGTGAACCAGCCGTTGTTGACGCTCTCGACGGTCCCGCAGCTTTCGCCCGTGACGACCCCGAAATGGCAGACCGGGTCGCCGGGTTTGACCGTCAGTCCCGGGTCGGACTGCAGCGGGCGCCCGCCGGGCAGCACGTTGTTCGCCGCGACGTCGCCGGCCAGCACAATCGACTCGTAATCGGTAATTTCCTGGTCGGTGGCCACCGTCGCGCCGTTCGGCGTGTTGTCGCGGAACGTCGCGAGGTTGCCGATGACGTTGTTGTCCTTGTCGGTCACCGGGCCGTCACCTCGGCAATGGCCGGCGGTGAACGCGATGTGGTACGCCGGGTCGACGTAGCCGAGCGTGCACAGATGATTGCCCTGGTGGATCTCCATGCCTGGAAACACCTGCACCGGCTCGGCTCTGGCCTTCGTCGGCGGCAAACCGGCCGCCAGCACGGTGGCGGTGAGCATCGCGGCAAACGCATGGCGGCGCACCGTCGACTCCGATCCGTCGGGGCCGGCGTTGTGCCGGCCGGCTGGTGAAGTTATCGACGCAACGCTTTCAAACGTTAGCGACGGACGGCGCGGCGGCTCGTCCCGTCGGGAAAACCGCCGCGCTCGTCGCCGGCTGCGATCAGGGAATGGTCAGCACCTGTCCGGGCTGAATCAGGTCGGGGTTGGAGATCCCGCTGGCGTCGGCGATCGCCTGGTATTTGCTGCCGTCGCCGTAGAAGCGCTCGGCGATGGCCCACAGCGTGTCGCCGGATTCCACGGTGTAGGTCCGCGCAGCCGGCTCGGGCTCCGGGGCCGGCTCGGGTTCCGGCGCCGGGGCGGGGGTGGGCTCTTCGGCGGCGGGTGTCACCTGGGCGGCTTCGGGTTCCGGTGGCGGCGGCGCGTCGGTCTCGGTCTTGGTCGACCAGGCCGCTTGGTCGCCGGAGTACAGCACCAGGTTGCGGTCGTCCTGCAGAACGAGCTTGACGTTCTTCTTGCCCTTGGTGTTGCTGGCCCACACCGGCTTGTCGGCGGTGTAGACAACGAAGTTGCCGTCTCGCTGCACCTCGGCGCGCACCACGTCCTGGCCGTTGGTACCCGTCGACCAGATCGCCTTGCCGCGCGACGCCAGCACCAGGTTGCCGTCGTCTTGCAAGGTCAGCGTGTAGGCACCGTTGTTCGAAGTGAGCGATTCTCCCTTAACGAGCTTTTGTCCTTCGGTGAGCGTGTCTCCCACAGCATTCCCTTCTCGTCGTCGCGGTCCGGCCGACGTTCGGCCGGGCCTCGTCGCGTGTGCACGACGTGCCAGAGCTTACTGATCTTGCTTTTGCAACGGGCGGTTTCGGCTCGCCGCAATCGGAACCATTGGCCTAACGCCCGGTTAACGCGCCGGCTCCCAGCCCGGTGGCCCGAACACATAACCCAGTCGATCGCGCAACCTGGTCGCTGACCGGAAATCGCGGGCGATCGCGATATATTCGTGGGTCTGCAGCTTCCAGATGTTGAACGTGTCGACTTGCTTGGTCAGTCCGTAGTGCGGGCGGAACATCTCCGCCTGGAAGCTGCCGAAGAGCCGGTCCCAGATGATCAGGATCCCGCCGTAGTTCTTGTCCAGGTATTCCGGGTCCATTCCGTGATGCACCCGATGGTGCGACGGGGTGTTGAACACGAATTCGAAAGGCCGCCACATCCGGTCGATCCGCTCGGTGTGCACCCAGAACTGGTAGATCAGGTTGACCGAAAAGCTGACGAACACCATCCAAGGTGGAATTCCCAAGAGCGGCAAGGGAATCCACATTAGGATCTCACCGCTGTTGTTCCATTTCTGGCGAAGCGCAGTGGCGAAGTTGAAGTACCGGCTGGAATGGTGCGCCTGGTGGGTGGCCCAGATCAGCCGGACCCGGTGGGCGATTCGGTGATAGCAGTAATACAGCAGATCGACCCCGAGGATCGCGATCGCCCAGGTATACCAGCGGGTTGGCGACAAGTGCCAGGGCGCAACATACGCGTAGATGGCGGCATAGCCGAGCAGGGCCACAAACTTCCACCCGGCGGTGGTCGCCACCGACACCAGCCCCATCGAGATGCTCGCCCACGAATCGCGGGTGAGGTAGGCGCCCGACGCGGGTCTGTCGGCCCGCTCGATTTGCTCGAGTTTGCGCGCCGCGGTCCACTCGAGGATCAGCAGCAGAAGGAAAAACGGAATCGCGAACAGCACCGGGTCGCGCATCTGCTCCGGCAGCGCCGAGAGGAAATCGGCGATCGCATTCACAGCCCACACTGTATGCCTCGGAGTGGCTCGGCCCCTAATTCGATTGGGCCGCAGGCGGCATGGGCTCACTCTGGTCGCCGGCGTACCAGTGCACCGCGTAGACGCCCGGCTGCAGCGACAACTCGGCGACAAGCTGCTCAAGCCGGGCCGGCGCGTGTCCGTCGGCCAACAGGTAAGCGGTCAGCGTGATGTTGTCGTCGGCGGCACGCCCGGTGTGAATTCCGCGCAGGGTGAGATCGTTGCTGCTGGTTCGCTGCACGATCTGGGCGCGCGCATACTTTTCCGACTTGCGGCGACAGACCAGCTGAAGCTGATAAGGCTGCTGGTCTTCGTCTTGTTCGACGACGTTGTCGCGGTCGATCAGGTGTCCGAGCGGGCGCCCCAGCAGATGGATGCCGACGATGGTTCCGGTGGCGATCAGGGCGAACAACAAGTGCCCGGCAGCGGCAAGCACACCCACCGCCGCCGAACACCACAGCGTCGCAGCGGTATTGAGCCCCTGCACGTTGAACCCATGCCGCAGGATGACCCCGCCGCCGAGAAAGCCGACGCCCGACACCACGTAGGAGGCGACCCGGGTGGGACTGTTGTCGTTGGTGGCGACGGCGTAGAGCACGAACAAGGTTGACCCGGTGGCCACCAATGCATTGGTCCGCAAGCCCGCCATCCGCGCCCGCCACTGGCGTTCGAGCCCGATCAGCGCGCCGCAGCCCACACCCACGGCCAACCGCAACGCAAAGTCGGCGATGCTCAGCGTCTGCATTACCCGGCTCCCCTGTCGTGTCGAGCGTCCCGCTCTAGTGTGGACGACTTCGACGACAACGGCGCGCCGACGACAGCTAGATCGACCGTGATGTGGGCGGCTTGCCCTTCTTCACATGCACGGCATGCACGCCCGGCTTCGCCGACAATTGCGCGAGCAGACTCTCCAGCTGTGCCTCATTGGTGTGCCAGTGCTGCACCGACTCCGGCGCCTGAGACATCTCGGCAAGGACGCGCTTGAGCTTCTCGGGTGTTTTCCCGTCGTTGTCCGACGTCGGGCGTCCGACTTTCCCGACGGATCCGCTGACCGCTTTGGGCGCCGCCGCCCCGACGGCGCTGCCCGCCATGCCGGCCAGGGCCAGCTGGCTGAACAGGCCGCCCGTGCCCTCGGCGACCACCGCCGGAGCGGCGCCCAGGCCGCTGCCCTGCAAAACGCTGGCCGCCAGCCGGATCGTCGGGGTGGCCGCGGCCCAGCTGGGCGGTACCGACAACGCGCCGACGAGGCCCGCCTGGCCCACGCCCGCCGAGACCGTCGACGCGGCCGAAGCGGCCGCCGCACCGACGCCGGCGACGGACGTCGTCGAACCGAGGCCCGCCGCCAGCGAACCCGACGCTGCCACCGCCCCGGACTGGACGGCCCGCACTCCCTGGACCAGCGCGTATATCACGGTGATCAGGACGTCGTTGGCCGGCAGGATCAGCTTGGGTATCGCCTCGATATAGGAGCTGAGCTGTGAGAACGACGGCGGGTCGGCGGCCGCGGGCGACGCCATGCTTTGCAGCGCCTGCGGCACGGTGGAGACCACGTGGGAGAGCGCGGCCTGGGTGTGGGTACCCGCCCCGGCGCCGGCGGCCTGGCCGACGGCAGTGGCCTGGGCGGCCAACCCGCCGGGATTGGTGGTCTGCGGCGCTGCGCTGAACGGCGTCACCCGTGAGGCGGCGGCGGACTGCCCGGCATAGCTGTACATCGCGGCGGCGTCCTGGGCCCACATTTCGCTGTAGTGCGCCTCGGTCGCGGCGATCGCCACGGTGTTCTGGCCGAAAAGGTTGGTCGCGACCAGCGATGCGAGCTGGCTGCGGTTGGCGGCGATCAGCGGCGGCGGCACCATCGCGGCGAACGCGGTCTCGTATGCGGCCGCCGCTGCTCTGGCCTGGGTGGCGGTCTGCTCGGCCTGGGCCGCGGTGGCGTTCATCCACGCGGCGTACGGCGCGGCCGCGGCCGCCATCGCCGCCGACGACGGGCCCTGCCACGCCTGGCCTGTCAGCCCGGCGATCGCTGAGCCGTAACCTGCTGCGGCCGAACGCAATTCAGCGGCTAAACTATCCCAGGCCGCCGCCGCGGCCACCATCGAACCCGCGCCGGGGCCGGCGTAGATCCGTGCTGAGTTGAGCTCAGGCGGAAGTGCTCCGAAATCCAGTGCGACGGTCATTCGTCCAGCTCCGGTATCACGATGATGGTCGCCGTCGTCGCGGTATCCGCGCCGCCCAGGGATCCGGCAGCGCCGCCGACAGAACGGGTGACGCTGCCGCCGGTACCTGCCACGGCCCGCCCGGCCAGGCTCGACACGGCCATCTGGCTGAACAGGCCGCCGGAGCCGTCGGCCATGGCAGCGGCGGGCGCGGCTTCGAGGCTGGCGCTGGGCAGCACGAACGCCGCCGGCCGGATTGCCGGCGCGGCGCTGGCCCAACCCGGTGGCACCGACAGCTTGCCGACGAGCCCTGCCTGCCCTATACCTGCCGACACCGAGGGCGCGATACCAGTGGTGGCGCCCAGCGCGTGGGTGCCGGCGCCGAGTTCGCCGGCCAGCAGCGCGCTGCTCGCGGGACCTGCCGACGCCTTGGCCAACGCGCCGGCAAGATTCTGCCCGGCCATCGGCAGCAGGACGTTCTGGAAGGCCAACAGATAGGGCACGCCGCCAATCGGGAAATACGACAGCGGTGATGTTGGCCCGGTGATGAAGTCCAGCAGCGACGTGACCGATGATTGCGCCGGCGCGGCTGCCGCGGCCATGGGCGAGGTAAGGTTCTGCAGCGCCTGCGGCGTTGTCGAAACCAGTTGGGACAGCGTCGATTGCGCGTTTACACCGGTGGTAGCGGCGGCTTTGGCAACTGCTGCGGACTGGGCGGCCATGCCCGCCGCGTTGGTGGTGTGCGGCGGCTGGGTGAACGGCGTCAGCTGACTTGCGGCCGCCGACGAGCCGGCGTAGCCGTACATCGCGGCGGCATCCTGCGCCCACATCTCGGCGTAGTGGAATTCGGTGGCGGCGATGGCCGGGGTGTTTTGTCCCAGGATGTTGGTCGCGATGAGCGACGCCAGCAGGCTGCGGTTGGCGGCGATCACCGGCGGGGGAACCGTGGCCGCGAACGCCGTCTCATAGGCGGCAACCGCCGCTCTGGCCTGGTTGGCGGTCTGCTCGGCCTGCGCCGCGCTGGCGCTCATCCACGACACGTATGGCGCGACCGCCGCCGCCATCGATGCCGCCGTCGGCCCGTGCCACGAACCGCTGACCAGACCCTCGATGATCGACTGGTAGGCCGACGCCGTCGTACTCAATTCGGCGGCCAGCGCGTCCCAGGCAGCGGCGGCGGCGATCAGCGGACCTGCTCCTGGACCGGCGTACATGCGCCCGGAGTTGATCTCCGGCATCAACGCTCCGAAATCCATCGCTGCGTCCCTCCACTGACCCTGGACGTGATCGCGGCCACAATACCGGCCGGCACGTTGTCGGCATGCCAAGCGACAACGTTGGGCACGCGACTCTCCCCTGTGGGCGATTATGAAGGTTCGCCGAGCACAGGGCCCTGGGAAATCCCACGAAGAATGCTGCGAAAAGCCTGTGAATCGGGCTTTAACGGCTCAGCGGCCGACCTGCACGACGTGGTCGATCACCCGAGATTGGCCCGGGAACCGCTACTGCTGGATCGTCCAGGGTGAACGCCTGCTCGTGGAGGGGGCGATTGGCGCGGGACAGCACAGCGGCGCCGGAGAACGGGTCAGCCCTTCGAGAGTTGTTGTGGGCAATAGTATTTCGCTGAAATCATGGCGAAATCGGATGCGTCCTCCATCGTGAACCCGGGGTTGTGGGTTTTCACGTCGTGGACCAACTCCAGCCCCGACTCGCCGTTGTTCAAGCACCCACATACCGCTCTGCCGGCACCAACGGCTCCAGCAGGGTTGGGATAGCGAATGCCGACTTGTTGCAGAGCAGCCAGGAAGCCGGCGTCGTCGCCACCGTCGTCACCCGGGTTGCCGTATGCCGGTGGGGCCAGGCCGATCGCGGCAGAAGCGCCGAGTACCAAAAGCAGCTTTTTCATATCTCGTCCTTTCGTGTCTGCTACTAGTGGCCCGCTAGCCAAACTGCGCATCCGGCACAACCTTGGGTTTGTCGCTTTTGCCAGTGGACAGGTGCACCGCGTGCACGCCGGGCTTCTTCGCCAGCTGCTCGAGCAGACTGTCGAGGCCGTCTTGGTCGACAGTGTGGTGCTGCACGCTTTCGGGCTTTTCCGATATTTGTGCGACCAGGCGTTGCAATTGTTCCGGCGAGTGGCTGTCTTTGAGATCTTTGAGCGGCTTCAGACGGCTTCGCGCGCCGGCACGAGTGAAAGTGGTCGGAGCCCCGGAGCCGACCGCGCTACCCAGCATGCCCGCCAGCGGTAGCGAACTGAGCAGCTCGCCCTGGGCCACTGCGGCCGCGGGCACGGCGTCCGGCGCGGCGGCCGATAACGCGGCAGCGACAGTCCTGATGGCCGGGGTGGCCGTGGCCCACGTCGGCGGGACTGACAGGTTTCCGGCCAATGTGCCGGCGTTGCCCATGCTCGCCGACACCGAGCTGGTCAGCCAGCCGCGGCCATACCACGGCCCAAAAAGGCCGCCGCCCAGCGCGTCTTTCGGTAGCGCGCCGTACGCCGGGGCGGGGGCGAACTTGAGGAACTGCGACACCGGGAAGTTGACCAGGAGCCCGATGGGGTTGAACACCGAGGTGAAGGCGCTGACCGGACTTTTTACGGCGTTGATCAGGCCGGTGATCGTCGATGCCCCGCTTGACCCAAAGAGGCCGTTGAGCATGCCGTTGATGGTCGATGTGTAGTCGGTGGAAAGATTTGCCAGCCACTGCAGCAGCGGGTCGCCCGTCGTCAGCGGGTCGGCTGCTGACAGAAGCGACTGCACGCCGCCGGCCGGGGTGCTGGCAGCTTGGGCCACCGCGGCGGCCTGGCCTGCTACCCCGCCCGCATTGGTGGTCTGCGGCGCCGCGGTGAACGGCGTGAGCTTGGTCGCGGCTGCCGACGACGCGGCGTAGCTGTCCATCGCAAGGGCATCCTGGGCCCACATCTCGCCGTATTGGGCCTCGGTGGCCGCGATCGCCGGGGTGTTCTGACCGAAAATGTTGGTCGCCATCAGCGACGCCAGTTGGCTGCGGTTCGCCGCGATCTCCGCCGGCGGCACATGCGCGGCGAACGCCGCCTCATACGCGGTTGCTGCGGCGGTAGCCTGCGCCGCAGCTTCGGCAGCCTGTGCGGCGGTGGCCTGCATCCAGGTCAGATACGGTGTGACCGCGGCCGCCATCGACAATGCTGACGGGCCCAGCCATGGCCCGCTGGTAAGGCTCGAAACCACCGACGAATAGGAAACGGCGCTGGACTGAAGCTCGGCCGCCAGCCCGTCCCAGGCGACGGCGGCGGCCCGCATCGACGCCGACCCCGGACCGCTGTAGATCCTGCCCGAGTTGATCTCCGGCGGAAGCGCTGCGTAGAACATGCCTATCCCCTCACCCGGTCATCTGCGCCTCGACGGCGCAGTGTGTTGACCGTCATTGCTCGACCGCCGGAATCACGATGATGGTGGCCGCGGCGGGATCGGCCTCGGCGACGACACCGCCGAGTGAGCCTGCGCCCGCAGCGCCGCCCGCTGAGCGTGTCGCCGTAGCGGCGACCGCACGTCCGGCCAGGCTCGACATGGCCATCTGGCCGAACAGAGTGCCTTCACCGGCGAGCGAGGACGCCGGGGCGGCCGCCAGGTTCGCGGGCAGCACGGAGGCGACCGTCCTGATCGCCGGGGCGGCTTCGGTCCAGCCCTGCGGCACCGACAAACTTCCAACCACCGCCGCTTTGCCCAGTGCACCCGATACCGGTGCCCCACCAACGCCGGCGGAGCTCAGCACCGGCTTCACCGCTTCGGCCAGCGGCGCCAGCGCCCCGGTGATGGGTTTCGGCCCGGCGAGGAACGCGGCGGCGCCCTGCCCGTTTTGGGCGTAGGCGTATGCCTGCCCGAACGACAAGAACGGGCCACCGAGCATGCCGCTCCAGCCCACTGGAGAAAGCGGGCCGGTGACGGTCGACCAGATCGAGTTCCAGTTCGCCAGATCCGTCGAAAGGCCCGACGGCAGTTGCAGGTTCATCAGTGTCGGCAGTGACAGTCCGGACAACAGGTTCGTCGACCCGGTTGTCGGCGACGAGCCGAGGCCGGTTGCCAGGCTTTGCAGCGCGGTCGGGAGCGAGTTCACCAGCTGGGACAGCTGCGTGCCTATGTTCAAGCCGCCCGTGCTGCTGGCCTGGGAAACTGCGGCCGCTTGCGCCGCCGTGCCCGCGGTGTTGGTCGTCTGGGGCGGTTCGGAAAACGGCGTCAGCTGAGAGGCGGCCGCCGACGAGCCGGCGTAGGCGTACATCGCGGCAGCATCCTGTGCCCACATCTCCATGTAGTGGGCTTCGGTAGCCGCGATCGCAGGTGTGTTCTGTCCCAGGATGTTGGTCGCGACGAGCGTCATCAGCAGGGAACGGTTGGCTGCAATAACCGGCGGGGGAACCGTTGCGGCGAAAGCAGTTTCATAGGCAGCAGCTGCGGCCCGGGCCTGGTTCGCGGTCTCCTCGGCCTGTGCTGCGCTCGCAGTCATCCAGGCCACATACGGTGCCGCCGCAGCCGCCATCGACGCCGACGACGGGCCCAGCCAGGGCCCGCTGACCACGCCGTCGATCACCGACTGATAAGACGACGCCGTCGAACCCAACTCGCTGGCAAGCTCGTCCCAGGCTGCCGCGGCAGCGAGCATGGGGCCTGGTCCCGGACCGGTATACATTCTGCCCGAATTGATCTCGGGCGGTAACGCCGCATAATCCATATCACCTAACCTCTAGTCGCCTGATAAGCCGCGATTGCGTGCGCGGCCGCCGTGGCCGGTACAAGTACCGGCTCAAAGTTCTAAAACGGTGATCCCCGCCACAGGCACCGCAATCGCGCCTCCCTGAAACCTCCGCCATCGCAACGAGTTTGCGCTCTGGTTGTTTGCGTTGCGTTCCCACAAAGTTTCGCCGCGATAAATATCGGTCACGGCGGCAGCGCGGCGTCTGTGACCAACAGCGCTGTATCAGGGCAGCATTCAACCCGAACGGGCGCTCGCCCCGATCAGCGCTTAGGCGCCAATCCAATAGTCAGGACGCAATGCGAAAAACACTGCCGCACAACGCTACCGACGGTCCGGCGAAACGCAGCCGCTTACGACCCGCGATTGCGCCATTGCCGATGACGTCGACGTTGCAGGTAAGCCTCAACGCCGCCACGGCGCACCACCGCAGACGAACCCATACCGACGATCGCAGGGTGCTCCACGTCACAGAATTCGGCTTTAATAGTCATACACGTCTCCTAACCAGACAAAAGCATCGCAGCCGATGCTGGCCTGGCGCTGGTCGACGGCTGAGTATCTCCTGAGAGGACGGCCCCCAATGCGTTGTGCTGGAACGTAAAACTGACGTTACGACAACATCACGCCGGTGATCGGCACGAAGTGATGTGGCGAACGCGCTGAATCCTTCGCCTGCGCAGAAGGTTTCACGGCAGGGACTGTGATACAGGCCACGCCGCAGTCACGGGCAGTAGGTGTCGACCGCGGTGCTCACCACCGCATCAAGATCCTGCGGCGCGATCCCGTACCCCATCAGGCCGTTCTGCGTCTGCCACGGCGCGGCGCCCGCGGATTTGTACGCACACACCATGTGGCCTACCGTGACAAGCTTGTCGGCTGGGTACGAAGTGATACCGACCTCGGCTAGAGCCTTCAGGTAGGCGTCATCTTGTGAATCGGCGTGTGCGGGCGGCACGCCGCTCGCGAGAAGCAGTGCCGACAGCGCCACGGCCGCCGCGATGGCAGTCGGTTGCATCGTTAATCTCCGATACTGGCCGGTGGGCCAACGAGCAAACCCCGATCACGCCAGCGTACACCGCCTCCGGGTTACCCAGCGACCACCGGGCGGCCAATCACGGTCGGCTTGAAGCCGTATCGCGGAGCGGCAAAGCCGAAGCCACGTCCGTTCCCCGAACCCGCCATGGGCATCCCGGGCATCCCTGGCATACCGCCCGGCTCCACATCTGGGGCGGCGGCTGTCCAGCCGGCACCTGGGAACGGCGTCACGGTCGAGTTCGCCACCGGTGTGGTGGCGGCCCAGCTCTGCGGCACCGACAGGGCGCCAACCAATCTCGCCTGGCCGATTCCCGCCGACACCGGTGTCCCGCCCGTGATCGCGTTGACGATGCGGGTTGCTCCGATCGCCGACCCGACCCCCGGGCCGCTGGGCAGCAAACTGCCGCCGCTCGGAAGGAACCCGTCCAGCCCGCTGTTCTGAGTGGCGCCGATCATGGCCATGTCCGCCATCATCGATGTGACCACGGCCGGGTTGGTAGCGCCGGACGAGGTTATCGTGTTCCAGATATTGGCGTTTGGCCCCAGACCTCCGGTGTCCGGTGAGTCCAGGATGCCCGAAAGGATTCCGGAAAGTCCCGATCCCGACGACGTGGAAGACGTGGGTGAGGCGAGTTGCTGCAACGTCGTGGGCATGGCCGAAACGAGTTGCGAAAGCTGGCTTTGCGTGCTGGTTCCGGCGGCCTGGCCGGACGCTGCACCCTGGGCTAGCAGGCCGCCCGGGTTGGTGGTGTTTTGCGGTGCGCTGAACGGTGTGACCTTTGACGCGGCCGCGGAGTTGGCGGCGTAGCCGTACATCGCGGCCGCATCCTGGGCCCACATCTCGGTGTACTGGGCTTCGGTCGCCGCGATCGCCGGTGTGTTCTGTCCCAGCACGTTGGTCGCGACGAGTGCGGCCAGTTGGGCGCGGTTGGCAGCGATCACCGGCGGCGGCACCGTCATCGCGAACGCCGCCGCGTGGGCGGCGGCCGCTGCTTTGGCCTGCGCGGCGGTCTGCTCAGCCTGCTCGGCAGTCGTGCTCATCCACGCCGCGTAAGGTGCGGCGGCGGCGGCCATCGCTGCGGATGACGGTCCCATCCATCCTTCGCTGGTCAGCCCCGCGATCACGGACTCATATGACGCCGCCGTCGAACGCAGCTCGGCGGCCAGCCCGTCCCAAGCTGACGCCGCGGCCAGCATCGGCCCCGAACCGGGTCCGGCGTACATCCGAGCCGAGTTGACCTCTGGTGGCAATGCTCCGAAATCCATTGTGGCAACCTCCTTTAACCCGCAGCGACGACGTTGGCGGCCTCGGTGGCCGCATACGATCCGGCACTCGCGCCGAGGGTGGATACGAACATGTCGTGAACAGCCGCGGCCTGGGCGCTGACGGCCTGGTAGAGCTGGGCATGCGCGGCGAACTGGGTCGCCGTCAACGCCGAAACCTCATCGGCGGCAGCTGGAACCACCGTGGTGGTCGGAGCGGCTGCGGCCGCATTGTGGGCCGACATCGCGGCGCTAATCGCCCGTAGGTCGGCTGCCGCTGCGGTCAACAACTCGGGCTGAGTGGTCACAAAAGTCATCGGGCTCCTCCTTGCGGAACAGACCGAACCCGCGCCGGCACGGCGAACTCAGGGCATGCTGGAGCCACGCACGATCGGCAAAAGCCAAGGCGCGCTTATCAGCTCATCCGGAGCGAGCCGAATCAGATGGTGGAAACCGTGCCGGGGTTGGATTCGAGCGAAACGGTCGTCGATCTCGGATAGGGACTATCACTCGGACTCAAAGTCGCTCTCACCTCCTCACGGCCAGGGCACACGCGGGTGCCAACACGAGTGCACGCTGGGATGAGGCATCCGACGACGAGTCGGGCGCGGCACCCCTCTCGACAGAGCTTCGGCACCACACGGCGTATCCGGTTGTCCCGGAAGCCACTTGGGCTCAACCCTTAAGCCGGGAAGAGCTGTCCTGACCCTGGGCGTCTTTCGACGTTCGAGGTCAGTGGCCTATATCCGTGCAGACGCCTCACCTAGCGAGGTGCATGCAGTCGCCTATGCTGACACCGACGTCCACATTCGTCAACTCCGCTCGGCCGTAATGCTTTACGACGGCCGCACCCGTAAGGTTGCTACACACGGTCGGCCGCGCCGACTACCGCTCGGCTCGACTACCCGGCAATCCCTACTCTGACCACGGCGTTCGTGCGAGCTGCGGCCTCCCCGGGCGGGCGCCGGCAAAGCCTGAAAAGTGTTTGCGCGTTGGCTGGCAAATTCCTGTGGGTCCGCTCGGCGTTTTGTGGTCACCAGCATGATCGCAATAGTGCGTCGTAACTTCCTCGCATCCGTCGATCCGCGAGACCGTGATCACTCCGGTGTCATGGTTTCCTGTCCGTTAAGGAGTCGGATCGCGAACATGTCGGTGCCTGCTCGCTACTTCTGTTCGGGGTGACCAGGAGTCAATTCATGGTCAGGCGCTACCAAGCTGGACTGCCTTGACGGCCAACAGGATTGCTCCGACTACGAGATAGCCGCGCAAGGCGAGCATGCCCAGTCGAGTTCCGACCGACCAGGTGACCGGCTCAAGCAACGTCAGGGGCGGCATCCGCCACGTCAACCGGTCGGCTCTGGCCAGTGCGCGCGAAAGCTGCTCCGGCACCGGTGGTTTAGGCCATTGGCGACCGTACCACCGCAGCAGTCCGAAGCCGACTGCGGCGCAAATCACCAGACCGGCAGAGAGAGTGCCGGCGATCGACACGATGTCCAGTCCGGGAAAAACCGTGGTGGCCATCAAGATCCCGGACAACAACAACAGGATGCTGACGATCACGCCGGCCACCACGTTGAGCCACGGACGGTTCACCCACGGTCCCAGCACTTCGCGGTCATTGCACAGCAGCAGCAAGAACACCGTGGCGCTGGGCAGCAGCAATCCTGCCAAGGCCTGCACACCGGTGGTGATCAGCCCCAACGGGGCGCCAGGGATCAGTACGATTGCCGCGGCGACGACAACCATGCCCGTGTAGGAGAGATAGAACGGCTTGGCATCCGCGAAGCCGCGATGCAGCGAGTGCTTGAGCCCGAATACGTCGCCGAATGCATAACTGGTGGCCAGGGTCACCGCTGCGGCGCCGATAATGGAAGCGTCGAGCAAGACGATCGCGAACACCGACCCGAGCGTCGAGTTGTATCGGCCCAGCAGGTGTGCCAGGACTCCGGCGTCAACGAAGCCACCGCGGCTGTCGGTTGCGCGCGCGGCCCAGTCGCCGGTCATCATCAATGCGGCCGCTCCGATGGTGACAACGACGGCGCCCAGTGCCGTGTCCGCTCGTTCGTATCCGATGAAGCGCGGCGTGATGCGCTTGTCGACGACGTTGGACTGTTGGAAGAACAGTTGCCACGGGGCGACAGTGGTGCCGACGATCGCTATCACCAAGAGCACCGCGTCGGAGGTAACCCCTCCGCGCACGCCTGGTATCACAAGCGATTTCGCCGCATGCCCCCAATGCGGATGGGACATCAACAGCATCGGAATCTGTAGCAGCGTAAGCGCAATGAACACCAGCATCGCGCGTTCCCAGCGCCGGAAGCTGCCCGTGGTCATGATCGCGATCAACGCGATCGCGGCGAACGGGACGACCACATACCTGGGAATACCCATGTAGTCGGCTGCCAGCGTGATGCCGATGAATTCGGTGACGAGAGTCAGGAAGTTCAAGAGAAACAGGTCACCGACGGAGAACCAGCCCCAGCCCCGACCGAACCGCTCGTTGATCAACCGCGCATGTCCGACTCCGGTCACCGCTCCGAGTCGAACGACCATCTCCTGGTTGACAATCAGGACAGGGATCAACAGCACCAGCACCCACAGCAGGCTGTAACCGTAGTTCTGTCCGGCCTGCACGTAGGTCGCGACACCGCCGGCGTCGTTGTCGCCCACCATGACGATCAAACCGGGCCCGACGATCGCCAGCATGGTCGCCAGCCGGACCTTCAGGGTGCGGGGACGATCGGTGTCGCTGAGGCTGATTCGGCCCAGAGCGCCCTCGATGTCGCCGACGTGGGCGCTGTCCAGCACCGCGGTGCGCTGCGGCGCCGGTGGTGCCGTGTCGATGATGGTGGGGTCGACGGCGGTCACAGCCAGTCACCCCCATCGCCGCCGATCGACGTCGGGTCGTCATTCGCGGGAGTCTCGTTCGGATCCCGCACCGGGCGTGGCCCGGGTTCGCGTCGACGCCAGTCGTCGGGAATCGTGGCCTTCAACACGTCGTCGACCGTGACGACACCCAGCACCCGCTCCTCGTCGTCGACGACCGGGATGATATTCAGGTCATAGTCGGCCATCAGCACCGCGACGTCGGCCAGGTCAGCGTCGGGGCCGACCCGGATTGGGTCCGGATCCATAAGTTCCACAGCCATATTCGCGGGGTTCGCCTGCAGCAGTGTGATGACCGGCACCACGCCGACGAGTTGCCGCTGCTCGTTGAGGACGTGAATGTGCAAACGCGCCTCGGGCGCGACGGTCTGTGCGCTGCCGATGACCGCGAGTGCCTCCCCTGCGGTTGCCCCTTTTCCGCAGGAGACGGTGTCGACGTTCATCAATCCGCCAGCACTGTCGGGGTTGAACCCCAAAAGCGTGATCACCTTGGTGCGCTGCGGCGCAGGCATCAAGTCCAGAACACGGCGGCGGCGGGACTGACGTAGATCGATGATCGCGTCGGCCGCATCGTCGGCACGCATCCGGCTCAGCAAGGAAGCGACCTCGTCGTCGGGCATGTCGTCGAGCAGCCGGCTTGCTTTTTCGGGGTCGAGTTCCTCGAAAACGTCTGCTTCCAGTTCGGGGTCACTGCGCACTCGGTCGAGGATTTCCCCACCTTCCGCCCTGTCCGCTTCTTCGAGCAGGTCGGCAATCTGCGCGGGCTTGAGCGCCGCCACGCGCCCGGAAACCCGACGCACCGCTACCGACTGGCTGTGTCCGATCAGCGGCTCGAACGCCTTCCAGTCGCGGGCAGCATGGCCCCCGGGCGACTTCAGCAGGCCGAAAAGACGCGGCGGGCGCCGAGTGTCGAGCCGTGCCAGCACCCAACCATCGAGCGTCTCCTCGAGTTCGACATCGTAGGCACGCACCAGCTCGCCGGCCGCCACGTCGATCAACCGGTATCCGAGCACATCTGCCCGCAGCAGCACGTCTCCGTAGCGGCGTGCGAACCGTCGTAGGTCAACTTCGTTGTAGGCCAGAGTTACTCGGTCTGCGGCCAACCGCTGAATCGAGCCTTTACTGACCAACACGTGCCGGCCACCGACGCCGGCTACGATGCCGGTCACCAGTGGATAGGTGTCTGTCCCGCGTAACCGGACGACGATGTCGTCCACGCGGCCCACCGGTTCGCCCGAAGGTGTTACTACCGGAGCCCGCAACAACTGGGACAGGTGGATCACTGAGGTGCTGGCGCCGTAGTCGCAGGACCCGATAGCTGGCCTGGTCATGGCTGTCCCTTCTCGGCGCACAATGTGCGTCGGCGGTTGGTGGGGTTATCGCGCGGTCGCCGCAAAACAGCTGCGGCGCAGCAGGTTAGGTCCAGCTGGAGCCGACGGCGGAGTCGGTGCTGGCCATGTTGGAGCCGGCGGTTTGCACCTTCTGGCCGTGAGCGTTGGCCTGCTCGTAGATCACCTGAAAGTTGCGACCCAACTGGGTGATGAACTCCTGGCAGGCCGTCGACCCAGCGCCACCCCAAAGGTCCCCGGCAGCAAGCACATCGCGAATGATGGCCTGGTGCTCGGCCTCCAGGGAAGCGGCCTGGGCGCGGATCAAAGCGCCGTGGGCGTCGACGTCGCCGAACTGGTAGTTGATGCTCATGATCGGTTCTCCTAGCTGCTCAGAATCTGCTGGGACGCTTGCTCTTGGGCCTCGTAGTTGTTGGCGTCGCGAATCAGCCCGTCGCGCACACCGTGCAGCATGTTGACGATGTTGCGGAACGCGGTGTTCATCTGGCCCATGGTGTCGTAGGAGGTGGCCTGAGCCGTCCCGCTCCAGCCGGCACCGGCTATGTTCTGCGAGGACGCCCACATCTTGCGGGCCTCGTCCTCAACGGTCTGAGCGTGCACGTCGAAACGGCCCGCCATGTCCCGCATCGCATGCGGATCGGTCATAAAGCGCGTGGTCATATGAATCTTTCCCTTTCTCTCGAAATCGGTTGCCAACCAGGGCTATCCGACGGCCGACCAATTGGGCACCATCGGCGGACGGACCAGGAAGCGGTTATCCGCGATGACAGTGCCGCCCGCCCCGCGTCCCGCCATTCCCGCAGGCGCAACACCGGGCATACCGGCCGCGACAGCCGGTGGCGCGCTCAACGGGGTGTTACCCAGTGCCGAGCCGAGCGGGGTCACCGGCGGAGCCATCGCGGTCCAACTCGGCGGAACCGACAGTGCACCGATCGAAGGCGCCTGGCCCAAACCCGCAGACACTCCGCTGCCGAGACCGCCAAGACCACCCAAACCGCCCAGGGGACTCAAGACCGGTCCGCCCAGAGCGGCTCCGAGACCGCCAGTTGCGGCCTCTCCCAATGCTTCCCCGGCCGCGTTACCCGCGGCGGCACTGCCCATCAGACTCGTGAAGGCGCCCAACGTGTTGCTCGGCATGTAGAAACCGGACGAGAAGATGGTGTTCCAGATGTTCGCGTTGGGTCCCCACTGGTTCCAAAAGTTGTCCAGCGCAGTATTTCCCGAACCCTGTCCGGTGAGCAGACCGAGGATTCCGCCGAGTCCCGACGACGAGGACGACGTCGACGACGCGGGCGACGCCATCCCCTGCAGCGCGGTAGGCACCGTGGAGGTCAGCTGCGACAGCGTCGACTGGGTGCTCGTCCCCGTAGCCGTCCCGGACGCCTGCGTCACCGCGGCTGCCTGGCTGGCCAGTCCCAAGGGGTTGGTGGTCTGCGCCGGCGCGGCAAACGGGGTCACCTTGCTCGCCGCCGCCGATGCGCCGGCATAGCCATACATTGCCGCGGCATCTTGGGCCCACATCTCGCCGTAGTGCGCCTCGGTGGCCGCGATTGCAGGCGTGTTCTGCCCCAAGATGTTGGTCGCGACCAGCGCGGCCAACTGCGCGCGGTTGGCCGCGATCACAGGCGGCGGCACCGTCATCGCAAACGCGGTGCCATACACCGCAGCAGCGGCCTTGGCCTGGTTCGCGGTCTGCTCAGCCTGCGCAGCAGTCGTGTTCATCCACGCGACATAAGGTGCCGCCGCAGCCGCCATCGACGTCGACGCCGCACCACGCCACCCCTCGGTGGTCAGTCCCGAAACCACCGACGCGTACGAGGCTGCCTGCGTACGCAATTCAGCCGCCAGTCCGTCCCACGCCGAAGCGGCGGCCAGCATCGACGAGGCCCCCGGGCCCGCATACATTTTGGCCGAGTTGATTTCCGGCGGTAATGCGCCGAAGTCAAACACCGCAGTCATCGCAATACTCCTTACCCAGCAGCAATGGTGTTAGCCGCCTCGGTCGCCGCATACGACCCGGCGCTAGCACCCAACATGCGCACGAACATTTCGTGAACGGCGGTGGCCTGGGCGCTGACCGCCTGGTACATCGCGGCGTGTGCGCCGAATTGCGTTGCTGTCAGCGCAGATACCTCGTCAGCAGCTGCGGGCACCACGCCAGTAGTCGGAAGCGCCGCAGCCGCGTTCTGGGCAGCCAGAGCTGACCCGATACCGCCCAAGTGGTCGGCTGCCGCTGCCAGGAGTTCGGGCTGGGTGGTCACAAAGCTCATCGGAGTTCTCCTTACGGAAGGCAGACTGGATCTGCGTATGCGCTCGTGCCGGAGCACGACAAGACCACGCGCACTCAATGAACGAGGACGCGCGTACGTTAGCCGAAGCGGCGCAAGCCGATTCAGATGAAGGGAACGATGCCAGGGTCGGATTCGAGCGAAACGGTCATCGATCTCGGATAGGGACTGTCACTGGGACTCACGTCGCTCTCACCTCCTCACGGCCGGGGCACACGGGGGTGCCAACAGGTTGCACAAAGGGGTGAAGCGGCCCGGCAATCAACCGGGACACGGCACCCCTCTCGTCAGAGCTTTGGCACTGCACGGCGTATCCGGTTGTCCCGGAAGCCACTTGGGCTCAACCCTTAAGCCGGGAGGAGCTGTCCTGACCCTGGGCGTCTTTCGACGTTCGGGGTCAGTGGCCTTTGTCCGTAGCAGACGCCTCACCTAGCGAGGTGCTTGCAGTGGCCATCTTGGCACCAAGATCCATCCGCGTCAACTCCGAATGGCTTTCATGTTCGAAGTTGACCGCGAAATTAGAGGACGCCGAAATACCCTGTGGGCGACCAGCACTGGGAATTGGCGCAGTGCCGGTCGCGGAAGCCGGGTTGTCTGGGCGTTGTGTCACAAACAGCTGGTTAGTTCCTGTGAACTACCCGTGCGTCGCCTGTTGTTCACCGCAAAGACGTCGGCGGCAAGCGACTACTGCGCCCGGTCATCCAATGCAGGATTGAACAAGCGCGAGTGGCACGCCACCGAAAAGCAAACGGCTGCTGGCTATTCCACGGTTTCGGGTCTCCTATCCGGCGGCTGGCGGGTGTGCCATCACGGTGGGCCGGAACCCATATCGCGGCGCGGCGAAACCGAAACCGCGCCCGGCCGAACCCACCATCGGCATCCCCGGCATACCCGGCATGCCCGACATCTCCTCTACCGCGGCCTGGGGGGCGGCGGTCCAGCTGGAGGCCAACGACGCCGTTGCCGGCGTCGTCGCTGGCGCGGCCGACGCCCAGCTTTGCGGCACCGACAAGGCGCCGACCAAGGTGCCCCGGCCGATGCCGGCGGTCACTGTTCCCGCCCCGCCCAAGCCGGCCGGTGTGATGGCAGCTACTTTCCCGCCCGGCATTGCTGGTATGACGCTGGGCGCGATCTCGTCCGAGCCATCGATGCCCAGTCCGCCCAGGCTTGCGGCGTGCATGACGGCCATATCCGCCCCGACCTGGGTGATGCCGGCGAAGGAATATGGAGTCATCACGCCACTGACGAGGTTCGTCGCTGCATTCGTGATGTCGCCGGGCTGCAAGCCAAACGGCAAGGACGGCGCTGCGGGCGCAGCCGCAGGTGCTGCCAGTGCCTGCAACGTCGTCGGCGTGGTGGTGACCATCTGTGACAGCGCGCTCTGCACACCAGTGCCGGCCGACGAGCCGGTGGACTGGGCGACCGCCGCGCTCTGTGCGACGAGCCCGCTGGGATTGGTGTTCTGCTGCGGGGCGGTGAACGGTGTCACCTTGGTCGCAGCCGCCGAAGCGCCGGCATAGCCGTACATTGCCGCGGCGTCCTGGGCCCACATCTCGGCGTAGTGGGCCTCGGTGGCCGCGATCGCCGGGGTGTTCTGCCCCAAGATGTTGGTCGCGACCAGCGACGCCAACAGGCTGCGGTTGGCCGCGATCACCGGCGGCGGCACGGTCATCGCAAAAGCCGCTTCGTAGGCGGCCGCCGCGGCTCTGGCCTGGTTGGCCGTCTGCTCGGCCTGCGCGGCGGTCGTGCTCATCCACGCCGCGTAGGGCGCTGCTGCCGCCGCCATCGACGCCGAACCCGGCCCCAGCCACGAGCCGCCGACCAGCCCGGAGATCACCGAAGAATAGGCAGACGCCGCAGAACTCAGTTCGGCGGCCAGCCCGTCCCAGGCCGATGCAGCGGCCAGCAGCGGTCCCGCGCCGGCGCCGGCATACATGCGAGCGGAGTTGAACTCTGGTGGAAATGCTCCGTAATCCATTGCGCCACCCCCCTTTTCAGCTCGCAGCGACGGCATTCGCCGCCTCGGTCGCCGCGTACGACCCAGCGCTGACGCTCAGGGTGGACACGAACATCTGATGAGTGACCGACGCTTGCGCACTGACCGCCTGGTACAGCTGTGCATGCGCGGCGAACTGCGCCGCGGTCAACGCCGACACCTCGTCGGCCGCCGCGGGGAGCACCGTGGTGGTCGGGACGGCCGCTGCCTGGTTCTGCGCGGTCAAACCCGCACCAATCCCCTGCAGGTTGCCGGCCGCCGCCGACAGCATTTCCGGCTGTGTTGTCACGAACGACATGGACTTTCTCCTTACGGATCAGTCCGACCCGGAAACGGGCCTCGGCCGCTGTGCTGCTTGCGGGTGCGTCATTGCCCATAGGTCCCGAAAGCGGAGATATGTGTTGGCGCAAGCCGATTCAGTCTGCGGGAAAGCTGCCGTGACCGGATCGGAACGAAACGGTCATCAATTGCTAGAACTACCAACAGATTTGGATCTTGCGCTCACCCCCTCCCGCCGTGTGCCTGCACCCAGAGAGGTGAGCCATCCGAGGACGGCTGAACGGCACCTCTCTCGTCAGAGCTTTGGCACTACACGGCGTATCCGGTTGTCCCGGAAGCCACTTGGGCTCAACCCTTAAGCCGGGAGGAGCTGTCCTGACCCTGGGCGTCTTTCGACGTTCGGGGTCAGTGGCCTATATCCGCGCAGACGCCTCACCTAGCGAGGTGCATGCAGCGTCATGCTCGCACCGCCGGTGATAGTGGTCAACCCGTTTGAATCCGGCACTGGGGACAGCTCGGCGCCGCTGTGAGGTCAGATTGCTGCAAGCGGCTATGCCGCGGTGCTGAAGTCCGACGCGACCGCGCACAGAAGTGGCTCTGACCAGGCACTATTGTCAGAATTGAGGCTACTCGGCGCCACGGCCGGCGCGAGATAAGGACCACCTGCGAATTGCGTCAGAGTTTGCTGATGACTTGCTGTGAGCAGCGCTTTAGCGGGCATGACCGTCAATCTGCCTGTCACATCGGCTATTTCGCGCGCGCGAGGTTGCAGCGGTTAGTCGGATTTCTTTTCCGCCACGGCCGCACTGAGTCCCTCGGCGAGGTCTTCGCGGGTCAATTCCTTGAACCGGCGCAGCTGGTCCTCGGTGAATTCGTCGAGGTCGCTGGACAACACCGCGTCGAGGTCCTCGTCGTCGAGGCGGAAGCTGCGATGATCGCGAGCCTTCTCCACCACGTTGCGCACGAACCCCGCGTTGCCCAGCGTGTCGATCCCCCGGATCAGGTCCCCGTCCTCGGACAGCGTCTCGTCGGCGTAGAACTTCTCGTACGACGGCCGCAGCACCTCGACGGCCTCGTCGGTGATCACATCCTCGTTCTCCCGGCCCATCAACTGGGTCAGCGCGATCAGCTCGTCGGGCGTGTAGCTGTAGAACTCGATCACCGTCGAAAACCGGCGCCGCAGACCTGGATTGACCTCCAGCATCCGCTCCATCGCTTTCGCGTAGCCCGCGCCGAACACCACCAGCTCGTCGCGGTGGTTCTCCATGTACAGCAGCACGGTGTTGATGATTGCGTTGCCGTAGGGGTCGCCCTGGTGGTAGCCCCGCTCGTGCAGGGTATGCATCTCGTCGAAGAACACCGCACCGCCCAGTGCCTCCTCGAGCATCTCCTCGGTGTTCTTCTCCGCGTCGGCCATGTAGCGGCCCAGCAGTTTCGTGCGGCTGGTCTCCACCACTGCCGGCTTGCGCAAGACCCCCAGGCCGCACAGCTGCTTGGTGAAGGCGCGCGCGACCGAGGTCTTTCCGGTTCCGGGCGGGCCCAGCAGCAGGGTGTGCCGCGACGTCACCGGGACGGGCAACCCCATCTTGGCGCGGGCCATGTTGACCTTCGTCGTCGACTTGATCAGCTTGATTTCCCGCTTGGCCTTCTCCATGCCCAGCATCGCGCCCAGCTCGGCGTCCCCTTCGGCCAGATACTTCTTGGCCATCTCGGCGTGCCGGGCGGCCTCGGCCTCTTCCCGGGTTGGTGCGCTGTCGGGATCCCACGGGTCGGTGCGCGCCTCGATGGTTTCCGGATCGGTCAGCACCAAGCGGTAATTGGGATTGTCCAGCGCCTCCCGGGCGGGCGCGAATTTCGAGTCCCGCGAATACACCCGGCGCAGCAGCTCGACGGCCTCGTCTTCACGGCCCAGATGCCGCAGGCACATGCCCTGGGTGTACATCGCGACGTTGGCCGCGCCCGGCACCCGCTCGCCTTCGATGGCCTCTTCGGCGCGGCGGGTGGCTTCTTCGAACACGCCCAGCGACGCCAGCGCCGTCGTTGCCATTGCCGCGCCGGCGGCCTTCAGCTCGGGCTGACGCCAGGGTTTCGCGGGCGGGAACTGGGCCAGCACATCGGGCCACCGGCCGGTGCGGAAGTACAGCACACCCCGCACGTAGGTGAGCAGCTCCGCGTCGGACGGCAGTCGCGGCTCAACCGATTCGAGAATCTTGGCGGCTTCGTCGTATCGCTTCGCCTCGGCCAGGGCGGCCGCATACGCCGCGGCCAGTGATTCCACGCTGGTGACCGCCAACCGCAGGAACAGTCCGTCGGAGACCTCGGGCCGAAACTCCAACTCCGACAAGCCCAGCCGACGGATCTCCCAACCGAACGTCTTGACGGATTCCCACGCGTTGGTGAGCACTTCGATGCTCGAATCGCCGGCCAGCACGCGCGCCAGCCACGCGTCGCACATGTCCGGATCCAGCCGGGTGGCTGTGGTGAACATCTGCAGGGCTACCTGCGGATTGTGGCTGGGCTGTAAGCCGTTGACGGAAATGCCGGAGGCCAGCAGGCCCGCAACCATCGCGTTACGGGCATCCGTCGCGGCGGTCGGGGGCCTGGTCATCGAGGCGCCCCCACGGCATTCGCCGAGTACTCGGGCGGGACGGCCGCGGCCGCGTCAATAGGTACAGCCAGCGCTTCGTCGTCGGCCAGTGCCCTGCTCGGCAGCGCCAGCGCGGGACCGGGCAACGGCGCCGGCAAGCTGGCGCGCACGGCAGCCAACTGGCGTCCGGTGAGTCGATTCAGCCCGCCCCACAACCTTTTTCGCAGACGCTTGTCGCTGTGGTACCGGACCACCGCCGAGACGTCGATGCCGTGGCGGCGCGGAAGGAGCCTGACCGTGACCACGGTGGCGTCGGTGTCGGCCAGCCACAGCTCCTCCAGCGTCTCCCCGTTGATGTCGGACGGCGACACCCAGAAGCTCGTCACATACCCGTCGAGATGCTTGAGATAGCGCCAGTAAGGCCGGATTTGGCTCGGGTCGAGGCCCGCCAGCACGGCGTCGTCGACGTCGGCGATCTCGGCGGCGCTGAGCGTACGGGCCACGCAGCGGCGGCCGTTGAGCTCCTGGGCGAGCCGCTCGGTGGCGGCGGCCAGCGTCGAGGCCACCGAATCACGGGCCGCCACCGCGGCAACGTTGTGCTGCGGATCCATCCGCACCACCAACCAGGTTCGGCGCTCATCGAGCGGACGTCCTCGGCCGTCATCGGCAGCTCCGAAATCGTCCTGCACGGCCGATTCGACACCGGTGGGCCCGCTGCGAGTCCCCACCGAGACGATGTCGACACCGTCAAGGCGAACGTCGAACTGGCGCAACGCCGTTGCCACCGCTTCCACCGGAAGCACGCCCGACGACCCGTTCTGCTGACGATGCCGGCCCGAGGGCAGTTCCGCGGGACCTTCGACGGAGATGACCGTGACCAGTCGACCGCCGTACTCGCGGATCCCCACCACCTCGCGACCGAACCGGCGCTGGTGGTCGGTCGCGGGTGTGCACCCGGCTACCAGCGCCTCGGGGTCGGCGTACCAATTGCGCACTCGCGCAACCGGAGCCGAGGCCAGCGGGATGCCCCGGAAAGTCACCAGAGCGACTATCGCCACCACCGCGGCCACTCCGACACCCGACCACCAGGCGATGTGGTTGGCCTGCCAGGCGTCTGGGCAATGACTGGCGATTGCCAGCACCGCGACGTCGATGAGAAACACCGTGGTGATTCGCGGCCACGACAGGGCCAGCCCGAATTTGCGTTGCGCTTTCATCGGTCTCGCTCCGTTCGCCGCATCAGCACCGCCCCGCCGAATACCGCACCAGCTATCAATAGCGCGGCGGCCAGCCCCCCGGCTCCAACCCACACCGGCGTCATATTGCGCGGTGGTGGCGGCGGGGGCATTTTCAGCGGCGACGACAATTCTTTGGCCACCACCGGACCGTCGGGCACATCCCAGGTAAGCGCCGCTACCGGGTCGATAACGCCGTAGCCGACCTGGTTATCCACTCCCCGCGCCGGGGCGCGGGCGGTGTGAATCAGCCGATTGATGATCTGGTGTGACGACAACTGGGGATATTTCGCGCGGACCAGCGCCGCAACGCCGGAGACAATCGCGGTGGCAAAGCTGGTGCCGCTCGGTACCAGCAGCGTGTTGTCCGGACCGTCGATCGCGTTGATCAGGCTGTCATCGCGCGGTGACAGCCCGACGACGTCGGTGCCGGGCGCCGCGATCGACACCCATGGCCCGGCCACACTTGATTTGTCCATCGGCGCGCCCGCGGCGTCAACCGCGCCGACGGAGAGCACATAGTCGCTGAACCACGAGGGGGTCACTACCGTGTTCACACCGTTCCAATCGCGAGGATCGTTGGGCAGCAACGGATCAAAGATCGGATTCTGCTTGCAGTCTTTTTGGCTGGTGTCCCCGGCGGCGGCGACGATGACCGCGTTCTTGTCGACCGCTGCGTAACGGACCGCGGCCCCCAGGTCGGTCTGATCGAGGACGCTGCGCGCACTCATGCACAACACCTGGGAGATGTTGATCACCGAGGCACCCATGTTTGCCGCGTGCACGATCGCCCGGGCCATGGTCCGGATGCTGTCCATCTTCTGCCGGGTTTGCGGATCCTCGTCGCCGGTGAACGCATCCTTGAGCGTGAAAGCCTGGCTGGACTGGCGAATCGAGATCACCTCGACGTCGGGTGCCACGCCGCTGAACGCGTCGGCCGGCGGCGCCGGGGCGACCGGCCGGTCTACGGAGATAGCTTGGCCGCCGCCGGAATAGTTGGGCGTCACCACTTTTCCGTGACCGTGGTTGCTCGCCGGAGCCTTGGGCGGTGCCGGCATCCACGGCAAGCCCGGTTGCGCCGGGGCCTCCTCCGTCGGCGACGGCGCCGGGACCATCGTGATGGTCTGGGGCGGCGGGGGTGGCACCGACATCGTGATCGTCTGCGGTGGCGGCGGTGGCGGCGGCGGCTCGTTGGTGGGGACGGGAGGGGGTTTACGGGCCGGCGGGGGCGCGGTTTCCGCGCTCGTGGCCGGCGCCGCAGCGATCATCGACGCCACGATCGTGCCGTGGGCGTCGCAGTCCGAGAGCCCGTCGCCGCCGCCCATCACATAGTCACCGCCGGCGGTCAGGTGCGGCAGCCGCGGGTGGGGGGTCACCCCGGTGTCGATGACGGCGACCTTGACTCCGTCGCCGCGGCCGAACCGCCATGCCTCCTGCAAGTTCAGCATGTCCATGTATTTCGGCTGCACCCGAAAATCGGTGCCCGGCAACGCTCCAACCTCGGTGCAGTAGGCGCTTTGCCGCATCGGCTGCGCCGGTCCGGGCGGACTGTCCGGCGGCACTGCGGCCGGGTCGATCACGGGTGGGTTGATCGCGTAGGCCGACGGCGCTCCAGCCAGTGCCGCGGACGCGACGACGAGTGTGGTGGCAGCCAGGCTGGCCGCGCGGGCCCCGCGCCTGCTACCGGTACCGGATCGCTGCATAGACATTCATCAGCCACAGTGCCAGCGGGAAAATCGGCATCAGGCACAGGTATTCGATCCATTCCACGATCTTGCGGAACAGCGGGCTGTAGATGGTGTTGGGCACCACCGCCGCAGCGGTCAGCCCGGCCGCCGGAAGCAGCACGAGGATCCCTACGCCCACCGACACCACGAGCGGTGACGACAGCACCAGCACATAGCGGACCACCACGGCCGCGACGATGATGACCGCGGTCAGGGCCAGCGTGATCGCCTGCCAGCGGTCGACATACGAGCGACCGCGCAGCAGCAGGAACCCGGCAGTGGAAGCGGCCAGCAGCACAGGCAACCACCGCTGCCCTGTGTGCGGGTCGCACAAGCCGGCCAGGCAGACCACCGTCAGCACGCCGAGCCCAACCAGCAAACCGCTCAAAAACGAGCGGGCACGCTCGGCCCGCAGCAGCACATCGCGCACCGACGCGGGGCCCTCCAGAACCGGGCGCCCGCCGCCAGAGACCGTCACGGTGGTCGGCAGGTCAGGCCGGGCTTCGAACACCCAGCGACTGGTGGCCGACGGGAACACCGGCAACCGGATGCCGGACAGCCAGCGCGACATCGACGGCGCTGTGTGGTAGCCGATCACGCAGGCCAGCAGCACGCAGGTCATCAGTGTCACCGGGCCGGTCCCCAGCAGCATCCGCGCCGCGCCCGCGAGCATCGCGGCGGCGCAGATCGTGACGATCGCGGTGTAGATTCCCAGCCGCCGGCCGGTCAGTCGCATAGCCAGCATCGACCCGACGCCGGCGACGGCGAAACCCAGCGCCGCATGCGGAGCGCCCACCGGTCCCGGCGGTGTCGCGGCCGCGGCGACCGAAAGCATCGCCAGGCCGCTGATCAGCACGGCGTCGCCGACGCGCCGGCCGGCCACCGACGTCGACCGCATCAGCACCAGCGTGGCCACGGTCAGCACGAGCACCGCGACCACGGCCGCATAGCTCGCGGTCAGCCACGAGTCATCCCGCCAGCGCCACCAGCCCAGCAACCCCGCGGCCAGCGTCACGCCCACGGCGACCATCGCGGCACCGACCTGGACCGCGACGACCGGGTCGATGGCGGCGAACCGCTTGGACAGGTTGACCGACACCGCCGTCGAGATGTGCTCGATGACCTGGGAGCGGTGCTCGGTGTCCTCGATGAACCGCAGCCACAACCGGTCGCCGTCGTAGATGTCCTGCTCGGTCAGCGACTGATTGGCCCGCAGCGGGGTGCCGTCGATCAGGCACAACGCCCACCGGCCGCGTCCGGTCGCTTCCAGCGGTGCGACGTCGAGCTCCCGAAGCCGGCTGTTGACGACCTTCAGCAGCGGGTCGACCATCACCGACACCGGGGCGTTGGCGTCCAGCAACACACCGATCTGCACGTCGGCGGCCATGACCGCGACCACTGCCGCTTGTGGGGTGGAAACCGCCTCCGCGCCGGGCTGGGGCGCCTCGGCCACCACCGCGGTCACCGCGACACCTCTTTGCCGACGAATTGTGAATCCATGTGCCTCGCCTCGCGATTTATAATTGTGACTCCAGTCCCAATTCTCGAGCCAATTCTAGAGCATTTCGGGCGATCCGCACCCCAAGCGAATGGCGCCATCAAAATCGTTGGTGTGCACGGTTTTTCCCGCGCAATTGTTAAACTCTGCGATGCGTTTTCCACTCGCCGTAGGGCAGCGTGTCCAAAACGGTCTTCACCCCAACTTGAACCAGCTGCGGGGTGGCCGGACAGATGGCCAGCCACGCCTCCCCGGACCCGGCGGTGCGGGCCTGCTGGTACATCGCGATGCGGCCGCCGGAGCCGTCTTTCAGCGACAGCACCGACGCGCTTGGCGCTCTGGCGTCGTCGCGATACTGCCGGGCATAGACCGCTGCCTCGGCGGCCGGATCCGACAGCGCCTGCCCGAGCGCGGCCACCGTCGCCGCACTGATGCCCAGGCGGCGCAGGTCGCCGCCGGAGAAGACGTTGAAGCCCGAGCTTTGCCAGGCTTTGGTCACCTCGAGCATCTCCTCGAGAGGCACGTTGACGGCGTTGATCGCCGCCGGATCGGCGTGGTGGATGGACTCCAGCCCGTCGAAGACCAGCGCCGCGATCGAGGCGGTGTCGGTGATCGCCACGTCGTCGACCGTGATCTCGTCGCCGACCCGCACCGCCGAGACCCAGTGCTGCCCACGCCGGGCCAGCACCACCCGGAATTCGTTGTCGGGGATGTCGCGCGACCCGACCGGCTCCTCTTCTTCGCCCTCTTCCTTCTGCTTGACGCCGTAGAGCAGCTTGCCGCGCGACAGCAGCGCGATGACCTCCAGATCGGGCGCCGCCAGCACTCGCATCCGCGCGGCCACCTGCTCGTTGACCGTGTCGTCGGTGACGATGCCCTGCTCGCGCATCACCGCCATGCCAGGATGCTCGTTGAGCCAGTCGCTGGAATCGGTGGAGACGTATGGCCGGCAACGCAGCTCGGGGGCGACGTGGCGGATGTCCAGCAGCGCTTGGAGCATCCAGAAACCCTCGACGTTGACGGTGATATCCGTCCGGGTGCCCTGTTGGTCCATCGCTACTCTCGTGTCGCTGTAGTTGGAAACCGCAGGACACGGCAGCACACCGAGGGGGTGTGCTGCCGTGCCTTGCTTTCGAGTGTGCTACGCCCAGCTGGAGCCGACGGCGGAGTCGGTGCTGGCCATGTTGGAGCCGGCGGTTTGCACCTTCTGGCCGTGAGCGTTGGCCTGCTCGTAGATCACCTGAAAGTTGCGACCCAACTGGGTGATGAACTCCTGGCAGGCCGTCGACCCAGCGCCACCCCAAAAGTCCCCGGCAGCAAGCACATCGCGAATGATGGCCTGGTGCTCGGCCTCCAGGGAAGCGGCCTGGGCGCGGATCAAGGCGCCGTGGGCGTCGACGTCGCCGAACTGGTAGTTGATCGTCATGGGAAGTGTTCTCCTAACGTTGTGAAAGCTTACGCAGATGCGGCGAAAACCGCAGTGAGTCAGCTGCTCAGGATCTGCTGGCTGGCCTGCTCTTGAGCTTCGTAGTTGTTGGCGTCGCGAATCAGCCCGTCGCGCACACCGTGCAGCATGTTGACGATGTTGCGGAACGCGGTGTTCATCTGGCCCATGGTGTCGTAGGAGGTGGCCTGAGCCGTCCCGCTCCAGCCGGCACCGGCAATGTTCTGCGAGGACGCCCACATCTTGCGGGCCTCGTCCTCAACGGTCTGAGCGTGCACGTCGAAACGGCCCGCCATGTCCCGCATCGCGTGCGGGTCGGTCATAAAGCGCGTGGTCACTTGAATGTCTCCTTACTGGTCTAAAGCTCTGGACCCGAACTCACGAGTGATAGCCGGACGGGTTACGCGGTGGCATAACCGCCGACCCGAATACACAACGGACGATCCCCCTTCCCCCTAACCGGCTGCCACCGTGCATGAGACGACGGTGGGACGAATTTCGAACCGCAGGGACGCTGCGGCAGTCGTGAAATCCATCTATCAACGCTACTTCGGTACTCAGCCGGCCGCGATAGCGTTGGCGGCCTCGGTGGCCGCGTACGACCCGGCGCTGGTGCCCAGCGTGTTCACGAACATCTCGTGAATGGCCGCGGCCTGGGCGCTGACCGCCTGGTACATCTGGGCGTGTGCGGCGAACTGTGCCGCGGTCAGCGCCGACACCTCGTCGGCCGCTGCCGGAACTACCCCCGTCGTTGGGGCCGCCGCAGCCGCGTTCTGGGAGCTCAGTGCCGAGCCGATCCCCTGCAGGCTTCCGGCCGCCGCCGACAACGCCTCGGGCTGTGTGGTCACGAACGACATCTAGCCTCCTCCTCCAAAAGTCTCAGAATCGTTCCGTGCATGACAATAGATGGCCGTATTGATCGTTGCCGCCGCCAACGCCCCGTGTTCGCAAGTGTTCACCCAGCGACAACAACTGTTCATCTGCAGTAACAACTCAGTAACAAGTTGGGGACGCAATCAGGCGCTCGCGACGCCGAAGTGGCCAACAACCTGGTCGAATTCTGTGCTTGCGGATTGAGAATGGCTACCGGCCAAGCGCCGGCGCGGTCATGACTCGCAGTGCCTGAGGGCCAAAAGTGCTCGCGCGAGCGATAAAAATCTGGCCGCGGATAAGCCCCTCGGATTCACCGGCAACGCACAGCTACCACTCAGCGTTTCGTGATTGGCCTGTAAGTGAACGGTCGGTAAACTGCCCGTTAACGATCGATGCACACCGACGGTCGGGAGGTGACCATGACGAACTTGCCCGCGGTAGCCCTGGACAGCACTGTCGATCCTGCGGACCGGGCGAGTGCCGTCGACTTCATCAACCGTGTCAACCTGCTGTTCGATGCCTGGGACATCGACGCAATGGTCGAGGCGTTCTTACCGGACAGCGTGACCTACCACACCCACGGCATCAATCGTGGCCGGGCGGAAACGCGGCGCTTCTTCCAAGAGATGTATCCGTACAGCGTTCCCGGGGTCAGCCGCATCGCGACCAACCCGATCGTCGATCGCGACGGCGACGACGGAGTGATCGTGCGCTACCACAACCTGCTCATCCGCTATGCGCCGGAGCAGACGGGGCCGAAGGTGGTCCGGGGCGACGTGCCCGACGGCCCCGATGATCTGCCGGCCATCTGGGTCTACTCCGCCATGACGGACCGCTTGCGACGCACCGAGGGTGGCTGGCGGATTTTCGAACGCCACATCGGGACGACGACCATGAACGACCGTCTACGCCCCGTCCCGTCGCGCCCGGGCTTTATGGACCCTTACCTGCCACGGGCAGCGTCGTGGTGAGTTGGCCGCACGCAGTTAGTCAATTCAGCCGACGCGCAGTGGCAATGTTTTGAGCGCGAAGGTCTTAGCCGGAAAAGCGATCTCGGGCACGTAATCCGGGGCAACCGTGAAATCCGGGATTCTTTTCAGCCACTCGCTGACGATCACGGTCAATTCCATGCGTGCCAAATGCGATCCCAAACAGCGGTGCGGCCCGCCGCCGAATCCCCAATGCCGGTGGACTTTGCCGTCCATGACCAGCTCGTCGGTCGACACTGCGTCGCTGCCGTCACGGTTGACCGCGGCCATGCACAACCGCACGTGTGAGCCTGCGGGTAGCGTCATGCCGCCGACGACGACAGTCTGCGTGGTGACTCGCGGCGCCACCGGTGCCGAGGGTTCCAGCCGGACGATCTCTTCGATGAAAACCCTGATCTGCTTCGGATTGTCCTGGAGCATGCTCCGCAGCGCCGGTCTGCGCGCCAGCTCCAATAGCGAGAACCCGATCGCCGCCGTCACGGTGTCCAAGCCGGCCAGGATCAACAGGTGGCTCATGCCCAGTAGCTCGAGATCACTGAAGGCGCCCTCGCCGGTCATCACCGCCGACAACATGTCGGTGCCCGGATTTCGCCGGCGTTGTGCGATCGCGTCGGCCAGGTACTCGAAGAGCTCGCGCGTCGAGGTCACTTCCGCCTGGGTTGGGTAGGCCGAGGCGGTGACGATGGCGTCTTTCCAGGCGATCAGGCGATCACGATCTTCCAGCGGCAGACCGTACAGATCGAGGAACACCTGAAATGGATAGACACTCGCCAGGTCCGCCATCGCCTCGCATTCGCCACGCTGGGCGATCGCCTCGATCATGTCCGCAGCATGTCGGCGTAGCACAGGCAGAGACTTACTCAACCCGTACGGGCTGAAGTACGGCTGCAGGATCTTTCGGTACCGGGTGTGCTCCGGCGGGTCGAACGCCAGCGGTACCACCGGCAGCGGACTGCCCGGCGGTTGGAGCGCCAATCGCGACGAGAAGACCGTGGGATTGCGCAGCGCCGCGAGCACATCCTCCCGACGGGTCAAGTAGTAGAAGCCGTTCATGAACACCACCGGGCCGGCATCACGAAGCACCTTCCACCCGACGCCGCGGTCGGCCGCCATAGGCAGCGAGGCGTAGTCAAGCACCGGCAGATGAAAGCTGCCGGCCTCCCCGTCATCCGCGGTGCTCATGCCACGCATCGTATGCGCGCACGGGTGGCTTCTAGAATCGATGCGGTGCGCGACCGCGGGAGGACAAGCCCATGAGAGTTCGTCTGGAACAGTCGAAATGCGTGGGCCATGCACAGTGCTATGCCGTCGACCCCGATCTCTTCCCCATCGACGAGTCCGGTTATTCCATCCTCGAAGAACACGAGGTGCGGCCCGAGGATGCGCAGGTGACTCGCGACGGGGTGGCGGCCTGTCCGGAGATGGCGCTCATCTTGGACGAGGATTGACCGCGCTTTCGGTAGCGGCCAGATTGCCAGGCGCACATCGGTTTTCGCGGACTTTACTCAGGCGCCTCGCCGTCCCACCGGGCGCTCGGGAACCGGCCCCGTAACGCGTTGAGCAGGCGGTGGATCTCGTCGATGCGCGAGTGGATCCGCAGCAGATGCTTGGTCGGCGCAACGCCACCGGTCTCGAATTGCTGATCCAGCGATTCCGCCATCCGGTACGCGATTTCATGTAACTCGGCGATTTCCGCTTGCAGGATCCCCTCGAAGAGTCGCGCCTGCGCTACCTCGGCAGGCTTCGCCGGACGCGCCGGGATGTTGGCCGCCCCAGTCCACGGCCCTGGTCCGCCCGGATGACTCGTCGACATAGTCAGCAAACCAGATGACTCCGCAGGCTGCGCCATGCGACACTCCTAACCCGAGCCCCGACCGTTCACCACGCTGCAACCTACCCTCTCACTGCCCGAAATCCATTGGTCCTGCAGACCGTTTCCAACTGTTCATCTTTGGGCTACTGCCGCGCTACCCGGCGTCCCGGCAGCTACCCGTGCGAATGCCGGCCATGTCGTGTAAAAGAGTCTGATGGACGACCCCGCCCGCAGCTCGATCGATTCATCGACGCTGCGTGCGGCCATGGTGCGGCGGTTGTATCGCCGGTCGGTGGCCTCCGGCCAGATCACGCTGCCAGCAGTTCCTGCCATGCTCGGCGAGTACGTCACGATGTGTCACAACGTCTTCGCCGGCATGGGAGTGGAGGTCACCGCCGACCAATTCGCCCAACTGAAAACAGTTTTGGCGGATCAGTTGGCTCAGGCCTACACGGCGTCCTCCCGTTCCAACATTGTCATCTCGTACCACGCTCCGTTCGGCACCACGCTGCACTACAGCGTCGCAGTGGAAACGTCGACCATCGAGGGCGAGTACGACCACTGGGTCGCCACTCGCGAGGGACCGCTGTTCGGCGCGGAACCAGATGCGCGAGTGTGGGTTTTGGCCAGCGAAATACCTGATCCCACAAACCATCCGGTGCTCGACATCGGCGCGGGAACCGGGCGCAACGCGCTGGCCTTGGCGCGACGCGGCCACCCGGTCGACGCCGTCGAGATGAGCCCGAAATTCGCCCACATCATCCGCTACGAAGCCGAACGGGAATCACTCGACGTACGCATCGTCGAGGGTGACGTCTTTGAGGCCGCGGATGGTCTGCGCCGGGATTATCGGCTGATCGTCCTCTCCGAGGTGGTGCCCGACTTCCGGACGACACAGCAGCTACGGGCCATGTTCGAACTGGCCGCCCAGCGCCTGGCCCCCGGCGGTTGTTTGGTGTTCAACGCCTTCGTGGCCCGCGACGATTACACCCCTGACGACGCCGCGCGGGAACTCGGACAACAATGCAACACAATGGTTTTCACCCGCGACGAGATGACGGCCGCGGCGGCCCGGTTGCCTCTCGACCTTGTAGCCGACGACTCAGCCTACGAGTACGAGAAAACCCATCTGCCAGAAGGGGCTTGGCCGCCCACCGGCTGGTACGAGAACTGGGCCAACGGCCTCGACTTGTTCGACGTCGCGCCCGAACAGTCACCGATCGAGTTGCGCTGGCTCGTCTACCAGCGTCGCCCGTAACGTCAGCCGGCGAACGGCGGACGTGACATCACGGTGGGGCGGAACCCGTATCGGGGGGCCGCACCTCCGGCGTGCCCTGCACCGGCACCGGCCAGCGGCATGCCACCCAGCAGGTTTCCGGCACCTCCGCCTTCCGGAGCGGCGGCGACACTGCTGATGGGCATCGGGGCGTGCGGCGCCGTCAACGGCGCTCCCCCGATCCAGGTGGGCGGCACCGACAACCGACCGACGGCGCCCGCGTTGCCCAACCCCGCCGACACCGCTGCCGGCGCGCCGGCCCCGCCAGCTCCGCCTCCCAGCAGGCCGCCGAGCCCACCCAGGCCGCTGGCTGCTCCCTTTGCGGCAGCACCCGCTGCCGCGGGGGCCTGCGCGCCGATCAAGCCCAGAGTCTTGGCCGACTGCACAAAGTTGTTGGCCATACCGATGCTGAAGTAAGGCAGACCCTCGGTGTTGTAGAAGAAACCTGCGAACGGTGAGTAGGCGTTCAGCAGCCCCGACAGCGAAGTAGGCGCAGTCGACGACCCGGTCAGGAGCTGCCAGATGCCGCTGAATGGATCCGTCGCGGTCGACGACGCCGTGGAAGTCGGCGTCGCAAGACTTTGCAGGGCGTTCGGGACGGCAGATTGCAGCTGCGACAGCGTCGACTGCGCGCTCGTGCCCGACGCAGTGCCGGCGGCGTTGGTCACCGCGGCGGCTTGAATGGCCTGTCCGGCGGGATTGGTGGTCTGCGCGGGCGCGGCGAACGGGGTCACCTTCGTGGCGGCGGCCGCCTGGCCCGCATACCCGTACATCGCGGCGGCGTCCTGGGCCCACATCTCGCCGTACTGCGCCTCCAACTGCGCGATCGCCGGAGTGTTTTGGCCCAGAACGTTGGTGGCGACCAGCTGCGCCGTCTGAGCACGGTTCGCCGCGATCAGTGGCGGGGGCACCGTCGCGGCAAACGCCTGGTCATAGGCCGCCGCGGCGGCACGGGCCTGCGTGGCTGCTTGCTCGGCCTGGGCAGCGGTGGTCTGCATCCACGTCACATACGGTGCCGCGGCGTTGGCCATCGACGTCGACGCCGGCCCCATCCACTCTTCGGTGGCCAGTCGCGTGACCACGGTGTCGTAGCCGGCGGCGGCGGAATTGAGCTCGGCGGCAAGGCTATTCCAGGCCGAGGCGGCGGCCTGGAAGGACGACGAACCCGGGCCGGCGTAGATGCGAGCGGAGTTGATCTCCGGCGGTAACGCCCCGAAGTCCAGCACTGCCAGCCTCCTCAGCCCGCCGCGATCGCGTTGGCGGCTTCGGTGGCCGCATACGATCCGGCGCTGGTGCCCAGGGTGTTGACGAACATCTCGTGGATCGCCGCGGCCTGTGCACTGACTGCCTGGTACATCTGCGCGTGGGCGGCGAACTGCGCGGCGGTCAGCGCCGACACCTCGTCGGCGGCGGCGGGGACGACCCCGGTTGTCGGGGCAGCGGCGGCGGCATTCTGCGCGGCCATTCCCGAACCGATACCGGTCAGGTTGGCGGCGGCCGCCGACAACGCCTCGGGCTGCGTTGTCACGAATGACATATGATTTTCCTCCCTCACAAACCGCAAAAGCAGCTCGATTAGTGAGGTTAGGGGCCGATTCCGGCCTGCACCCCGTCCAAAACCAAGTGTTCATTGGTGGACGGCTAGTGTTCATCCGCCAGCCACAGCTGTTTACCTAATGTTTGAGTTAATGTCGCCTGGCTCGGTGACGGCGAACACACCCGCCTATACCGAGCCCTGCAGACCGGCCGGGCGCAGCATCGACCCGTCATCGGCGAGAGCGCCGCAGATCCGGCCTGCCGGCTTTGCGTGAGCTTCGACGTGCCGTCTGCCATCGCGGTCACTATCGTGATATGGGCGATCGGCATTCGGACTTGTTGAATCCGAAGGGGACTCGGGCAGTCGCCAAACGCCAAGACCGGAGGACGAATGTCAATCCACTCGGCATCAGAACCTCTTCACGTGTGGGCATTCGGCGATGCGCACGTCGGCACTGACAAGCAATTCGGCAGACACAGCCTTGCCGAGGCGATTTCGCAGTCCGAATTCGGTGGGAGCGAAGGCGGTCCAGCCTTCGCCTGGGACCTTGCGATCGACGTGGGCGACATGTCCGGTGCACACCACAGCCTGCCCGATGACGCAGAAGGCGAAGAGGTGCGTCGACAGTTCTCGGTGTTGCGCAAGCACCGACGCGAAGACATCTACAGCGTCTGCGGCAACCACGACCGAAGCGGGTTAGCCGAACCCGAGGCGTGGTGGTGGCAAAAGTGGGTGGACCCGCTGGGCGACCACAACGAATTCTCGGGTGTTGACGCCAAAGCCCGCCGATATGCCATTAACGGGACGTGGCAACGGTATTCCTTTCAGGTAGGGAACCTGCTCTTTTTGATGATGAGCGACCGCAACGAGCCCACCCAAATGGTGGGGCGAGGAACGCTCGGCGGTAACCCGGGCGGTGTGGTGAGCGGCGAAACATTTCAGTGGTGGAAAGACGCGGTCGACAACAATCCCGACAAAATCATCATTTCGGTGCACCACTACGTCCTGAAGGACACGACCGTCGCCTCCGGCGCGTGGGAAGGTCTGCGCAAAGGCGCCGACGGCCGTTGGGAGGAGCATTATCACCGATACTTCGAGCAAGGCACGCCGCGGGGCGCGTCGTATCTGTACTGGGTTGACAGCAAACAGGATTCAGGCGCATTCGAGAACTTTCTCGCCGAACGTCCCGGATGCGTACAGATGTGGATCGGCGGGCACACCCACACCAACCCGGATGACTCGTTCGGCAACAAAACCCACATCGAGCGACGCTGGGGCACCTGGTTCATCAACGTCGCGTCGTTGAGCCGCCATCACATGCCGCTGACCACGTTGCCGATCAGTCGACTGCTGACCTTCACCCCAGGCAGCCGCGACGTGCGTGTGCAGTGCTACCTGCACACCAGCCAGCATGCGCCGCAAGGCTGGTATCCCAAGGCAGAACGCACCCTGCGGCTCGACATCCCTTTCCGGCGTTGATGTTCTGCCGTCCGACGCAGTGGCGTCAGCGAGACTCCGGGGCGTGGTCGAAGCGGCGGTCCACCCAGTCGGCGAACCGTGGGGCGGAACGGATTTGGCCGTCCGCCGCCAACAGGTCGGCTAGCCGCTGCTCCGCGCCAATCACGGTGTCATCCAGCGGGGTCGGCTGGCGCAGGGTGCGGCCCTGTGCGACGGCGGCGACAGCCGGGTCGAGGCCGGCCGACTCGGCGTACTTGGCCGCCCACTCCCGGGGGTGTTCACGTGCCCACACCGCGGCGTTCGCATAGCGCGTCAGCAGGTCCCCCAAAGCGGTGTTGCGTTTCGGGTCGGCCAGCCCCTCGTCGGAGGCGATCGCGAACGAGTACTTGTGCTTGCGCGAGACGAGACCGCGCACCGGGAGCTGTTGTTCGGCCTGGGCGGTGTACGGGTCCCATACCGCCCAGGCGTCGACCTGCCCGTTGCGGAATCCCGACAACGCGTCCGCGGGCTGTAAGAAAACCAGGTGAACGTCGGCGGGTTTGAGTCCGGCCTTGTCCAGCTGGTCGAGCACGTTGGCGTGTGCCGAACTGCCCTTGGCCAGCGCGATGGTCTTGCCGCGCAGGCCATCAACGGACTGGATCGCGGAATCGGTGTGGACCAGAATCTGGTCGCCTGGGCCGCCTCCCTCGTATGCCGACAGCACCTTGATGTGGGCGTTAGCCGCCGCGCCGAAAATCGGCGGGGTGTCGCCGGTGATGGCAACGTCGATCTTGCCGGCGGTGGCGGCCTCGACCATCGGCGGCCCAGATGCGAACGTGGAGAACGTGATCCGATACGGCAGATGGTCGAGCTGCCCCGCCGCTCGCAGCATCGACTCGGTGCCGACGCTCTTTTGGTCCCCCACTTGCAGCGTCAGGTCGGCCAGCTGTGATAGCGGAACTTTGGCTGGCTCATGGGCGGGGCCGGTGGCACGCTGGCGTGCGACGCATGCCGGAAGCAGCAGGGCGATAACGGTCAAAAGTACTGCGGTATAACGTCGCAGGGACAGAACGTCTCGTGCAGAGTTGGGCATCTCAGCCGGCGAACGGCGGACGGGCCATCACGGTTGGCTTGAACCCGTATCGGGGGCCAGAACCGCCCACGTGTCCAGCACCGGCGCCAGCTAGTGGCATCCCGCCCAACAGGTTTCCGGCGCCGCCACCTTCTGGTGCTGCGCTCACACTGCTGATGGGCAGCGGAGCATGCGGGGCCGTTAACGGGGCTCCGCCAATCCAGGTGGGCGGCACCGACAATCGACCGACTGCCCCCGCATTACCCAAGCCCGCCGACACAGCTGCCGGCGCGCCGCCGGTTCCGCTTCCCAGCAGGCTTCCGAGCCCACCCAGGCCGCCGGCTATCCCCTTGGCAGCCCCGCCAGCGGCCGCGGGCGCGGACGCGCCGATCAATCCCAGCGTCTTCGATGTCTGAATCGCGGCGTTGGCTATGCCGGTGGTGAAGTTCCCCATGCCCTCGCTGTAGTAGAGAACGGAGGAGGGTGCCACAAGGTCGGTGAAGATCGCCGACAGCGATTGGGGAGGAGTGGACGACCCGGTCAAGAGCAACCAGAATTCGCTCCACGGGTCTGGCGTCGTCGAGGTCGAGGACGCGGCCGATGCGGGCGTCGCGAGGCTCTTCAGCGTGCTGGGTACCGAAGATTGCAACTGGGACAGCGTCGACTGCGCACTCGTGGTGCTGGAGCTGGCGGCCGCTTGGGCGACCGCGGTCGCTTGAGTGGCCTGTCCGGCGGGATTGGTGGTTTGCACCGGGGCGGCGAACGGGGTCACCTTCGTGGCGGCGGCCGCCTGGCCCGCATACCCGTACATCGCGGCGGCGTCCTGGGCCCACATCTCGCCGTACTGCGCCTCCAACTGCGCGATCGCCGGAGTGTTTTGGCCCAGAACGTTGGTGGCGACCAGCTGCGCCGTCTGAGCACGGTTCGCCGCGATCAGCGGCGGAGGCACCGACGCTGCGAACGCCTGGTCATAGGCCGCCGCGGCCGCCCTCGCCTGGGTGGCCGCCTGCTCGGCCTGCGCAGCGGTACTGCTCAGCCAGGCCACGTGGGATTGCGCCGCATCCGCCATTGCCGCAGATGCCGGACCCAACCACTCCTCGCTGGTGAGTTGGGTGACCACGGTGTCGTAGCCGAGCGCCGCCGAATTCAGCTCGGCGGCAAGGCTATTCCAGGCCGACGCGGCGGCCTGGAACGACGACGAACCCGGGCCGGCGTAGATGCGAGCGGAGTTGATCTCCGGCGGTAACGCCCCGAAGTCCAGCACTGCCAGCCTCCTCAGCCCGCCGCGATCGCGTTGGCGGCTTCGGTGGCCGCATACGATCCGGCGCTGGTGCCCAGGGTGTTGACGAACATCTCGTGAATCGCCGCGGCCTGCGCACTGACTGCCTGGTACATCTGCGCGTGGGCGGCGAATTGCGCGGCGGTCAGCGCCGACACCTCGTCGGCGGCGGCGGGAACCACGCCCGTCGTCGGCGCAGCAGCAGCGGCATTCTGCGCGGCCACCCCTGATCCGATACCCGTCAAGTTGGCAGCCGCCGCCGACAACGCCTCGGGCTGCGTGGTCACAAACGACATCAGGCTTCCTCCTCAAGAACGGTCAGCTCAACGACTTCGAAACTCGCTTGGTAAGGCAGGTTAGATGGCAGACACCGAGCCGTAATCCTGCCGACACTTGGTGTTCAGTTCGTGGACAACATTCGTTCCAGCCCGGAGCGACTCACATGGCGCGGCCGTCCGAGCCGCTTCGATGGCCCCTACCTGCAGGAAGCCCCACATATCCCGCCGTCGCCACGACCCGCGGCCGTCGGCCCAGACGGACAGTCCGGTCCTCTTCGCGGATAAAATCTCGGCGCGGATAAAGCCATGTACGTCGGCGTCGGCTGCAGAACGCGGCAATTCAGGCGAAAGCCTGTCTGCCCCAAGGGGCGACACCGAGATCGAAACGGTACCCACCGCGACTAGCCGGCCGACGGTGGGCGCGACACCACACTGTGGCGGAACCCGTATCGGTGGACAAAGCCGCCGGTGGCGCGCCGGCCCGCTCCGGTCAGCGGCATCCCGCGGAGCAGGCCCTGGGTGTTTGCCGAAGCGCCGGGTGCCTGGGCGCCCAGCGCTCCCGCGCTCTGCGGCTCCAGCGCCGAGGACGTCGCCCCGGTCCAACCAGGTGGCACTGACAGCTTTCCGATCGTGCCCGCTTGGCCCACATTCGCCGACACTGCTCCGCCACCGCCATGCCCCAGACCCAGACCTGCAAATTGCGGCGTCGGATACCAGGCTCCGCCGGCACCAGCCGTTGTTCCTCCCGGGCCAAACGTCACCTGCTGTGCGATCGAGATAGCAGAGTTGGGCATGCCCTCGAGGAAATAGGTCCCGCCAAAGATACGAGTCGTCAGTAAGGTCCTGATGCTGCTTGAACCCAGGATGGCGTTCAGCTGGTCCCAAAATGAGGAGCCCGACGACGAGGACGACGTGGACGTCGAGACTTGTTGCACCGCTTGCGAAATGGTGGGGGCCGAGGCCAGCTGCGGGGTCGTCGAGGCGGTGGTCTGCGCGGAAGCGCCCGCCGACGTGCCGGCGGCCTTGGCGACCGCTGCCGACTGCCCCGCCAGCCCGGCGGGGTCGGTGTTTTGCGCCGGCGACGTGAACGCGGCCAACCTGGTGGCAGTCGCCGACGCCGCGGCATAGCCATACATGGCCGCGGCGTCTTGAGCCCACATCTCCGTGTAGTGCGCCTCGGTGGCCGCGATCGCCGGGGTGTTCTGCCCGAAGAAGTTCGTCGCGATCAACGCCATCAACAACGCGCGGTTGGCTGCGATCACCGGGGGCGGAACTGTCAACGCAAACGCCGCCTCATAGGCCGCGGCCGCGGCCCTCGCCTGGTTAGCGGTCTGCTCGGCCTGCGCGGCGGTGGTACTCAGCCACGACACATACGGTGCGGACGCCGCGACCATTGCCGTCGATGCCGGACCGAGCCATGGCGAACTCGTCAACTCCGAAATCACCGAGGCATAGCCGGTGGCCGCGGTATACAACTCCGCCGCTATCCCGTCCCAGGCCCCCGCGGCAGCCAGCAACGGCCCCGCTCCGGGACCGGCATACATCCGCCCCGAGTTGATCTCGGGTGGTAGCGCCCCGAAATCCATCGCTACGCTCGTCGATCAGCTGGTTCGCGTTTCGGGATGATCTGGACGGCGGCACAGGAATGTGCGCTGCTCCGATGAGCGGGACTTGGACCTGGCGCTGCGAACCGCGCCGCCCGGGCAGACATTTCCAGTTGCGTCGGCACGAGTGGAAACTCGCTTCCTTGTCAATAGCGTTCAGCATCAACCACATTGGGTGGTCACTCGCCAATCGCGAGCGGTGTAGTGGATGACACTAAATGGCCAAGACGGAACCCGATGGCTACGCCGTGTTCACCTCAGCGCCATCCAATGTCACCGGAGCGCTATCAACTGTTCATCCCGGCAGCGCGTCGACGGCACCGGCGGTGGCCGTCACCTGTGCAAACAACGCGATGTCGGGTCGCCGTCGCGAAATTGTGGCCGGGCGGCCAAGCGCGCAGGCGGATAAAAATCTCGGCGCGGATTAAGGCCTATCCGCCACCGGGCGACGGCGGAGACGTGCGCGGCGTACGGGCGCGCTAGCGGCTATCCGGCCGATGGGGGGCGGGTCAAAACGCTGTAGCGGAATCCGTATCGGTGGGTGAAGCCACCGGCGGCCCGCCGGCCGGCAGCCGAGAGCGGCATGCCGCGAAGCAGCCCGGACGGTCCGTTGGTCTCCGAGGCGGCCCCCAGGCTGGTGACCGAGGACAACGCGGCCGACTCGTTTGCCTGGGCAGCCCCGGCGGCCCAGCTCGACGGCACCGACAACTGCCCGACCGAGCCGGCCTGGCCCACGGCCGCCGACACCGGTGAGCCGCCGCCGCTGCCCAGGCCAGCCAGGCCGGCAAATTGCGGCGTCGGATACCACGCCCCGCCCGAACCTGCCGTAGCTCCCCCGGGGCCAAACGTCAGCTGCTGGCTGATCGAGGCCAAGAACTGGCCGATTCCGAGCGGGAAGTAGCCGAACATGCCTGACGTCTGCTTCAACAGCGCGGTCCAGTTTCCGGTCGTCAGCGCGGGACCGGTGCCCAGGGGTGCGGGCAGGAACGACGACAGCGAGCCCGTCGACGTCGACGCCCCGGTCGCCGTCGATGTCGACGAAAGTTGTTGCAGCGCTTCAGGTACCACGGAAGCGGAGGCCAGCTGCGGGGTGGCGGACGCGGTGGTTTGCGCGGACGTTCCGGCCGGAGTGGCGGCAGCTTTGGCCACCGCCACGGCCTGAGCGCCCAGACCCGCCGGGTTGGTGGTGTGCGCCGGCGGAGTAAACGGAGTCACCGTCGAAGCCGCCGCCGACGCCCCCGCATAGCCATACATCGCCGCGGCGTCTTGGGCCCACATCTCCATGTAGTGCGCCTCGGTGGCCATGATCGCCGGCGTGTTCTGCCCGAAGAAGTTCGTCGCGACCAGCGCCATCAACAACGCCCGGTTGGCCGCAATCACCGGTGGCGGCACCGTCATAGCAAACGCCGCCTCATAGGCGGCCACCGCGGCCCTGGCCTGATTGGCCGTCTGCTCGGCCAGCGCCGCCGTCGTACTCAGCCACGACACATACGGCGCAGCCGCGGCCGCCATCGACATCGACGCCGGACCCACCCACGGGCCACTGGTCAACTCCGAAAGCACCGAGCTGTAGCCGGTGGCGGCCAAATACAATTCCGCCGCCAACCCATCCCAGGCCCCCGCAGCCGCCAATAACGGTCCAGCCCCAGGACCCATGTACATCCGACCCGAATTGACCTCCGGCGGCAATGCGCCGAAATCCAGCACTACGTCCTCCCCAACATGGCGCGGTTGCCGGTCCACAGCGTGGTCAAGAATCGGTTATGAGTCCGGTAGCCGAGTGCGTGATGGATGTCGGCCCACGAAGCGCGGTGTGTGCTCACAGCCGAAATGCGCTTTCTTCCCTCGGTAATCCTCAGACTCAACAACATTGAGCAGGTGTTCGTCGCTGAACAATTGCTCGTTGGTGAGATTAGTTGGCCGTGGCGCAGTTAGCCGCCGACGACGCTAACTATTCATTCCTCGACAACTACTGTTCACCCGCGAAGGACATTTGTTCATCCGTTGTTGGGTTATCGGCTCCAAAACGGAGGCGGTTAGCCGCCGGCCGGTGAGCGCGGAATCACAGTCGGCCGAACCTCGAACCGCGGAGTGGCGCCGCCGACCGCGCCGCGCCCGGCCATATTTGTGATCGGCATCATAGGAGGCACCGCCTGCTGGGCGGCCGCCTGAACCGCCGGGGTTGCGCTGGCCGGCAACGTGCCGACCGGCAAAGCACCGGCCGCCGAGGGGCTTATCGCCGACGCCGTCCCGGACCAACCGGACGGCACCGACAGTGCGCCGATCGAGGCCGCCCGCCCCATGCCCGCCGTCACCGCCGGGCCACTGCTCAGCCCGGCCAGCCCCGCCGAGCCCAGCGCGCCGGTGCCGGAACCGAGCCCGCCCCGTAGCGCCGATCCCAACGCGGTAGCGGTGTTGCCCACGGCCCTGGCGGCAGTGCTCGCCGTGTTGGCGCTGCCCATCATGAACAACCGGCTCAGCATGCTCATCGGCATCATCGCCATCCTGGCAGGCATCGTCAGCATGCTCAGTGACGACAGCGACGACATACCCGACGTGGACGACGACGACCCAGGCGCCGAGGACGCGAGGCTTTCCAGGCCCTGGGGCGACGCAAGCCCTTGCAGCGCTTGGGGTGTCGCAGCAAGTAATTGCGGGCCTGCCGACATCACCGTCTCGGCGTGGGTGCCGACGGCGGTGCCCGCGGCCTGGGCCACCGCGGCGGCCTGGCCGGCCAACCCGCCCGGAGCGGTGGTCTGCGGCGGTGCCGTGAACGGAGTCAGTCTCGCGGCCGCCGCCGACGCTCCGGCGTAGCCGTACATGGCCGCGGCGTCCTGCGCCCACATTTCGGCGTAGTGGAACTCGGTCGCCGCGATGGCCGGGGTGTTCTGTCCGAGGACATTGGTCGCGACCAGAGTGGCGAGCAGGCTGCGGTTGGCTGCTATTACCGGCGGGGGAACCGTTGCGGCAAAAGCGGTTTCATAGGCAGCGGCCGCCGTCGCGGCCTGGGTGCCGGCCTGTTCGGCTTGGCCGGCGGTGGCGGCGAGCCAGCCGACGTACGGCGTGGCCGCGGCCGCCATCGACGCCGACGAGGGTCCCGCCCAGGCTCCGCTGGTCAACCCGGAGATCACCGAACCATAGTGCGCCGCTGCGGAATTCAACTCGGCGGCCAGTTCCTGCCAGGCCGCCGCGGCGGCCAGCATCGGTCCCGATCCCGGCCCGGCATACATGCGCGCGGAGTTGATCTCCGGCGGGAGCGCCCCGAAATCCAGCATCGCTCCCCCTCCCTAGCCGGCTGCAACCGCGTTCGCTGCCTCCGTCGCCGCATAGGAGCCGGCGCTTGCGCCGAGGGTGGCGACGAACATGTCGTGGATCGCAACTGCTTGTGCGCCGACCGCCTGATACATCTGCGCGTGCGCGGCGAACTGCGCCGCGGTCAGCGCCGACACCTCGTCAGCCGCGGCGGGAAGCACTCCCGTCGTCGGCGCGGCCGCCGCGGCATTCTGGGCCAGCATCGTCGAGCCGATCCCCTGCAGGTCGCCCGCCGCTGCCGTCAACGCTTCTGGCTGTGTCGTCACAAACGACATCAGGCACTCCCTTCACCACTAGCCCATCAGTCACTGCTTAGCGACGTTAAAAAGGCAGGGTGAGCGGACGACAAGTGTCAGCTGTGCGTTGGCTATGAGGTGGCTCTGAGGGCGGCGAGGCCGCTTACCGACGCAGGTCGGTGGCCGCCACCTGGACGAACACGCCGGTGTCCTCGGCCATCAGCAGGCCACGGCCGCGAGGCAGCGGGCCGCCCTTCATCTTGCCGCGGATGAAGCCCTCGTCGGGGTCGGCGTCCATCACCAGCAAGGGCGCGTTCGCCTGGTGCAGCGCCCGCAGCATCGGGTCGCTGCCGGCCGACGACCAGCCGCCGAAGGTGCGGGTGATGATCACGTGCAAGCCGACGTCGGCCGCCCTGGTCACCCACGGTGCCGCCTTGTGCAGCGGCGAGTCGAAGCCCGGCGGCAGCTGCTGCACGTCGTCGATGATCAGGAAGATCTCCGGCCCGCTCCACCACGAGTGCGACAGCAACTCCTCGGCGGACAGCCCAGGCGGCGGCTCGCGGCGCGACAGCGCGGCGGCCAGCTGATCCATCATCGCGGCGACCCCATCGAGGTTGTACGCGAAATTCTCGACGTAGTCGGAGCCCAGCGTGGTCAGCAGCTGACGACGCGGGTCGACCAGCCACACCTGCGCGGAGGGCCGCGACGTGGGCGGTGCGGTGCTGGCGCCGGGCGCGTAGATCCGCCCGATCTCGCGCATGATCGTGGCCAGCGTAGTGGTGCGGCCACACTCGCGACGGCCGGTGATCATCAAGTGCGCGTTGTCGTCGAAGTTGAGGTAGACCGGCTGCAGGTCCAATTCCGATACCGCCCAAGCGATTCCGCCCGCGCCGACGCCCTGGCGGCGATCGGCGGCGGCCAGTGCCTGCAGCTGCTCGAGCTCGAAGCGCGCCGGCAGGCGGCGCACCGGACGGGTCCGACCGACCGCCACCTGACTGACCGCCGCGGCCACGCTGTCGGACTCGAACACCGAATCCGACGTGCTGCCGAGCGCGGGCCTGGCGATCAGTGTGTGCAGACCGGACTGCGGATCGCTGTCCAATCGCACGTAGTTGACCGCGACCATGCCGCGTCCCGGCTTGACCGGGACGTCCTTGGCGAACCGGGAACGCACCAGCTTGGCGTCCTCCACCGCGGCCAGCCGCAGCTCCACCCGGGAGCCGAATCCGCTGCGCACCGGGGGCCGCAGCTCCGATTCGCGATCGGCGGTGACGATCACGTGCACACCGAACGACGGGCCCTGGTTGATGATTTGGTTGACCTGCTCGATCAGGACCTCGTTCTCTTCGGCCAGCGCCCGGTAGTTGTCGATCACCAGATAGACGTCGCCGAAGCCATCATCGGGAACGGGGCCCGGCTCGCCGGCGAACTTGCGTCGCCGGAACATCTCCATCGAGGCGATTCCGTGCTCGAGGAAGCTGCGCTTGCGCTCACGCACCAACGCCAGCATCTCGGCGACCGTGCGCCGCACGCCGTAGGGGTCGGTGGGCCCGACGACCTCGCCGACGTGGGGCAGCCCGGCCACCGTAGTCAACGCGGTGCTGCTGTAGGCCAGGCAGTAGAACTGCACCTGCTCGGGCGTGTGGGTCAGCGCGGCCGAGCAGATCAGCGTCTGCAGCGCGGTGGTCTTGCCGGACCCGCCGGCGCCCAGGACCAGCACGTTGGCGCCCGCCCCGGAAGTGTCCACGGTCCACGGCGGCTGGTCGTGCTTGTACGGCCGGTCGATGATCCCGATCGGGAACACCAGATTGCGGGCGCTGCCGTAGTTCTGCTGCCAGGGCCGGCCCAGGAAGCGGTTCACCAGGTCGTCGATGGCCACCGGCTCGTCCAGCGGCGGGTGCCACAACCGATACGGCTCGAACGGGATCTGGCGCAGCCGGTCAATGATCACGGTGCCGACTTTCGGCGTCCGGATCGCTTCTTCTTCCTCGTCGTCGACGTCAGCATCGACGACGTCGACATCGACGTCGCGGTCTTCGGTGTCGGTGATCACTTCGCCGTTGGTGATCTCGCGTTGCGCGTCGAGATCCGCACCGCTGACGCTGACTTCCAGTGGCGTGAACGCAGTGGTAAAGAGTTGCGGGCGAATGTAATCGACGCTGTGCACCAGTGGCGCCTGGCCGTCCTCGTCGAGCGATACGCCGCGGCGATAGTCGCGCCACAGGAACTCGGCCTGGAAGCGGATGATCTCGTCGCCACTCTTGCGGAAATAGCCCAGACCCGCTTGGGCCGGCAGGTTCACCGCGTTGGGCACGCCGGCGGCCTGCGCCGCGCCGGCGGTGCGTGCTTTCAGCACCAACCGGTAACCCATGTTCTCCATGAGCTTTTCGGCCCGGCTCTCGATGGTCTGCGACGCCATCATCAGATGGATCCAGTAGGCGCGGCCCTGCCGGCCGATGGAGTCGAGGACGTCGACCGCGGTCGGCATGATCCGGAACCACTCGTAGAACTCGTCGATGACGACCACCAGCATCGGCAGCGGCGGCATGTCCTGGCCGCGTGCGCGCAGCCGGGCGCGCATCTCGTTGTACTCCTTGGCGTCGTCGACACCGGCGTTGTCGCAAATCGCCTTGCGCCGGGCGATTTCGCCCCACAGGGCGTCCAGGAAGCGCTCCATCAGCGCCTGGTCTTCTTCCAGGTCGGTGATGATCCGCGACACGTGCGGCACCCCGGCGAACGGCTTGACGGCCGACCCACCCTTGAGGTCGGCGAGCACGAACTGCAGCTCGTCGGGCGGATGGGCGAGCATCAGCGACTCGAGCACGGTGCGCACCAGCGTCGACTTACCCGAACCGGTTGTCCCCGACATCACGCCGTGCGGGCCGTCGCCGCCCTCGTCGAGCGACTTCATGTCCAGGAACAACAATTCGCCGTTGTCGGAGCGGTTACCGAACGGCACGCGCAACCGCGCCCGGCGCATCGAATCGCCGCGGCCGTTCCACAGGGCATTGAAATCGATTGACGCGGGGTCCTCGATTCCGTAGTAGGACAAGATGTCTCGCGCACCGATGTGCGCCACTCGCTGCCCGATCTCCTCGTAGGCCTCGGCCAGCCGCCATTGCGCCATGCGCAGCGAGAACTGCTCGGCCTCGGCTTCAGTCAGCTGGTCGGCCAGCGCGAAGAACCACTTGTTGTCGTCGATCACCATCCAGGTGTCGCGGTCGCGCGGCAGCGCCTCGATCACTCCGGTTTTGTCGAACGTCAGCACCCGCTCGGGTACGGCGGTCCACAGCGCCGACCCGGTCAGGTCGAAGAACGTCACACCGTCGACGCCGCCGGTGCTGACCACGTACTCCCACTGCGGATCCTCGATGTCGCAGATGACCACGTGGTGCGGGGTGGGTGTCTCGGCCGACGAGCTGGCGTGCCGCGGCGTGAACGACCCACGGCCGGCGAACAATTCGGCTTGGTCGGCGGCGAACTCACGCACCGACCCGTACACCATCCGCGCGTTGCCCGCGGCGTCGCGCCGGCGGGGATCACCGAAGTGCAGCAGCCACTTGACCCAATCCCATTGCGCCACATCGGAACTGACGACAATCATCTGGACGTGGTCGGGTCCGTGCGAGAACGCCAACTGGCAGATGATCGCCCGCATGAGGCCCAGCGCCTGCTCGCGCTCGCCCACCAGCGAGTACCACGGCTCGACGAGCAGCGACACCATCTTGGGCAGGTTGTAGACGACGCTTTGGTAGCGGCCGAACTCCTGGAGGGCCTTTCCCGTCACCGGTTCCAGTTCGATGTCGGTCGGCATGTTCTGCGGCTCGCCCCAGGTCACCTCCGGCCGGGTCATCCCGACGCCGACGCGGGCGACCCCGAAGTTGAGGTCCTTGCCGTCGGGCTTGCGCTCCCACATCCGCGACGAGCCCACCGCGGCCGACAGGGTGGTCGGCTCCGGGTGGTACCAGCGGTAGTTGGCGTCCATGGAATCGGCGGACTCCTGGGCGGTTTCGCGCAGCATGTCCAGCATCAACATGAACTGGGCGCGCATCGCGTCGAGTTTCGGCCGGCTCATCTGCTGCTGGCCGCCGAACCGGCCGCCGAACATCATCATCGCGACGCCGCCGATCATGAAGATCGGGAAGATCGCGCCGGCACCGAGGAACATCCGCGAGCCGCTGGCGACGGTCATGCCGACCATGCCGACCAGCAGGCCGACCACCAGCACGCCGACGACAACCAGCCACCACGGCTTGCCCTCGGGGGGCGGAACACTCAGCGGCGTCGGTAAGACGATGTTCTCCGGCTTGACTACCGGCGCTCGCTCCGGCGTGGGCCGCGCAAAGCCACGTTTCACTTGGGTACCGCCAATTCTGCAGGGTTCATGTCGGTCGGAAGGGTGTCATGGCGCACCAGCGCGTCAGCTCGTGACAGCGTCGGCCCGGGCGCCAGCAGACGCAACGCCACCCACGGCGCCGGACTCGGCGTCGAGGTCAGGCCCAGCGCGCTGCGTGCGTCGCGGGTGTTGTCGACCCCGAACCGCACACCCGAATCCGAAAGCCACCACAGCGATTCCGTCGTCGACGCGCCGGGGTCGTTGCCGGTGACCGCGACGAAGTTCGCAAAGTTGGGGCCGAAGTAGACCCGGTCGGCTTCCCGGCCGGAATTGTCGGCCTTCACCAGCGACACCACCTTGTTGGTGTCGGACTGAGCCACCGGGATGGTGGGACCGGACACCACCTCGGTGCGCGCCCGCTCCTCGCCGGCGGTCTTCTCCCACCACCAGCAGGTCGCCGGGTTGTCGCGAATGTCCACCACCTTCAGCGGGCCGTCCGGATAGGCCGACAGATCCAGACCGGTCACCACAGGCATCTTCGCCAGGGCGGGCGGCGCGACCGTCACCAGATGAGCGCCCGGGGTGGCGCCGGCGTTCTGCAGGATCTGGGCCACCACCGGCGTCACGGTCTGCACGCCGTCCATCAGCACCACCGAATATTGTTGCGGCCCACTGATTTGCGGAGTCACGAACACCGTGCCCACCGGACCGGGGGCCCCGGGGAAATTAGCCGGACTGCCGGCGTCGGGCACTTTGGGCACCGTCAGCTCGGGGCCCACCGGCAAGGCGTCGTAGAGCGCGCGGCTCATCGGCCGGGCCTGGGTGACTTGTTCCGGGGTGATGCCCAGCGGCAGTAACACGGCACGGTTGCCCGCGTCGATGCGCGACCGGCGGCCTTCCCGGATCACCCAGGTGTCGTTGCCGTAGCGCAGCACCACCGCGTCCGATCCGCTCAGCACCCGCCGGTGATTCGACAGGTCCGGGGTGCCGTCGATCACCGTCACCGTCACCGGGGACGGGGCCCCCACCCCGGCCGTCGAGGTGACCGCGTCACACACCAGCCACGACGACGACGTGGGTGTGGTCGGCGAGAACGAGGACGGTGCGCCGGGAATGCCGACCATCGGGCCGTGCGGTTGCTGGGCGATCTGGCTCGCGCGCACCTTGTGCGGGTTGTCGGCGCGGCCGGCGATCAGCCGGGCCGATGCCAGGTTCAGCGCCGGATACAACGTGTCGCCGACCCGGACGTACAGCGCGCCGGAATCGCGGTCGGCGATGATCGGCGACTCGTTCAGCTGGCCGGAGGGGTTGATGAACGACCACAGCAGGGCGCCCAGGCAGATCACCGCCGCCGCAGACACCGACGCCACGACGGCCAGCGTCTGGCGCCGACCCGGTTCGATCTCCATCCGGACCCGCCAGCGGGTCAACGCCATCGCGGTCCGTCGCGCCAGGAACTGGTAGCCGGTTACCTGGGTACGCGTCGACAGCCCGAGGCCGTACCCCGAGCCGCGCTGGCCGCCCTGCTCAGACGGCACGGCGGATCACGCCCCGAACCGACGGAACGCCTGCAAAATGCGGATCGCCACTATTCACATCGATAACCGTAGGGCACCCCCACCGACCTCGCCACGCGAGAAGCGATGTCGTGACCCCTCCCGATGGTGGCCTGCACCACAGTGTCATCACTTGCCATCTGTCCTGCTGAAATCGTCAAGCCCTCATTGGAATGGTAGCGACGCGGAGCAAAATCGGCTCGGCTTGCAAGACTGGCTGCATGACGCCCACTGCCCCGTCGTTGACCGAACTCGCCGGGCGGCTCGGGATCGCCACCGACTACGAGGACTGGACCGGTCGGCGGGTGCCCGTCACCGACAGCACCGTGGTGGCCGTCCTGGCCGCGTTCGGGGTGGCCGCGGGGACCGAGTCGCAATGCGCCGCCGCGCTGGCAGCGCTGGACCGCGAGTACTGGGCGCGCGCGCTGCCGGCCACCGTCGTCGGCCGCGCGGGCGCGCAGACCCGGTTCTGGGTTCATGTGACCCACGGTCATCCCGCCGAGGTGTGGGTGCAGCTCGAGGATGGAACCCTGCGCCGCGGCGTCCGGCAGGTCGACAACTTCACCGAGCCGTTCGACCTCGACGGCCGCCTGGTCGGCGAGGCCAGCTTCGAGCTGCCCGCCGACCTGCCGCTGGGCTATCACCGCCTGCATCTGCGGTCCGGCGACCAAAAGACCGACACCGCGCTGATCGTCACGCCCGACTGGCTGGGGTTGCCGGAGCGGCTCGGCGCTCGCCGCACCTGGGGCCTGGCGGCACAGTTATATAGCGTGCGGTCCCGAGGGTCGTGGGGCGTCGGCGACCTGACCGACCTCACCGACCTCGCGGTGTGGTCCGCGTCGCGGCACGGCGCCGGCTATCTGTTGGTCAACCCGCTGCATGCGGCCACCCCGACCAAGCCGATGGAGCCGTCGCCCTATCTGCCGACGTCGCGGCGCTTCGTCAACCCGCTCTACCTGCGGGTCGAGGCGATACCGGAGTTCGCTTACCTGCCCAAACGCAGCCGGGTGCGGCGGCTGCGTGAGCGGGCCCGCGACCGCGCGGCCACCTCCGACTCGATCGACCGCGACACCGCATGGGCGGCCAAACGCAAGGCGCTGCAACTCGTCTACCGGGTCCCGCGTTCGGCGGGCCGGCAACTGGCCTTCGCGGCGTTCTGCGCGCGCGAGGGCACCGCGCTCGACGACTTCGCCACCTGGTGTGCGCTGGCCGAGGAGTACGGCGCTGACTGGCATCAATGGCCGGAATCACTGCAGCACCCGAGCGCGCCCGGCGTGGCCGAATTCGTCGCCGAGCACGCTGCGGAGGTGGATTTCCATCGCTGGCTGCAATGGCAGCTCGAAGAGCAGCTGGCCACTGCTCAGTCTCGGGCGGTGGCGGCCGGGATGTCGCTGGGCATCATGGCCGACCTGGCCGTCGGCGTGCATCCCACCGGCGCGGACGCCTGGGGACTGCAGGACGCGCTGGCGCTGGGTGTGACGGCGGGCGCGCCGCCGGACGAGTTCAACCAGCTCGGCCAGGACTGGTCGCAGCCGCCGTGGCGTCCGGACCGCCTCGACGAGCAGGAGTACCAGCCGTTCCGGGCGCTGATCCGCGCCGTGCTGCGGCACGCCGGCGGGGTGCGCATCGACCACATCATCGGGCTGTTCCGGCTGTGGTGGATCCCCGAGGGTTCGCCACCCACGCATGGCACCTATGTGCGCTACGACCACGAGGCGATGGTCGGCATCGTCGCGCTGGAGGCCCATCGGGCCGGGGCGGTGGTGGTCGGTGAGGACCTCGGCACGGTCGAGCCGTGGGTGCGCGAGTATCTGCGGGCCCGCGGCGTGCTTGGTACCTCGATTCTGTGGTTCGAGCGCGACCGCGACGGTGACGGCGGGCCGCTACCGGCCGAACGCTGGCGGGAGTACTGCCTATCCGCGGTCACCACGCATGACCTGCCGCCGACCGCGGGATATCTGGCGGGCGAGCATGTGCGGCTTCGGGATTCGCTGGGACTGTTGACCCGTCCGGTCGACGAAGAGCTCGCGGCCGCTGCGGCAGACCGGGAGGCGTGGCTGGCCGAGCTGCGGCGGGTCGGGCTGCTGGGTCGGCACGCCGACCTCGACGAAACCGTGGTGGCCCTGCACGAGTACCTGGGCCGTACGCCGTCGCGGCTGCTGGGTCTGGCGCTGACCGACGCGGTCGGCGATCACCGCACCCAGAACCAGCCCGGCACCACCGACGAGTACCCGAATTGGCGGGTGCCGCTGTCCGGTCCCGACGGTCGGCCGGTGCTGCTCGAGGACGTCTTCACCGACCCGCGGGCCGCGCGGCTGGCCGAAACGCTGCATGCTCAGACGGCCGGTTAACCTCACGGGTGATGAAAGTCGCGGTGGTCGCCCCGGTCGGCGCCGGTGTCACGGCGGACCCCGCGTGGATGGCGGCGTTTGCACGGCATCTGGAGGTCTGCGGCTTCGAGTCAATCGTGGTCGTCGAGCACACCGTGCTGGCGACCCGCTACGACAGCGTCTACCCCTACGACAGCTCGGGCCGGGTGGAACTCGCGGCCGACTGCCCGGTCCCCGATCCGCTTGATCTGCTGGCGTTCTTGGCCGGCCACACCGAGCGGCTGGGTCTGGCCACCGGAGTTCTGGTGCTGCCCAATCACCATCCGGTTGTGCTGGCCAAGCGGGCGGCCACCGTCGACGTGCTGTCGGGTGGGCGACTTCGGCTGTGTGTCGGCGTCGGTTGGCTGCGTGAAGAAATCGAAGCCTGCGGAACCGAATTCGGCAGCCGGGGCCGGCGAGCCGACGAGCAGTTGGGAGTGCTTCGGGCGCTGTGGGACGACCGCCCGCACGGGGTCAGCCACCATGGCGAGTTCTTTCACTTCGACGACATCACTTGCCACCCGAAACCCGTTGCAGGCGTTGGTCTTCCGGTGCATATCGGCGGGCACAGCGCTGCGGCGGCGCGGCGAGCGGGCCGGCTCGGCGACGGTTTTCAGCCGCTGGGGGTCGTCGGCGCGCAGCTGGGCTCGCTGCTGTCGCTGATGCGCGACGAGGCCTCGGCCGCCGGCCGCGACCCGGACCGCCTGGAGGTGTCGTTGGGCCACTCGGTCACCAAGATCGACGCCGACCGCGCGGGCCGCCTGGCCGAGCAGGGTGCCGACCGGATCGTGTTGGCCATGCCGCCGCTCACCGACATCGAGCAGGCCAAGGACGCGTTGTCGGCCTGCGCGCAACGCCTGTTGCTGGCGTCATGACGCTCACCGCGAGCGACCGGGCGGGGCTGTCCGATCTGGTGCACCGATACGCCGCCGGGGTCGACGATCGCCAATTCGACGCTGTTGCAGCACTTTTCACTGACACGGCCGAACTTACGGTGCCCGACCCGCCGGCCTCGCTGGAACCGGTCCAGCGTCACAGCGGTCGGGCCGCCATCGCAGCGGCGGTCGCCAAGGTCACGGTCGCCGCACGCACCGAACACGCGATAGTCGGCGAGGTTTACGACGGCGGCGCACAGCCCGATTCCGCGCTCGGCCGCATCACCTGCATCGCGCACCACTGGAGCCGCGAAGCGGGCCAGATCACCGACGTGGTCTGGCACCTGCGTTACGACGACCAGTATCTGCGGACCGGCGACGGCTGGCAGATCAGCCGGCGCGCGCTGACCGTCAACGCGATCGAGACTCGGCCGGCACGCCGGCTGCGTTAGCCGTATCTTCGAGTAGATCGGCTGCCAGAGCGACGCTTTCGTCGGGTGTTGTCAACTGGGTGGCCACCTCGCGGGCCCTGGCGATGCATTGCGGTGTAAGGAGTGATCGCAGGTCCGCCACCAGCGATTCCAGCGTAGTGTCCGAAAGCTGGTGTCCGGAACCGATTTTCAGGCGTGTAACCACGTCGGCCCAGATCGGTTGATCGAGCCAGCGCCAGAGGATCAACGCCGGGACTCCGGCCCGCATGCCTGCCGCGGTGGTGCCGGCACCGCCATGATGGACGACGGCCCGGCACGCCGGCAGGACGGCCCCGTGGTTGACTGTGTCGGCAATCTTGACGTGTTCGAATTGCGGAATTTCGCTGAATTCGCTTGCCCCAGAGCAAATCAACGCTCGCTCGCCCAGCTGCGCGCATGCCTCGCCGATCACGGCGACCGTATCGGCGGCAGCTGCCAGCCGCACGCTGCTGCCAAAGCCGAAGTAGATGGGCGGTGTCCCCCCGGCGATCCACGCCAAGACCTCGTCGTCGGCCTCGGTGGGCAACTCCAGCGTCAACGCGCCGACGAAGGGTCGTCGGTTACCGCCTCTCGCCCACTCGGCAGCCAAATCGGGAAAACACAGCTTGTCGTAGGCCTGGATCTCCAGCGACGGGCCCCGCGCCGGCTGCCCCGCCGGCAGCCCCAGTGCGCGGCGTTGAGCTTCGTCCGCCTGTGCTGTCAAGTCGTCGAAGGGCAGCCCGGACGCCGACACCGGCGCGGGGAAGAAATGCAGCGTGGCCAGCGGAATGCCGAAGCGCTCCGCGACATTGGCGGCCAGTCCCTGCTCGCTCGTGCCGGTCAACAGCAGGTCGGCATCCTCTGCCAGCCGCGTCAGCGTCGCGCCCGACGCCGCCAGAGCCTGGCTGACGTGGTCCATCAGCTCGCCGATCATGGCGAGCGGATTCTGGGCGTGGTGCGCCTGCGGGCTCGGCCCGTAGGCGACCGGGGCAAGCCCGGCCGACTCGACGATGCCGAGCATGTGCGGCGGGGCGGCCATGCACACGTCGTGCCCGCGGCGCCGTAGCTCGCGCCCCACCGCGGCGAACGGCTCGACGTCGCCGCGGCTTCCGTAGCTTGCCAACGCAAATTTCATTCCGCAGGACCTCACTCGCGCGCTGTCCGGCGTGACGTTAGTAGCCCGGCGGTCGGCGTGCCCGTTGGCGTGCGGCGGGTGATGCCATCCGCGGTCACGCACTCGATGTGATGAATCTCACTCCGATCGGCGATGCCGCCTTGTCGGCTGCGCTGGTGCAACACTGCCGATGGGTGCTAAAAGCGCAGCGCCAGTAGGATTTCGGCGGCTATAAGGGTATGGGCGCCACACTCAGGCACTCGGCCGAATCAACTTTGGACCGGCGCAACCACGCGAGCAAATCGTCATTTTTACCGCATATTCGGAATAATGAGACGCAATTAACCGCAGATACGACTCAAATCGTGTCGGCGCCGTTGATTCGCCCGCCGAACCAGGCGATGACCAGGCAATTCACGGCCAGTGTTTCCCTGATGTTTACCGCGGTAACAAAGGCGTTTCGTGTAAGTTCGGCCGCGTGACGACCACGGACGCTAATGGCCCCAAGGGGCGCATCGATTTGGCCGAGACCGACGTCGTACCGACAGACTCCACCCACCATGTCGACTTTCCCGCCGAGGTCGTCGACGTGGAAATGGAGCTGGAGCAGGGCTACCGCACCGAGGTGCACAAGGCCCACGACGTCGTCGATGTGGAGAACTACGGCGGCGGATTCGACCTCACCCGGCGCGCCACCGCGCCGAAGCTGCGGGTGGGCCGCGACAAGTGGTTCAACCTGATGTGGCTGATTCCGATCGGCTTCGCGCTGCTGGTCGCCGGGGTGGCGATCGGCAAGGGCCTCTACCACACGCCCGCGGTGCGGGACTTCGTCGAGCGATACCCCGGTTCGGACCCGTCCGGTGTCATCCCCGGCATGCCGGCCTGGGTCGGATGGACCCACTTCTTCAACCTGTTCATGATGATGTTCATCATCCGGACGGGCATCCAGATTCTCTGCGATCACCCGCGGTTGTACTTCAGCCGCAACTCCACGCCCGGCAAGGACGAGTGGCTGCGGGTCGGCCCGCCGGTCCCGGACGACGAGTACTGGACCGCCAACGCCGACACCGTCGCCCTGCCCCCGCAATTCGGGCTGCCCGGCTTCCGGCACTCCATCGGGCTGGCCCGCTGGTGGCATCTCGGTGTGGACGTGCTGTGGCTGCTCAACGGCGCGGTGTTCTATGTCTTGCTGTTCACCACCGGACAGTGGCGCCACATCGTGCCGACCAGTTGGGACGTCTTCCCCAACGCCGCGTCGGTGGCCATCCAGTACCTGTCGCTGCACTGGCCGACCGACAACGGGTGGGAGGCCTACAACGGCATGCAGTTGCTGGCGTACTTCACCACCGTCTTCATCGCCGCACCGGCCGCGCTGATCACTGGGCTCGGCATGTCGCCGGCACTCTCGCAGCGCCTCACCATCATCAGCAAGCGGCTGAACATTCAGATCGCCCGCTCACTGCACTTCCTGGTGCTGGTCTACTTCCTGTTCTTCATCCTCGTGCACGTCACGCTGGTGTTCGCCACCGACGCGCTGCGCAACCTCAACCACATGTTCGCCGCCCGCGACGACAACGGTTGGGCGGGCTTTTTGGTGTTCACCGTGGCGATGCTGGTGACGGCGGTCGCCTGGGTGTGGGCCACGCCGTTCACCATCCGGCACCCGCGCGTGGTGCAGAGGGTCGGATATGCGTTGATCGGGCCGTTCCAGCGGCTGCTGGAAAATCTCAACCCGAAGCCCGGCGCGTTCACCGAGGAAGACATCTCGCCGCATCACTGGCGTAACGGCCGGCTGCCGGAGACCGTCGAATACAAGGAGCTGGAGAAGAACGACTTCCGGGATTGGCGGCTAAAGGTTTACGGGCTCGTCGAAAACCCGATGGAGTTCTCCCTCGAGGATTTGAAGGCGCTGCCCTACCACGACCAGATCACCCAGCACTTTTGCATCCAGGCCTGGTCGGGTGTCGCCAAATGGGGTGGCGTGCAGATGAAGACGATCATGGACATCGTCAAGCCGCTGCCCGAGGCCAAGTGGGTGGTGTTCTACTCGATGGGCCTGGGCGCCACCGGTGGGATCTACTACAACGCGCATCCCATCGACCAGATGTGGCACCACATGTCGATGCTGGCCTACAACATGAACGACCAGCCGCTGCCCTACATGCACGGCAAGCCGCTGCGGTTGCGCAACGAGCTGCAGCACGGCTTCAAGCAGGTGAAGTGGATCAAGGGCATCGAGTTCGTCGAGCACTACTCCGAAATCGGTAGCGGCTACGGCGGTTACAGCGAAGACCACAAGTACTTCGGGCGCCACCAGACGCTTTAGCGTGTCAGCCGGTCTTCGGCAGCGGGATGCCTTCGCTGGTGGAGAATTCGGCGTCGCTTTGCGTCGACAGGCCCATCGACACCAGCGTGCGGGCGAAGAACATGTCGGTCAGATACGCCAGCGACACCGCCCACCGGTTGACGAATCGCGGTATGGCGTAGAGGTGATAGCCGCGGGTGACCAACTTCGCCGGGTATCCCGACAGGTGCACGCCCAGCGGGTTGGCGACGGCGCTGCGCGGCCCGAGATCGACGACCAGGCCCATGTTTCGGTGCTTGTACTGCTTCGGCTTGCCGTAGCCGAGACTGGCGGCGACGTTGTGGGCCAGAACCTTGCCCTGACGGATCGCGTGCTGGGCGGTGGGCGGGGTGATCTTGCCCGGTTGAGTCACGTCGGGAACCGCGGCCGTGTCCCCGGCGGCGAAGACCTCCGGGTGGTCGGGAACCTGTAAATCGGTCTGCACCTTCAAGCGGCCCTTCTCGGTCGGCAGGCCGAGCGTCTCGATGAGCGGCGCGGCCGTCACCCCGGTCACCCACGCCACGGTGTGGGTGTTGACCCGCGACCCGTCGCTGAGGACCACGTAGTCGGGATGCACCTCTCGCAGCGTCACGCCCAGACGCACGTCCACACCGCGACGCCGCAGCACCCGCATCGCCTTGTCCCCCAGCTTTTCTCCGACTTCGGGCATCACCTGTTCCGCGAGGTCCAGCAGCAGAAACTTCACGTCGCCCGGTTCGAAATCCATGTGCTTGGCAGCGGCGTCGGCCAGTGCGCGCAGTTGTGCGGTGAGCTCGGTTCCGGAGTATGACGCGCCGACGACCACGATCGTGCGCCGCGCCTGTGCCCGGTCGTCGTCGGATTCCAGACAGGACAGCTCGAATTGCTCGAGGACGTGGTCGCGAAGGTAGAGCGCTTCGGCGACGGACTTCAAACCCCTTGCATACGTGGCTAACCCGGGGATATCGAATAACCGGGTGACCGATCCCGGGGTGAGCACCAGCCGATCCCAGGACAGCTCGCCGGGCCGCTGCTCGAGATCGGTGAAGGTGAGGGTGTGGCGGTCAAGGTCGACACTTTCGACGCGTCCCCGCACCTTGCGCACACCATTCAGCGTGCCGGCCAACGGGATAGTGACGAACCGCGCGTCGACGACACCGCCCGCCACATCGGGCAGCAGCGGCGTGTAGAGCATGTAGTCGACGGGCGAAATGATCGTGATGTCGACATCGCGTTTGCCCAGCTTGCGGGCCAGTCGGCGCGCGCACTCGAAACCGGTGAAGCCACTTCCCACGATCACGACGGACGTCATCGTCCCCAGGGTAGCGACCCCGCCGGGTCACGGGCTGGCCAGCAGAGTGCCGAACTTGGCGGCCAGCCAGGGCTTGCGGCCGCCGGCGAGCAGCCTGCCCCGGATGATTTGCGGCCACTGCGACACTCGGCCGAAGCCGATCAGCAGGAACGTGACCGGGTCGGCGGTGATGACGCAGTCGGCCTTCTCACCGGCCGCGGAAACGACGGCAGTGCCGTCGTCGACCGCGATCCGGTACCGGCCGCCGCCGCGCATCCGCAGTTCGAAGGTAGCGTGCATGCCCCGAGTTCGCGACTGCCGCAAGTAATTCGGTGCCAGCGCCAGCGCGGCGGGTACCACCCGCAGGGCGTCGTCGCGGCCGATCGTCCATGCCCGCCCCGTTGCCCGCGCGATGTCCAGCCCGTGGACCAATTGCTCGCCCAGCAACAAACACGTCATGAACGCCGGTTCCAGGACAAGGCTGTCGGCGGTGACGATCGCGGTGTGGTCGACGGCCGCCGCTGCGGCCAGATAATGCTCGGCGGTTTCCTGGAGCATGCCGGCCAGCCGACGTGGGTCACGCTCGGCGACATCGACGAGGTGGCGATCGTTGACCGCGGTCCGCAACGTCGCCGGTGATCCGGTCGGGATCGCCTCGCGCTCGACATCTCCGCGCACCTGGCGGGTCAGCGCGTCGGTGTATTCGCGCATGTCGCCGACCACATGTGCGGCGGTCTCGGCGGCGGTCCACCGCAACCCGGGCACGCGTGCGTCGGGATTGTCGATACCGCGCCACAACTCGACGCTGCGGGCGACTGCTGCGGCCAGGGCCGCTCGGGCTTCTGCGTCCGCACGCCGCACCTCGTCGACGGGCCCGGCCAGTGCGGGGGCAGGTTTCATCCGCGAACCTCCATCCATCGGTGACATAGCGCTACTATGTCACATAACTTCACTATGTCAATAGGCTGATGCGCATGGCTGGATCGACACCGCCGTCGTCGTCGCTGCGCGCCCAGCAAGTTGCGCAGACGCGGGACGCACTGGTGCGTGCGGGCCGGGAGTTGTTCGGCCAGAAGGGCTTTCGTGAAACGTCAGTGGAAGACCTGGCACGCGCCGCCGGCGTCACCACCGGCGCGCTATACCACCACTTCCCCACCAAGACGGCGCTGTTCGAGGCCGTGTTCGAGCAAGCACACACCGAGCTGATCACCGCGGCTGTGGAAGCTGCCCAGGACGCATCCGCCGACCTCGACGAGCTCGCCCACGGTTTCGAGGCATTCCTGGACGCGGTGCTGGAACCGCACTTGCAGCGCATCCTGATCCTCGACGGGCCCGCGGTGCTGGGGCTGGCGCGCTACACCGAGCTCGACGAGCGCTACGCCTTCGCGGTCATCGTCGAGGCGCTGCGGGCCGCGACCGAAGCCGGCGCGCTGCGGGTCGACGATCCCGAGACCGTGACCCGGCTGCTGCTGGGCGCTCTGACGCGCGGCGCGATGCTGATCGCGAACTCTCCGGATCCGGTCCGGACGCGGCACGCGGTGGCGCAATCCATGCGTGCGCTGCTGAAAGGCTTTGCACCACAGTGATACTCACGCCACGACGCGGATCTGTTGCAATTGCGGGTCCGCGCAGTCGGGCAACGGCATGCCGGCGTGCAGGCCCGTGCGCAGAAATTCGATGACGGCGTCGTTGAGCCGTTCGCCGGGCACCACCACGGGAATGCCGGGCGGATAAGGCGTGATCTGTTCGGCGGCGATCCGGCCCGCCGCCTTCTGCGCGGCGACGAGCTCGGTGGGACCGAAGAACGCATCCCGGGGAAGCATCACGTTCTCCAGCTGCAGCTCGTCAGGCGTCGGGAGCCGCACCTGCGGTGGACGGGCAAACGAGTCGACCGCTTCTCGCCAGGCCGCCAACGCATCGACCAGGCGGTCGGCGCTGCGTTGGTCGTCGGCGAAGGACAAGGTCGCCAAGATCCGCCGGTGATCGGCCAGGCCCACGTCGAGGTAGCGGTGCTCGCGCAGCCAGTCGCGAGCCTGATACCCCGATGTGCCTGTCGCCGACACGTCCACCAGCACTTGCAGGCGGTCCAGGTCGTGCGACGCCTCCACCCCGAGCAGCTCGTCCTCGAGAACCACCACGTCGGGGATGCGGGCGATCCGGTCTCGCACATCGGCAGCCAAATCCAGTGCGGCACTGAGTAATTCATGTCCATGCTGCACCATCTGGCGGCGCCAGCCATCCAGCGCGGCGTAGATCAGCACGTTAGGGCTGGTGGTCATCAGCTGGTCCGCGCACGCCGAAAGCCGGTCGGGATCCACCAAATCCCCTTGCACGTGATAGACCGAACCCTGTTCGAAGCCGGCCCCCATCTTGTGCACGCTGACCACGCAGACGTCGGCGCCGGCATCCATCGCCCACGTCGGCAGGTCGGGATGAAACGGCAGATGCGCGCCCCACGCCTCGTCGACGATCAACGGCTTGCCCCGCTCGTGGCAGATCTCCGCGATCTTCGCGAGGTCCGCGCAGGTGCCGTAGGGCGACGGACTGACGATCAACGCGCCCGCGGCGTCGGGATGCTCCTCCCACGCGCCGGCGACCCGCTCCGGCGACGGCGGGTGCGAAAGGTGGCGTTCGGTATCCCACCGCGGGGTGATCCACCGCGGCTGCAGACCGGAAAAGATCAACCCGCCGACGATCGACTTGTGGCTGTCCCGCGGCACCAGCAGGCCCGCGTCCGATCCGCCGGCCACCGCCATCATCGCCGCCCTGACGGACAGCGAACTGCCGCACGTCGAGAAGAACGCCGTCGACGCCCCGACGGCGTCGGCCATCAGGGACTCGGCGTCGGACAGATACCCGCCGGAGGAACGCCAGTCGTCCAGCCCGCCGCTGGCCAGCACGTCGTCCCGGAACGGCTCGCGGCCCAGCACCGCCAGTACCCGCTCGTCGGCGCCGCGGCCCTGCCGGTGACCGGGCGGGCTGAAGCCGTACCGGTCGAGCCGGTGATAGTCGGCCACAGCGTCCAGAAGCGGCGCCTGGCTATGGTCCATTACCCCGTCCGATCATTGCAATGCGGCCAGATTGTCGATCGACCGGCGCACGTCGGACTTCAGCACCCGGGCCACCAGCCGCCCGATCGGCCCGTTGAGCAGCCCGCCCTTGAGTTCGGCGGTCAGGTGAAAGGTGGACCCCGGATCGTTGTCGCGGACGGTCATCGTCACCGCGATCCGGATCCCGCCTCGGCCACGGCCTTTCAGCTCGATCTCGTGCGGCTCGTCGTAGCGGGTCACCGTCCAGTGCACGACGTTGCGAAAGCCCTTCACCTTGATGCACGACGCCACGCAGGTGCCCTCCTCGATGCGGGACGGGACGGGGCTGCGCCAACCGGCGAAGATCGTCATCCAGTCACCGAACCGGTTCAAGTCGCTGGCCAGCTTCCACGCCGCCTGCGGTTCGAGGTCGGACGACGTCGAAACCTCCACTCGTGCCACGCCGTTGCCATACCCGTGATCGGATCGGGTTAACCGGGCGTCAGACGCCCTTCCACGCCTCGTCGAGCTGGGCCGCCACGTCGATGACCTGCGCGGCCTGTGACTGTGGCGAGTCGATTTCGTCGGCGACGTACTTGGCGATGAACCGCCGGATCTCGCCGTCGACACCGGCGATGATGCGCAATACCTCGCCACGGATGCTTTTCGACGAGACATGCACGGTGATGTCCGACGCGCGTGGCTTGGCGACGTCGACGATCAGCAGCAGCGGTTCGGCGGCTCGCGCCGTGGCACGCAACGCGATGTCGCCGTCGACCAGAAACCGCTGCTTGTCCAGCCGCAGGTCGACAAGCAGGTCGATCGCCAGCGGGATGTGGATGTCGAAGGTGATCGCCTCGCCGACTTTTCGCCGAAGCTTCGGCTCCTGGATCTTGACCTTGGCGCTGACCTTGGCGATTTTGCCCGGCCCCTGACCGATGGGGGCCATCTCGAACTCGTCGCCCGCGATCTGTGCGAACGCCGCGCCGACGCGCTCCTCGGTGACGGCCACTTCGAAGAATCGCCGGCCGAAGTTCTCGTAGGTCATGTAGTCGAAGGTCTGCATAAGTTGATACCGTCTCACGTCTCGTTCGCGGCCGACGGCTGATCCCGCTGTGTCGGCTCGAGGCTGGTGTTGTCCGACTTCGGCGCGGGTAAACCGGTGCCGATATGCGACTGCGCAGAAGCATCGTGGGCGGGCCGGGCTATCGCCGGGTTCGCCGCGGGCGCGGCTTCTCCTACATCGACGAACAGCGCGAGCCGGTCGACGATCCCGAGGTGCTGGCCCGGATCGAGGCGCTGGTGATACCGCCCGCCTGGAAGAACGTGTGGATCTGCGCGCATCCCAACGGCCACATCCAGGCGGTCGGCACGGACGACGCCGGCCGGCGCCAGTACCTCTACCACGAGCAGTGGCGGGCTGAGCGGGCCGAGGAGAAATACGACCGTGCCCTGAGCCTGGCGAAACGTCTGCCCGACTGGCGCACGCGGGTCCTGGCCGATCTGCGGGGCCGTGGTCTACAACGCGACCGAGTCCTCGCGGTGGCCCAGCACCTGATCGACCGCGGCTACTTTCGGGCTGGCGGCGAGGAGTACGCCCAGGAGAACGGCAGCTTCGGGCTGGCGACTCTGCTGCGCGACCACGTCCGGCTGCACCACGGCTGCGTGGAATTCGACTACCCGGCTAAAAGCGGTGTGCGACAGACGGTTTCACTGGATGATCCGCTGGTGATCCGGGCAGTACGGTCGTTGCTGCGCGCCGAAACCGACATTCCCCGGCTGCTGGTCTACCGCACTCCCGACGGCTGGAGCGAGGTGCACGCCGAGGACCTCAACGCGCGGTTCCGTGAGTTGGTCGGCGACGAATTCAGCGTCAAAGATCTGCGGACGTGGCACGGCACGGTGTTGGCGGCCGAGGCGTTCGCAAATGCGCGGGAGCCGACGTCGAAGACCGCTCGCCGGCGCGAGGAAGCTGCCGTAATGCGTTTGGTTGCCGAGGAATTGGGCAACACGCCTGCGGTTGCGCGCAGTTCGTACGTGGACCCGCGGGTCGTGACGGCCTACGAGCAGGGCATCACGATCGCTCCGGCCCTGCGCCGTGCCGAGCGCGAACGCACGCCAGTGGGTCGTCAGCACGTGCTCGAGAGGGCCACTGCCCGCGTGATCAAACGAGTGTCCTGAAGTCGTTGCGCCGCAACGGGCTACAACGAATCAGCTGACCGCCCGCGCACAAAGAACGCGGCGGCCACGGCGATCGCGCCGATCACCGCCACCGGGATGGTCCACGACCGGCGGCTGGACAGCGCCGACTGGCATTCGGCCACATAGTCGGTGTGCGGCACCACCTGGTTGAGGATCGGGATATTGGCCACCGACTTGTTGTTCGCGGACTCGGCGCTCTTGGTGTCGCTGATCAGCGCGTTACCACAGCCGATGGTGCCGCCGTTCTGGTCGGACACCGACACCGGAACCAGCATCCCGATGACGCCGACGACCAGAACTACAGCCCCAATTGCCAGAACCAGCCGTCGTACCGTCACAACGTGCTCCTTTGCCCGCGCCTGTGTCAGCGCATAACTACCACCGGTGATGACCGGCTAAACCAGTGTGAACCACATCACACGCCGCCGCTTCGATTCGGCGTGTCTGCCCGCAGCCTGTAACCCTGAGACATCATGTGCGCCCGCAAAACACCCGAACCGCGTCTTGTCGCCTGGCTGACCTGGCTCGGCGGCGGCCAGTGGGATGAACTCGGCGAGCGGCACGAACGCTCCGCCCATGCGGTGGCCGGCGTGGTGGTGTTGCTCAACACCGCGCTGACCTGGCTGGTCGCCACGCTCGCGATCTCAGGATCGACCGGTTGGCCGGCCCCGGCCGTGTTGCCGCTGACGCTGGCGTTTGGTGTGCTCGTCGGCGCGCTCAGCCGCGCCGTTGCCAGCGGCCCGTCGCGCGGCGGCCTGATCGGGCGCGCAGCGGTGGCGGTAGCGGTCGGCGTCGTCGCCGGCGAACTGGGCGCACTCGTCGTGTTCGCCGGCTCGATCGACCGCCGTCTGGACGAACAGACCGCGCACCACGCCGACTCGACGCCTGCGGTCGCGCAATCGGCGGCCGAACTTCAGCGGCTCCGCGACGCGCGCAGCTCACTCGACGACGCCGTCGACCAAGCACGCACACAGCGCGACGAAGCGCTGGTGGTCGCCCGCTGCGAGTATCACCCCACGCCTGCCTGCCCACAGACCCACATCACCGGTGTGCCCGGCGTCGGCCCCGAAACCCGCACTGCCAACGACCTTCTCGCCGACGCGCAGCGGGAACTGGACAACGCCGTCGCGGCACGCCAGCAGCGGTCCGGACGGCTCGATGCTCAAATCGCCGACGGTGCAGCCCAACTCGCGCAAGCACGGCAGACGGCGATCGCCGGCGCCGATCGCGGATTAGGTGCACGATGGCTGGCCTTGGGTGACCTCTGCTCGGCCAATCCGGGCGCCCTGCTGTTGCGGTTGATCACGGTCGGATTCTTCGTACTGCTGAACCTGTTGCCGTTGCTCCTTCGCATGTGGCGCGGTGAGACCACCCATGATCGTCACGTGGCCGCTCGCGTGGAGCGTGACCGCGCCGAGGTTACGGCGGACACCGCGATCGCCGTAAAGCGTGCCGAGGTGCGGGCAGCCGCCGAAATCCTTTGGGCGGAGCAGCAACTCGCGCAGGCACGGTCGGCCGTCGAGGCGCACGAGGCGCCGGGGGCACCCACCCCTGAACTGGCGCCGGGCGACGAAACCGACTCGCAGGCAACGAATCTGCCGACGCCGGCGCGAGCCACGCTTCCCCTCATCCCCGACGTCACCAAAGCGGCCGCCCGGTGGATCGGCCCGCTGGTGCCGACCATGGTCACCCGGGCGATCGACACCACAACGCGGCCGCTTCGCACCGCTCGCCAGGTGTTCGAGGAGTTCGAGGAGATCACCTTCTCGCTCAAGCGCACTCGCAGGGTGGTCGTTGACGGTGAGGAACCTGCTGGCCAGCCACACGGATCGACCGTGGTGGACGAGGGCCCGCGCCGCGTCAAAGCTGAGCGCGTGGACACCGATCATCGGGCCGAACTTCAGACCGCCGATAGCCCACCGCAATTGCCGTCCGCAGGCTGATTCGCAGCACGAAATAAGGTGATCTGCATTACTTCTCCATCGCGAAAGCGAAACGACAAGCGTACGTTCGTATTACACCTACATGGAATATCGGTCTGAAAAACCGTATTTACCTAGGTTTTTGAGATAGCCCATGTAGTGTAGGTCATTGGTGCGCACTAAACGTGGTGGCCGCCACAATTTTTGGTGGCCATCTGCGGTGTTGTTAATGTCCCGCCGCATGTTTGTTTTAGCGACGCTGATGACACTTATTCAACAGGTGTCAGGCACGCCGTATGTCACCGGCGGGGATTCCCCTGCGGGCACGGACTGTTCGGGCCTGGCTTCCTGGGTGTCCAATGCAGCCACGGATCGCCCGGTATTCGGGAATAGGTTCAACACCGGAAACGAAGAGTCCGCCCTACTGGCCCGCGGGTTCCGGTACGGCACGGCCCCCGGCGCTTTGGTGATCGGGTGGAATGGTGGCCACACCGCCGTGACGCTGCCGGATGGCACTCCGGTGTCCAGCGGCGAAGGCGGCGGCGTCCGAATCGGCGGCGGCGGCGCGTATCAGCCGCAGTTCACCCATCACATGTATCTGCCGCTCGACCCCGAAGCGCTCGAGGACGCACCGGCGCCTCCGAACGAGGCCGTCCTGGTCGGTGCGGTGGCTCCGGAGGAAGCCCCGCCGGCTCCCGCACCCGACGAGGTCGTCGAGGCCGAGGCGCCCGCGCCCGAACCCGAGGCGGAGCCGGCACCCGCGGCCGACGACGCCGCTCCGGAGCTGTAAGTCACCGCAAGAATCGCTCAACATAGGAACCGAAGCGCACGGCCAGGTCGTGCTCGTCGAGCCCGAACATCTCGGCTGACGTCGCGACCTGGCCGAGCCGGCCGCGCTGATGGCCGGCCAGGTATGAAGCCATGGCGGCACGCGCCTCGGCCGTGAGCGTCTCGCCGGCGAGGTCGTAAAGCCGTTCTGCGACGCCGAGCTCGTCGGCCATGAAGTCGTCGAATCGGATGTCGACGGAGCGGTCCGGACCGATGATGTCGCGGTCGCGCACCAGCGCAGCCAGCATCAACTCCAGCCGGTCGATCCACGACGCGGCGATCTCCGTAATCGGCACGGGCGAGCGGTGCATTCGCGCGGTGTAGGTGATCATCGTGATCATCGACAGCGCCACCGGCACCGGGTCGCGGTGGGTGAAAACCACCACCACGCTGGGAAATACGGCATCCAAAACCGGCAGCTGCTCGAGGTGTGACGGCGACTTGAGCAGCCAGCGGCGGCCACCGCGCAGGAACTGCAGCGCCTTCAGCTGCAACGCGAGATATTCGTAGGCCGGCGTCTGGTCGTGCGCCAGGTAGTAGTCACGCCACCGCGGCACATCCGCAAGGGTCTCGAACAGCATCGAGGAGAAGGCGTTGGCCAGCAGCTGGATCTCCTCGTGGACATGGTCGGTCGTCATCTCGTGCATGAGCCGAAAGTGCGGCATCACCGCGTTCATGAAGTCGACGGCCGCGTCCATCCGGGTGCGGCGGGGATCCGGCTCGGCACCCGCCTCGGCGGGCAGCGGAAACGGTTCGACGCTCTCCCAGTAGGGAAGGGTGCGGAACGTCGGCGCCGCCGCAAGCAGGTTGTGCAGGTGGGTGGTGCCGGTGCGCGGCAGGCCGGCAATGACGACCGGCGGCAGCAGCTCGATGTCGCGGATTTCGGGGTGCCGCTTGAGCAGGTCCGTGAGCAGTAGCCGGTTCTTGAGCCAACCCAGCAGCTGCGCGTGGAAGTTGACGATTCCCGGCCCGTGCATCCCGCTGACCTCGTGCAGGGCCGCGAGGTAGACGTCGAGGCGTTCCCGGTAGTCGTCGGGCCCGAAGTCGTCGAGCCCGGTTTCCGCCGCCGCCTTGGCGTGCAGCGCGTCGGCGTCCAGCGGGCTGTCGGGCGCCATCGTTGCCATCAGGTCGCGGATCTGCTGGATGTCCGGGCTGAAGCGGGGTTCGGCGAGATCGTCCAGGTAGACGGTTGTGGCGTCGGCCACGGCGACTTATGTTACTTTGAGTTTCGTAATGACGACGGAAATTGGCCGACCCCGCGACAAACGCATCGACGGCGCGGTGCTGCGCGCAACCGTCGAGCTGCTCGCCGAGACCGGCTACGCCGACCTCTCGGTGGACGCGATCGCGCGCCGGGCCGGCACCAGCAAGCCGGCGATCTACCGGCGCTGGCCGGGCAAGGCGCATCTGGTGCACGAGGCGGTGTTCCCGCTCGGCGACGCGACAGCCCTGCCCGACACCGGGTCACTGGCCGGCGACGTGCGGGAGATGGTGCGCCGGACCGCGGCCGTACTGACCACCCCCGCCGCCCGTGCGGCGTTGCCCGGCCTGGTGGCCGAGATGGCCGCCGACCTCACGTTGCACTCGGCGCTGCTGGAGCGCTTCGGCGGGATCTTGTCGCGTGGATTGTCGGAGCGCCTCGCGGACGCGGTTGTGCGTGGCGAGGCGCGGCCCGACGTGACCGCCGCCGAAGTCGTCGAGGCCGTCGCCGGCACCACCTTCCTGGCGCTGCTCACCCGCGGAGACCAGCTGGACGACACCTGGGTGGAGCGCACCGCCGCCCTGATCACGAGAGGAATCAGCACCAATGGCTTATGAATCCACCGCCGCATGGCAGGAGTTGCTGACGACGCTGGGCGGCCTGGATCGATCGTTTCTCGAGGGCGATCGTGCAGTCACCGACGACCGGCACATTGCCGACGGCTACCGCATGCTCGCGACCACATTGGGAGTGGCGTTCGACACCTATTTGTTCGCCGAGCCCAGCCGGCCGATTTTCGTGGAGGTCAACACACCGTTCCGGCGGGACCGGCGCTGGGGAGGCGATAACACCGACGCCTACTACTGCATCTGCCCGATCGACCCCAAACGCCGCTACCGGATCAGCGGCAACAAGGGTGACAGCGTCTACTTTTCGCTGACCGCCTACAACGAACCGGCGCCCGGCGCATGGTCGGATCGGATCGTTGCGATCGTGCGCGACGACGATCTCGACATCGACGCGGACGGTAACTTCTCGTTCGAGTTCGGACCGACGCCCGATGCGGCGGTGCTGATGACCCGCGACTACCAGGCCGACCCGCTGACCGGCCGCCCGGTGAGCTGGCGTATCGAGGCGCTCGACGAGCCCGACCCGATCCGGCACGGCGACGCCGAAACCGCTGCCGCCCTGCGGGCCAGTGCGGCGTGGCTGCGCACGATGTTCGCCATTGTGCCCCTTGCCGTCGGCGCACGGAACAACGACGCACACACGCTCGGACACGAAACCGCTTACAGTGCAAACCAATTCGCCGACCCTTACCAGGTGCCCGATGCGAATTTCGGCTGGTCGGCACGTGATGCCTGTTACGCCTACGGCAGTTTCGAGCTGGCCGACGACGAGGCGCTCGTGATCACCCATCGGCCGCCCTCTTGCCGGTTCTGGAACCTTGTGGTGTGGAACCAGTTCATGGCCACGCACTGTGTCACCGACGCGCGCAGCTCGATCAACGGCCATGCCGCGGTCCCCAACGCCGACGGGTCCGTGACGATCGTGATCTCGCGCGGCATGACCGCGCACCCGAATTCGCTTACCACGCTGGACTATCCGCGCGGAAACCTCGCGTTCCGCTGGTTTTTGGCCGACGCGGTGCCCGAGCGGCCGCAGGTGCGGCTGGTCAAGGCATCGGATGCGCCGACGGGTGTGGACTGAGCCTCGTTTAGAGCTGGCTGGGCGCAGCGCAGGTGATTTGTGCTCGCGCTGCCCGCAGCACGCCATCCGCGGTTCGGCATGCGGGCGTGTCGAGGTGCAGCGGGTCGATGGGGAGTCCGGCGGCACGGCGCAGCACCAACACCGCGAGTGCAGTATCGGTTCGACACGGCACGATGAGCAGCGTCGCACTGCCGGCACTGCCGGTGATCGTCATGACATGCTGGCGCTTTGCTTCCCAGCCATAGGAGTCCAGCTTGGGTGGACCCTGTGACGCCGGCCAATTGACGTTGATGCCGATGATCTCGCCCAGTCGGGTGCCCAGAAGCGCGATAAGTTCGGGCAGCTCTCGCGCGATGCCCGGTGTGCGCGGCCACCATGCCCCGTCGATGTCGTGGCCGAGCTGCAACGAGAGGGTCACGCGTACGGGGGTGCCACGAGGGCGCATAACCCGACGCTACGCCACCCCGGCGCGGCCGTTCCTCATGGGCCGAGGCTGACCGGGTCGCCGATGCGGATGGTGCCCTCCGCGAGCACCTCCAGATAAACGCCGGCGCAGGGCAGCGATTCCACCCGGTTTTCGGCCACCGGCGTGCGCAGCGCATGCGGGGCTCGAGGCAGCTTGCCGTGTTCGAGGGTGGGCACCGCGCACCGCGACGTGGGCTTCAAAACGTGCAGCCTGGTCTCCCCCACGGTCAATTCCTTACCGACCCAAGTGTTTTCGGCATAAGGCGGGTATCCGGGCGGCGTCTCGATCACCAGGTTGGGCCGGTACCGCAGCGCCTCGGTGCCGATGCGCTCGCAGGTGGCCGTCGTTATCGCATGCAGCGGCGCGAGATCGGTGAACGAGTCGCCCGGTGTGGCTTTGGCGATCTCGATGATGCGGGTATCGACCTCGGCATCCACGCCGAACTCGAGCACCTGCTCGGGGTCGGGCCGTTCGAGCGTGGCACCGTCGGGTCGCTTGCTCACCAAGTGGACCGGCCGACCGAGCAGCCGCGAGAGCAGGTTGTCGACCCCGGGTTCGTCGGCGGCGACGCTGCTTCCGTCGGGCACGCGGATGGGCACCCGGCCGCTGTCTGCGGTGGCGGAGAAGTGCAGGAGCTCACGCCACAGCCGCGGCTGTTTGGCGCTCGCCACCCGCCCGGTTGTGGCGTCCACCAGCGCCAGCCGCCGGTCCCCGGCGGCGCCGCCTTTGTCGACGAACAGCGTCGTCACCGTCTCGCCGAGCATCGACTTGACCGGGTAGCGCCACAGGCTCGCTACGCGCATTTGAATCAGTATGCGCTCACCTCCTCGCCAGCACCCAGGCCACGCCGTCGGCCTCGTCCGCGGCGATCAGCTCGAGTTCGGCGAACGCGGAGGTCAGCTCACCCGGCGCCGCCCGAAACGGGCCAGGCGTGCCACCGACCTCGCTGAGCGCGCTGATCGCGAGCAGCCCGTCTGGCGCCAGTCGCCGGATGATCACCCGGTCGAGGCGACGGTCCCGGAACCGGTGGCAGACGACGACGTCCGCCGCTGGACCGTCCGGCAGACCCTGATCAAGATCAACGACGTCGAACCGGCAGCGATCGCCGACGCCGCCTCGCCGGGCCAGATCCCGCGCGTGACGGATGGCAACCGGCGAGACGTCGAATCCGTGGACGTCCAAGCCGCGACGAGCGAGCCACACGGCGGCTAGCCCCTGCCCGCAGGCCAGGTCCAGAGCATGCCCGGCCGTCGGGAACAGATCCTCGAAGCCGGCGAACACCGAGGGCAGACCGACCGCAGCCAGCTGCGCCGGGCCGCTGCCGGTGTAGACCTCGTCCCAGCGAACACGATCTTTCTCGGTCACTCGACTACACCGATAGTCTTGTGCCCGTTTCTTTTTCGGCGAAAGCCACCACGCGCGCGGCGGCGTCGTAGTCACACGCGACCGCCGAACGCCCGGCGAGCACTGGTCCCCCACGCAGGCCGAACCTGCCGCTGACGCCGACATAGCTGCCCGGCGGTATCGGCTCGCTGATGCAATACAACGTGGGCGCCGCCCCTTCGTCGATGTCGTTGGCCACCCGGTCGGCCACGAACCGGACCGCCCTGTGCGCCAGCGACATCAGCGGCGAGTCGCCGACGTGCGACAGGTTCGAGGCCACCCAACCCGGATGGGTGAGCTGCGTGACGACCGGCGAACCGGCCGCCCGCAGCCTGCGGTCGAGCTCCAGCCCCCACAGCATCACCGCGAGCTTCGAGGCGGCGTAGGCACCCATCGTCGTCCACTTGTGGTAGCGCAGCTGTAGGTCGTCGAGCCGCAGTCTCGCCGACCGATGTGCGTCCGAGCCGACGTTGATGATCTGCGAGCGCACTTGGGGCAGCAGCAGATTGGTCAACGCGAACGGCCCCAGCAGGTTGGTGGCCAGCGTCATCTCGAAACCGTCGACGGTCTCGGTGCGGCGCTGCGTCAGCGTACCGGCGTTGTTGATCAGGATGTCGACCTCGCCGTCGATCAGCTGGGGGAAGGCGCGCACCGACGCCAAGTCGGCCAGATCGAGCTTGACAACCGAGGTCGAGCCGCCGATCTCGCTCGCGCGCTGCTGGCCGAGCTGGGTGTTGCGCACCGCCAGGATCACGTGCGCGCCCGCTTTGGTCAGCGCACGCGCCGTGCCCAGCCCGACGCCGTTGGTTGCTCCCGTCACGACGACGCGCCGGCCGGTCAGGTCGCCGAGCCGGTTCGGTGTCCACGGTGATGTCACGACCAGTACACTAACCGCTCGAAGTGCGAAGACCGCACGTCGGCCCAGTTCACGGAAAGCGGAGTCCGGTCAAGGTGATTCGCCGTGAGTGACAGCGCAATAGAGATCACCAACCTGATCTACCGCTATGCCGAACTGATGGACGCCGGCGATTTGGACGCGGTCGCCGGGCTGTTCGAGCACGGCCGTGTCTGTGGTGTGGAGGACGGCCCGCCCGAGACGGTGTTCGCCGGGTCCGCCGCCGTCCGTCGAATGTACGAGATGGCCATCCACATCCACGGGGACGGCACTCCGAAAACCAGACACCACACCAGTAATGTGCAGCTCTACATCGACGAGGCCGCCGGTACCGCGCGCAGCACGTCCTATTACTGCGTCACCCAGGCCACGCCGGAATTGCCGTTACAGGTCATAGTGACCGGGCACTACAAGGACACGTTTCACCGGCTGAACGGCGCCTGGTGGTTCGACACCCGGACGATGTTCGTCGACCAGGTCGGCGACGTCAGCCACCACCTGAAGTTCTGATCGTCAACTACGGTCGCGGAGCTGGGCTTTGGCGATTTTCCCGCCGGACGATCGGGGCAGTTCGTCGACCACGACAAGCCGTTCGGGCAGCAGTTCCTTGGAAACGCCCAGCGCCAGCAGATGCTCGACGAGCTGGGGCAGTTCGATAGTGCTGGCGCCAGCGAGTTCGGCGTAGACACAGACCTTTTCGCCGAACACCGGGTCGGGCATCGCCACCGCCGCCGCGACCGCGATCGCGGGGTGGGTCATCACGGCGTCTTCGACCTGGCTGGCGCTGATGTTCTTGCCGCCCCGCAGGATGAAATCGGATGTCCGCCCGGTAACGCGCAAATAGCCGTCGCCGTCAATCTCGCAGATGTCGCCCATCCGCATCCACCCGTCGCGGGTGAACAGCTTGTCGTGGTCGGTGCCGTCGAGGTAGCCGAGGCTCGTGGCCGGTCCGCGGCACGCTGGCTGGCCACGCCCCGTCGCAGTAACGTCCCGATCGCCGTCGAAAAGCCGGACCGACATCTCCGGCACAATGCGACCGGCGGTGCGGAGCCGGCGCTCCCGCGAGTCGTCCATCGTGGTCGCACTGAGCAGCCCGGTCTCGTTCGAGCCGTAGAACTGCAGAATCGTCGCGCCGGTGAGCTCCTCGAACTCAGCCGCCGGCCGATACGGCAACGCCTCGCCGCCGGTGAAAACGACGCGCAGTGAGCTCAAGTCGTAGTCCCGGCAGGCGCGGTCGGCCATCAGCATCGTCAATTGTGTACTGACACAGCACAATACGGTTACCTTGTGGCGGGCGATCGCCTCGCACGCCGCCGTGGTGGTGAACCGCTGCATTGTCACCGCGGTGGCGCCGAGGTGAATCGGAGTCGTGTGGCTGGTCCAGATCCCGAAGCCGAACGGCGTGGGTATGACGGGCAGGAAGACGTCTCTCGATGTCAATCGCCCGTTGGCGACGGCCTTCTGATGGAAGTAATGCCACCGGTTCTGGGTGTGCACCACGCATTTGGGCGATCCGGTGGTTCCCGACGTCGAGTTGATCAGGAAGACGTCGTCGGGGCCGAGTTGGCGTGTCGGTATTCCGGGCATCGCGTGGGTGTTCAGGCACAACGTCTCATCCAACATGTGCGTGGTGATGGCCGCCACGGCTCCGCGCTGTCGATCGGTGATCAGGAGCCTGGGCTGTGTGCTGTGCAGAATCGCTGCGACTTCGCGGCGACCGGCCCGCGCGCCGATGCCGACCACGACCGCGCCGCAGCGTTCGATGGCCACGAACAGCACATGGATGGCAGCCGAGTCCGCGTGCCACACCGCGACCCGATCGCCGCGCGCAACGCCGACGCCGGCCAGCTGTTGAGCTAAAGCGGTTGCTGCAGAGTCGAATTCACTCCAGGTCAGAGACATTGCTGGGTGGTCGATGTAGGCGGGACCGTCGGGTGATTTTGCGGCGTTACGCCGGACCGCGTCGGACAGCGTCGAGTCGCTCCACCAACCCGCGGCGCGATACCGGGCCGACTCCTCCGCGGTGAATGCCGGCGAACCCGCGATATCCAGCCGAGCTCGCGTCATGAAAGCACCGTAACGTCAGGACGACGCGAAAACGGCAGCGCCAATGCTTACTCTTCTTCAATGCACGCGAAGAAAACTGCCATCGCCACAGCGGCGATGCTGCTCGCGGGTTGCGGCGGGTCGGGCCATCCGGTGGCCACCGTGACGTCCACGGTGCAACCGGTCACCAAGACGGTGACTGTCACCGTCCCGCCGCCGGCGACTCCGCTGCCCAAAACGACCATGGACACCGACGGCACCTACCGGGTCGGCACCGACATCGAGTTGGGCACCTACCGCACCGGTGGTCGGAGCGCGGAGGGAGAATCGGATTGCTATTGGGCCAGGCTGCACAGCCTCAATCCGACCGACATCATCGATAACAACATCGGCAACGGTCCGCAGCAGGTCGCGATTCAGCCGGGCGATGCGGCGTTCCTGACGCATAGCTGCCAGCGCTGGGAGAAGACCCACTAACCATCTGGCAAGACGTCCGTCAACTGCGTCGCGCTGCTTTACGCTCGGATCATGCGCGATCGGGACGCGATCGACGCCGAGCTGCGGCGCCTGGCAGCAGCGCGCCGGTCAACCCGCGAGCACGGTCGCGCGCCGTCCACGCGTGAGTTCGATGCGCTTCTCGACGAGCGCCTGGGACATCCCCCCGAGGCGCCCGAAACCGAGACGGTTGCAGCGACTGTGGTCAGGCCTTCCCGACGTAAGGGTGTGCGGCTCCGCTTCGGCCTCTTGGCGGCGTTGCCGCTGTCGTTGGTAGCGGTCGTCGCAGCGGTGGTGGCGATGTACACGTTCCACAGCCCGCCACCCACAGCACAGCCGCCTGCCGAAGCACCGCCTGCCGAATCGCCGCCGTCGGCAGCACGACCCAACCCGGCTCCTCCGACTGCGCAGCCTCCGCCGGTCGACATGGTCGACAAGGCGTTCATCGACGCGTTGAGGCAGGAGCAGGTGCCGATTCCCAGCCGCGACTACGTGACCAGCCATGGACATGCGGCCTGCGACTTCCTCGCAAAGCAACAGAATTTCGCAGACGCCGTGCATTTCGTTCAGGAATCGTCGGTATGGGACGCCAATCAAAGCGCCTACGTCACGGCGGGAGCCATCGTCTCCTACTGCCCGCAGTATCTATCGACGACGTCGGGCGACCTGCGGCAGGCATCCCAGACGCCTCTGCCCGATCTGCCCAACATTCAGGGTGACCTCGAAGGGATCGAAGGCGTTCTGCGGGGCATCCGAGACGATCTGCAGGGCATCACGGGTCAGCAGTAGCCCCACTCGGCGTCGGGCTGACATGATTGACGGAGATGAAAGCACTCGGGATCGCGGCGGCAATCGCGATCGCTCTTGCGCCGCTGCCGGCGGTCGCCGCCACCACACCCGGTGTGGCACACGCGGCTCCTTGCACCGGCGCCGGGTCGAACCCCACCTTCTGCGACGAATGCCTGTCCTGGGTGGCCGAATATCACCTTCGGTCGTCACGGTCGTGCTACGAAGAAGGGCCGCCACCGCGTCCGGCCCAGGCGCCGTCGAGCGCCGTGCCGGTGCAGATTCCGCCGGCTCCGCCGGTGCCTGTTGTGCCGCAACCGCCGCCGCCGAGGATGACGCAGGTTGTTCCGGCGCCGCCGAGCCCGGTTCACGGACCGCAGATCAATCCGCTGCCGCCGGGCGCGTCGCGCAGCGCCCCGCTGGTGGCGCCGCCGAAGAAACTGGATGCGCCAACGCAGGCAGTCGAGGCTGCCAAGGCCGCCCCGGCGACCCGGGTGAATCCCGCTGTGGACAAGATGCTGCAGGTGGTGGATTTCAACCACCAGGTGCAGACCGTGGTCGACGCGCACAACGGCAACGTCGACGTCATCGAGGCCGACAGCCAGTCGCTGCCGCGGCCCCGGCATTGGGACTACATCGACTACGACGGCTACCACCGGCCGATGCTGTACAACCCGCTCAACGAGGCGATGACATTCCGCTACTTCTACAACGGCGCCTACCGGGAGGCGTACGTGCCGGCCGGTGGGCGGATAGTGCTCGATGCGGCCGCCGCCGGCCTCTTCCCGTTCACGGCGGTCGGCGACAGCCATGTTGCGGCGGGCAGCTTCCGCGGCGGGGCCTGGATACCGCCGGAGGGTTGGGACGGCCCGCCGCCGCCGGACTACACCCCGCCGCCCGCTCCGGAGGTGTACCGGGACGTGGTGGCCGAGATCCCCGCCGGCGACAAGGCCGTGTCCGTCGGGCAAGTGCAGCTGGTGGGCCACGACGACAGCCAACCCGCCGGCAGCCGGGACACCTTCCTGCTCGACGACTCGACCCTGGCGTGGGGTCAGATCAACGATCCCGGCAGCAGCTCGCAGATCAAGGTAACCAAGACGCAGTCGCTGCCCGGCGTCGGGCCGACGGACAACGGCAGCTACCTGGTGGCGCTGGCCGCCCTGGACGAACCGAACCAATCGAGCGGAGCCTGGTGGCCCGCGGCGCTGGGTTATGGGGCGCTGGCGCTAGTAGTAGTCCTTGTCGCCTGGGGGCTCAGTCGTGGCCACCGAGAAGAGACTTGACCGTCGTACTTCGGTCGGGCTGAAGGGATTTGAACCTGTTTCTCCAGGTCGCTGCCGATTATTGTGCTGGCGCCGTCATGCGGGAAGTTCGTGAACACGCCGATTGTTCAGCATCGCGCATGATGTGTGGTCCTAGCGCGGCGCCCAGCGGTTGCCACAACCCGATACGCTTGTCCGTACAGTTCCCGTACAATTGTTTTTGTCGTGTGTGCAAGCAGGGGATTGAAGAAAGACAAAGGAGGTGCGCGATGGCAGTCAAAACGAAGCGCATCGAGCTTCGCGCGGAGCAAGCGACCTTCGACCGCATCCAGCGCGCCGCCAACCTTGTCCATGAGCAGACGTCGGAGTTCGTGCGGAAAGCGGCGATGCAACGGGCCGAAGAGATCCTGCGTCAGGAACTGGTGACGGCAATGGAGCCCGAACAGTTCGACAAACTGATGGCCTCGCTCGATGCTGCCGACAATGCGCCGCGGCTGGCGGCAGCCGCACGCAAACCAGCGATCTTCATTAAGCGTTAAACAATGTTCGAGTCCACGCGGCTCACCGAGGACCACGCGCTGGAAGGATTCGACTGCGGCAAGGAGTCGCTGAATACCTGGCTGATCGCCCACGCTCGTCGCGCGGATAGCAGCGGTGTCGCACACGTCTACGTATGGACGCCGCACGGCGAACGGAAAGTCAGCGCCTATTTCGCCATCTGCCCCACCGAAGTAGTGCGCAACGACGACGGCGTCTCGGGATCCATGGCCGGCGGCTATTCCCGCATACCCGGATACTTGATCGCACGCCTCGCAATCGACACATCGCTGCGGGGTCAGGGATACGGCGAGCAGCTGCTCCTCGACGCACTCGGCAAAGCCGTCGCCGCATCGGAAATCGGCGGCGGCCGGCTCATCGTGGTTGATGCCATCGACGACGAGGCGGGATCCTTCTACGAGCACTACCACTTCGTTCCCGTCCACAACCGCGAGCGTCGCCTGGTCATGAAGGTATCCACCGCGGCGAAGGCACTCGGCGAGCGCTGGCGAGAGTGAGGTCGCTCAGGACCCCTTCGCTTGTACAACGCGAAATCTGCACTGCGACCGCCTCTTTCATACAGCTTAGCCATCGTTGCCAGCGTCGCAGCAATGCCCGGGTAGAGGACCGTGGCGGCAAAGTCCAGCAATGACCGAAAGGCCTGGGCGCGGTGCCGCCGCGAGATTTGCCGGTGGCCGGTTTTCGGGTGGGATCATTTGCGCGCGGCTGTGCTCCCGCGCTAGCAGAGCTTAAGGCAGGTGGCCAAACCTGGACAGGTGTCCAGTCAGTGCTCTAGCCTCACGGCATGTCCAAAGTTCCCAGCAGATCCGCTCGACTTGCCCACGCGGCCAAACATGCCGAGTTATGGAATGCCGGTAAAAAAGACGAGTGGGTAGCGTCGTGGCGCACAATCTGCCCGGGCGAGGTTCGTATGTTCGATCCGGTCGGCACAGAGCAGAAGCATGGTTTCGACACCGCGACGTCTGAGGCATTCGACATGTTCCAGCCCATCCTCAAGATCAAGATGATCACCGTCCAGGTGAACGGAAACGAGATGGCATGGGTCTGTGAGAACTACTTCGGCACCGAGCCGAACGTACAGATGGCCTACAGCATCGAAACATTCGCGTGGGACGACGACGGCAACCTGTTAATCAAGACCTACTATCCAATGCCGGAATCCGTTGGTGCCGACGCCGATCCATACGCTCATCTGCTCGAAGAGCAGAAATAGCGCATAGGTACAACCGCGCGCCGCTGTCCTGTTTACCCTGGTCAGCTACCTCGGTTGGCCGGTTCGGTCGGATGCGTGACGGCGGTGCTGGTCTGAATTGACGGCGGCCCGGTGGACAGCCGCCGGAGTGCTGGTAAATGCTGGCCGACGCTGGCGGTGCATCGCATATAGATCGCACGACGCGGCGGCTAGATCGGCCAGAAACGTGCGTTGACAGGTAGTTACCGCTGTCGGGCTGACAGGATTTGAACCTGCGACCACTTGACCCCCAGTCGGACATCGGCTGAATTTCCTTGCGTTGCAATGAATCTTCAAGACTTCCGACCAGCAAAACCCGTCTCTTAATGTCTCCGGTCGATCCCCCCAATTCGCAACCCGCAGGTCAAGAGGTTGGCCACGTGGGCCATCTGAGTGCGTTGCCGGAGCTGCTGCGGACGGATTGCGGACGCCACGTCGCCTACATACCGGAGAGAGAGCGGGCGCTGGCCGTGCGAGGCGCACCATCCAACGCCAGAGGGGTAGCCCCCACCCTCTTGGTATCCCCTATGGCTGCGACGGCTCGCCTGGGGATGACTTCGCCGAATCTCAGGATTGGCGTGGCTCGTTCCGAGTCCAGCGCGAAGCCAGTGTGTCGCAGATGGTGCGTTGCTCGATCTCACTTAGGTCGTGCATAAGGAGTCCTTCGACGGTGAAGATGCCGATCATCACCTCGGCGTCCACAGTCGAGGTTGAGACTCCCGCAGTCTCCAATTCGTAACGGAACATGCTGCCGGTGATCAGATGGAAGTTGCGATGCCACTCGGCGATGGCAGCCGAATGTTCGACGCGGGCGTGCACCGTCGTCACTAGGCGGCTCATCTGGTGTAACTGGCGAACCGCCCACAGCACTCGAGCGGGGATCGGTTCGGTCGCAACTTGTTGGTACTGCGGCCAGATGTCGGCCATGACGGAGTCGAGCACAGCGATCAGAACGTCGTCCTTATCCCCGAAATACCAGTAGATGGTGTTGGGTGCCACCCCGGCTTCCTTGGCCAGGCGGCTCATCGGGGTGGCGTCGTAGCCAGTATCGATGAACAGCCGTCGTGCTGCCGCGACAATTTCTGCACGTTTCTCTTCGGCGGCCTGCGGGCGTTTGTTCCGTGCCATCGTTCCCTTTATCGACTAGGTCACACTGTGTTGAACGGCATTCAAGAACTTGCTAGCTTTTGTTGAACACCATTCAAGATACCTGATGAAGGCCAGGACCATGAACCAACCACTTAGCTACGTCCGACACGACGTCACCTTTATGTCCGAGGGCACATCCTGCGCGGCGTGGCTCTACCGGCCCGAAGGCGGTGAGAATCCCCCCATCGTCGTGCTAGCTCACGGGTTTGCCGCCTTCCGCGAACTGCGCCTGGACGCCTACGCCGCACGATTCGCCCAGGCGGGCTACGCCGCCCTGGTGTTCGACTACCGACACTGGGGTGCCAGCGAAGGACAACCCCGCCGCATCCTTGACATCGCCAAACAGCACGCTGACTGGCGGGCCGCCATCGCCTACGCCCGCAGCCTGGACAACGTCGACACCACCCGGGTCGTGGCCTGGGGTTCCTCCTTCGGCGGTGGTCACGTTCTCAACTTGGCCGCCCGCGACCACGATCTCGCAGCCGCTATCGTCCAGGTCCCCCACGTCACCGGACCCGCATCGGCGTTCTCCCAATCCCCAAAACTGGTAGCGCGGTTGATCCTCGCCGGCCTGCGCGACCAAGTCGGCGCATGGCTCGGGCGCCCGCCCTACCGGACAGCAGCTATCGGCTACCCGGGTGAGGTCGCGATGATGACCTCCGCGGGGGCCGCCGAGCTCGTCGAACGGATGGCTGGGGACAAGCGGGAAGAACTACTCGCCGAGAACGACGTCGCCGCCCGCATCGCCCTGCGCGTGCCGCTGTATTCACCGGGACGCAAAGTCGCAGGCATCACCGCGCCGACCCTGGTTCAGCTCGCCAAACGGGACGACGTCACTCCCTACCCCAAAGCCAAAAAGATCGTGGCCCGCATCCCCCATGGTGAAGTCCGCTCCTATGACTGCGCGCACTTCGAGCCGTACCTGGAACCGCACTTCGAGGAGATCATCACAGACCAGATCGACTTCCTCAATCGCCACGTCCCACTGGCGTGACGCCAACGCCACACGCGTCCTTATCCGGCAGACCCGCCCCCGCAGCGCACTACACGCGCACCCCTTCCCGTCGGCCACGGTGGCCGACGCCTACCACTAAGGAACACCCACCCATGAATACGACCCGACGTACCGCACTGATTACCGGGGCATCTGCCGGTATCGGCGCGGCCTTCGCTCGCCACCTCGCCAACGAGGGCTACGACGTACTGCTCGTCGCCCGACGCGCCGAGCGCCTCAAGGAACTCGCCGCCCAACTACACCAACAGCACGACGTGCGTGCGGAAGTGTTCACCGCCGACCTCACCGACCCCGCGGCCCCCGCCGCGATCATCGCCCGCGCAACCGAATTGGGCTTGCCCATCGACGTTCTCATCAACAACGCCGGTCTCATGGCCAGCACCAAGTTCTCCGACACCTCGTGGGACTCGGTCGCGGGAGAACTTCAACTGATGGTCACCGCCGTAACCGAACTGACCCACCGCGCCATTCCCGGCATGAAGCAACGAGCCTGGGGACGCATCATCAACCTGTCCTCACTGGCCGCGCTAGCCCCACCCGGAGAAGGACTGCTGTACACCGGCATCAAGTCCTACGTGTTGAACATGTCCCAATGCCTCGACATGGAACTTAAACCCCACGGCATCCATGTCACCGCGCTATGCCCCGGCTTCACGCGCACCGAGTTTCACGACGTGACGGACAACCGCGACGCCGCCGACCGCCTGCCGAGCTTCATGTGGCAACAGCCAGATCCCGTTGTGCGCGAGGGATGGGCCGCGGTGACCAACGGCAAGCCCGTCTGCATATCAGGCACCCTCAACAAGCTCACCGCCGCCGCCATACGCCCAGTCCCACAGCGCATTCAGTACTTCCTTGGCCGTACCCTAAATCCATTCAAATAGACGATCCCGAGTCGCTGATTGTTGTGTACGGTGCTGCACCCACCCTGCTGCTGCTCTTTCACGCGTCAAAATCTTGGTCCAGCACGCGGTAGACGGTGGCACGACTTACTCCGAGAGTGGAACGCAATGGTATCGGCGGGCTCGCCGCTGGCGTGCATCCGCTGAGCCAACGCGGATTTCGAGGTCGAGCACCTTGGGCCGTCCGATCTGCTGCCCGCGCGCCCGACGTGCCTCGCCGTCGAACACGCGTGCAATCGGATGAAATCGAAAAGACGAGGTCAGAGGGCACGTTCTTTGGTCGGGCTGACAGGATTTGAACCTGCGACCACTTGACCCCCAGTCAAGTGCGCTACCAAACTGCGCCACAGCCCGGTGCCGCCGGAACGATCCGGCAGCAGGTCGAAAGCCTACCGCAGCCGCATTGGCTACACCGTCACCAGGCGGTACAACCCGATGAGTCCGACGACAACGATCGCGGCCCGCAGCGCGTTCGGCGACAGCCGTCGGCCATAGTGCGCCCCCAGCCAGCCACCGATGAGCGAGCCCGCCGCAATCAGGCCGGCCGCCGGCCAACTGATCCGGTCGAACGCAACGATCGTGTACGCCAACGCGGCCACGACGTTGACAAGCAACGCCAGGAGGTTCTTCGCCGCGTTCATCCTTTGCACCGACTCGGGCAGCAGTGCCCCCATCACGGCGATCAGCATGATGCCCTGCGCCGCAGTGAAATAGCCGCCGTAAGCCCCGACCGCGAACGTCCCGATGACCAGCGCAGCCATCCGCCGTGACGAAACGTGGGAGGCGGATCGGCCCTCGCTTTCGGCGCGTCGGCGCGCCCATGCCTGGATCCGTGGGCCCATCACCACCAGCAGTAGCGCCGCGATCAGCAGCACCGGAACCATTTCGCCGAACACCTTCTCCGGAAGGTGCAGCAGCAGATATGCGCCCAACCCGGCGCCGATCAGCGACGCCGGAACCTGCCAGCGCAGCCGGTCCCACTGACCGGCAAGCTCACGGCGGTATCCCCAGGTTCCGGAGACGCTGCCCGCCACCAGACCGACCGCATTGGACATGGTCGACGTCACCGGCGGGTAGCCCAGCGCCACCAGGGTCGGGAAGGTGATCAGGGTGCCCGAGCCGACGACGGCGTTGATCGCGCCGGCACCGAGCCCGGCAACAATGATCAAGATCGCGTCCGATAACGGCACTGCAGCACCCTACCGGGACCGCTCAGCGTGACCGAGCGCCCCGCTTCTCGCGCACGCGGACGTTGATACGGATCGGGCTGCCCTCGAAACCGAACGTCTCGCGCAGTCGTCGCTCCAGGAACCGGCGGTACCCCGCCTCCAAAAACCCGGTGGTGAACAACACGAACGTCGGAGGGCGCGCGGTCGCCTGGGTGGCGAACAGAATCCGGGGCTGCCGTCCGCCGCGCACCGGCGGCGGCGTGGCAGCCACCACCTCCTTGACCCAGGTGTTCAAACGACCGGTCGAGATCCGCGTATCCCATGACGCCAGAGCACTTTCCAGCGCCGGCACCAACTTCTGCACTGCGCGGCCCGTCTTCGCAGAGATGTTGACTCGCTGCGCCCAGCGCACCTGTACCAACTCGCGGTCGATCTCCCGCTCCAGCAGATAGCGGCGGTCCTCGTCGACCAGATCCCACTTGTTGAACGCCAGCACCAGCGCCCGCCCAGCCTCGATCACCATGGACAGCACCCGCTGATCCTGTTCGGTCAGCGGCACCGACGCGTCGATCAACACGATCACCACCTCGGCGGCATCGATCGCACCGTGGGTGCGCACCGACGCGTAGAACTCGTGTCCGCTGGCCTGCCCCACCTTGCGGCGCAGACCGGCGGTGTCGACGAAACGCCATACCTTGCCGTTCATTTCGATCAGCGAGTCCACCGGGTCGACCGTCGTACCGGCCACCTCGTGCACCACCGCCAGCTCATCGCCCGCCAGCCGGTTCAGCAGTGAACTCTTACCGACATTGGGTTTCCCGACGAGCGCCACCCGCCGCGGGCCGCCCGACGTAGTCGCCGATTCGGCCACCTGCGGCAGCGCGGCAACAACGTCGTCGAGCAGGTCGGCCACGCCACGGCCATGCATCGCGCTGATCGCATACGGCTGTCCCAGCCCCAGCGACCACAGCGCGGCGGCGTCCGCCTCGCCACGCTCGCCGTCAACCTTGTTGGCGGCCAAGAACACTGGCTTGCCGGCACGGCGCAGGATGCGGGCTGCGGCGTCGTCGCCGGCGGTCGCACCTACCACCGCGTCCACCACCAGGATCACCGCGTCGGCGGTGCGCATCGCCACCGCTGCCTGTTCGGCCACCAACTGCTGTAAGCCCTTGGCGTCGGGCTCCCAGCCGCCGGTGTCCTGCACCACGAAACGGCGTCCGGTCCACAGCGCGTCGTAGGACACCCGGTCGCGGGTCACGCCCGGCACATCCTGCACCACCGCCTCGCGGCGGCCCAGGATCCGGTTGACCAGCGTCGACTTGCCGACATTGGGCCGGCCCACCACCGCCACCACCGGCGGCGGGCCGGAAGCCTCGACGTCCCAGTCGCTTTCGTCGCTCCAGGTTCCGTCGGTATCGCTCACCGGATCGCCTCGCTTCGCTGCTTTACCAACTCCAGCAGATAAGCGACTACCTCGGCTTCGGTCATCTCGCTGGTGTCCACGACGACCGCATCGTCGGCGGCCCGCAACGGCGACACCGCCCGCGTCGAATCCAAATGGTCGCGGCGGCGCACGTCGGCCAGTACCCCGTAATAGTCGTCGGGCAGGCCCGCGGCGATGTTCTGGTCATTGCGGCGCCGCGCCCGGGTCTCGGCCGATGCGGTCAGGAAAATCTTCAGGTCGGCGTCGGGCAGCACCACCGTGCCGATGTCGCGGCCTTCGACCACGATGCTGCCGCCGCCGTCGGCCAGCGCACGCTGCAGATCCACCAGCCGGGCCCGCACCGCCGGAACTGACGACACCGCTGACACGGCGCGAGTCACCTCCTCACCGCGGATCTCGGCTGAAACATCTTGGGAATCAAGGCAACAGCGGTCCACGTCGGGGTCATAGCCCACCGACAACTGCACCCCAGCCGCGACGGCCCCGACCGCTGCCTGGTCGGCAGGGTCGACTCCGGCCCGCAGCACCGCCAGCGTCACGATCCGATACATTGCGCCCGTGTCCAAATACCGTGCATTCAGCGCCCGCGCCAAACCTCTTGAAACCGAAGACTTTCCGGTCCCAGCCGGCCCGTCCACGGCAACAACTATGCTCACAGGCCGACCGCCCGATACAGTTCGCCGATCTCGTTGCGACCCAAGGGGCGTACGCTGCCCGGACGCTGCTGTCCCAGCGATACCGCGCCGATGTCGGTTCGTACCAACGCCTGCACCGGGAAGCCTGCGGCGGCCAATAGCCGTCGCACAATGCGTTTGCGCCCTTCGTGCAGGGTGATCCGCACCAGGGTCTTGCCCGGAACGGTGTCGACCACGGCGAAATCGTCGACGGACGCCGGCCCGTCGTCCAATTCGATTCCGGCGCGCAGCTTCTTGCCCAGCCCGCGAGGCACCGCCCCGGCGACCGTGGCGACGTACGTCTTGGGCACCTCATAGGAGGGGTGCATCAGCCGGTGCGCCAGCTCCCCGTCATTGGTCAACAGGATCAGTCCCTCGGTGTCGGCATCCAACCGCCCGACGTGAAAAAGCTGCTGCTTTTGCTTGCCCCGCACCCGGTGCTCGACCAGATCGCCGATGCAGGGCCGGCCGCGATCGTCTGACATCGTCGAGTGCACACCGCGCGGCTTGTTGAGAGCGAGATACACCATCGAATCGTCGAGAACGATCCGCGTCCCGTCGACGCGGATCACCGACACATCCGGGTCGACCCGGGTGCCCAATTCGGTGACCAGCTGCCCGTCGACCTCGACGCGACCGTCGGTGATCATTCTCTCGGCGACCCGCCGTGACGCAATTCCGGCCTGCGACAACACTTTTTGCAGGCGCACACCGTCGGTCATTCCTGGTCCACGTCGAACGACAGCGGCTCATCCGCCTCCGGCGTACCGGAGAGTTTGACGAATCGTGGTTCCTCGTCCAGCGATTCGCTCAGATCGTCGATCATGTCGACGTCGGGAAGCAGCGGCGCGATGTCGGGCAGGTCGGCCAGCGACGACAACCCCAGCCGCTCCAAAAACAGCTCGGTGGTGGCGAACGTTGTCGCGCCGGTATCGGCATCGGTGCCGGCCTCGGTGATCAGGCCGCGGGCCACCAGCGTGCGCATGACGGCGTCGCAGTTGACCCCGCGCACCGCGCTCACCCGTGCGCGGGTGACGGGCTGGCGGTAGGCCACGACGGCCAGCGTCTCAAGCGCGGCGCGGGTCAGCTTCGAACGTGAGCCGTCCAGCAGCAACCGCTCCACGTAGGGGGCGTAGCGGGCGCGGGTGTACATCCGCCAGCCGCCGCCGGCCTCGCGCAGGTCTATCCCGCTGTCGCGTTCGGTGAGCTCGTCGGCCATCAGCCGCAGCTTGGCGGCGATCCGGTACACCGGTTGCTCAGTGGCCGCGGCCAACGCCTCGACGGTCACCGGGGTATCGACGACCAGCAGCAGCGCCTCGAGCACCGCGCCGAGCTCGTCGTCGGGCAACTCCGGTGCGGTCGCGATCTCGAATAAGCGCCGCTCCTCCTCATCGCTGCGCTCTGCATCGTCGTCGGCGCGAATACCCAGGTCAGGATCGGTCATGATTCGTCTCGAATTTCCAGGTCTTCATTGGTCGGCCGTTCTCCGGTCCATGAAACCTGGAGCACACCAAGCGGTTCTGACTGGTCGAATGCTACCGCCCGGGCCCGATACAGTTCGAGCAGCGCCAGGAACCGGCCGACGATCTCGATCGGCACCCGGCAGTCGGCCACCAGCTCCGAAAACGACGCCCACTGCCCGATCCCGCGTGACTCCAGCAGCGTCAGCAGCTGTCCGGCCTGCTCGGGCACCGACACCATCAGCTCGTGCAGATGCTCGGTGGCCACCGTCGGCACCGGCCGCGGGGTGAATGCGGCGGCGGCGATCTGCGCGAACCGCTCGGCGTCGACGCCCAGCATCACCTCGGGCAGCAGCCCGGCGAACCGGTCCTCCAGCGACACCGCCCGCGGATAGCTGCGCAGCGCGGCGGCCTCCAGCTCGGCGAACATCTGCGCGACGTGCTTGAACGCCCGGTACTGCAGCAGCCGGGCGAACAGCAGGTCGCGCACCTCGAGTAGCGCCAGGTCCTCCTCGTCGTCGACCTGGCCGGACGGCAGCAGGCGCGCCGCTTTGAGATCGAGCAGCGTCGCGGCGATCACCAGGAATGCGGTGGTCTCCTCCAGGCCCAACTCGGGGCCGATCGCGCGGGTGTAGGCGATGAAGTCGTCAGTGACCCGATGCAGTGCCACCTCGGTGACGTCGAGGCGGTGCGCGAAGATCAGCTGCAGCAGCAGGTCGAACGGCCCCTCGAAGTTGGTCAGCCTGACCTGAAAACCGGTGGCAGCCGTTTCGGTATCGCTCACGCGCCGAACCGGGCGATGACCTCGCGGGCCAGCGAGCGGTACGCCTGTGCACCGGCCGATTTCGGCGCCCATGTGGTGATCGGTTCGCCGGCGACGCTGGTCTCCGGGAAGCGGACTGTCCGGGTGATGACCGTGTCGAACACCAGGTCGCCGAACCGCTCCACCACGCGGGCCATCACCTCGCGGGAGTTGACGGTCCGCGGGTCGAAGCGAGTGATCAGGATGCCGCTGATCTCGAGCTTGGGGTTGAGCCGGTCGCGCACCTTGTCGACGGTGTCGGTCAAAAGCGCCAGGCCCCGCAGCGAGAAGTATTCGCATTCGGTGGGAATGATGACGCCGTCGGAGCCGGCCAGCCCGTTGACGGTGAGCAGGCCCAGCGACGGCTGGCAGTCGATCAACACGTAGTCGTAGCGATCCAGCACGGGGTGCAGGGCACGGGCCAGCGTCTGCTCGCGACCCACCTCGTTGACCAGCTGGATCTCCGCTGCCGACAGATCGATGTTGGACGGCACCAGATCCATGTGCTTGACCCGGGTGTGGACCAGCACATCGTCGACCGACACCCGCGGTTCGACCAGCAGGTTGTGGATGGTGTGGTCCAGTTCGTAGTGCGGCACGCCCAGACCCGCCGACAGCGCACCCTGCGGATCCATGTCCACCAGCAGCACGCGGCGGCCGTAGTCGGCCAGCGCGGCGCCCAGGTTGATCGCCGACGTGGTCTTGCCGACGCCGCCCTTCTGGTTGCACATCGCGACGACCTTTGCCGGCCCGTGCGCGGTCTTGGGTTTGGGTTCCGGAATTGTCCGCGGCGGCCGCCCGGTCAGGCCGACCTCGGCGCCGCTGTCGGCGTCGTCAGTCATGCCCAGAGCGTTCGGGTAGTGGCGGACATCGCAGGAAAGTGTAGCGGTTTTGCGGGTTTGCGCCGGAAGACCCGCAGGCAAGGTAACCAGCGAATTCACGCGACGACTAGCGTGGTGTCTCATGGGCCTCAAACAACGCATTCCGTTACTGCGGTGGTCGGTCTGGCGGATGGCGACCGGTGCCCGCAACATCACCACGACCGGCCAGATCGGCGACGGGCGTGAGGCTGCGGCCGTCGCCTACGTGCTGGACAACGCCCGTGCCGGGGACATCGACGACGTGCTGGCCACCATCGACCGGTTTGCCTACGAGAAGTCGCTGCTGATCAACGTCGGCGACGAGAAGGGCAAGCTGCTCGACGCCGCCGTCCGGCGAGCCGACCCGAAGCTGGCGCTGGAGCTGGGCACCTACTGCGGCTACGGCGCGCTGCGGATCGCCCGCGCTGCTCCGACCGCCAAGGTGTACTCCGTCGAGCTCGCCGAAGCCAACGCCGTCAACGCCCGGCAGATCTGGGCGCATGCCGGCGTCGCCGACCGGGTGACGTGCGTGGTGGGCACGCTCGGCGACGGCGGGCGCACGCTGGAGGCGCTGGCCGCCGAGCACGGGTTTACCGCGGGCGCGGTGGACTTTCTGTTCCTCGACCACGACAAGGACGCCTACCTGACTGACCTGCAGAGCATCCTCGACCGCGGCTGGCTGCATCCCGGTTCGATCGTGGTCGCCGACAACGTCAAAGTGCCCGGCGCGCCGCGCTACCGCGAGTACATGCGCCGCCAGCAGGGCACGCTATGGAACACCGTCGAGCACAAGGCGCACCTGGAGTACCAGAGCTTGGTCTCGGATCTGGTGTTGGAGTCGGAATACCTGGGCAGCTAGCTACCGCGCCCGCGGGTGGGCGCCGGCCCAGACTTCGCGCAGTGCGTGCACGGTGACCAGCGTGTAGATCTGCGTCGTCGTCACCGAGGCGTGGCCCAGCAACTCCTGCACCACACGCACGTCGGCGCCGCCGTCGAGCAGATGGGTGGCGAACGAGTGCCGCAGCGTGTGCGGCGACACCCCCGAGGTGATGCCGGCACGCTCGGCGGCGTCCTGCAGCACCTGCCACGCGCTTTGCCGCGACAACCGGCCGCCGCGGGCATTGAGGAAGATGGCGGGCGTGCCGCGCCCGCGGCGCGCCAGATCCGGCCGGCCCCGCACCAGGTAGGCGTCCAGCGCCTGCACGGCCGGGCGGCCCACCGGCACCAGCCGCTGCTTGCCGCCCTTGCCGCGCAGCAGCACCGAGCGGTCGTGGGTGTCGACGTCGTCGACGTCGAGTCCGACCGCTTCGGAAATCCGCGCGCCTGTCGAGTACAGCAGTTCCAGCAGCGCCCGGTTGCGCAGAGTCAGCGGCCCGTCCGACGGTCCGTCGCCGCCCGCGCCGTCCAGCAGCGCCGAAACCTCTTCGACGGACAGGCTTTTCGGCAGCCGGCGCCCCGGCGTCGGCGGCTTGACGGCGCGCGCCACATCCAGTTCGGCCAGTCCTTCCGCCGCGGCGAACCGATGCAGGCCGCGCACCGCGATGAGCGTCCGCGCCGCCGACACGGCTGACAGCGGCGCGACGCCCGCTTCCGGGTTTCCCTGCCGCAGCGCCACCAGGAAATCGCTGACGTCGTCCTCGGTGACCTTGGCCAAATCGTCGATGCCGCGCTGCCCCAGGTGCTCGGAGTAGCGGCGTAAGTCGCGACGGTACGAGCTCAACGTGTTGGCCGCCACGCCCCGCTCGATCGTCAGATGGTCGAGGTAACCCTGCAGCTGCGACTCCAGCGGCGGCGCCAACGTGGTCATCGCGCGGCCTGCCGTTTGGCGAAGGCCGTCGGCCTATCGATCCACGGCGCGTCCACCGGCCGCGGCTCCGCGACGCCACGGCGCACCGCGTGCGCGGCCAAAATCCCGGAAACTGCAAGGGAATTGACGATCTCACCGCTGAACACCTGACGGACCGCCTCGTCGAGGGCAAACCAGTGCAACGTCATGTCGGCTTCTTCGTCGTGCGCCTCGGGCCGGTCCACTTGTGTGAGCCCGGTGGCCAGATAGACCCGCACCGACTCGTCGCTGAATCCGGGCGTGGAATCCAGATCGACCAGCACCTGCCATGTCTTAGCCTGAAGGCCCGCCTCTTCGCGCAGTTCGCGAGCAGCGGTCAGATGTGCTGCCTCACCGTCGACATCGAGCAGGCCGGCCGGCAGCTCCCACAGCCGCCTGCCGAACGGGTGACGGTACTGGTACACCAGTGGGAGGTTGCCCTCGTCATCGAGCGCGACGACGGCAACCGCGCCATAGTGCTCGACGACCTCGCGGGTGACCGTTTTGCCCCCGGGCATCCGGACATGGTCGGTGCGAAGCGCGAAAATCTTTCCGGTGTGCAGTGTTTCGGACGACGTGGTCTCGAAAACGTGCTCACCCACGGGTCACGGGTTCGGCTAGTGGGGCGCTGACGCCGTCGCGGTGTTCGTTGCCGTTGGCCCGGTGCTCGGGAATCTCCACCGGCAGCCGCTCGGCCGCCTTGTAGTCCAGCGCCGCCCCCACGAAAGCGACGAACAGCGGGTGCGGGCGGGTGGGCCGGCTCTTCAGTTCGGGATGCGCTTGGGTTCCGACGACGAACGGGTGTATCTCGGCGGGATATTCGACGAACTCCACCAGATGACCGTCGGGTGACGTGCCGGAAAACCTCAGCCCGCTTTCGGCGATCTTCTCGCGGTAGGCGTTGTTGACTTCGTAGCGGTGCCGGTGTCGCTCGCTCACCTGTGTCGACTGATATGCCTGCGCGACAATGGAATCCGGCTCCAGCACCGCCGGGTAGGAGCCGAGCCGCATGGTGCCGCCGAGATCCGCCTCGCCCGCGACAATGTCCTGCTGATCGGCCATCGTGGAGATGACGGGATCCGGCGTGGCCGGGTCGAACTCCGCAGAATTGGCCTGGCTCAGGCCGACAGAACGAGCAGCTTCGATCACGATGCACTGCAAGCCAAGACACAGTCCCAGTACCGGCAGCCCACGCGACCGCGCGTAACTGATGGCGCCGATCTTGCCCTCGATGCCGCGGATCCCGAACCCGCCGGGGATCAGTACGCCGTCCACGTCGCCCAATGCGGCCGCCGCACCGCTCGTGGTTTCGCAGTCATCGGACGCTACCCAGCGCATCTCGACCCGCGCGTGATGCTTGAACCCGCCGGCGCGCAGCGCTTCGCTGACCGACAGGTACGCATCGGAAAGGTCAATGTACTTGCCCACCAAGGCGATTCGCACCGTCTCCTGCGGCTCGTGCACCCGGCGCAACAGGTCGTCCCATTCGGTCCAGTCGACGTCGCGGAACGGCAGGTTGAGCCGGCGCACCACGTACGCGTCGAGCTCCTCGCGGTGCAGCACCTTGGGGATGTCGTAGATGGAGGGCGCGTCGGGAGTGGAGATGACGCCGTCGATGTCGACGTCACACATCAGCGCGATCTTGTTCTTCAGCGGTTCGGGAACGTCGCGGTCACAGCGAAGGATCAACGCATCGGGTGTGATACCGATGCTGCGCAGCGCCGCCACCGAGTGCTGGGTCGGTTTGGTTTTCAATTCGCCCGACGGCGCCAGGTAGGGCACCAAAGACACGTGCAGGAAAAAGACGTTCTCCCGGCCGAGATCATGGCGCACCTGGCGTGCCGCCTCCAGGAATGGCTGAGACTCGATATCGCCTACCGTGCCGCCGATTTCGGTGATCACGACGTCCGGGCGGTTGCCGTCGGCGTCCGGCTCGGCCATCGCCAGGATCCGCCGCTTGATCTCGTCGGTGATGTGAGGAATCACTTGGACGGTGTCGCCCAGGTATTCGCCCCGGCGTTCTTTGGCGATCACCGACGAATACACCTGTCCGGTAGTGACATTCGCCGAACCGGACAGGTCGCGGTCGAGGAACCGCTCGTAGTGGCCGACGTCGAGGTCGGTCTCGGCGCCGTCCTCGGTGACGAAAACCTCGCCGTGCTGGAAGGGGTTCATCGTGCCCGGGTCGACGTTGAGGTACGGGTCGAGCTTTTGCATGGTCACCTGCAACCCGCGCGCGGTCAACAGCTGCCCGAGGCTGCTGGCGGTCAGCCCTTTGCCCAGCGAGGAAACGACGCCGCCGCTGACGAAGAGGTGCTTGGTGGCGGTTTGCGGATGCTTACGCAAAAGAGCAACCTCCGTGAAGACGGCGCAGGGTTGGCTTCCGACCCACGGAACCCCACCCTAACACTGACCCCGCGGGCCGGTCGCTGACACGCCCGGCCGAGAACTACTGCGCGACGGTGAGGGCCCCGGCGCCGTGACCGATGCCGTACTGGCCGGTGTGTCCGCCGTTGACCAGGTCGGCCAGCCCCAGGATGGCGGTGATTCGCCCGGGTTCGGCGTCCACGTCGTCGACGGTGCTGATCGCCGAGGCGACGCCGGCGTCGGCGCGGGCCACCGCCACCGCGGCCGTTCCGACCGACGACCCGTCGCGCCCGGCCAGCACCACGCCCGAACCGTGCGGGGCCAGCGCCGCGGCGAACCGTGCCACGGTGGCGCCCTGGTTGCCGGCGTCGTCGCCGAGGCCACCGCCGGTGATCACCAGCGCGGCGTTGGATGCCCCGATGTGCTGGTCGCGGTAGGCGATAAATCCGGTGTCGCGCAGCGCCGCCAGCACGGTGTCGCGCTGGGTGTCGTCGACGGGCGGAACCGCCGGATCCCGGTTGAGCAGCAAGGCGATACCCAGCAGGTCGCCGGCCTGCGAGCCCTGGTCCACCAGCCTGGTACTCAACTGGGCGCCCGCCGGCACGATCGACGAGTTCACCACCGACCGCAGTTTCTCCGCTGAGTTGGCGTCGACGAACTCCTGTGTCAGCGACACCGTGCCGGTGACCGCGCCCCCGGCCTGACCGATGACCTTCGACAGCGCGTCGACGTCGTCGTCGTGTGCGTCGGGGGTGCGGAAGACGACGACGGATTTGCCGCTCAGCGCGTCGTGAACAATCCGTCCCGCCATCTGTGCGTCGAAAGCGTTTGCCGCGGTGAGCTTTTCATTCAAGACGTTCTTCTGGTCGTTCAGCGAGTCAATCTGGGAGTGCAGATCCCGCTTCTCCTCGCGCAGTCCCGACAGCAGCGTGTCCGACAGCACGCCCGAGCCCAGGACGACTCCGACCGCCAGCGCAAGGAACACCGCGGCCAGCGAAATCGCATGCTGCCGTAGGGAAATCACTGTTCTAGCGGACCCAGCCCTGGACCCAGAGCGAGAATCGGTTCCAATACTCGACCACCCAGTGCATCACGAGGGCATCAGTACGTGAGACCCACAGCATGATGCTGACCGCGATCAGCATCGCCAGCACCAGGAATGCGATGGCACCGGCCGAAATCCGGTTGCGGTACAAGGTGGCAACGGCCTTGGCGTCCACCAGCTTTTCTCCTACCCGCAGCCGGGTCAAAAACGTCGACGGGTTGCTCTGCTGGCGGGTCCGGTCGAAGAAAGTCTCGATATTGGCGGTATGCCCCGCGGTCACCAGCAACGCAGCACCGTGATGGTCGGCCAAGAGCAGCGCCAGGTCCATGGGGGAACCGGCAGCCGGGAACGTCATTGCGCCGACACCGAGGTCCTGGATGCGCTCCAGGCCGGGCGCGTGGCCGTCGGCGTCGGCCGGCAACACCACCTGCGCGCCACATTTGAGAACGTCGACGCTCATTTGGCTCGGGTCGCCGACGATGATCTGTGGGCGATAACCCGCCTTGCGCACCACGTCGGCGCCGGTGCCGACGCCGATCAGCACGGGTTGGTATTCCTTGATGAACGGCTTGAGGCGCTTGAGGTCCTCCTCGGCGTGCGGCTCGTCGCCGACTAACACGACGTGCCGGCGGCGCAGGTCGACGTCGACGTCGGGGATGCCGATTCCGTCGATCAGCAGCGGGCTTTCACTACGGATGAACTCAATCGTGTTGCCCGCGAAAGCTTCCAGGTGTGCCACCAACCCGCTCTTGGCCTCCTGCATCAGGTCGGCGATCTCGTGGTCGGTGCGCTCCGTGCCCCGGACCAGCCGCCGATCGCCGGAGTAAACCCCGCCGTTGTACAGCCGGATCTTCGCGCCGTCCTTGACCTTCTTGAAGACCTCGGGTCCCGTCTCGTCGATCAGCGTGACACCGTTTGCCACCAACACCTCTGGACCCTGATTGGGGTAGCGCCCCGACACCGAGGGGGACGCGTTGACGACGGCCGCGATCTCGGCGTCGACGAGCGCGTCGGCGGTGATCCGGTCCAGATCCAACACGTCGAGCACCACGATGTCGCCGGGGCATACGCGTCGCAGCAGCCGGTCGATGTCGCGGTCGACTCGGGCGGTGCCGACGACACCCGGCCGCTCGGTGTTACGGGACAAAAGCGCTGACATCTTCATGCGGCGATTCTGTCGGTGAAGGCGTGACCAAGCGTGGAGGCGCGCCGTAACAGGAGCCTCAGAAGTTGTATCTTGTCACAGCTGTCACAGCATGAGAACTGTTCAGGTTGCGATCCGGTCACATTGCGCGGCGTCGAGCAGTTCGCGGGCGTGGGCGCGCCCGCTGTCGGACTCACCGAGCCCGGCCAGCATCCTGGCCAGTTCGGCCACCCGCTCGTCGCCGTCGAGGCGCCGTACGCCGCTGGCGCCGTCCCGCCCGGTGCTGTCCACCATCAGGTGCACGTCGGCGTAGGCGGCCACCTGCGGCAAATGCGTCACGACGATCACCTGCTGGCTGCGGGCCAACCGCGCCAGCCGGCGACCGATCTGCACCGCCGCCCGGCCACCGACGCCGGCGTCGACCTCGTCGAACACCATCGTGGTGCCCGCGGTCTGTTTTCGCGATGTCGCCAGCACAACCTCCAAGGCCAGCATCACCCGGGACAGCTCGCCGCCGGACGCGCTTTTGGACAACGGCAGCACCGTCATGCCGCGGTGTGCGGCGAAGCCGAACTCGACCTGGTCGGTGCCGTCCCCGCCGGCATGCACGCGCGCTCCCGAGGAGAGCGTCAGCGCCGCGGGGTCGTCGTCACCGGCGGACAGGGTTGTCACGGTGATCGTGAACTCGGCGTCGCCCATCGCCAGGCCCGACAGTTCGGCGGTGACCGCTTTGGCCAGTCGCTTGGCCGCTTGGCCGCGAGCCTTGCTGAGATCGGCTGCGGCGTCGGCTAATTGGACCGCCAATTCATCGACGCGGCGCTGCAGTCCGGTCAACGCCTCTTCGGAAACGTCCAAGTGGGCCAGCCGCTCTCGCGATTCGCGGGCCCACGCCAGCACCCCGTCGATATCGGCGGCGTATTTGCGGGTCAGCGTGCGCAACTCGGCCTGTCGGGCGAGCTTGGTGTCCAATGCGCTGGCATCGGCGGGCAGCGCATCCAGGTATGCGCCCAGCTCGCGAGCCGCATCGGAGACCACCGTCAGCGCCTCCTCGAGTTGAGCGGCCAGCTCGTGCAGCGTCGTGTCGTCGGTCGACTCCAAGGCCGCCTTGGCCCGGGCCAGGCAGTCGGACGCCGAGGCGGGCCCGGATTCCGCGGTGTCCTCGGCCGCTCCCGACAACGCCGCACGGGCGCCGGCGGCCGCCTCACGCAACGCATCCAGTTCGGAGAGCCGGCGAATGTCGTCGATCAGCGCGTCGTCCTCACCGGGCGCCGGGTCCACCGTGTCGATCTCGTGCAGAGCGAATTTCAGCCGATCGGCCTCCTGCGCCAATTCGCGCGCCCGGTCGGTGCGGTCGATGAGGTCGCGCCGCGCCGACAGCCACGCGTCGCGCAGTTTGCGGTATCGCTCCAGCCGCGCACCGACGTCTGCGAACCGGTCGAGCGCAGCGCGCTGCTCGTCGGGCCGCATCAGGCGCAGCTGATCGTTTTGCCCATGCAGGGTAAGCAATTCCGCCGTGAAACCGCTCAGCGACTTGGCCGGCACGCTGCGGCCGCCGAGGTAGGCGCGTGACGGCCCGTCGCGGCTGACCGAACGCAGCGCGATCACGCTGCCGTCCTCGTCGCGCTCCGCCCCGGCTGCGTCGAGAATCTCGTCGATGCGTGACGCCGCGGCCTCGTCGAGATCGACTGTGCTGAAACGACCTTCGACGACGGCCCGGCCGGCCCCGGAACGCACCCGGGTCGCGTCGGCGCGTGCGCCGCCCAGCAAGTGCAGCCCGGTGACCACCATGGTCTTTCCGGTGCCCGTTTCGCCGGTCAGCACCGTCAGGCCGCGGTCGAACTCGGCCGTCGCGACGCTGATGGCGCCGAGCGACTCGATCCGTATTTCGGTCAGCACGGTTATTGCCCGCGCCAGCCGGTGACCGGCAGCCGGAACTTTCGCACCAAACGGTCGGTGAACGGCGCACTGTCCAACCGCGCCCATTTCACCGCCGTCTCACATCTCGTCACCTCGAGCCGTCCGCCCGCGGGCACCAACATTTCGCGGCGGCCGTCGCAGAACACCAGCGCGTCGTGCCCGCCCGCCTCGACTTCGATGGCGACGGTAGCCTCCGGGCTGGTGACCATCGGCCTGGCGAACAGCGCGTGAGCGTTGTTGGGCACCACCAGGATTGCCTCCAGGTCCGGCCACAGCACCGGCCCGCCGGCGGAGAATGCGTAGGCGGTGGATCCCGTCGGCGTCGACACCAGCACCCCGTCACACCCGAACGTTGACACCGGCCGACCGTCGACCTCGACGACCACCCCGAGCACCCCGAGACGTGGGCCCTTCTCCAGGCTGGCGTCGTTGAGCGCCCATCCGCGATCGATGACCCGGCCTTCGACGCGCACCGCGACGTCCAGCGTCAGCCGCTCCTCCACCCGGTACGTGCGGGCGATGACATGCTCGAGTGCGGTGTCGATGTGCTCCGCCTCCGCTTCGGCCAAAAAGCCGATGCGGCCCAGGTTTACGCCCAACACCGGAATGCTCGCGTTGCGTGCCAGCTCGGCTGCCCGCAAGAAGGTGCCGTCGCCGCCGAGCACGATCACCAGTTCGCAGCCGTCGGCGGCGTGCGGATCGGCGTCGACCACATCGATGTCGACGCCCAACGCCCGCATGTCGTCGGGCGCCAGGTGCAGCGATCCCCGGTCGACCGCTTCGGCCGACAGCATGCGCAGCCCAATACCGTTGTCGCCCAGCACTTTCTCGACGCGACGTGCAGTCTCGGTGGCCTCCTCGCGGCCGGTGTGCACCACCAGCAGGACCGTGCGTTCCTTGGTCATTGCGGACCTTCGTTCACAGCACTGCGGACGGCCTGCACCAATGCGTCACCGCACAAGCCTTGATCGGTGCGCAGCCACAGGAAGTATTCGACGTTGCCCGACGGACCCGGTAGCGGGCTGGCGGTGACGCCGACGGTGTGCCAGCCCAGGTTTTCGGCGCTTCGCGCCACACAGAGCACGGCGTCGGCGCGCAGTACGGGATCGCGCACCACACCGCCGGCGCCCACCTGGCCTTTGCCCACCTCGAACTGCGGCTTCACCATGGGAACGATATCGGCGTCGGACGACGCGCATTCAGCCAGCGCAGGCAACACGGTGGTCAGCGAGATGAACGACAGGTCAGCCACTATCACCTCGACCGGGCCGCCGATACTCGACGGCGACAAATCCCGGACATTGGTTCGCTCGACGACGACGACCCGTGGATCCGAGCGCAGCGACCACGCCAGCTGACCGTAGCCGACATCGACGGCGATCACTTCACAAGCTCCGCGGTCCAGCAGCACTTGAGTGAATCCACCGGTTGACGCGCCGGCGTCCAGACAGCGACGGCCTTCGACGCTGATGCCGAAGATGTCGAGTGCGCCGATGAGCTTGTGGGCGCCACGCGACACCCAGCTGTGGTCTGCATCGCCGGCGACGCGCAGGGTCGCGGTGACCGCGACCGCGGTGGCGGGTTTGACCGCCGGCATGCCGTCGATGCTCACCTTGCCGGCGCCGATCAGTTCGGCGGCCTGCTGGCGAGATCGCGCCAGCCCGCGCCGAACCAGTTCGACGTCAACACGGGCACGCCGTGGCACCGCGCACTCAGCCCTTCTCCGCCATCTCCAGGGCGCGCACCAGCGTGTCGTGTGCCGCGGAAAGCCGCCGCGCTATGTCCTCGAGTTTGGCCTCGTCAAGCTCGTTCTCGCCGTCGGCAAGCTCGGGCAGTTCGGCGAGCACAGCGTCGATCTGGGCGCGAATCTGATCAGGTTCCGTAGTCATTGCGCTCCTAACGCTAGCCGATTTACACCAGAGACCAGCGCTGCAGGGCGTCGCGGGCCGCGTCGTCACCGGGCTCGACAGTGACGGGACCATCGCCGGCGGGCGCTTGCCACACCGCGCTGGCGACGGCGCGAACCACCGACAGGCCGTCGCTGTCCTCGTCGTCTCCGCGGGTGGTGACTCTCACCGTTCCGTCGCGGAACTCGACATGCCAGGCTCGCTGCGGCGCAACCTCAAGCATGTCGGTGTCCTGGTGCAGGGAGCGCAGATCGTGTCCGATATGAGTGGGCCGTTGTGCCGGTATGGCGTGCACCGCATCACGCGCGGAGTTGACCCCGGTGAGCACCATGATGCTGGGCAGCCCCGCCGCATTGGCGCCGGCGATATCCGTGTCCAACCGGTCGCCGACCACCAGCGGTGCGCGAAAGTCGCCGCGCGCCAACGCATCCTTGATCAAGGCGGGCGACGGTTTGCCGGCTATTTGCGGTTCGGCGTCGGTAGCGGTTTTCAGCGCGGCCACCATAGACCCGTTGCCGGGCAGCAGTCCGCGCTCCGACGGCAGGGTGGGATCGACGTTCGCCGCCACCCACAGCGCCCCGGCCCTGATGGCCAATGCGGCCTCGGCCAGGTCGGTCCAACAGGTTTGCGGCGAATGGCCTTGCACGACGGCGTCGGGTTTGTCCTGCGAGAGCCGCACCGGCCGCAAGCCGACCGCGGCGATCTCGTTGGCCAGCGACTCGGTGCCGACGATCAGCACCCGCGAGTCGGGGGACAGCTGGCCGGCGAGCACATGGGCGGCGGTCTGCGCGCTGGTGACGACGGCGTCGCCGGTGGCGTCCAGGCCCAGGTCGCGCAGATGGGCCGCCACCTCGTCCGCGCTACGGGAGGCATTGTTGGTGATGAACAGCTTGCGGCCGGGCGCCTTGTCCAGCGACTCCGCCGCGCCCTCGGTGAGTTGGTGACCGCGAAACACCGTGCCGTCGAGATCCAGAAGCAGGCAATCATATTCCTGCGCAAGCGTTCCCACGTCAGCCGAGCTCACTCACGCGGTCTTCGGCGTCGGTGACGCCGTCGATATCGGCGGCGGCGGCGCGCAGGAACCACTGCAGCGCCTCGTCGCCGCGGTCGAGGGCCAGCAGTGTGTCGGCGTAGGCGTAGAACAGCCGAGCGGCGGTCGTCCCGGTACGCGCGGGATCGAGCTGCGGGGTGGATAGCACCATCAGCGCCTGTTCGAGCTGGCCGAGGTCCGCGCGGGCGCCGGCCGCGACGATGCGCATTTCGTCGGCGTCATCGCCGGACAGCTGCGCCGCTTCGGGGCCGCGCGCCAACTCGACGGCGCGCTCGGGCCGGCCGAGACCGCGTTCGCAGTCGGCGATCAGCGGAAGCAGCGGCGACTTGCTGCCCATCCGGCGGGCGGCTCGCAGCTCGGCCAGGGCTTGCGCCCAGTCGCCGCAGTGGTAAGCGGCGATCCCGACGGCTTCCCGGACCGCGGCGATGCGGCCGGACCGGGCGCGGGCCGCCCGTGCATGCTCCAGCGCGGCGTGCGGGTCCTCGTCGAGCAGCTCGCCCGCGGCGACTAAATGGCGGGCCACCGCATCGGCGGTGGCGCGGTCCAAAGTGCTGAGCTCACGCCGGATTTCGGGCGCGAGTTGGCGCGGCTCGATGTCGGATGGGACCGGCGGCGTGGCGCGCGTGTCGTCTTTGCGCGGAGGTTGCGGCTGGGCTCTGCGCGCGCGACCCGGACCCGAACGGGGCCCACGCCGCGGCGCCCGTTCCTCCCTGCCGTTAGGCGTGTCCACTCGTGCCATTCACCTCCGGTTGCGTCCCCGCGCTAAAGGATACGGGTACATTCAACGGCGCCATAATTAAGCACCGAAGAAGCGCAATTTCTGCGAATTGAAAAAGGGCACCTTGTGGGTGCCCTTTTTGTGGGTGTTCGGCGGTGTCCTACTTTTCCACCCGGGGTGGGTAGTATCATCGGCGCTGGCAGGCTTAGCTTCCGGGTTCGGGATGGGGCCGGGCGTTTCCCTGCCGCTATGGACCGCCGTAACTTTATTGAATTCTATTCTAGTTTAGTTGTTGGTGGTGGGGTGGGGTTGTGGGGGTTGTGGTGTGGTTGCGTGTGGGTAAGTTTTCGGCCGGTTAGTGCCAGTTCCCTGCGCCCGTTGCCGGGTGTGTAGGTCTGGTCTATTGATCCCGTGGTCTGCGGGGGGCCTTATCCCTCCTAGAGGGTGAGAAGCCTGGTCTTGGAGAAGGTTTCCCGCTTAGATGCTTTCAGCGGTTATCCTGGCCGAACGTGGCTATCCAGCGGTGCCCCTGGCGGGACAACTGGTGCACCAGAGGTTCGTCCGTCCCGGTCCTCTCGTACTAGGGACAGGTTTCCTCAAGCTTCTGACGCGCGCGGCGGATAGAGACCGAACTGTCTCACGACGTTCTAAACCCAGCTCGCGTGCCGCTTTAATGGGCGAACAGCCCAACCCTTGGGACCTGCTCCAGCCCCAGGATGCGACGAGCCGACATCGAGGTGCCAAACCATCCCGTCGATATGGACTCTTGGGGAAGATCAGCCTGTTATCCCCGGGGTACCTTTTATCCGTTGAGCGACACCCCTTCCACTCGGGGGTGCCGGATCACTAGTCCCGACTTTCGTCCCTGCTTGACATGTCCGTCTTGCAGTCAAGCTCCCTTGTGCACTTGCACTCGCCACCTGATTGCCGTCCAGGTTGAGGGAACCTTTGGGCGCCTCCGTTACATTTTAGGAGGCAACCGCCCCAGTTAAACTACCCGCCAGGCACTGTCCCTGAACCCGGTTCAGGGTTCGAGGTTAGATGTCCAATACGATCAGAGTGGTATTTCAACAACGACTCCACCAAAACTGGCGTTCTGGTTTCACAGTCTCCCACCTATCCTACACAAACCGCATCGAACATCAATACCAAGTTGTAGTGAAGGTCCCGGGGTCTTTTCGTCCTGCCGCGCGTAACGAGCATCTTTACTCGTAGTGCAATTTCGCCGAGTCTATGGTTGAGACAGTTGAGAAGTCGTTACGCCATTCGTGCAGGTCGGAACTTACCCGACAAGGAATTTCGCTACCTTAGGATGGTTATAGTTACCACCGCCGTTTACTGGGGCTTAAATTCTCAGCTTCACCGAATTACTTCGGTTAACCGGTCCTCTTAACCTTCCAGCACCGGGCAGGCGTCAGTCCGTATACCTCGTCTTGCGACTTCGCACGGACCTGTGTTTTTAGTAAACAGTCGCTTCTCACTGGTTTGTGCCACCCCATCCCGCTCCCCCAGCAAGTGGGTTCACGGTGTTGGGGTCCCCCTTCTCCCGAAGTTACGGGGGCATTTTGCCGAGTTCCTTAACCATAGTTGACTCGTACGCCTCGGTATTCTCTACCTGACCACCTGTGTCGGTTTGGGGTACGGGCCGTGTGTGCACTCGCTAGAGGCTTTTCTCGGCAGCATAGGATCACCGAATTCACCCCAATCGGCTATGCATCACCTCTCGGACTCATGAACGACGGATTTGCCTATCGTTCGTCCTACGGGCTTGCCCCAGCACCACCATCGGCTGGTACGGCTACCTTCCTGCGTCACCCCATCGCTTACCTACTACCAGCGAAGATCCCACGCAGCAGGCACGCGTCACTGATCCGAAGATCACCGATCACGCACCGTTTGGGTGGTTAGTACCGCTGATTCGGTACGGGCGCGCACACACGGGTACGGGAATATCAACCCGTTGTCCATCGACTACGCCTGTCGGCCTCGCCTTAGGTCCCGACTCACCCTGGGCGGACTGGCCTGGCCCAGGAACCCTTGGTCTTCCGGCGGGCAAGGTTCTCACTTGCCTTATCGCTACTCATGCCTGCATTCTCACTCCCCACACCTCCACCACTAGGTCACCCTGTGGCTTCGCTGGTGAGGGGACGCTCCCCTACCCAACAACCCCGAAGGGCCGTTGCCGCGGCTTCGGCGGTGTGCTTGAGCCCCGCTACATTATCGGCGCACAATCACTTGACCAGTGAGCTATTACGCACTCTTTCAAGGATGGCTGCTTCTAAGCCAACCTCCTGGTTGTCTTTGCGACTGCACATCCTTTCCCACTTAGCACACGCTTAGGGGCCTTAGCCGGCGATCTGGGCTGTTTCCCTTTCGACGCACGGAGCTTATCCCCCGCCGTCTCACTGCCACACTTCCCACTACGGCATTCGGAGTTTGGCTGACGTCAGTAACCTAGTAGGGCCCATCGGCCATCCAGTAGCTCTACCTCCGCAGTGAACCATGCAACGCTGCACCTAAATGCATTTCGGGGAGAACCAGCTATCACGGAGTTTGATTGGCCTTTCACCCCTACCCACAACTCATCCCCTCAGTCTTCAACCTAAGTGGGTTCGGGCCTCCACGCGGTCTTACCCGCGCTTCACCCTGGCCATGGGTAGATCACCCCGCTTCGGGTCCACAACACACCACTACACCCCACACACGTGGGGATACGCCCTATTCAGACTCGCTTTCGCTGCGGCTCCCCCACAACGGGTTAACCTCGCGACATGTCAGTGACTCGCAGGCTCATTCTTCAAAAGGCACGCCATCACCCCACAAAGAGGCTTTGACGGATTGTAGGCACACGGTTTCAGGTACTCTTTCACTCCCCTCCCGGGGTACTTTTCACCATTCCCTCACGGTACTAATCCGCTATCGGTCATCAGGAAGTATTCAGGCTTACCGGGTGGTCCCGGCAGATTCACAGCAGATTCCACGGGCCCGCTGCTACTCGGGAACGCTTCCACAGGAGCCATGATGTTTTCGCCTACCGGGCTCTCACCGTCTACGGCAGACCATCCCAGGCCACTTCGACTAACACCACGATTTCTCACTCCCGCCCAGGCCGGCGGACCCGAAACGAAAACGCCCCACAACACCGCACACACAACCCCCGCCGGGTATCACATGCATACGGTTTAGCCATCCTCCGCGTTCGCTCGCCACTACTAACGGAATCACACTTGTTTTCTTCTCCTACGGGTACTGAGATGTTTCACTTCCCCGCGTTCCCCCCACACGCCTATACATTCAACGTGTGGTGACACCACATCACTGGTGCCGGGTTACCCCATTCGGACATCCTCGGATCCACGCTCGGTTGACAACTCCCCGAGGCATATCGCAGCCTCCCACGTCCTTCATCGGCCCCTGATGCCAAGGCATCCACCATGCGCCCTAACACACTTACACACAAAACACTCGACAAAAACCGTCAAACAACAGCTTTTGCTTTCAGATGCTCGCAACCACTATCCACAACTCAAACACCACACCCCACCACCAAGCGAGGCGACAACACACAGGTGTTGCCTCAGGACCCAACAGTGTGCCGGCGATCTTGTTTTCAACGTTGTTGTGCACCCAGCCCCCACCCACTACAGGCGAGAACTCCTCACGGCTCGGAATGCGCCCAGTGCGCACCCCATTTCGTGGTGCTCCTTAGAAAGGAGGTGATCCAGCCGCACCTTCCGGTACGGCTACCTTGTTACGACTTCGTCCCAATCGCCGATCCCACCTTCGACCACTCCCTCCCTTGCGGGTTAGGCCATGGGCTTCGGGTGTTACCGACTTTCATGACGTGACGGGCGGTGTGTACAAGGCCCGGGAACGTATTCACCGCAGCATTGCTGATCTGCGATTACTAGCGACTCCGACTTCACGGGGTCGAGTTGCAGACCCCGATCCGAACTGAGACCGGCTTTACAAGGATTCGCTAAACCTCACGGCATCGCAGCCCTTTGTACCGGCCATTGTAGCATGTGTGAAGCCCTGGACATAAGGGGCATGATGACTTGACGTCATCCCCACCTTCCTCCGAGTTGACCCCGGCAGTCTCTCACGAGTCCCCGCCATCACGCGCTGGCAACATGAGACAAGGGTTGCGCTCGTTGCGGGACTTAACCCAACATCTCACGACACGAGCTGACGACAGCCATGCACCACCTGCACACAGACCACAAGGGAAGCACCATCTCTGATGCCGTCCTGTGCATGTCAAACCCAGGTAAGGTTCTTCGCGTTGCATCGAATTAATCCACATGCTCCGCCGCTTGTGCGGGCCCCCGTCAATTCCTTTGAGTTTTAGCCTTGCGGCCGTACTCCCCAGGCGGGGTACTTAATGCGTTAGCTACGGCACGGATCCCAAGGAAGGAAACCCACACCTAGTACCCACCGTTTACGGCGTGGACTACCAGGGTATCTAATCCTGTTCGCTCCCCACGCTTTCGCTCCTCAGCGTCAGTTACTGCCCAGAGACCCGCCTTCGCCACCGGTGTTCCTCCTGATATCTGCGCATTCCACCGCTACACCAGGAATTCCAGTCTCCCCTGCAGTACTCCAGTCTGCCCGTATCGCCCGCACGCCCCCAGTTAAGCCAGGGAATTTCACGAACAACGCGACAAACCACCTACGAGCTCTTTACGCCCAGTAATTCCGGACAACGCTCGCACCCTACGTATTACCGCGGCTGCTGGCACGTAGTTGGCCGGTGCTTCTTCTCCACCTACCGTCACCCCAACAACACGCTGAAGCTTCGTCGATGGTGAAAGAGGTTTACAACCCGAAGGCCGTCATCCCCCACGCGGCGTCGCTGCATCAGGCTTGCGCCCATTGTGCAATATTCCCCACTGCTGCCTCCCGTAGGAGTCTGGGCCGTATCTCAGTCCCAGTGTGGCCGGACACCCTCTCAGGCCGGCTACCCGTCGTCGCCTTGGTAGGCCATCACCCCACCAACAAGCTGATAGGCCGCGGGCCCATCCCACACCGCAAAAAAGCTTTCCACCACACACCATGCAGCATGTGGTCCTATCCGGTATTAGACCCAGTTTCCCAAGCTTATCCCGAAGTGCAGGGCAGATCACCCACGTGTTACTCACCCGTTCGCCACTCGAGTGTTCCCGAAAGAACCTTTCCGTTCGACTTGCATGTGTTAAGCACGCCGCCAGCGTTCGTCCTGAGCCAGGATCAAACTCTCCAAACAAAAACCATTCAGAGAAACAACCTGACAAACAAACAAAAACCACACCCCAACCACGGGGCAGTCAAGGCATGGCAAAAAACAACAACAAACAAAACCACCAAACACACTATTGAGTTCTCAAACAACACCCGCATCCCAGCGGCCGCGCAACCAGCCCGCGGCGATTGCCGCGAACTGACAGAGCGGACAGGTGGAACATCCTCGAATGCCGAGGTATTCCTCGAATGCCGAGGTATTCCTCAGGGATGCCGTCGCGTCGCGGACCCGCCGCAGCGCGACGACAACAAGTTACGCGAGGGGAAACTGAGAGTCAAATGGGCTGCTAGATCCCGAGTTTCGGCTCGCGATGGTCAGTCAACGCGCTCGACGCCGGCGATGTTCCGCTTGCCCCGGCGCAGCACCAGCCACCGCCCGTGCAGGAAGTCGGTTGGCTGTGGCGCCCAGTCCTCGTCGCCGATCTTGGTGTTGTTGACCGCCACCCCGCCCTCGGCGATCGTGCGCCGTGCGGCGCCCTTGCTCGCGCACAGGCCGCTGGCCACCAGCAGGTCGACAATCCCATCCGGCGCGCCGGGCTTCAGCTCCGCGACCGGGGTTTCCCGCAACGCGGCGGTCAGCGTGGCCTCGTCCAGGCGCGCTAGCTCGCCGCGGCCGAACAACGCCCGGCTGGCATGTTCGACGGCCTCGGTGGCCGTCTCGCCGTGCACGAGCGTGGTGAGCTCGCGGGCCAGCCGCCGTTGCGCGGCCCGCTCCTGCGGCCGGTCGACGGTCGCCTGCTCCAGCTCGGCCAGCTCGTCGGCGGACAGGAAAGTGAACCAGCGCAGGTACCGGATGACGTCGGAGTCGGCGGTGTTGACGAAGTACTGGTACCAGGCGTACGGCGTCGTCAGCTCCGGATCCAGCCACACGTTGCCGCCGCCAGTGGACTTCCCGAACTTCGTGCCGTCGGCGGAGGTCACCAGCGGGACCGTCAGCGCATGCACGCTCGCACCGAGCTTTTGGCGCACCAAGCGGACCCCGGCGACGATGTTGCCCCACTGGTCCGACCCCCCGATCTGCAGCACGCAGTTATGGCGCCGGTATAGCTCCACGTAGTCGTTGGCCTGCAAGAGCATGTAGCTGAATTCGGTGTAGGAGATGCCCTCGCCCTCGAGGCGGCGCCGGATGGTGTCGCGGTCGAGCATCACGTTGACCGAGAAGTGTTTTCCGATGTCGCGCAGAAGCTCGATCGCCGACATGCCGCTGGTCCACTCGAGGTTGTTTTCGACGATCGCGCCGGTCGGTGAATCGTCGAAGTCGACGAACCGTTCCAGCTGGCCGCGGATCCGGTCCGTCCAGTCCAAGACCGTCTCCGCGGCGTTGAGCACGCGCTCGCCGCTGTCTCGCGGATCGCCGATCAGGCCGGTGGCGCCGCCGGCGAGCACGATCGGCCGGTGCCCCGCGCGCTGGAAGCGGCGCAGCGCCAAGAGCGGCACCAGGTGTCCGGCGTGCAGGCTCGGTGCGGTGGGGTCAAACCCCGCGTAGAGGGTGATAGGTCCTTGGGCGACGGCGGCGGCCAGCGCGTCGGGGTCGGTGGACTGCGCAATCAGCCCGCGCCAGCTCAGCTCGTCGAGGATCGTGCCCATGGATAGATCTTCTCCGATCTTCGCTAATCGCTGGCCCCTGGGGCGGGTGCTCGGGGGCTGCGCCGGTAGGCCGAGACCTCCGGCCGGCCCTGCAGCCACAACCGCCATGGCCGGTCGGCCGCGACGCTGATCCCTACCCGTGGACCCGCGACCCCCGCAACGACGTCGTTGAGCTCGAGCCGCACCGGGCTGTTCGGGTCGAACAGGTCGATCCCGTTGTCGTCCATCGTGATTCCCAGCGCCGAGCACAGATTCCCCGGCCCACGGGCCAGCGCAAAGGTCCGCGCCGCGTCGCCTCGCCGCGAGCGGGCGACGTCGATGCCGCTTTGGATGGCACCGGCGCGCAGCAGGACGGCGGCCGCTGTGCCATCGGGACCGCAGGCCACGTTGGCACACACGTGAATGCCGTGGCTGCGGTAGGTGTAGAGCCGACCGGGCGGCCCGAACATCACCGCGTTGCGGCCGCTGATCCCGCGATATGAGTGCGCCGCAGCGTCCGGCCATGGGCCGTCCGGAACCCCGCCATAGGCCTCGACCTCGACGATCATCGCGCTGACGCCGCGACCGGTCAGGGTGGCGCCCAGCAGCCGCCGCGCGGCCGACAGCGGGTCGCCGGCTAGTTCGTCAGCGCTCACCGGAGAGATTCTGCCTGCCTCTTGACAGCCGACTCGGCAAGGCGGATATTCATCACATGATGACTTCATCAAGTGATGAATTGCTTGCGCGGGGCGCCGACGCGGCGGTCGACATCCGTCATCTGCGGGTGATTCGCGGGAAACGCCCTGCGCTGCATGACTTCTCGGTGCAGATCGCTCGCGGGACCATCACCGGGCTGCTGGGCCCGTCCGGCTGCGGCAAGACCACGCTCATGCGCTGCATCGTCGGTACTCAGATCGTGGCGTCGGGAAACGTCACCGTCCTGGGACACCCCGCGGGTTCGGCCCCGTTGCGGCGGCGGGTCGGCTATATGCCGCAGGACCCGACGATCTACAACGACTTGCGCGTCGTCGACAACGTTCGCTACTTCGCGTCGCTGTACGGTTTCGACGCCCACGCCGCCGACGCCGCGATCGAGCGGGTGGGGCTGACCGATCACAGCACCGCCTACTGCGGGAATCTCTCCGGTGGTCAGCGCACCCGGGCGTCGCTGGCGTGCGCGCTGGTCTGCCGGCCGGAGCTGCTCGTGCTCGACGAACCGACCGTCGGCCTGGACCCCGTACTGCGGGTGGATCTGTGGGAGCAGTTCCACGACCTCGCCCGCGGCGGGACCACGCTGCTGGTCTCCAGTCACGTCATGGACGAAGCCGACCACTGCGGTGACCTGTTGCTGATGCGCGACGGTCATTTGGTCGCCCACACCACCCCGACCCAACTACGAGAGGACACCGGATGCACGGGACTCGAGGAAGCGTTTCTGTCCATCATCAAACGCAGCACCGCGCGCCGAGCCGGCTAGGGCTGCAGGCCTACGCCGCCACCACAGCGCGGATTTTGCGGCAGTTGGCCGCCGACCGGCGCAGCGTCGCGATGATCGTGCTGGTGCCGGTTCTCGTCATCACGCTGATGTACTTCATGTTCGAGAACGCGCCGCACCGCCCCGGCACACCGTCGCCGTTCAACAACGCCTGCCTGATCCTGCTGGGGCTTTTCCCGCTGTTTTTGATGTTCATCATCACGTCGATCACGATGCAGCGGGAACGAGCATCGGGAACGCTGGAGCGGATCCTGACCACTCCGCTGCGTCGGCTCGACCTGTTGATGGCCTACGGCAGCGCGTTCTCGACTGCTGCTGCGGCGCAAGCGATTCTGGCCTGCATCGTCTCGTTCTGGTTCCTCGGCTTCGACACCGCCGGCAGCCCCGTGTGGGTGTTCGTGATCGCGATCGTCAACGCGGTGCTGGGCGTCGGGCTGGGTTTGTTGTGTAGTGCGTTCGCCCGCACGGAATTTCAGGCCGTGCAGTTCATCCCGTTGGTGATGGTGCCGCAGCTGCTGCTGGCCGGGATCATCGTCCCGCGGGCGCTGATGGCGACCTGGCTGCAGTGGATCAGCAATGTCCTGCCCGCCAGTTATGCCCTGGAGGCGCTGCAGCAGGTGGGCGCGCACCCGGAGCTGACCTGGATCGCGGTGCGCGACATCATCGTGGTGCTGGGCTTCGCGATAGCCGCACTGTGCCTGGCCGCGGCGACATTGCGCCGCCGGACCCCGTAATCCGGTGGCCAATCGCCGTGGGCGCCCGCCGGGCACCTCCGACACCCGCGACCGGATCTTGAAAAGCGCTCGGGAGCTCTTCGCGCGCAACGGGATTCACAAGACGTCGATTCGGGCGGTCGCCGCAGCGGCTGGGGTGGATTCCGCGCTGGTGCACCACTACTACGGAACCAAGGAACGGCTGTTCGCTGCCGCCATTGAGATCCCGATCGACCCGATGGACATCATCGGCCGGCTGCGCGAAGTTCCGGTCGAGGAACTGGGCTACACGCTGCCGTCCACCCTGTTGGCGTTGTGGGATTCCGAGCTCGGCACGGGGTTCATCGCGGCGCTGAGGTCGATCCTGACCGGCTCGGAGGTGAGTCTGTTTCGCTCGTTTATCCAAGAAGTGATCGCCGTCGAGGTGGGCTCGCGCGTCGACAATCCCCCGGGGAGCGGCGTCATTCGTATCCAGTTTGTCGCCTCCCAGCTGGTGGGCGTGGTGATGGCGCGCTACATCCTGGAACTGGATCCGTTCAAATCCCTACCGGCACAACAGATTGCCGAAACCATTGCGCCCAACCTGCAGCGCTACCTCACCGGGGATCTGCCTGGTTGGCCCGCGCCATGAGGCTGGCGTGTTCGTCGTCGCCAACCTCGCGGGCCTCGTCTACGAGCAGCACCGGGATGCCGTCCTCGATCCGGTAGGCGCGCCGCAGCCGCGGGTTGTAGAGCGTGTCGTCGATCAGCAGCAGCGGACCGCGGTCGGCGGGGCACACCAGGATGCTCAGCAGGGCGTCGTCGATCATGCGTGGCTGCCGACGAGCTCGGTCCGCACCGACGAGGTCAGGCGCCGGAACTGGTTGGCGGCCGTGTCGAAATACCAGGCGTGGCGTCCCGGCTTCGGGATGCCGGCCGCGCGCAATGCGCTGACCGCGGGACGGTAGGTGGCGCTGAGCGTCATCTCCGGGACAACGTGCACGATGTCGGGCCCCAGCCCGAAAGGCATGCCCGCCACCGCCTCCGTGAGATCCGCCGCTGTGATGGTGGCGCCCGGTCGCAGTGTCACCGCCGACACGGCGACCTGCTGGCCGCGCACCGATACGCCGTACGTGACCGCGAGGTCGACGCCGGTGACCAGGCCGAGCGCGTCGGTGACGGGCTCGCTGTAGACCATGCCGCGTGAGGTGCGAATCACCGAGCCACGCCGGCCCAGCAACCAGTAGTCGCCGTCGGTGTCGCGGCGGAACAGGTACTCGGTGGAGATCCACGTGTCGGCGGGCGCGAAGACGCCGCGCTTGACCGATGCGGTGGGGTCGATCGGACCGCGCGGCTGGGCCAGCAGCACCCCGGGCACGCCCGCCTCGGCGACCTGTACGAAGCCCTCGTCGTTCTCGAGGATCAGATCGTGTTCTGCGTCGTAGGCGCCCAGTTCGACGCGGCTGGCGCCAGGCAGCGGCCGGCCCTTGCTGCCGATCTTGGCGCCCGACACATTGGCCAGCACGGCCTGCCCGTCGGTGGTGGCGAAGAACTCGACGACGTGTGCGGGCGCGAACACGTCGACGATGCGCTGCCACAATCCGGTCGGCATACCGGAGCCGATGAACAGCCGCACCGGGTGATTGCCGTGCAGCACGAACGCCGGGTCGTCGATGACGTCGCGCAGCATGGCCCAGGTGTAGGAGACGACGGTGACGCCGTACTGGTGCAACTCGGCGACGAACCGGTCCGGGCACAGCCCGCGCGACAGCGCGATGCGGGCGCCGCCCACCACGGCCCCGCCCAGGCTCACCAGCAGGCCCGATTCGTGATGCAGCGGCGTCAGGCAGTAGACGGTGTCGCCGCGTCCCAGCGCGGCCGTCGAGGCCGTACCGAAGGCCGACAGCGCCCAGCGGTAGTTGGTGATCTGCTTGGCGACCAGTTCGCCGCCGATTGTGCTGAACGCGACGAAAGCCAGGTCCCGCGCGAACCCTGGGTTGGGCCGATACCAGCCCGGCAGCTCGACCGCGTCCGGGTCGATCTTCTCCATGTCGATGACGCCCGCGTCGTCGGGCAGATGCAGATCGCGTGTCTCACCCCCACCGAGAACCAGGATCTGGCCGGGCAATTGGCGCGCGGTCTCCAGATTGGTGGGGTCGGTGATGATTTCGCTGACGCCGCCGATTCGCACGGCGGCGGCGAGATCGGCGTCGGGCCGCATCAGCACTGCGACCGCGCCCAGCCGGGACAGCGCGGCGATCGCGACCAACGCGCTGGGCCGGGTCTCCATCAGCACGCCGACGTGTTCGCCCTGCCGGACGCCGACTTCGATCAGGCCGCGAACGACATTGTCGATGCGCCGGTTCACCGCTTCGTAGGTGTGCACCCGCCCGTCGAACAGCAGGAACTCGCCCTGCGGCGCGTCGTGCGCCTGTTCGCCGATGATCCGGCCCAGCGAGATCCGGGTGTGGTCGTTGATCTGGCCCAGCCGTGCCAATCGGGGCAGCGTACGCACTGTTTCGACCGCCAGCGTGCGCACCGACTTGTTGGCCGCCACGACCGCGTCGGCCGCGCCGCGGGCAACCGCCAGCGCCACTTCGGACGCCTCGCCGATGCCATGCGCTACCCGGGAGCTCAATGCGACGCCGCTGTCGGTCCGTTCGACCGGTTGGTCGGCCATCGGCACGATGCCGTCCGGTTTGTCGCCCTGCCCGGAGATCCACTGCACCCATTGCGCGACGGTCGGCCAAGACTGCTGTGCCGCTTTGGAACCGACGACCAAGCCGAAATGGCCTGCCCGTAGCGTGTACTCGTACACGTCGGCGTTGGGGGCCGCGCGCCGGATCCCGCGCACCGCGGGCGGCTGGCCGATGTCGTCGACCTCGCCGACGAAAGCCAGTACCGGGCAAGTGATGTCGGTCAACGTGACCAGTTGCCCATTGATCGCGAAACCGCCCGTCATCATCCGGTTGTGGGCGATGAACTGCTTGAGCAATTCCGACACCGCGGGACCCGACCAGGCGATCCAGCCTTCGGACTCCAGGAACCTGCGCTGCGCTTCCCGGGGTAACAACGCCTCGCGATCGTGTAACTGGCGCACGAAGTCCAGCCGCGCCTTGGCGGTCTTGAGCGGGTCCATCATCTGAAAACCCATGCGCGCCAACCAACTTGGAATGTCCAATCGGTTGAACACATGGTTGGCCATGAAATTGGCGGTAGCCTGGGCCAGGTTGGGCGGAACCCCCATCGGCAGCGCAGCCAAAGTGTCCACCGGAGATCCGAACGCCACGATGCTGGCGATGTTTTTGGAACGCCGATATCCGGCGGCCTGGTAGCAGAACATCCCGCCCTGGGAGTAGCCGACCAGGTGCACGTCCTGGCCGGTGCTCTCGACCGTGGTGTCGATGGCCTCGGACAGCGCGACGATGTGGTCGGCCAGGTTGCGGCGCATGCCGCCCTCGACTTTGTCCGGTGAGCCGAAGTCGATCACCCAGGGATCCAGTCCGGCGGCGTGCAGGATGCCGACCGCGCCCTCAGCCCGGGTGACGTCCCACATATTCGCCGACATCATCATCGGGTGCACCAGCAACACCGGCGGGCCGGCGGGCGGTTGCCCCGGTCGGTTGTCCGGCGGGAAATACCGCCGAAGCTTGTACATCGGAACGCTTTCGACAACCTGGAACGGCGACGGAACCGTCCCGGTCTCCAGGCCGCCGAGTCGCAGAACTTCGAGACCGTTCTGCGCCGTGGCCATGAGACGCTCGACCGGTCGCGTAACCGCTGAAAGATGTAGGTCCACCGCTGCTCCCCTGATTGACCTGCATATTCTGGCACATCGCGCGTCGCTACGTTCCGTTGCGCGTCGACCCGCTTCGCCCGGCTCCGCCGCCCTCGCGATCGCCACTACGTTGGGACGCGTGGCGCACCTGCTCGGAGCCGAGGCCGTGCACCTGGAATACCCCACCCAAATCGTCTTCGAGTCGCTGACCGTCGGCGTGAGCGACGGTGACCGGATCGGCATCGTGGGACGAAACGGCGACGGCAAGTCCAGCCTGCTGGGTCTGCTCACCGGATCGGTGCGTCCGGATTCCGGCCGGGTCACCCAACGCAGCGGGCTGCGGGTGGGGGCGCTGAGTCAGGCCGACACTCTCGACCCGGGCCGCACCGTCGGGGCGACGCTGGTCGGCGATCGGCCCGCTCACGAATGGGCCGGCGATGCTCGCGTCCGCGACGTGGTCAGCGGGCTGGTCTCCGACATCGACTGGGACGCAAGGGCTGCCACACTCTCCGGCGGCCAACGTCGGCGGGTCCAGTTGGCCGCGCTCTTGATCGGCGAGTGGGACGTGATCGCGCTGGATGAGCCGACCAACCACCTCGACATCGAGGGCATCACCTGGCTGGCGCGCCACTTGCGGGGCCGTTGGGCGCGCAACATCGGCGGCCTGCTGGTGGTAACCCATGACCGCTGGTTTCTCGACGAGGTGGCCACCACCACGTGGGAAGTGCACGACGGCACCGTGGAGCCGTTCGAGGGCGGCTACGCCGCCTACGTGCTGCAGCGTGTCGAACGGGACCGGCGCGCCGCCGTCGCCGAGGCGAAGCGGCAGAACCTGATGCGCAAGGAACTGGCATGGCTGCGGCGCGGCCCGCCGGCTCGCACCTCGAAACCGAAGTTCCGCATCGACGCGGCCAACCAATTGATCGCGGACGTGCCGCCGCTGCGCAACACCGTCGAGTTGGCGAAACTGGCGACCGCGAGGCTGGGCAAGGACGTCATCGACCTGCTGGATGTGTCGGTGTCCTTCGACGGCCAACCGGTGCTGCGCGACGTCGAATGGCGAATCGGCCCCGGGGAACGCAGCGGCATCGTCGGCGCCAACGGCGCCGGCAAATCCACCCTGCTGGGGCTGATCGCCGGGACCGTGCCACCGGATACCGGAAAAGTCAAGCGCGGCAAGACCGTTCGGCTGTCCGTGCTCGACCAGCAAGGCGACGAGCTGGCGCCGCTGGCCGGGGACCGGGTCGTCGACGTGCTCGGCAGGTTACGCAGCGGCTATCAGGTCGACGGCCGCGACGTCACGCCCGCGCAGCTGTTGGAGCGGCTGGGATTCGCCCGGGCGCAGTTGTCGGCACGCATCGGCGAGCTCTCCGGCGGCCAGCGGCGGCGGCTGCAGCTGATGCTGACCTTGCTGTCCGAGCCGAACGTGTTGCTGCTCGACGAACCCACCAACGACGTCGACACCGACATGCTGGCGGCCACCGAGGACCTGCTCGATTCCTGGCCGGGCACGCTGATCGTCGTCTCGCACGACCGCTATCTGCTCGAGCGGGTCACCGACCAGCAGTACGCGATTCTGGATGGCCGGCTGCGGCACCTGCCCGGCGGTGTCGACGAATACCTGCGGCTGTCGGCTGCGTTGGCGGCCAAACGTCCCGAGCCTGCCCCTCGCAAATCGACGTCGGGCGGCGAACTGCGCGCCGCGCAGAAGGAGATGGCGGCGGTCGAACGTCGGTTGGCGCGGCTGGCCGAACAAGTCGAGGCCAAACACGTCGAGCTTGCCGAACACGACCAGACCGACCACGTGGGATTGGGCCGGCTGACCCAGGAGTTGCGCGACCTCGAAAGCGAGGTCGCCGCAATGGAAAACCGCTGGCTCGAGCTGTCCGAGCTGCTGGACGACTAGCCGCGCAGCCGGCGTCGCAGCTCCTCGGCCGCGTCGCGAACTGTGGCCAGCTGCTTGGCCACCTGGATCGGCGCAGTCCCGCCGCGGGCGTCGCGTGAGGACACCGAGCCTTCGATGGTCAGCACCTCACGAACCTGGGGGGACAACTGAGGGTTGATCGCGGCCAGCTCGTCGTCGGTGAGCTCCTCCAGGCCGATGCCGCGCTGCTCGGCGGCCTTGACTGCGGCACCGGCCGACTCATGCGCTGTGCGGAACGGAACACCTTGTCGCACAAGCCATTCCGCGATATCGGTGGCCAGTGTGTAGCCGGCCGGAGCCAAGGCGGCCATCCGTTCGGTGTCGAAAGTCAAGCTGCCCACCAGTCCGGCCATCGCCGGCAGCAGCAGCTCCAGCTGCGCCACCGAGTCGAACACCGGCTCCTTGTCCTCCTGCAGGTCACGGTTGTAGGCCAGTGGCTGCGCCTTGAGCGTCGCCAGCAGACCGGCAAGGTTGCCGATCAGCCGGCCCGACTTGCCGCGGGCCAGCTCCGCGATGTCGGGGTTTTTCTTCTGCGGCATGATCGAGCTGCCGGTCGACCAGGAGTCGTGCATTCTGACGTAACCGAATTCGGTCGAACTCCAGATGATGATGTCCTCGGCCAGCCGGGACAGGTCTACCGCGATCATCGCGAACACGAACGCCGCTTCTGCGGCGAAATCCCTTGCGGCCGTGGCGTCGACGGAGTTGTCGGCGGCTGCATTGAAGCCCAGCTCCTGCGCAATGGAGTCCGGGTCGAGCCCCAGCGACGAGCCGGCCAGGGCCCCGGAACCGTACGGCGACACTGCGGTGCGCTCGTCCAGGTCGGCGATTCGGTCCACGTCACGCAGCAGCGGGTGGGCGTGGGCGAGCAGGTGGTGGGCCAGAAGGATCGGTTGCGCGGACTGCAGGTGCGTCTTGCCTGGCATGATCGCGTCCGGGTGCGCGGCGGCCTGGGCGGCCAACGCGCCGACGACCTCGAGCGCCCCGTCGGCCACCCGGCGCGACGCGTCACGCAACCACATTCGAAAGAGCGTTGCCACCTGGTCATTTCGCGACCGGCCAGCGCGCAGTCGACCGCCCAGGTCGGGCCCCACCCGGTCGATCAGGCCGCGCTCGAGCGCGGCGTGGACATCCTCGTCGGTGGGCAGGGGGCCGAAGCTGCCGTCGGCCACATCGGCGGCGAGGCTGTCTAGCCCGCCCAGCAGGCCGTCGCGCTGCTCGGCGCTCAGCAGCCCGGCCCGGAACAACACCCGGGTGTGCGCTTTGGACGCGGTGATGTCGTAGGGTGCCAGAACCCAATCGAAGTGGGTGGACCTGCTCAGCGCTGTCAGCGCGTCGGACGGGCCGTCGGCGAACCGTCCGCCCCACAATGAGCCTTCGCGGGTGCTCATTGGCCTACCACACCGAGTGTGAAACTCACGACGCTTCGACGGCGTGTCCCGTCGGGAGATTCACACTCGCGGCTAAAGGGGCTCACGGCAGATCCCTGCGCGCCGCGATCTTCGACGACAGGCCATGCACGTAGACGAATCCCTTTGCCATGGACTGGTCGAAGCTGTCGCCCTCGTCGTAGGTGGCCAGGTTGAAGTCGTAGAGCGACGCGGCACTGCGCCGGCCATTGACCGCAATGTGGCCGCCGTGCAACACCATTCGGATCTCGCCGGTCACATGCTGCTGCGTCGTGGCGACGAAGCTCTCCAACGCTGTCTTCAGCGGCGAATACCACAGCCCGTCATAGACCAGCTCGGCCCAGCGCTGGTCGGTGTGCCGCTTGAACCGCCCGAGCTCACGCTCCAGCGTGACGTGTTCGAGCTCGGTGTGTGCCGTGATGAGCACCATTGCGCCTGGGGCTTCATAGATTTCGCGGCTCTTGATGCCCACCAGCCGGTCTTCGACGACGTCGAGCCGCCCGACCCCCTGGGCGCCGGCCCGCGTGTTGAGTTCCTCGATGGCCTGCAGCACCGAGACCGGTTTGCCATCGATGGACACCGGAACGCCCTTGTCGAAACCGACGATCACCTCGTCGGGCGTGTTCCAGTTGACGGTCGGGTCTTCGGTGTAGGCGTAGACGTCCTTGGTGGGTGCATTCCAGAGGTGTTCCAAAAAGCCCGTTTCCACGGCGCGGCCCCACACGTTCTGGTCGATGGAGAACGGTGAGCGCTTGGTGACGTTGATCGGGATGGCGTTCTCCTCGGCGAAGGCGATGGCCTTCTCCCGTGTCCACGCATAGTCTCGTACTGGCGCAAGCACTTCCAGATCCGGTGCGAGGGAGGCAAATCCGACCTCGAAGCGGACCTGGTCGTTGCCTTTGCCGGTGCAGCCGTGCGCGACGATGCCGCCGCCGTGCTCGCGAGCCGCGGCCACCAGATGCTTGACGATCAGCGGCCGGCTGATCGCCGACACCAGCGGGTAGCGATCCATGTAGAGCGCGTTGGACTGGATGGTGGGCAGGCAGTAGCCCTCGGCGAACTCGTCGCGCGCGTCGACGACGACCGCCTCGACGGCGCCGCAATCCAGCGCGCGCTGACGCACCACCTCCATGTCCTCGCCGCCCTGGCCCAGGTCGATCGCGACCGCGACGACCTCCCGACCGGTCTCCTTGCCGATCCAGCTGATCGCCACGGAGGTGTCCAAACCGCCGGAATACGCCAGGATGACGCGCTCGGACATGAACCAATCTCCTTATATCACTTGAGGTTTCGCAGGGTGGCGGCCAGGTCGGCGCCGGTCATCGGCTCGCGAGCCGCTACGAAGATGGTGTCGTCACCGGCGATGGTGCCGACGACGTAGGGTAGCGCCGCCCGGTCGATGGCGCTGGCCAGGTAGTCGGCGGCGCCCGGCGGGGTGCGCAACACGGCGAGGTTTCCGCTGGCGTCGGTGGACACCAGCAGCTCGCCCAGTAGGCGCGAGAGTCGCCCGGTGCCGCCGGCTACCCCGCGCACCGGGCTGCCGTCCTCGGGCACCACGTACACCCCTGCGCCGCCGTCGGCGCCGCGCAGCTTCACCGCGCCGAGCTCCTCGAGGTCCCTCGACAGCGTGGCCTGGGTGACGTCGATGCCCTCGGCGGCCAGCAGAGCGGCCAGTTCGCCTTGGCTGCGCACCGACTCCGACGACAGGATCGCGACGATGCGGGCCTGCCGGCCGGCGCGGGTGATGTCGGGTGTGGTCTTCGAACGCGTCATAGGGACCGCTCCAGCAGCCACACCAGCAGCGCCTTCTGCGCATGCAGCCGGTTCTCGGCCTCGTCCCACACCGCACTGTGCGGGCCATCCATCACCTCGTCGGTGATCTCGTGGCCGCGATGTGCCGGAAGGCAATGCAGCACAATGGCTTCCGGGTCAGCCAGAGCCAACAGGTCGGCGTTGACCTGGAACGGGCGAAACGGTGCTACCCGGTCCAGCCCATCGTCCTCTTGGCCCATCGAGGTCCAGGTGTCGGTGACCAGCACGTCGGCTCGTCTCGCCGCCGCGTGCGGCTCGCCGGTCACCGTCACCGACCCGCCGGTGGCGGCGGCCCGTTCTTCCGCGGCGGCCAGCACCGTTGCGTCCGGCGTGAACCCGCCCGGCGCGGCGATCGTGACGTGCATGCCTGCCGTGACGCCCCCGAGCAGCAGCGAATGGGCCATGTTGTTGGCGCCGTCACCGAAATAGCTGAGCCGGACACCGCGCAACGCGCCCTGGCGCTCGGCGATCGTCTGCAGATCGGCCAATACCTGGCACGGGTGGAACTCGTCGGAGAGCGCGTTGACGACGGGCACAGTCGCCGTTGACGCCATGGCGTTGAGCCGGTCTTGGCCGAAGGTTCGCCACACGATCGCATCGACGTAGCGGGACAACACTTTTGCGGTGTCCTGCAATGTCTCGTCGCGGCCCAGCTGGGTACTGCGGCCGTCGACGACGACGGCGTGCCCGCCGAGCTGCGCGATGCCCATCTCGAAGGAGAATCGGGTGCGGGTGGAGTTCTTGTCGAAGATCACGGCGACGCCGCGAGGCCCGTCAAGCGGTCGCCGGCTGTACGGGTCCTTCTTCAGTTCGGCGGCCAGCTCGAGCACTTCGGCCTGCTCTTGCGGCGACAGGTCGTCGTCGCGCAGGAAGTGGCGGGTCATGCTGTCCCCCCAGCCGTGTCGAGGATGCCCGGCAGCGCGGTGACGAACGTGTCGATCTGGTGCTCGGTGATGATCAGCGGCGGCGCCAGCCGGATCACGTCGGATGCGGCCGCGTTGACCAGGAAACCGGCTGCGCGGGCGGCGGTTTCGACGTCCTTGGCCTTGGGGGCACCCAGCACCACACCGCACAGCAGGCCGCGGCCGCGGACGTGGTCGATCAGCGGATGGTCGAGCGCTTCGATCCCGTGGCGCAACGACTTTCCCAACACCTCGGCGCGGCGAACCAGGTCGTCCGCGGCCAGCGTGTGCAGCACCGCCAGCGCCGCCGCCGCACAGATCGGGTTGCCGCCGAACGTGCTGCCGTGCATTCCGGGGGTGAGCAACTCTGCGGCCGGGCCGACGGCCAGGCACGCGCCGATCGGCAGTCCGCCGCCGAGCCCCTTGGCCAGTGTCACCACGTCGGGTGTGATGCCGTCGTGCTGGTGGGCGAAGAACGAGCCGGTGCGACCCATCGCGGTTTGCACCTCGTCGAGCACCAGCAGCGCGCCATGCCGGGAGGTGATCTCGCGCGCGGCTGCCAGGTAGCCGTCGGGCGGGACGACGACGCCGCACTCCCCCATGATCGGCTCAAGGAATACTGCGGCGGTGTTGTCGGAGACCGCGTCGGCCAGCGCATGGGTGTCGCCGTACGGGACATGGGTGACGTCGCCGGGCAGCGGCGCGAACGGCGCCTGCTTGGCCGGCTGGCCGGTCAGCGCCAGCGAGCCCATCGTGCGGCCGTGGAACGCATCTTGCGCGGCAATGAGTTTCGTGCGCCCGGTGAGCCGCGACAGCTTGAACGCCAGCTCGTTGGCCTCGGTACCCGAGTTGCAGAAGAACACCCGAGCGTCGGCGCCCAACAGGCCAACCAGCGCCTCGGCCAGCGCCACGGCCGGTTCGTTGGCGTACAGGTTCGAGGTGTGGCCCAGCGTCGACATCTGCCGGGTGACTGCCTCGATCACGGCGGGGTGACGGTGCCCCAGCACATTGACCGCAATCCCGCCGAGCAGGTCCAGGTACGAGTTGCCGTCCACGTCGGTGACCACCGCGCCGTCGCCGCTGGCCAGCGCCACCGGCGGGGTGCCGTAGTTGTTCATCATCACCGCAGACCACCGCTGTTGCATGTCGTGCGTGCTGCTCATGCGCTCACCACCTTGGTTCCGGTGCCTTCATCGGTGAACAGCTCGACCAGCACGCAGTGTTCGACGCGGCCGTCGATCACATGCGCACTCGGCACGCCGCCGCCGCCGACCGCACGCAAGCAGGCTTCGACCTTCGGAATCATCCCGGTCTCCAGGGTTGGCAGCAGTTGCGCCAAGGTGTCAGTGTCGATTTCGCTGACCAGCGAATCACGGTCCGGCCAACGGGTGTAGAGCCCTTCGACATCGGTGAGCATCAACAGCTTTTCGGCTCCCAGTGCTTCGGCCAGCGCCGCCGCAGCGGTGTCGGCGTTGATGTTGTGCACCACGCCGTCGGCGTCCGGCGCCAGTGTCGAGACGACCGGAATGCGCCGTGCGGCAATCAAATCCCGCACCGCGGCGGTGTTGACGTGCTCGACGTTGCCGACCAGCCCGATGTCGGTGGCCACCCCGTCGACGGTGACGCTGCGCCGCACCGCAGTGAACAGCTGCGCGTCCTCGCCGGTGATGCCGACCGCATACGGGCCGTGCGCGTTGATCAGGTTGACCAGTTCGCGGCCCACCTGACCGAACAGCACCATGCGTGCCACCTCGAGCACTTCCGGTGTGGTGACCCGGAATCCGCCCTTGAAGTCGCCGGGGATTCCGAGCCGTTGCAGCATGGCGCTGATCTGCGGCCCGCCGCCGTGCACGACGACGGGGTGGATGCCGCAGTTGCGCAGAAACGCCATATCGGCGGCGAACGCATGCTTGAGAATGTCGTCCGTCATTGCGTTGCCGCCGTACTTGATGACGACGATCTTGCCGTGCAGCTGCTTGAGCCAGGGCAGGGCCTCGGCCAGCACTTGGGCTTTGATGTGAGTCGATAATGCGGCGGTCATGAGCTGTAGGCCGAATTCTCTTCGACGTAGGCGTGCGACAGGTCGGTGGTGCGGATGGCGGCCCTGCCCTCGCCGAGGCCGAGATCGACAGTGACGTCGATGTCGGCGCCCGACAAATCCACCTCGCGTGCGCCGGGCGCGGCGGTGCCGCCGCTGAAGACCGCAGAACCGTTGAACGACACGGTGATCCGGTCGGGGTCGATCGTAAACGGCGCCATGCCCACCGCGGCGAGCACCCGGCCCCAGTTCGGGTCGGATCCGAACAACGCGGTCTTGACCAGGCTGTCGCGGGCGATCAGGCGGGCGGCGACCAGCGCGTCGTCGTCACCGGGCGCACCTTTCACGGTCACGATGACGCGTTTGGTGACGCCTTCGGCGTCGGCCTGCAGCTGGGCGCACAGGTCGTCACACACCCGCAGCACAGCGTCGTCGAGATCTGCTTGGCTGGGCGCGATTTCGCTGGCACCGGACGCCAGCAGCAGCACGGTGTCGTTGGTGGAGCAGCTGCCGTCGATGTCGAGGCGCTCGAACGTCGCGGCGCTCGCCCGGCGCAGCGCCGCGTCGAGCGCTTCGGGCGCCGCGACGGCGTCGGTGGTCAGCACGCACAGCATGGTGGCCAGCGACGGCGCCAGCATGCCTGCGCCCTTGGCCATCCCGCCGATCGTCCAGTTGCCGGGGTGGTGCAGCGCAACCTGTTTGGGCACGGTGTCGGTGGTCATGATGGCCCGCGCCGCGTCCTCTCCCCCGGTCAGGCCGCCGGCCATCTCGTGCACGATTTCGGCGACACCGGCGAGCAGCTTGTCCATCGGCAGCCGGTCGCCGATCAGGCCGGTGGAGCAGACCCCGACCTCGATGGCCCCGGTTTCGGTGCCCCAGTCCGACAGCGCATTAGCGAGCGCCTCGGCGGTGGCGTGGGTGTCCTGGAAACCCGCCGGTCCGGTGCAGGCGTTGGCGCCGCCGGAATTGAGGATCACAGCGCGGAGCCGTCCGGTGGTCAGCACCTGCTGACTCCACAGCACCGGCGCGGCCTTGACCTGGTTGCGGGTGAACACTCCGGCGGCCGCGTAGTCGGGACCCTCGTTGAACACCAACGCCAAATCCGGTGCGCCGCTTGCCTTGATCCCCACGGCGATACCGGCGGCCCGGAATCCCTCCGGTGCCGTGACCCCCTGCGTGCGCACCAGCCGCGCCGCGTCGGCTTTAGTCATGGCGCCACTCCTCGATCCCGGCTGCGCGGGCATCATCGTCGTCGGCTTTAGTCATGGCGCCACTCCTCGATCCCGGCTGCGCCGGCATCATCGTCGTCGGCGCGAGTCATGGCGCCACTCCCACCACCGAAAGCCCCTCGGTCTCCGGCCAGCCCAGCGCCAGGTTCATCGACTGCACGGCGGCGCCGCCGGTGCCCTTGACCAGGTTGTCGATCGCCACGATCGCAATGAACGTCGCCGCGTCCTCGTCGACCGCCACCGCGATGTGGGCGGCGTTGCTGCCGATCACCGCGCCAGTGCGCGGCAGCTGGCCATCCGGGAGTAGGTGAATGAAAGGCTCTGCCTGGTAAGCCTTTTCGTAGGCGGCGCGCAGCTGTGATACCGGGGCGGCGGTGCGTGCGGTGCAGGTCGCCAGGATGCCTCGGGAAGTCGGGATGAGCACCGGCGTGAACGACACGGTGACGTCGCGGTCGGTGACCGTCTTCAGACCCTGCACGATCTCGGGAGTGTGCCGGTGGGCGCCGGCGATGTTGTAGGCCCGCGCCGAGCCGATGACCTCCGAGCCGAGCAGGTCGGCCTTGACGGCCCGCCCCGCGCCGGAGGTGCCGCTGACCGCGACCACCGTGACGGCGGATTCGACGAGATCTTCGGCGACCGCCGGCAGCAGGGCCAGCAGCGCCGCCGTCGGATAGCAGCCCGGTACCGCGATCCGGCGCGCATCTTTGAGGCGCTCACGTGCGCCGGGCAGTTCGGGCAGACCATAGGGCCAGCTGCCGGCGTGCGCCGAGCCGTAGAACCGCTCCCACGCGGCGGCGTCGGTGAGCCGGAAGTCCGCGCCGCAGTCCACGACCAGCGGGTCGGGCCCGAGCTGTTCGGCCAGCGTCGCCGAATGGCCGTGCGGCAGCGCGAGGAACACCACGTCGTGCCCGGCCAGCACGTCGGGCTCGGTCGGCTCGAGAACCCGCTGAGCCAGGGGCGTCAGATGCGGGTGGTGTTCGCCCAGTGCGCTGCCGGCGCTGGCCGCAGCGGTCACCGCGCCGACCGTGAGCCGGCCGTCCGCGTATGCCGGGTGGCCGAGCAGTAGCCGCAGGATCTCGCCGCCGGCGTAGCCGCTGGCACCGGCCACCGCTACCCGCATAGTCATGCGCCCAAGCATTGCATGACTATGCATGCACTTGCAAACTCATTCGGGCTAGCTTCGCAGCACCGCACCGACCCGCTCGGCGGCGCAGCGCACGGCCTCGTCGCGCGCCGCGCTGGCCTCGTCTTCGGTCAGCGTGCGATCCAGCGCCCGGAACCGCAACGCGAACGTCAGCGACTTGCGGTGCTCGCCGATCTGCGGGCCCGTGTAGATGTCGAACAGCCGAATGTCCTCCAGCAGCGCACCGGCCCCGTCGCGGACCGCGTCCATCACCGCCTGGGCCGGCACGCCGGCGTCCACCACCAAGCTGACGTCCTGGAACACTGCCGGGAACGGCGAGACCTGCGGCGCCGGCAGCGTCTCGGTGATCGGCACGGCGTCGAGGTTCAACTCCATTGCACACGCGCCCTTGGGCAGGCCGGATCGCTCGATCACCGCCGGGTGCAACTGGCCGGCATGGCCGATCACGGTGTCGCCGACGAGCACCTCGGCGCAGCGGCCGGGATGCCACGGCAGATGCTGGGCGGCTCGCAGCACCACCTCGACCCCACTGGCGCGCGCGACGATCCGCACCGCCTCGAATGCGTCGGCGGCTTCCACCGGCCGGCCGGGACCCCAAGGTCCGCGGGGTTCCCGCAGGCCGGCCAAAACCGCGGCGACGTGCTGCGGCTGGCGCGGCAACGACGCGTCCAGCCGCGCGATCTCGTCGTCGGTGGGACGACGGTCGACCGGGATGAGCTCGACGCCGCGGGTGTGCTCCGTCGGCTGGACCACCTGCGCGAGCGAGTACAGCGCAGCGTCGACGATGCCGCGAGAGACGTTGCGCGCCAAGGCTTCCAACAGACCAGGCAGCAGCGTGGTGGCCAGGTGCGGGCGGTCGGCTTCCAGCGGGTTGAGCACCTGGGTGGTGTTGCGGCGCGGGTCGTCGGCGGGCAGCCCCCAGGCGTCGAACACGCCGGCGGGCAGGAACGGGGAGGTGAGGATTTCCACGTAGCCGGACAGCGCCAGCGACTTGCCGACGGCGCGTCGGCGCTGCTGCGGCGCGGTGAGTCCCCGGCCCGCAGGCGCCGCCGGCAGCACGGAGGGGATGATGTCCAGCCCCTCCAGCCGCAGCACCTCCTCGACCAGGTCGGCGGGTTGCAGCAGGTCGGGCCGCCAGCTCGGCGGCGTCACGGTCAAAACGTCGTCGCCGACCACGGCCGCCCCGATCTGGGTCAGCCGTCGCGCGGTGGTGCCGTCGGGGTATCGAACCCCGGCCGTGCGGTCCGGCAGGTCGGGGGCGATCCGGATGGGCGGCAGTGACCAGTCGTCGCGGGGCGGGTCGCCGCGCCAATCGGTCAGCGTCGGCGACACCGTGCCGCCGGCGATCTCGGCTAGCAGCACCGCGCAGCGGTCCAGCGCGGCCACCGAGATCGCCGGGTCGACCGCTCGCTCGTAGCGGCGGGCGGCCTCGCTGGGCAGGTGCAGCCGCCGCTGGGTGCGCGATACCGCCGCGGGGTCCCATACCGCGGCTTCGAGCAGCACGTCGGTGGAGTCGTCGCGCATCTCGGTGCTGCCCGACCCCATCACGCCGCCGATCGCGGCGGTCGCGACCTCGTCGACGATCAGCACGTCGGCCGGGTTGAGCCGACGCTCGATGTCGTCGAGGGTGACGACGGTCTCGTCGGGCCGGGCGAACCGCACGTCGAACCCGCCGGTGATCCGTTTGAGGTCGTGGGCGTGCATCGGGTGGCCGAGTTCGAGCATCACGTAGTTGGTCGCGTCGACGGCCGGCGAGATCGCCCGGATGCCGGACAGCAGCAGCCGTCGCTGCAGCCACCACGGCGACACCGCGCCCGGATCGATCCCGGTGACCGGCCGCAGCGCAAACCGCCGCACGCCGGTGTCGGGCTGCACGGTCAGCGGCCAGGCCTCCCCGTCTGCGGGCAGTGGCGGCACGGAGGCGGGGTCGACGAAGTCCAGGTCGTAAGCGCAGGCGATCTCGCGGGCCAGTCCGCGCACCGACATGCAGTAGCCGCGGTCGGGTGTGATCGCCAGATGGAAGACGACGTCGTCGAAGCCGAGCACCGCAACGGCGTCGTCTCCCGGCCGGGCGGTTTCCGGCGGCAGCACCAGGATGCCGGAATGATCTGCGCCCAAACCGAGTTCGGCCGTCGAGCAGATCATCCCGTCAGACGTACGCCCGTAGGTCTTGCGTGCGGTGATCGTGAAATCGCCGGGCAAAACGGTGCCGGGCAGTGCGACCACCACCAGCTCGCCAACCACGAAATTCGTTGCACCACAGATGATTTCGCGTGGTTTGTCGTCGCCGACATCGACCAGGCAGGCGCGGATCGGCTTCTTGAACTCCGTGAGCTCCTCGATTTCGGTCACCCTGCCGATCGTCAGCGGACCGCTGACCGGGCCGAGCGTGATCACCTCCTCGACCTCGTGGCCGATGCGCAGCAGCGTCTGCTCGAGCTCGTCGGCGGGCACATCCCAGTCCGGGGCGCCGTGCGCGACAACTTCACGCAACCAGCTGTAGGGGACGCGCATCAGGCCCCCACCCCGAACGGCAGCGAGAACCGCACGTCGCCTTCGACCATGTCACGCATGTCGGGAATGCCGTTGCGGAACTGCAGGGTTCGCTCCAGGCCCATGCCGAACGCAAAACCCGAATAAAGTTCGGCGTCAATGCCGGCCGCGCGCAACACATTCGGGTTCACCATGCCGCAACCGCCCCACTCCACCCAGCCGGCGCCGCCCTTCTTGCCCTCGAACCACACGTCGACCTCGCCCGAGGGCTCGGTGAACGGGAAGAAGTGCGGCCGAAACCGGGTGCGCGCCGACGGGCCGAACGCGGCGCGGGCGAACGCATCCAGCGTCCCGCGCAGATGCGCCATCGACAGGCCACGATCCACGGCCAGCCCCTCCACCTGGTGGAAGACCGGAGTGTGAGTGGCGTCGAGCTCGTCGGTGCGAAACGCGCGCCCGATCGACAGAACGTAGACCGGCAGCTCGCGTTCGAGCAACGTACGCACCTGCACCGGCGAGGTGTGGGTGCGCAGCAGCTGCCGCGATCCCTCGGGCGCGATATAGAAGGTGTCCTGTTCGCTGCGCGCGGGGTGGTCGGCGGGAAAGTTCAGCGCGTCGAAGTTGAATTGCTCGCTTTCGACCTCCGGTCCGTCGGCCAGTTCCCAGCCCATCGCGATGAAGCTGTCGGCGATGCGCTCGGCCAGGATCGTGATCGGGTGGCGCGCGCCGGTCGGCTGCCGGGTCGACGGCAACGTGACGTCGATGGCCTCGGCGACGAGTACCGCCGCGTCCCGTTCGGCGCGCAGCGCGGCAAGTCGCTCGTCGTAGCTGTGCTGGGCGTCGCCGCGGGCGGCGTTGACGCGCCGGCCGGCGTCCGCGCGGTCGGATTTGGGCAGCGTCGCCAGCGCTTGGCGGGCCAGCGCAAGCGGGGACCGGTCACCGAGATGCTCGGTTTTGGCGCGAGCCAGCGCGTCGAGATCGGTCGCGGCGGCAAAGGCCCGCCGGGCGGCATTGACCGCTTCGGTCAACGCTTCCGGCGACAGGTCGACGTGCTGGTCACCCACGCGGCGACACTCCTTAAGGACGGCTACGATACGGGTGTGACGCAAGGGATGATCATAAGTGATCGACCCGCGGGGACCGCCGCGCGGCGGACGGGTCAGGCGTTCAGCGCGGGCTGCAGGGCGGGGGCGCGCAGCGGCCGGCGCGTCCGGCGGTACCGGACGATGCCGTCGGCAACGAGTGCACCCACCGCGCCGACGCCGACACCGGCGGTCGCCGACCACGCGGTGTGGGCCAGCAGCAAAAACCCGAACGCCGCCGCCACGCTCAGCAGCGCGTAGCGCACCGGCGTCCACGCGGAAGGAGCCGGACGCCCGAAGCGGGTGGCGACGAGCATGCCCAGCACCAGCGCGACGGCGTGACCGGCGTCGGTGAACTCCGCGCCCACGGCCGCGGCCGCCACACCGGCCGGAACCCACCAGCCAACCCACACCGGACGCCATCGCGCCGGCACGGCGGCGGTCAGCGCGCCGAGCACCGCGACGGCGCCGTAACTCATGCCGACATCGCTGGCGCGGGCGATCGACAGCGGCAGCCAGCCCAGCTCGATCGCCGCGGTCAGGCCGGCGGCGACCAGCAGGGTCGCGCCGATGTGCCCGGTGACGAACACCACGGCCGTCCGTCCGCTGTGCCAGATCAGTTCGGCCAGCGCGAGCAGGCACACCAGACCCGGCAGCCACACATAGATGGGACCGGCGTCGGTGACGAATGCGCTGCCGAACAGCGTGCCCAGGTGTCCGTGGGCCAGATTGTGCACGTTCGTGCTGGCGTTGCGGATGACTTGCTGCTGTACCTGGGGACCCAGAATCAGGAGGGTGATGCTGACCGCTGCCAGGGCTGCTGCGTAACCGACCGTGAGCCGCACCCGGGCAAGCCGGGACAGTATGCCGAAGATCATCGGGATCTACTATGCCTGCGGATCGTCGTCCGATGCGTCGTCGGCACCTGACAAATCCCTGGCAGTTTTTAGTCGGTAGATGGCCAAGTCCGGCGGAAGTCCGGGCGTTTTGGCACCGAACATCGGGCGATGCACCCGCTTGGCGACCAGGCCCAGCTCGTCGAGATCGGCTTGCGCCAGGTGGTCGAGGGTGGTGCCGGAGACCATGATGCCGCCCCTGGTGGCGCGTTCCATCACCCGTGCCGCGATGTTGACGTCAACTCCGAGCCAGTCGGAGGCCAGCCGTTGGGGCCGCCCTGTGTGGATGCCGACCCGCATGCGTGGCCGATAGCCGTTCACCTCGACCGACTTCATGGCGCGCCGAGCGGCGGAGGCGGCCCTCACCGCGACGAGCGGATCGGCGAACACAGCCATGATGCCGTCGCCCATCCGCTTGACGATGTGGCCGCCGGCATCCAGCAGCGGCGGTTCCACGGCCCGGGCAACGCGGCGCAGCAGGGTCAGCGTCGCGTCGTCACCGGCTTGCAAGGACCACGACGAGAACCCCACCAGGTCGGTGAAGACGATCGTCACCTCGGGATTGGCCGGGCGCCGGGAAACCGCCTCGGTCAATGCCTGCCATACCTGAAGCGCGCCGAGACCGAACTGGCGAGATGCGCCGTCGCGGTCGAGGAGGCGATCCGCGGCCCGGGCGGCGGCACGAGGACCGCCGTCGCCGGCGGTGGACAGTGGATCGCCGAAGTCGGGATCTCCGGGCAGGACGCGCCGCGCACGCCGGATCAGGTCGACGACGGCGGGGTTCTGGTTGCGTTCGCGCAGCCACTCCGCCGCCCCGCGGATCGACACGGGGGAACGCTTCTCGTCTGCAGACGGAGCCGGCGCGGTCGCCGTTTGCTCGGGCTCGCCGGACGCCGGATGGGGCCCGAGTTCCACGTGTCCCAGCGTAGGTGCTGCCCTCAGCGGCGGGCAACGACCGGCGTGGTGGCATGCGCCACCGTGGCCGACGAATTGCCTGATCACACGCGCGCATCGGTGGGGCGGACACTCGATAACGCCGGCTTGCGGCGCACCGCCGAAATCATAGACAACATACGTTGTCAGCCTTATCGTGGAGTCATCTGGACCCGGGAGGCCATGATGACCACGACGTCGATGCCGTCCGCCGAACCCCGGCCCGTCGCAGCTGCAGAGCGGAATTCCGCCAAGGCCGAGCCGCTGGGGCCGGATTCGCTCACCTGGAAGTATTTCGGCGACCTGCGCACCGGAATGATGGGTGTCTGGATCGGCGCGATCCAGAACATGTATCCGGAGCTGGGCGCCGGCGTCGAGGAGCATTCCATCCTGCTGCGCGAACCGCTGCAGCGGGTGGCCCGCTCGGTCTACCCGATCATGGGAGTGGTCTACGACGGCGAGCGGGCGCCCCAAACCGGGGAGCAGATCAAGCAGTATCACCGCACGATCAAAGGTGTCGACGCGGCGGGCCGCCGCTACCACGCGCTGAACCCGGAAACCTTCTACTGGGCGCATGCGACATTCTTCATGCTGGTGATCAAGGTCGCCGAGTACTTCTGCGGCGGGCTGACCGAGGCCGAGAAGCGCCAGCTGTTCGACGAGCATGTGCAGTGGTACCGGATGTACGGGATGAGCATGCGCCCGGTGCCCAACTCGTGGGAGGAGTTTCAGGAGTACTGGGACCGGGTGTGTCGCGACGAGCTGGAGATCAATCAGGCCACTCTTGACATCTTCAACATCCGCATTCCCAAGCCGAAGTTCGTGCTGATGCCCACGCCGATCTGGGACCAGTTGTTCAAGCCGCTGTCGGCCGGGCAGCGCTGGATCGCCGCCGGGCTGTTCGATCCGCCCGTCCGGGAAAAGGCGGGGATGCGCTGGACGCCCGGCGACGAAATCTTGTTGCGGCTGTTCGGCAAGGCGGTCGAGCTGGCCTTCCTGGCGGTTCCCGACGAGATCCGGCTCCATCCGCGCGCGCTGGCCGCCTACCGCCGCGCCGAGGGACGGATTCCCGCCGACGCGCCGCTGGTCGAGGCACCGCGATTCATGGCCCCGCCGCGGGACCGCCGCGGACTGCCGATGCACTACGTTCCGCCGCGCAGCAAGAACCTGATCGAGCGGGCCGGTTCGCTGGTGCACACCACGTTCTCGCTTGCCGGTCTGCGACCGGCCCGAGGCCGAGGCAAGGCCGCCTAGACCAGCGCCCGGGCGCTCTGGTAGAGGCAAATCGCCGCGGCCGCAGCAACATTGAGGCTCTGCGCGCCGCCGGACATGGGGATGCGCACCCGGTGATCGGCGTGCCCGGCCACCTGCGCCGACAAGCCATGGGATTCCGCCCCGAACAGCCACGCCGTGGGCCGGCTCAGCTCGGCGGCCTCCAAGGCCAGTTCGCCGTCCACGGTGGTGGCCAGCACCTGCAGCTCCGCACCGCGTAGCGCCGCAACGACGGCTTCGACTTCCGGGGCGACGATCACGGGCACGGAAAAGATGCTTCCGGCGGAGGCCCGCAGACACTTGCCGTTGAACGGATCGACGCTGTGCCCGGCCAGGATCACCGCCGCGACACCCATCGCGTCGGCCAGGCGAATCAGGGTGCCCGCGTTGCCCGGCTCGCTGATGTCGACCGCTACCGCGATCAGCCGTGGGGCACCGGCCAGCACGTCTTCCAGCCTGGCGGTGGGCATTTCGCAGACCGCGACCAGCCCTGCCGGAGTTACCGTGTCGGACAAGGCTTTTGCGGCCCGTTCAGTGACGACGTGCACGTGGTGCCCGGCCAGCAACGTGGCGTAGCGCTGCGCCGCCGACTCGGTGGCAAATACATCCCGGACCAGGCTGCGCCGCGAAGCGGCCTGGACAAGGTGGGCGCCCTCCACCAAAAACCGCCCGGTCCGGCGGCGGGCGACATGCCGGTGTAGCTTGACCGCCGCGACCACCCGGGTCGAGCGCTCGGTGAGCACCAGGGTTTAGGCGGCCTCTCCAGAGGGAGCGTTGACGTGTTCGGGCAGCGCGGCACGGGCGACGTCGACCAGCGCGGTGAACGCGGCAGGATCGCTGACGGCGATCTCGGCGAGGTTCTTGCGGTCGACCTCGACACCGGCGGCCTTCAGACCCTGGATCAGCCGGTTGTAGGTGATGTCGTTAGCGCGGGCCGCCGCGTTGATCCGCGAGATCCACAGCTTGCGGAACTCACCCTTGCGCGCACGACGGTCGCGGAAGGCGTAATTCAGTGAATGTAGTTGCTGCTCTTTGGCTTTGCGGTAGAGCCGAGAGCGCTGGCCGCGATAGCCTCGCGAGGCCTTCAGGACGGTGCGCCGCTTCTTTTGGGCGTTGACTGCCCGCTTCACGCGTGCCATGGGATGTTCCTATCGTCGGGTGGTGGTGCCGGTCAGCCGTTCAGCATCTTGTTGACGCGCTTGGTGTCGTTGGCTGACACCGCGGTGCGCCCCTCCAGCCGGCGGGTGCGCGTGGTCGGCTTGTGCTCCAGCAAGTGCCTGCGATTTGCCTTCTGGCGCACGATCTTTCCGGTTCCGGTGCGCCGGAATCGCTTCGAGGCCCCGCTGTGGGTCTTGGCCTTGGGCATGTGTCCTCAGTTCTGCTGTCTTCTGGTGTTTACGTTTCGGTGTCGCCGTTGTGTGCCGGCGCGGGAGTGGGGCTGCCGGCCTGTTGCGCCGCCCGGGCGCGAGTCTTCGCGCCGCGGTGCGGTGCCAGCACCATCGTCATGTTGCGTCCGTCCTGCTTGGCTGACGTCTCGACGAATCCGTAGTCGGCGACGTCGGCGCCCAGGCGCTGCAGCAGTCGATAGCCCAGCTCGGGCCGTGACTGCTCGCGTCCGCGGAACATGATGGTGACCTTGACCTTCGATCCCGCCTCCAGGAAGCGGATCACGTGACCCTTCTTGGTTTCGTAGTCGTGATCGTCGATCTTGGGTCGCAGCTTTTGTTCCTTGACGACGGTCTGCTGCTGGTTTTTGCGAGACTCGCGTGCCTTCTGCGCCGCCTCGTATTTGAACTTGCCGTAGTCCATGATCTTGCAGACCGGTGGCCTGGCATTCGGGGCAACTTCGACAAGGTCGAGATCGGCGTCCGCGGCGACGCGGAGTGCATCTTCGATACGCACGATGCCTACCTGCTCCCCTCCCGGGCCGATCAAACGGACTTCAGGTACGCGGATGCGTTCGTTGACGCGGGTCTCAGTGCTGATGGGGCCTCCTGGGTTCGTTGTTCGCGGTCGCGGCCAACCCGTGTCGGAGGTCCAGCGGTCGAAATACCACCCCACCAGCAAAAAAGCCCTGCGTAAGCAGGGCCCAGTGCCGACCGGTCGCGGCCCGTCATAGGCCGAGCCGCCTGCGTTGTCCGCAGAACCGGCACCGCCAGGTGCCGGTGACCGGACCGTTGAGCCTTTCTGGCCAACGGTGGGAGTGGGACTCCACTTGCTGTCCCTGGCCTTCGCCGGGACGGTCGCGTCGCCCAGTCTAGCAGTGCCGATGCCTCAACCCGACATGCGCGGCTTCCTGCTCAGGCGATCCCCGGTTTCAGGGAATATCCTCGCGGTCTGTGACACTCACTGTGCACCGCGCCAAAAGCAGGCCAGCCTCGCGCTATCACTGGGTCCCCGCCGCCGCCGGTTGGACCGTCGGCGTGATCTCGACCCTGTCGCTGCTGGCCAGTGTGTCGCCTTTGGTGCGGTGGGCCATCAAGGTGCCCCGCGAATTCATCAACGATTACCTGTTCAACTTCCCCGACACCAGCTTCGCCTGGTCGTTCGTGCTTGCCTTGCTGGCCGCCGCGCTGACCGCACGTAAACGCATCGCCTGGTGGCTGTTGGTGCTCAACCTGGTGGTGGCCGCGGGATTGAACATCGCCGACTTGACGACACCGGACAGGACCGCGGTGGAGACCGTCGGGGAGAACATTGGTTTGGCCGTGCACTTGGCCGCCGTCGTCCTGCTGGTGTTGGCCTACCGGGAGTTCTGGGCGAAGGTCCGTAGCGGCGCGCTGGTCAAGGCGGCGGCCACGCTGGTTGCCGGGTGGTCGATCGGGATCGCGCTGGCCTGGGGGCTGGTCGAGTTGTTTCCCGGATCGCTGAAACGCGACGACCGGTTCTTCTACGTGGTCGACCGCGTCGTCGGGTTCGCGCTGGCCGGCCAGGGTTCGTTCACGGGCAGGCCGCACATCTTTCTCAATGACCTGTTCGGATTGTTCGGCGGTCTGGCGCTGATCGTCGCGGCAATCGTGCTGTTCCGATCCCAGCGCGCCGAGAACGCGCTGACCGGGGAAGACGAGTCGGCCATCCGCGGGCTGCTCGAGTTGTGGGGAAAGAACGATTCGCTGGGCTACTTCGCCACGCGCCGGGACAAGTCGGTGATCTTCGCGCCCAGCGGCCGCGCAGCGATCACCTACCGGGTGGAGGTCGGCGTCTGCCTGGCCAGCGGCGACCCGGTGGGCGACCCGAGGGCGTGGCCCCAGGTCATCGACGCGTGGCTGCAACTGTGCCAGACCTACGGCTGGGCTCCCGGCGTCATGGGCGCCAGTTCCCAAGCGGCCAAGGCATTTCGGGAGGCCGGCCTCAATGCCCTGGAGTTGGGCGACGAGGCGATCCTGCACACCGCCGACTTCAAACTGTCCGGCCCCGACATGCGCGCTGTGCGCCAAGCGGTGACGCGGGCCCGCCGCGCGGGATTGCGGGTGCGTATCCGCCGCCACCGCGACATCGCCGCCGACGAGATGGCAGCGCTGATCTCGTGCGCAGATGCCTGGCGCGACACCGAAACCGAGCGGGGCTTCTCGATGGCCCTGGGCCGGCTCGGCGATCCCGCCGACGGAGACTGCCTGCTGGTGGAGGCGCTGCAGCAGGACAACCGGGTGGTGGCGATGCTGTCGCTGGTGCCGTGGGGACAAAACGGGGTGTCACTCGATTTGATGCGACGGTCACCCCAGTCGCCGAACGGCACCATCGAGCTGATGGTCAGCGAACTCGCACTGAACGCCGAACACCTTGGTATCAGCCGTATTTCACTGAACTTCGCGATGTTCCGCTCGGCGTTCGAGCAGGGCGCCCAACTCGGAGCCGGCCCGGTTGCCCGGTTGTGGCGCGGCTTGCTGGTGTTCTTCTCGCGCTGGTGGCAGTTGGAGACGCTGTACCGCTCGAACATGAAATACCAGCCCGAGTGGCTACCGCGCTACGCCTGCTATGAAGACGCCAGGCTGATTCCGCGGGTCGGAGTGGCTTCGGTGATCGCCGAAGGCTTTCTGGTGCTGCCGTTTTCGCGGCGCAACGAGCAGCACACCGGCCACCACCCGTCCGTGCCGCCGGTCCTGGTGGAAACCGGCCTGCTGCATCACGACGGCTCGACGCCCGACGTTTCCAGCCTGCGCAAGATCGAGCCGCCGGATGTCGACGGACCCCGTCGGCGGTTGCCCGAACAGGTGCGAGTCCGGCTTGCCAAGCTGGAGGCGTTGCAGGACAGCGGTATTGACGCCTACCCGGTTGGGAATCCGCCGAGTCATACGATCGCCCAGGCGTTGGATGTCCAGGACCAGACCACCGTGTCGGTGTCCGGGCGGGTGCTGCGGATCCGCGACTTCGGCGGAGTGCTGTTCGCGGTGTTGCGGGACTGGTCGGCCGACATGCAGCTGCTGCTCGACAATTCGGTCCTCGAGCAGGGCCGCGCCGCGGACTTCACCAAGGCGATCGACCTCGGCGACTTGGTCGAGGTGACCGGAAAGTTGGGCTTTTCCAAGACCGGGACCCGGTCGCTGATCGTGCTGCGCTGGCGGTTGATCGGAAAGTGTCTGCGTCCGCTGCCCAACAAATGGACCGGGCTCGCCGACCCAGAGGCGCGGGTGCGCAGCCGCTACGTGGACCTGGCGATCAACTCGGATTCCCGCCAGCTGATAACGGCCCGCAGCAAAGTACTGCGAGCGATCCGGGAGACGTTGACCGCCAAGGGTTTTCTCGAAGTCGAAACACCGATCCTTCAGCAGGTCCACGGCGGCGCCACCGCTCGCCCGTTCGTCACCCACATCAACACCTATGACCTGGATCTGTACCTGCGGATCGCGCCGGAGCTCTACTTGAAGAGGCTGTGTGTCGGTGGCGTGGAGCGAGTTTTCGAACTGGGTCGCGCATTTCGTAACGAGGGCGTCGACTTCAGCCACAACCCGGAGTTCACCCTGCTGGAGGCCTACCAGGCGCACGCCGACTACCTGACATGGGTGGACGGCTGCCGGGAGCTGATTCAGGCCGCCGCCGAGGCCGCCAACGGTGCGCCGGTGGTGATGCGCCCGCGCCCCGACGACGGCGGCGTGGAACCGGTTGACATCTCCGGGATGTGGCCGGTCAAGACAGTGCACGAGGCGGTGTCGGAGGCGCTCGGCGAGCACGTCGACACCGGCACCGAACTTGCGAAGCTGCGCAAGCTGTCGGAGGCCGCCGGAATCCCCTATCGGCCCCGGTGGGATGCCGGCGCGGTGGTGCTGGAGCTCTACGAGCACCTCGTCGAGGCGAAAACGGGGCCACCGACGTTCTACACCGACTTTCCGACCTCGGTGTCGCCGTTGACCCGACCGCACCGGCGCAAGGCCGGTGTTGCCGAACGCTGGGACCTGGTGGCCTGGGGCGTCGAGCTGGGCACCGCCTACAGCGAGTTGACCGATCCGGTGGAGCAGCGGCGACGCCTGCAAGAACAGTCCCTGCTAGCTGCCGGCGGCGACCCTGAGGCCATGGAACTCGACGAGGACTTCCTGCAAGCGATGGAATATGCGATGCCGCCGACCGGCGGGCTGGGCATGGGTGTCGACCGCGTCGTCATGCTGATCACGGGCCGCAGTATCCGCGAGACGCTGCCCTTCCCGTTGGCAAAGCCCCGTTAACCGTACGTACCTGCCGCGTTTCACAGCTAGCAATCAGAAACGCCGGTCAGGATAAGTCACAATGGATCCTGTGACGCCTTCGACGACGACGGTCGCCGCCCCGCTGCTGGTGGGTCATCACACCTCGTTGATGCACGGCTGGGTGCCGGTCGCGGTGCAGGCCGCTGCCGCGGTCGCGCTGGTGTTAGCCGTCGGATGGCGGTCGCGCCGTTGGCGGCTGGTGTGGCTGCCCGTGGCCGCCGCCGTAGGTGTTGCGGTGACGTGCTGGGCGTACTGGTACATCGCCGACGACGGTCTGGCCGGCGAGCCTGCGCCGCGCACGTTGTGGATGTGGATCGCGCTGAGCGGCGCGGCCGGCGCGGTGCTGACACTGGGCTGGCGAAGCGCACGCTGGTGGCATCGCGCCGCATCGGTGGCAGCGGTGCCGCTGTGCCTGCTGAGTTCGGCGCTGGCGCTCAACGGCTGGGTCGGTTACTTCCCGACAGTGCAGACGGCGTGGAACCAGCTCACCGCCGGCCCGTTGCCCGATCAGACCGACGCGGCGGCCGTTACGGCCATGGCCGCCAAGGGCGCCCAGCCGCCGCGCGGCAGCGTTGTGCCGGTGACGATCCCCGCCGACGCGTCGCACTTCAAGCACCGCGGCGAGCTGGTATATCTGCCGCCGGCATGGTTCGCGGATCCGCGGCCGGCGCTGCCGACGGTGATGATGATCGGCGGCGAGTTCAACACCCCCGCCGACTGGCTGCGCGCCGGCAACGCGGTGAAGACCGTCGACGACTTCGCGGCCGCGCACGACGGCAACGCGCCGGTGCTGGTGTTCGTGGACTCCGGCGGCGCGTTCAACAACGACACCGAATGCGTCAACGGCAGCCGGGGTAATGCCGCCGATCACCTGACCAAAGACGTTGTGCCCTTTATGGTGTCTCGTTTCGGCGCCAGTCCCGACCGCTCGAAATGGGGCATCGTGGGCTGGTCGATGGGTGGCACGTGCGCGGTGGACCTGACCGTGATGCACCCCGAGGAGTTCAGCGCGTTCGTCGACATCGCCGGCGACGTGGGCCCCAATTCGGGAACCAAGGCGCAGACGATCGCTCGGCTGTTCGGCGGCGACGCAGCGGCCTGGGCGGCATTCGACCCGACCCAGGTGATCACCAAACACGGCCGCTACAGCGGGGTTTCGGGTTGGTTCGCGGTCAACGCCACGCCGCGTCGCGCAGTCACGGTGGTCGGCAGCGGCGGGGCGGAGGACCGGGGCGCCAGTCCCAATGGCACCGCGGCGGCAGCCGAATCGCTGTGCACGCTCGGGCTTGCCCACGGCATCGACTGCGCAGTCGTCGCCCAGCCCGGCAAACACGATTGGCCCTTCGCCGATCGGGCATTCACGGCTGCGCTGCCGTGGCTGGCCGGCCAGCTGGGCACGCCCGGCGTGCCGCGGATCCCGTTGCCGGTCGACGCTCCGCCTGCTCCGTCGGCACCGGTGCCGACCGCGCACGCGGCCGCCAGATAACCGCGCCGGATGCCGTCGATTTCGCGTGTCCGCCGCGCCGTCTTCGCGCGTCATTCCAACCCGTGGAGCGCGTGGACGCGGTGGGCCAGCACCCCGCTGGTGCTGGTGCCGGTCTGGACGCGGCGGCGGAGCCACGCGGCGGCGGTCGGGCTCTGGCTGGCCGTCAACCCCGTCGTCTTCCCCAAACCCGCCGACGACCGGAATTGGGCGACCCGCGCGATGCTCGGCGAAGAACTGTGGATTGTCAAGCGGCCCAAGGACACCGCCGCTGCGGTCAGCGGCGTGACATCCGCCGTCGCCGTCGTCGCGATTGTCGCTGCACGCCGCCACCGGCTGGCCGCGGCGGCAGCGGCGACCGTCGTGCAGATGGCGCTGACGCTGGTGTACTGGGCGCAGATGGCACGTTATCTGGACCGCCAGCGGTAACGTGGCGTCATGACCGAACGCGACTACGACGACTCCGGCGTCCCGACGTTCGAATCAGTCCGCGAGAAGATCGAGACCCGCTACCAGACGTCGATCGGCGCCGCCGAACTGGACGCCGAAACGCCGGAGGGCCGCAACGTCGAGGAGCAATACCGGGAACGGCAGCAGGCAGCAGCCGACCGCCTGGCCGAAATCCGCGAATCGATGCACGAGGATGACCGCTGAGAGGCTTCAGTGTCGCGGAGCGGCGTAACCGCTTGGCGCGCCGGCATTTTCTGTCCAGCAACGGTTCGGCGCCCGACGCGGCGATTGCCACCGGGCTGGTCGGATTGCATGCCACCGACCCCGCCACACCGTATCTTTCGCTGTGGGCCCGGTCGGCGGGCTTCGTCACCGACGACCTCGACCGCCAGCTCTACCAGCAGCGCGCGCTGGTCAAGCATCTGGCGATGCGCCGAACGCTCTGGCTGGTGGACACCGGGGACCTGGCAATGGTTCAGTCGGCCGCCAGCGACAGGGTCGCAGACAACGAGCGGCGCCGCCTGATCGCTGACGTGCAGAAGGCCGGTGTCGCCGCGGACGGCCAGCGCTGGCTCGACGCGGCGTGCGCCGCGGTACTGGACTACCTGGCCGAGCACGGGCCGGCCAGCAGCCGGGAGCTGCGAGAGGCGCTTCCCGAACTCGCCGGAACCTATGACCCGGCGCCCGGAAAACGTTGGGGCGGTGCGGTTTCGCTTGCTCCGCGGGTGCTGACCGTGCTGTCGGTTCGCGGCGACGTCATCCGCGGTCCCAACGACGGCAGCTGGACCGTGTCGCGGCCGCGATGGGTCACTGCCGCGGACTGGCTCGGCGAGCGGCACGAGCCCGTGCCGGCCGACGCCGCCCGCGCCGAGCTGACCCGCCGATGGCTGCGGGCCTTCGGGCCCGCCACCGCCGAGGACATCAAGTGGTGGTTGGGCACCACGATGACGGCGGTCCGCAAGGCGCTGGCCGACATCGGGGCGGTTAGAGTCGACCTGCACGGCAGCCCGGGCTTTGCGCTGCCCGACGATCTCGAGGCCGAACCCGACGTCGAGCCGTGGTGTGCGCTGCTCCCCGGGCTGGACCCCACCACAATGGGCTGGTACCAACGCGATTGGTATCTCGGTGACCACCGCGGCCAGGTGTTCGACACCAACGGCAACGCCGGCCCCACCGCCTGGTGGAACGGCCGCGTGGTCGGCGGCTGGTATCAGGACAGCGACGCCCGGATCCAGTTGCAGCTTCTCGAAGACCCGGGCCGCCAGGCGCGGCGTGCGCTGCAGCGGCGCGCCGACGAGCTCACCGACTGGCTCGACGGCGTGCGGGTCACTCCGCGGTTTCTGTCGCCGCTGACGAAAGCCACGGCCGCACGATAGCGATGGTGACGCTACGCAAGATGCAACTGGCCGACCTGGATATCGTGCGGGCCTGGCTCAGCACGCCTGAGGTGGCTCGTTGGTACCTGCCCGGTTCCACGATCGACCGGGAACTCGAGGATCTGCGCCGAAGCATCGCCGGCGAGCAGCCCACCGAGGTTCTGGTCGTCGTCGAGCAGAACGAACCGATCGGGTGGTGTCAGTGGTATCTCTGCGGCGCGTACCCCGATCACGCCGCCGCATTGGGAGCCGAACCGGAGGACGCAGGAATCGATTACGCGATCGGCGAACCCGGGCGCCGACAAAACAACCTGGGAACCGCCGTGGTCGCGGCGCTGGTCGCTCACGTCAGGAAGCACCATCCCTCCGCCGGGATCATCGCCGATCCCGAGGCCACCAATATCGCGTCGCGAAAAGTGTTGGAAAAGAACGGTTTCCAGCTAGTCGACGAACGGCCGGTGGCATCCGAGCCGACACCGGCCCCGATGGCGATCTATCGACTGGCACCCGCAACGGAGGCTAGGCGCTGACCCGTCGCCGTCCGTTCTTGCGGGGTGTCTGTACTCCAAGCGTCTCGGCCAGGAACTTGCCGGTGTAGCTTTCCGGCACGGCCGCAACATCTTCCGGGGTACCCTCGGCGACAACGGTGCCACCTTCGGCGCCGCCCTCGGGACCCAGGTCGATGATCCAGTCCGACGTCTTGATCACGTCCAGGTTGTGCTCGATGACGATCACCGTATTGCCCTTGTCGACAAGACCGTTGAGCACATTGAGCAATTTGCGGATGTCGTCGAAATGCAGGCCGGTGGTGGGCTCGTCGAGGATGTAAACCGTGCGGCCGGTCGAGCGCTTCTGCAGTTCGGAGGCCAGCTTCACCCGCTGCGCCTCCCCGCCGGACAGCGTCGGCGCCGGCTGACCCAGCCGCACGTAGCCCAGACCCACGTCGACCAGCGTGCGCAGATACCGGTGGATTCCGGTGATCGGCTCGAAGAACTCCGCTGCCTCCTCGATCGACATGTCCAGCACCTCGGAGATGGTCTTGCCCTTGTAGTGCACCTCGAGGGTTTCCCGGTTGTAGCGCGCACCGTGGCACACCTCGCACGGCACATATACATCCGGCAGGAAGTTCATCTCGATCTTGATGGTGCCGTCACCCGAACAGGCTTCGCAGCGGCCGCCTTTGACGTTGAACGAGAACCGACCCGGCTGGTAACCACGCACCTTGGCCTCGGTGGTGGCGGCGAACAGCGTGCGGATCTTGTCGAACACCCCGGTGTAGGTGGCCGGGTTGGACCGCGGGGTACGCCCGATCGGCGACTGGTCAACCCGCACCAACTTGTCGACGTGGTCGAGGCCGGTGACCCGGGTGTGCCGGCCGGGGACTTGCCGGGCGCCGTTGAGTTTGTTGGCCAGCACCGCGGCCAGGATGTCGTTGACCAGCGTCGACTTTCCGGAACCGGATACCCCGGTAACCGACGTCAGCACCCCGAGCGGGAACGCGACATCGATCTCGCGCAGGTTGTGCTCCCTCGCACCGACGACGGTGAGTTGCCGCTTGCCTCTCTTGTCTACGGGCCGCCGAATTGCCGGTGTCTCAATGCTTTCCCTGCCCGACAAGTAGGCGCCGGTGATCGAGTTCTTGTTCCGCAGCAGTTCGTCGTAGGGCCCGCTGTGCACGATCTGGCCGCCGTGCTCGCCGGCGGCAGGGCCGATGTCGACGATCCAGTCGGCATGCGCGATGGTGTCCTGGTCGTGCTCGACGACGATCAGCGTATTGCCCAGATCCCTGAGCCGCGTGAGGGTTTCGATGAGACGGCGGTTGTCGCGCTGATGCAGTCCGATCGACGGCTCGTCAAGCACGTAGAGCACGCCGACCAGCCCGGAGCCGATCTGCGTGGCCAAGCGGATGCGTTGCGCCTCACCGCCGGACAGCGTGGCCGCGGCCCGCGACAGCGACAGGTATTCCAGCCCGACGTCGAGCAAAAACCCAAGTCGCGACTGGATCTCCTTGAGGACCTGCCCGGCGATGGCCTGCTCGCGCGGGCCCAGCGTCAGCTCCCGAAGGAAATCCGCGCAGTCCGAGATCGACAGCTCGCACACCTCGGCGATGGACTTCTTGCCGTGCTCCCCCGCCGCCAGCGTGACTGCCAAGATCTCCGGCTTGAGCCGTGTCCCGCCGCACTCGGGGCACGGCACGTCGCGCATGAAGCCCTCGTAGCGCTCCTTCATCATCTCGGACTCGGTCTGGTCCATCTTGCGCTGCAGGAACGCCAGCACGCCTTCGAAGTCGGCGTAGTAGGAGCGGGTGCGCCCGTAGCGGTTGCGGTAGCGCACGTGCACCTGCTCGTCGCAGCCTTCCAGGATTGCCTTGCGCGCCTTGGCCGGCAGCTTGCGCCACGGGGTGTCGACGTCGAAGCCCATCGACTCGCCGAGGCCGGCCATCATGCGGGTGAAGTACTCGGCGGTGTGGCCCATCGACCAGGGCGCCACCGCGCCCTCGGCCAGGGTCAGCTCCGGGTCGGGCACCACCAGGTCCGGGTCGACCTCCTTGCGGATGCCCAGCCCGCTGCACTCCGGGCAGGCGCCGTAGGGCGAGTTGAACGAAAACGACCGCGGCTCAAGGTCATCCACGGCCAGCGAGTGTCCATTAGGGCAGGCCAGCTTCTCGGAGAACCGCTGTTCGCGGTTGTGCGCGTCGTGTTCGTGGTCGACGAACTCCAGCACCACGATGCCGTCGGCCAGGTTCAGCGCGGTCTCCACCGAATCGGTGAGACGCTGCTTGGCGCTGGCCTTGACCGTCAGCCGGTCGACCACGACCTCGATGTCGTGCTTCTCCTGCTTTTTCAGCTTCGGCGGGTCGGTCAAAGGGTGCACGACGCCGTCGACGCGGACCCGGCTGTAACCCTGGGCGTTGAGCTTCTCGAACAGGTCGACGAACTCGCCCTTGCGGGTGCGCACCACCGGGGCCAGCACCTGGAATCGGGTGCCCTCCGGCATGGCCAGCACCTGGTCGACGATCTGCTGCGGGGTCTGGCGGGCGATCCGGTGCCCGCAGACCGGGCAGTGCGGGGTGCCGGCGCGGGCGTACAGCAGCCGCAGGTAGTCGTAGACCTCGGTGATGGTGCCCACGGTCGATCGCGGGTTGCGGTTGGTCGACTTCTGGTCGATGGACACCGCCGGGGAGAGCCCCTCGATGAAGTCGACGTCCGGCTTGTCCATCTGGCCCAGGAATTGGCGGGCATAGGCCGACAGCGACTCCACGTAGCGCCGCTGCCCCTCGGCGAAGATGGTGTCGAACGCCAGCGAAGACTTTCCCGACCCGGACAGGCCGGTGAAGACGATCAACGCATCACGCGGCAAATCAAGATCAACGCTGCGCAGGTTGTGCTCACGCGCACCCTTGACGATCAGGCGGTCACTCATCGTTTCCCATGCTAGGTGTCGGTACCGACAGCAGTACGGTGGCGCCTATGACAATCCTGGACGACAACTACACGGGCCACGTCGAACCTGGCACCGCGGCACGTCGCACCCTGCCGGGCGCGACGATCGTGAAGGCGTCAGTCGGACCGATGGACAACAACGCCTACCTGGTGACGTGTTCCCAAACCGGAGAAACCCTGCTGATCGACGCCGCCAACGGCGCCGACGTCCTCATCGACCTGGTACGACGCTACGCACCGAAGGTATCGCTGATCGTCACCAGCCACCAGCACTTCGACCACTGGCAGGCGCTACAAGCCCTGGCCGAAGCCACCGGCGCGCCGACCGCCGCCCACGAGATCGATGCCGACGCGTTGCCGGTCAAACCGGACCGGCTGCTCAAAGGCGGCGACACCGTGCACATCGGCGACCTGACGTTCGACGTCATCCATCTGCGCGGCCACACCCCAGGGTCGGTCGCGCTGGCCCTCGACGGCGCGGACGAAACCACGCACTTGTTCACCGGCGACTGCCTGTTCCCTGGCGGCGTCGGAAAGACATGGCAGCCCGGCGATTTCGAGCAGCTGCTCGACGACGTCACCACCCGGGTGTTCGACGTGTACGACGACTCGACCGTCGTCTATCCCGGCCACGGCGACGACACGACGCTGGGCGCCGAACGGCCTCACCTCGGCGAGTGGAAGACGCGCGGCTGGTAATCAACCACGCGAAACGCGCTGCAGCGCCTAAGCTTAAGCGCGATGAGGGTGGGCATCGATTTCGGCACAACGCACACGGTCGCGGCGGTCGTCGACCGCGGCAACTACCCCGTGGCGTCGTTCGACGGGTCCGACACCTGGCCGTCGCTCATCGCCGCCAACGAGGACGGCGAACTGCGCTTCGGTTTGGATGCGGCCGCGGTGCGCCACCAGCCCGGCTGGTCGGTGCTGCGCTCGTTCAAGCGGCTGCTCGGCGACGCCGGGCCCCGTACCACGGTCGAGCTGGCCGGGCGCCGCTACCGGCTCGCCGACCTGTTCGCGCGCTTTTTGACCCAACTGAAAACCGATCTGGAACAACGCTCCAACGTCGACCTGACGCCGGGCGAGCGGATCGAGGCCGCAATCAGCGTCCCGGCCAACGCGTCGAGCGCCCAACGCTTCTTGACCCTCGATGCATTCGCGCAGGCGGGCTTCGAGGTCATCGCGCTGCTCAACGAGCCGTCGGCGGCGGGCTTCGAGTATGCCCACCGCTACCGCTCGACGATCACCGCCAGGCGCGAGTATGTGCTGATCTACGACCTCGGCGGCGGAACCTTCGACGCGTCGCTGCTGAAGATGACCGGCCGCCACAACGAGGTGATCACCAGCGAGGGCATCCAGCGCCTCGGCGGCGACGACTTCGACGAGGCCATCCTCGAACTCGTCCGCACCGGCGGCAAACTCGGCCCACTCGACCACACCGCCCGGCACCTGCTGCTCGAAGAGTGCACCAGCCGCAAGGAAGCCGTCGGCCCGAACACCCGCCGCTTCCTGGTCGATCTCGACGCGGTCGGCAAGCCGCCGTTCTCCTGCCCGATCGACGACGTCTACGCGGCCTGCGCGCCGCTGGTCGACAAGACCATGACGGCCCTCTCGCACGTGCTGGAGGACCTCGAGTGGTCGGAGGTGGCCGGCATCTATGTGGTGGGCGGCGCGGGCAGCTTCCCGCTGGTCGCGCGGATGCTGCGGGCGTCGTTCGACGAGAAGCGCGTCAAACGCTCACCGCACCCGTTCGCGGCGACCGCCATCGGCCTGGCCGCATTCCTCGACAAAGAAGCGGGATTCGCGCTCTCCGAGCGTCTTTCGCGGCATTTCGGCGTGTTTCGTGAGGCGCACGCCGGCGAGGACGTCAGCTTCGACCCGATCGTGTCCAAGGGCGTGCAGCTGCCCACAGACGGCCAGTCCCCGCTCGTCGTCACGCGAAGCTACCGCGCGGCGCACAACATCGGCCACTTCCGGTTCGTCGAGTGCAGCCGGCTGCGCGACGGCCACCCCGACGGCGACGTCACGCCATACGACCCGGTCTTCTTCCCGTTCGACCCCGAGCTCAACGACGAGCCCGACCTCCGGCGGCGGCCGGTCAGCCGGCGCGACGACGGACCCGACGTCGAAGAGCGCTACGTCGTCACGCCGGGCGGAGCCGTCGAGGTCACCCTCACCACGCGACCCGATCGGTTGACTCGTACGTTCCGGCTCGCGCGCCACGGCCCCGCCAGCGCGTGAGATACCTGCCCGGCTGGGCAGCGGCGCTGGTTGCCGGCGCATTGCCGGCGTTCGCCTTCCCTGCGCCCTCCTGGTGGTGGCTGGCCTGGTTCGTGCTCGTCCCGTTGCTACTCGTCGTGCGCGCCGCGCCGACGCCCGTCGACGCCGCCGTGCGGGCGTGGTGCGGCCTGATCGGCTACGTGCTGAGCACCCAATATTGGCTGCTGCCCGTTAGCGGGCCCGCGCTGGTGCTGATGGCCGTTGGTGTGGGGGCACTGTGGCTGCCGTGGGGCTGGGCGGCGCATCGATTGCTGTCGCGATCGCCACCGGCCGCGCTGCTCGTCCTACCCAGTGCGTGGGTGGCGGGCGAGGCGGTGCGGTCCTTGCCGGGTCTGGGCGGTCCGTGGGCTGCGCTGGGCGCCTCGCAGTGGAACCAGCCCGCGACGGCGGCCTCGGCAGCCGTCGGCGGCATGTGGCTGACAAGCTTCCTGATCGTCGCGGTGAACACGGCGATCGCCAGCGTGATTCTGCAGCGGCGCCGCGCGGTCCCCCTGGTCACGGCGGTGGTGTGCGCAGGCCTCGGCCCAGCCTGGTTGGTGCTGGGGCCGGCGCCTACGGCGGGCGCGACGGCACGGGTGGCGCTGGTGCAGCCGGGTGTCGTCGACGACTCCGCCGCCCGGCAAGCAGCCTCCGAAGCGTTGACCGCGACGCTGGCGGGCCAGCGCCTTGACCTCGTCGTCTGGGGCGAGAGCAGCGTCGGCGCCGACCCGGGCGGCCACCCCGAGGTCGCGCAGCGGCTGTCCGACCTGTCCCGACGGGTCGGTGCCTACCTGCTGGTCAACGTCGACGCGCCCGCCGCGAGCGGCGGGATCTACAAGTCTGCGGTGCTGGTCGGGCCGACCGGATTGCTGGGTTTCTACCGCAAGACTCGGCTGGTGCCGTTCGGCGAATACGTGCCGCTGCGGCCGCTGCTCGGCTGGCTCACCCGGCACACCAAGGCTGCCGCCGAAGACCGCCGCAGCGGCGACGGACCCGTCGTGCTGCACGCCGGCTCACTCGCACTCGGGCCGTTGATCAGTTTCGAAGCGATCTTCCCCGACCTCCCGCGCCGCGAAGTTCAACGCGGCGCCGAGCTGCTTGCCTACCAGACGTCGACGTCGACGTTTCAGGGAAGCTGGGCCCAGCCGCAGTTGGCGGCGGCGGTGGCGATGCGCGCGATCGAAGTGGGCCATCCGGCGGTGCATGCCGGATTGTCCGGCGACAGTTCGGCTTTCGACGCGCGCGGCCGCACACTCGCCTGGCGTTCGTCGAGCTATCGCGGTGTGGTCGTCGTCGACGTTCCGCTCGGATCGAACACCACTGTGTACCAACGGCTGGGTGATTGGCTGCCGGCGTTGGCATTTACGATCCTCGCCGGCGCCGGAGTCGTGGCTATCGTGCGGTCGCGCGGCTCAAGGAGTGGTGTGCACGATCAACACGTCGACCTTGGCCCGCCGTGAGACGTTGGCCGGCACCGATCCCAGGAGCCGGCCGGCGATCGTGCTCAAGCCGACGTTTCCGACCACCAGCAGGTCGGCGTTGACTTCTTCGGCGAGGCCGACCAGCGCGTCGACCGGGGCACCGACGACCGATCGCTCCTCGATGTTCTTGGCGCCTGCGGCGTGCGCCCGGTCTTTGGCCTCGCGCAGGATCGCGTAAATCGGCGCGCTGCCCGACACCTTGTAGCTTTCGTCCTTCAAGACGTCGGCGGCCCGCGGGTCCTCGTGCTGGGGCAGGTACGCCGTCGCGATGATCAGCTTCGCGTCCGCCCCGGCGATGTTGCCTGCCCGGTCGACCGCGCGCAGCGATGAGTCCGAGCCGTCGGTTCCCACCACCACGGTCTTATAGGCGCTCATTTACCCTCCCAGGTGTCGGTTGCTACGCCAACCCAAGACAGTATCGCTTTGCCGGATGCCAGGGTTGGATTTGCGACACACCACGCAGGCGGCCATGACCGGTGTGATCCAGCCCCGCGACTGGCGCTGTGGCGCCTGCCGCGGTCGAAGGGGTCTCGATGTGACTGGGATACCCTGCCCACCAGTGCATTTCACTAGGCAGTGCCGCCACGGGCCAGCGGGCGTGGTTGATCGGCCCCACTATTGGTAATGAGGTTCACCACAGGAGCCTTACAGTGACAGGAATTATGGCTGCCCCGATAGTCGACGAGCCCGCGGCCGCGATCGCCCCCAGCGGTCCGCGCCCGCGGCCCCGCGGCAGGGTCCTCGACCCGTTGCTGATTGCGCTGCTCGCGGCCGTCCTCAGCGGCGCTGCGGCCAGCCGGCCGTCGTTGTGGTTCGACGAGGGGGCGACGATCTCGGCGTCGGCGAGCCGCTCGTTGTCCCAGCTGTGGCGGCTGCTGGGACATATCGACGCCGTGCACGGGCTGTATTACCTGCTGATGCACGGCTGGTTCGCGGTGTTTCCGCCGACGGAATTCTGGTCGCGGGTGCCGAGCGCGCTGGCTGTGGGCGCGGCCGCGGCGGGTGTGGTTGTCTTCGCCAGGCAGTTTTCGCCGCGCAGCACCGCGGTCTGCGCGGGCATCGTGTTCGCGATCTTGCCCCGGGTGACGTGGGCAGGTATCGAAGCTCGCCCCTATGCGCTGGAAGCGACTGCCGCCGTGTGGCTGACGGTCTTGTTCATCGTGTCGGCGCGACGCAACCGGCCGTGGCTGTGGCTGCTCTACATGCTGGCGTTGATGCTGTCGATTCTGTTGAGCATCAACCTGTCGCTGCTGGTGTTGGTCTACGCCGCGGCGCAGCCGCTGCTCGCGCGCGGGAAGCCCGCCGTTATCTGGTGGACGGCCACTTCGTTGGGCGCGCTGGCGCTCATGGCGCCATTCGTGGTGTTCGCCCACAGCCAGGTTTGGCAGGTCAAGTGGATCACGACGCTGAAGCGGAACCTGTTCCTCGATGTCGTGCATCGCCAGTATTTCGACCACAGCGTCCCGTTCGCCATTCTCGCCGGCGTGGTGGTAATCGCGGCCATCACGCTTCGGCTGGCCGGCCGTGCGGCTCCGGCGGGCGATATGCGTCGCCTGCTGATCATCTGCGTCGCCTGGATCGTCCTGCCCACGGGCGTGATCCTGATCTACTCGGTGTTCGGCGAACCGATCTACTACCCGCGCTACCTGATCCTCACCGCGCCTGCTGCCGCCGTCGTGCTGGCCGTCTGCATCGTCACCATCGCCCGCGGGCCGTGGGCGATCGCCGGCGTACTGATCCTGTTCGCGGCGGCCGCGTTCCCGAATTACCTTTTCACCCAACGCGGTCCGTATGCGAAAGAAGGCTGGGACTACAGCCAGGTGGCCGACGTCATCACCGCTCACGCGTCGCCCGGTGACTGCCTGCTGGTCGACAACACCGTGCGCTGGTTGCCCGGGCCGATCCGCGCGCTTCTGGCGACCCGGCCGGCGGCCTTCGCGCCGTTGGCCGACGTCGAACGCGGCGCCTATGGACCCGATCACGGCACGCTGTGGGACGGTCATGTCGCAGTGTGGCTGGTACTGCCCCGGTTGGCCAAATGCACTACAGTGTGGACGATTTCGAGTCGTGACAAGACGCTGCCCGACCACCAGAGCGGCAGGTCGCTTGCCCCTGGGCCGCTGTTGGGACATGCGCCGGCCTATCAATTCGCGGGCGAACTCGGCTTCCACATCGTCGAACGCTGGCAATTCCATTACGCGCAGGTGACGAAATCCATTCGGGGCTAGCGGGTCCGGCCGTACCGCGAGCGTGCACGCTCGCGCTGGGCGATCGCAACCGCGGTGCAGCCGTTGTTGATTTAGCGGGCCTGGCCGTGCCGCGGACCGAATACCCCGGCGGGAAACACTTCCGCGGCCCGGACGGCCTCACGGATCACCGCCGCGAAGCCGATCAGCTCGTCGGCCTCATCCGCCGACAATGCCCGCCACGGCGCATATCCCAACTCGTCGGTCAGATCCTCGATTTTGGAGCGGAGTTCGGTGCCGGCCGGCGACAACTCGCCTGCAGCGCGCATGATCCCGCGCGCAATCAAGTCCTCGGTGACCGCAGTCCACTCGTCGGTGCTCCACCCTCGCAACCGCCTGGCGGATTCGGCGCTGAAGCCGATTCCCGTTGCGGTATGGGTGATTAACGCCTCCAGTCCGCTCAGTCCCTCGGTGACCAGGACAGCGATGTGCCCGTCGCCGCGGTACTCGCGCAACAACGTGATGGCGTGCCACAGCTGCACGACGGGAACGTCCGGCCACGGCAGTTCGGCGTGGCCCGCGTAGAGGGGCCGGCCGTCGGCGTTGGGAATCGACTCGGCGACACGGCGCAGCAGCGACGCGGCGCGCGCCAATTCCCTTGACTCGCTGAGTTGTTCACCGAGCACCCGGGGCAGTGCTGTCGCGACGATCTCGTAGCGAACCCGGGTCACCGTCTGCGGCGACGCCAGCTCCCAGGCGGCCGGTATCGCGCTGGCCACCAGCCGCGGGTTGAAGTTATAAAACGTCGCCGCAACGACATTCGCCGGCACAGCGCCCATCGGCGCGGAGCGGCTGGCGAAATAATGGGTGCGGAAATCCAGGCCGAGGTCGCCGAACTTCTCGTTGGCGTCCGGCACGAAGTAGACCAGCGCGTGCACGGCGTCTAGAGAGCGAGTCAGCCGTCCGGCGGCGAAGGCGTCCACGGCACGACCCTAACTCTGGCCGCGAGTGGCCCGGTAGGAGGCCAGCACACCGAGTGCGGCCAGCACCGCGAACACCGCGAACAGCCATCGGGCCGCCATGACTGCCCCGCCCCCGGCGCTGTTGACCACCACACCGGCCAGTCCGGCGCCGAATGCTCCCGAGATCAGCTGCACGACGTTGATGGCGGCTGCCGCCTCGCCGCCTTCGCCGGGATCGTCGACGCAGTCCATCGCCCACGCCGACAAGTGCGGCCAGGCCACGCCGATCCCGGCCCCGGTGACCAGCAACGCGAACGCCCAGACTGCGACGACGCCGAGCGGCGCATTGTCGACCTGGGTGATCGCGCCCAGCCCCAGGCCGACCGCCATGACCAGCGGGGCGGCCGCGACGACACGGGCAACAACGCGTGGGCTGTTCAGCGATGCGCTGACGATCTCGCTGACGGTCCAGCCGACCGCCAGCGCGGCCCCGAGAAAGCCGGCGACCACCGGAGTCAGGTGGGCCAGTCGCTGACCGAAAAGCGGCACATACATGTCGACCATGGCGGCGGCCATCAGCAACGTCAGGGTCACGTAGATCCACTTCAGCGGCCCCGGACCAAAAGCGCTGGGCGGCAGCACGGCTGAGGACACCCGCCGATCGACGACAAGGAACAGCCCAGCCAGCAGCAGGCTGGCAACGAGCAGTCCGGCGGTCGCGACGTTGTTGTGCGGAACTTCGGCGACGCTGACCGCCAGCGCGGCAGTGCCGAGCAACAGCAGCGACCACACCGGCACCTTGAGCGTCGGCGGCGCGTTGCCCCGGTCGACCCGGCCCGCAGCCAGCACGACCGGGACCAGCAGGCCCATCGCCGCGGTGAGTACCGCCATCGCGCCGAACGCCCAGCGCCACAGGCCGAACTGGGCGAAAAAGCCGCCCATCGCCGGCCCGACCACCGTGGCGACTCCCCACATGGCCGACACCAGCGCCGACGCCCGAGTCCACAGCTCACGCGGCAGCGCGGCGTTGATCACCGCATAGCCCAAACCGGCCAGCAGGCCGCCGGCCGCGCCCTGCAGGGTGCGGCCGGCCACCAGGACTTCCATGCTGGGGGCCGCGGCGCATACCAGGCTGCCGAGCGCGAACACCACCAGTCCCAACAAGTACGACCGGCGGGCCCCGATCCGCTGCAGCGCGGTGTAGACGGTGGTGGCCGCCACCACCGACCCCACCAAATACAGCGTGGTCACCCAGGCGTACAGCCGCTCGCCGCCAATGTCGGCGACGGTGCTGGGCAGCAGGCTGATCGTCAGGAACTCGTTGGTGGCGTACAGCGCCACTCCGCCGGCCAGCAGCGTCGACGTGGCCAGGTATCGGCGGCCTAGCAGTAGCCGCCAACTGCCTGTGCTGGATATCGCGCTGTTGGTCACTTCAAGCCGGCGGCGTCCATCCCGCGCAGTTCCTTCTTCAGGTCGGCGATCTCGTCGCGGAACCGCGCGGCCAGTTCGAACTGCAGATCCCGCGCCGCGGCCATCATCTGCGCGGTCAAATCCTTGATCAGGTCGGCCAATTCGGCCCGCGGCATATTGGTCGTGTCGCGGCCTTCGACGATGCCTGCGCTGACCGCCCGCCCCGGCTCACCCTGCGCCCGCCGGCCGCGCGAAATACTGCGCCCCGAGCCGAGCTCGACGGTCTCGGTGTCGTCGGCTTCGGTGTAGACGCGGTCGAGGATGTCGGCGATCTTCTTGCGCAGCGGCTTCGGATCGATGCCGTGCTCGCGGTTGTAGGCGATCTGCTTGGCCCGCCGCCGCTCGGTCTCGTCGATGGCCTCGCGCATCGAGTCGGTCATGGTGTCGGCGTAGAGGTGCACTTCGCCGGAGACGTTGCGGGCGGCGCGCCCGATCGTCTGGATCAGGCTGCGCGTCGACCGCAGGAAGCCCTCCTTGTCGGCGTCGAGGATCGACACCAGCGACACCTCGGGCAGGTCCAGGCCTTCGCGAAGCAGGTTGATGCCGACCAGCACGTCGAACTCGCCGAGCCGGAGCTGGCGCAGCAGTTCGACCCGGCGCAGCGTGTCGACCTCGGAGTGCAGGTAGCGCACCCGGATGCCCATCTCGAGCAGATAGTCGGTGAGATCCTCGGCCATCTTCTTGGTCAGCGTCGTCACCAGCACCCGCTCGTCGGCCTGGGCGCGTTTGCGGATCTCGCCGATCAGGTCGTCGATCTGGCCCTTGGTCGGCTTGACCACCACCTTGGGATCCACCAGCCCGGTCGGGCGAATCACCTGCTCGACGAACTCGCCGCCGGTCTGGCTGAGCTCGTACGGGCCCGGGGTGGCCGACAGGTACACCGTCTGCCCAATCCGGGACGCGAACTCCTCCCAGGTCAGTGGGCGGTTGTCGCACGCCGACGGCAGCCGGAAGCCGTACTCGACCAGGTTGCGCTTGCGGGACATGTCGCCCTCGTACATGCCGCCGATCTGCGGCACGGTGACGTGCGACTCGTCGATGACGAGCAGGAAATCCTCCGGGAAGTAGTCCAGCAAAGTGGCGGGCGGCGATCCCGGGCCGCGACCGTCGATGTGTCTCGAGTAGTTCTCGATACCCGAGCAGAAGCCGACCTGGCGCATCATCTCGATGTCGTAGTTGGTGCGCATCCGCAGCCGCTGAGCCTCCAGCAGCTTGCCCTGGCCCTCCAGTTCGGCCAGCCGTTCGGCCAGCTCCTGCTCGATCGTGGAGATCGCGTGGGCCATCCGCTCCGGGCCGGCGACGTAGTGCGTGGCCGGGAAGATCCGCAGCGAGTCCACCCGGCGGATCACCTCACCGGTCAGCGGGTGCAGGTAGTACAGCGCCTCGACCTCGTCGCCGAAGTATTCGATGCGGACGGCCAGTTCCTCGTACGACGGGATGATCTCCACGGTGTCGCCGCGGACGCGGAACGAGCCGCGGGTGAACGACAGGTCGTTGCGGGTGTACTGCACGTCGACCAGCAGCCGCAGCAGCGCATCCCGCGGCACCTCCTCGCCCACCCGTAGCTCGACGGACCGGTCCAGGTAGGACTGCGGGGTGCCCAGGCCGTAGATGCACGACACCGAGGCGACGACCACCACGTCGCGCCGCGAAAGCAGCGCCGACGTCGCGGAGTGCCGCAGCCGCTCCACGTCGTCGTTGATCGAGCTGTCCTTCTCGATGTAGGTATCGGTCTGCGCGATATACGCCTCGGGCTGGTAATAGTCGTAGTACGACACGAAGTACTCAACAGCGTTGTGCGGCAACATCTCCCGCAACTCATTGGCCATCTGCGCTGCCAGCGTCTTGTTCGGCTCCATCACCAGGGTGGGCCGCTGCAGCCGCTCGATAAGCCACGCGGTGGTGGCCGACTTGCCGGTGCCCGTGGCGCCGAGCAGCACCACATCCTTCTCCCCCGCCTTGATCCGGCGCTCGAGCTCGTCGATGGCGGCCGGCTGGTCGCCGGCCGGGTCATGCGGGCTGACCACCTCGAAGCGGCCACCGGCGCGCACCAACCCCTCCACGTCCTCTGCGGCAGGGCGGTACTCCGAGTGCGCGACCACCGGGTGTTCGGTAGCGAAAGCCATACCGAAAGCCTAGAACCACACACCGACAGGCACTGTTCCCTGCGGTTATCCTGACGCTATCCATCCGCCGAAGCACGAGACATTCGACCTGGTAGCCCGGACCAACACCGATCCGAAGGGCATCGTGCGGGCCGTCGACGAGTACACGGTGCGCCCCTGGGGCCTGTACATGGCCCGCCCGGCGCCGGGGCGCGCGCAATTCCACTACCTGCAGTCGTGGCTGCTGCCGTCGTTGGGCCTGCGGGCCACCGTCTTCCACTTCAATCCCGGTCACGAACGCGACCACGACTACTACCTCGACGTCGGCGAGTACACACCGGGCCCGACGGCGTGGCGTTCCGAGGACCACTACCTCGACCTGGAGGTCCGCACCGGTATGGGTGCGCAGTTGAGCGATGTCGACGAGCTGCTCGTCGCCGTCCGCCACCATCTGATCAGCCCCGAAGCCGCCGAGCAGGCGGTGCGGCGTGCGGCCACCGCCGTCGACGGCCTGGCCCGGCACGGCTACGACCTGCAACGCTGGCTGGCAACCCAGGGGATGGAACTGACCTGGCGCGCTGCGTAGTGCGCGACGGTCGCGGGTACTTCCCCGATATGGCACTCACCGAATACCGGCAGAAGCGGCGGTCGGGCCGCAGCCCCGAGCCACGGGCGCGACGGCGGACGCGACAGCGCCGCGGTGAACCGCACTTCGTCATCCAGCATCACGCGGCCCGCACCGACCACTACGATTTCCGGCTCGAGATCGACGGCGTGCTCGCATCATGGGCAATACCCAAGGGCCCGTCAACGAACCCGAAGGACAAGCGGATGGCGCGCCGCACCGAGGACCACCCGCTGGATTACGAGGAGTTCGAGGGCATCATCCCCGAAGGGGAATACGGGGCCGGCGGCGTGATCGTCTGGGACCGCGGCACCTACACCAACGCCAGCGACCAGGAGATGGCGGAGGGGCTTGACCGCGGGCACCTGTCGTTTCGGCTGAACGGCGAGAAGTTGCGCGGCGGCTACGCGCTCACCCGGATGCGCGGGGGCGATGACGAGGCGTGGCTGCTGGTCAAACGCAAGGATGACGACGCCGACGCCCGCCGTAACCCGGTGCGCAGCCAGCCCGAATCGGTGCTGTCCGGGCGCACCCTGGACCAGCTGTCGTGACCGGCCTGCCCGACGAGCCGGTGCCCGACTGGCGGGCGCCCATGCTGGCCACTCTGACCGACCGTCGGTTTTCCGACCCGCACTGGATCTTCGAGCGCAAATTCGACGGCGAGCGGTGCCTCGCCTTCCGCGACGGCGACCAACTGCGACTGCTGTCACGGAATCGCCAGCCGCTCAACGGAACCTATCCGGAATTGGCCGACGCTCTCGCGGCGCAACGCACAGCCCAGTTCGTGGTGGATGGCGAGGTGGTGGCATTCCGGGGCCGGCGGACCAGCTTCGCCCGGCTACAGGGACGCCTGGGTATCACCAACCCCAAACAGGCCCGGGCAACGGGGATACCGGTGTTCTACTACATTTTCGACCTGCTGCACGTGGACGGCCATCGCACCACCGAACTGCCGCTGACATTGCGTAAACGACTGCTGCGCAAGGCGTTCCAGTTCGCCGACCCGCTGCGGTTCACAACCCACCGGGTGCGGAACGGCGAGGAGGCTTACCGCGCCGCCTGCGCGCGCGGCGACGAGGGTGTGATCGCCAAGCTGGCCGACGCGCCGTATACGGGTGGCCGGTCGACGAATTGGCTGAAGTTCAAGTGCGTCCGCGACCAGGAGTTCGTGGTTGGCGGCTACACCGCGCCGAAAGGCAGCCGGCTCGAGCTGGGTGCGCTGCTCGTCGGCTACTACAAGGGACGCGACTTCGTCTACGCCGGCAAAGTGGGTACCGGATTCGACGATGCGACGCTGCGCAGCCTGCACAGGCGGCTGTCAACTGTCGAGCAAGACGCGTCGCCCTTTACTCGAGGCGTACCACGTGATCGCGAAACTCGTTGGGTGCGTCCAGAACTCGTTGTCGAGGTGGGGTTCAGCGAGTGGACCCGGGACGGCAAACTGCGCCATCCGCGCTACATCGGCCTGCGGACCGACAAAGAAGCTCGTGAGGTGGTCAGGGAGACACGCTGATGGCTCGCTTGAAGGTCGAGATCACTCACCCGGACCGGGTGTTGTTCCCCGCCGACCGAATTACCAAGGGTGATGTCGTCGACTACTACTCCGAGGTGGCGGACGTGATGGTGCCGCATCTGAAGGGTCGACCGCTGACTGTTCAGCGGTTTCCGCGTGGGATCGACCAGCCGGGCTTCATCCAGCAGGACTTCGCCGGTTCGATGCCGGATTGGATGGACAGTGCGCAGGTCAGCAAGGAGGACGGCACGGTGGTCCATCCGGTGGTCGAACACCGGGAAGCGCTGGTGTGGCTCGCGAATCAGAACTGCATCACGCTGCATTCCTGGCAGTCACGTCGCGGGCGTCTGGACACACCGGACCAGCTGGTCTTCGACCTCGACCCGTCGGGAAGTGAGTTTCCCGCCGTGCGTGCCACAGCTCGCGCACTCGCGGATGTGCTCGACGATCTCGGGCTGGTGCCCTACCTGCAGACGACCGGATCACGCGGACTGCACGTGGTGGTACCAGTGAGCGGCAACACGGACTTCGATACCGTTCGCCAGTTCGCCCGTGACGTCGCGGATTTGGTGGCGGCCGACGATCCCGAGCATCGGACTGTCGAAGCCCGGAAGAACAAGCGCGGTGGCCGGGTCTACCTCGACGTCATGCGAAATGCCTACGCGCAGACCGCGGTCGCGCCGTACTCGATTCGGGCCCGGGACGGCGCGCCGGTGGCCACCCCGCTCGAATGGGACGAGCTGAATACCCGCGGCTTGCGGGCGGACCGGTTCACGATCCGCGACCTGCCGAAGCGGCTCGAGGGACAACGCGATCCGTGGGCGGACATGCACCGGCACGGCCGGTCGCTGACCCGCCCACGCCAGCGGCTGTCGAAATGGCTTGGCGCCCATGCCTGAACTGCCGGACGTGGAAGGCTTCCGCCGCGAGCTGGCCGACACTCTGCCCGGCCGGCGGGTGCGGCACGTCGAGGTGCGCGACGCTGGCGTGCTGCGCAACACCAGTCCCCGGTCGCTCGGACGGGCATTGCGCGGCCGCCGCTTCGACGCCCCACGGCGGCACGGCAAATGGCTGATCCTGCCGACCGACGGCCCGACGCTGCTGGTGCACAGCGGCATGACAGGCCGCCCATACTACACATCCGGTGGCGACGAGCCAGATGGCCCCGTGCGGCTGGCGGTGGCGCTGGATCGCGGCGAGCTTCGCTACGCCGACCTTCGCAAGCTGCGCGGGGTGTGGCTCGCCACCGGCGACGACGACGTGGCCCGCGTGACGGACCCGCAGGGACCCGACGCCCTGGACATCGACCTGCCGACGTTCCGGGATGTGCTTTCTGGCCGACGCGGCGGGCTGAAGGCGACACTGATGGACCAGTCGGTGATCGCGGGGCTGGGCAACTTGCTCACCGACGAAATCTGCTGGCAGGCAAGGCTGCATCCATCCCGCGCGATCGCCGGCCTGGACGCCGACGAAATCAAGCGGATGCACGCCACCATGCGGCGGGTGCTGCGCACCGCGGTCCGCCACGGCTGTGTCCCCGCGCTGCCGCGGTGGCTCACCGGCGCGCGAGACGAGCCGGACCCCAGTTGCCCGCGCTGCGGTGCGCGGTTGAAGCGCGGGCGGGTCGGCGGGCGCACCTCGGTGTGGTGCCCACGCTGCCAGCCTGCCTAGCCGGCAAAAGCATGGCCGTCACGCAATACGTGGCGGTAATCTGGCAGACATGAACTCCGCCAAGCGCAGATGGATGGCGGTCGCCGCGTTGACTGCCGCCGCCATCGGCCCACAGTTAACTCCCCCGATCGCGTCCGCCGACCTGCACAACGTCACCTACATCGCCCGCATCGACGGGGTCGCGCCTGGTGGGCAGGCCACCTTCCGCATCCACGACAACGAGACCAGCAGCACCGGGCTGAGCTCGTTGCCCGGAAACGCCTTCGAAGCCAACACCGTCCTGACCGATCCGAGCAGGGCGGGCATGCAGGTGTCAGTCCCGTGGCCGTATTCGGCGAATGTCCATTGCGAGATCGACGTCGACGACAACGTTGCCGCGCAGGTCGACCAGTCTGTTGCGCTGACGCTGGCCAACAACGACCCCAACAGGGTGGTGTCCTGCGGCGCACCATTGACGTAGCGGCGATCGCAAGCGCGGCGCAGCGGGTCGCCGCGCATGTTCAGCGTTAGGGCCGCCAGCCCGTCGCCTCAGCCCATTCCCACGCGCGGCGATAGGTGTCCTGAAAGTAGTCCGGCATATCGGGATTGGCGCGCAGCCAGTCCACCAGTAGCAGGGCATACTGCTGATTGGGCCAGCCGTCGACCCGAAGGTGCACGCTGGTCGGCCGACCGGGGTCCGCGGAGCCGTGAATTCGCTTGCGCCATAGGACAGGATCGTCGGTGAGCGGCGCGTCCGCAGTGATGTCGTCGATGCGCGGATAACCCGCTGACACTAATACCTCAGCGAGTTCGTCTGCAGTAGTGAGAGATTCGACAGTGATCTGGATGTCGACGACGTCCTTTGCGGCAAGGCCTGGCACGGCCGTGGGGCCGGTGTGATCGACTCGCAACGCTTTTGCGCCGCAGGCGGCTTGGAGCCTCGCCACAATGCGCCGGCCCTGCTCGGCCCAGGCCGGATCGGCCGGCACGGGTTCTTCTGTCGGCGGACGGGTCACCCGGCCCGCGCTGAGATTGTGTGCGAACGGCGCGATCCGGTGATTCCACACCTCGCGGGCCCGCTCCACCAGCTCCTCCGGTGTGCCGGAGTTGTCCAGCCACACATCGGCGACGGCGCGACGTGCTTGGTCGTCGGCCTGCGCGGCGATGCGGGCGCGGGCGTCGTCTTCGGCCATGCCGCGTTGTTCTACGAGTCGGCGCACCCGCACTTCGGCGTCGGCGTGCACGACGACGACGAGCGGGAATAGCGGCGCCATCTGCGACTCCACCAGCAGCGGAATGTCTTCGACGATCACGGCGTCGTCGGGTACAGAAGCGATGATCTCGGCGCGCCGCTTGCCGACTAGCGGATGCACGATCCCGTTGAGCGTCTTGCGACGTTCCTCGTCGCCGAATGCCTTGGCCGCCAACGCTGGTCGATCCAACGCCCCGTCGGGCAGCAGAATGTCGTCGCCGAACGCGTCGACGAGCGCCGCCAGCCCCTCGGTGCCCGGTTCGACCACTTCGCGGGCGATCACGTCAGCGTCGACGACGATCCCACCGCATTCCGCGAAAGTCGCGGTTACCGACGACTTTCCGGCGCCGATGCCGCCGGTCAGACCGATGCGCAGCATCGGCAGTTATGCGCTGCCGGCGAGCTTCTCCCGCAGCGCGGCCAGTTGCGCGTCGCTGGCCAGCGAACCGCCGCTGGACTGATCGTCGTCTGACGACCCGTTGGCCGGGCCTGAACCGTGCTCGGCCTCGGCGTGCTCGGCGGCGGCGAACTTCTCCATCTGCGCGGTGTGCATCTTGTGCCGGCGCTCGGCCTCGGCGTAGCGGGCCTCCCATTCGGCGCGCTGCTTTTCGAAACCTTCGAGCCACTCGTTGGTTTCGGGGTCGAAGCCCTCGGGGAAGATGTAGTTGCCCTGCTCGTCGTAGGAATCGGCCATGCCGTACTTGGCGGGGTCGAACTCCTCGGTGTAGTCCTCGTTGGCCTGCTTGAGGCTCAACGAGATCCGGCGCCGCTCCAGGTCGATGTCGATGACCTTGACCATCGCGTCGTCGCCGACGGCGACCACCTGATCGGGTACCTCGACGTGCCGCTCAGCCAGCTCCGAGATGTGCACCAGGCCCTCGATGCCCTCCTCGACGCGCACGAACGCGCCGAACGGCACCAGCTTGGTGACCTTGCCCGGCACGATCTGGCCGATGGCGTGCGTGCGGGCGAAGTGCCGCCACGGGTCTTCCTGGGTTGCCTTGAGCGACAACGAAACCCGCTCGCGGTCCATGTCGACGTCGAGCACCTCGACGGTGACCTCGTCACCGACCTGCACCACCTCGGACGGGTGGTCGATGTGCTTCCAACTCAGCTCGGAGACGTGCACCAGACCGTCCACCCCGCCGAGATCGACGAACGCGCCGAAGTTGACGATCGAGGACACCACACCCTTGCGGATGGCGCCCTTCTGCAGCTGGTTGAGGAACTCGCTGCGCACCTCGGACTGGGTCTGCTCGAGCCACGCCCGGCGGCTCAGCACCACGTTGTTGCGGTTCTTGTCCAGCTCGATGATCTTGGCCTCGATCTCCTTGCCGATGTACGGCTGCAGATCACGCACCCGGCGCATCTCGACCAATGACGCGGGCAAGAAGCCGCGCAACCCGATGTCGAGGATCAGGCCGCCCTTGACGACCTCGATGACGGTGCCCTTGACGGCCTCGTCCTTCTCCTTGAGCGCCTCGATCGTGCCCCACGCGCGCTCGTACTGCGCGCGCTTCTTGGACAGGATCAGCCGGCCTTCTTTGTCCTCCTTGGTGAGAACCAGCGCCTCGACCTTGTCGCCGACGGACACCACCTCGTTGGGGTCGACGTCGTGCTTGATGGACAACTCGCGGGAGGGAATGACCCCTTCGGTCTTGTAGCCGATGTCGAGCAGGACCTCGTCCCGGTCAACCTTGACTATGGTCCCTTCGACGATGTCGCCATCGTTGAAGTATTTGATTGTTTTGTCGATGGCGGCGAGAAAGTCCTCGCTCGAGCCGATGTCGTTGACGGCTACTTGGGGCGAGGTGACGGTGGGACTCGGCATATGGGGGGTTGCTCCGGACAGGTTGAGGTCGTAGGGACAGTTGTGATACCCGTCGAGGCTACTCGACGGTGCTCACGCAGGCCAAACCCAACCCGGCGCGTTCAGCCCGCACGGCGTGCGACTCGGCTGGTGAACGCCCCGTGATAGCTCATCGGGACGTGGAACGGCAGCCACGCCTCACCGATCGGCCCGTCGTCGACATGGGCCGCGTCAAGCACCATCAACCTGCTGCGATGCTGCGATTCGTCATATCCGACGGTGAGCAGCCAGCCGTCGTCCTCCGCGGTGCCGCCCGGTCGGGGCACGAACGTCGGCTCCACCAGCATTTGCCCGGCCGGGCAGTAGGCCTGAACCGCGCCGGTGCCGTGATCGACCCGAGCGACGCCTTGGCCCTCAAATCGGCCCGGGTCCTGCACCGCCACGTAGGACACCGTGTGCGGCATCGTCGAGCGCCGCTGGTCGATCTGCGGAAACTCGCAGCCGAAGCCGGCCAGCGGCTCACGGGTGATCGCGTCCGACGGCGTGATCCGGAACCGGGTCAGTACCACCGCGTCCTCGATCGTTCCGTAGCCGTCGAGTTGCGCGATGTCCGAGCGAATGTGCGCGGTGTAGTTCTTCATGCCGTCGTAGGTCTGCGGTGCGAACCGCGGCAGTTCGACGACGACGTCGTCGCCGTCGTCGTAGGCGTTGGTGAAATGCCAGTGGTAGAACGGTTCGGTCTCGACCACCCGGACCCGGCTTCCGTCGCGCGGGGCCAACACGAAGTACGACGGCGTATCGGGCTTGAAACGCATGGAATCCCAATAGGATTGGTAGCCCGTCAATGCCCACGGATTGATCCGCAGCGGCGACACCACGAAGATCGCGTAGCGCTGAGTCAGCGCCATGTCGTGCACGACGCCCATCGCCGGCAACGGCACCGCCCGAAGATAACGGGTCACGCCGTCCGCGCCGGTCTCGTACAGCCGCAAGCGCACCCGGGGCACCGCCTCGGCGAGCAGGTCGCGCAGCCGCATCCCGCGGATGTCGATGCGCGGGAAGTACGGGTCGAAGCCGAAGTTGACCTTGGTGCCCGCGATCGGGTCGTAGGTGTAGTGCGCCGAATACGCCCGAACCGGCCCTTTGAGGACCCCGCCAAGGTCGCACGGGCCGCGGGTGTCGAGGGTGTCGAGATCCAGCGCATGCGGCGGCCCGCCCTCCCACAGCGCCAGCAACTGGCCGGGGTTGACCATGACGCTGGTGTTGGCGGTGTTGGCCGGCAGTCGCAGCGCATTGCCCAGCACGCCTCCGCGTCGCTGGTGGGCGAAGCCGCGATCCACCACGCGCCCAGCCGCGGTCGACCTCAGGTAGTGCTTGGTGCGCACGAACCGGTTGCGAAACCGCACGGTTGAGCCGTCCAGGATGAACGCACTGACCATGCCGTCGGCGTCGAAAACGCTTTCCACCTGCGAAGACCCGACGTTCCAGCGGCCGGATCCGTTGCGGTACAGGGTGCCGACGAGGCCGTCGGGCAGCGCGCCGGTGATTTCTGTCACGTCGACGTCGCACTCGCCGACGATGCTCTCCCAGTAGCGCGAGGGGGTATGAACGTCTGCCAGAACCATAAAAGACAGTCTGTCTATTATGGCTGGCCGCTGTCAATACTCTTGATGTCGTCCGCTTTGAACGGCAGCGCGGCGCCGCCGTCCCAGCACAACGCCGTGAGGTGCTCGACGAGTGCGTCGCGCGACATGGCCCCGGTGCGGCACCACCATTCGGCGGCGGCCACCGCGGATCCCACGATGGCCCGCGACCAGGGGGCGGCCGCCAGGCGGGCATGGTCGGAGTCGAACACCGTCGCCAGCATCTGCTCCACCGCAGTGGCAAGTTGCTCGAAGACACTGCTCGACGGGTCGCCGCTGAGCGCGCGGTACAGGTTGGGCTCGGCGTGCATCCACGCGCAGATGACGTCGAAGAACAACGCCATCCGCTGCCGAAGATCCGTGGAACCGGCTGCGCGCGTGGTGATTTCACCGAGCAGACGCTGCGCGGTGCGTTGGCTCAGCGCCGCCAGCAGCGCGTCGCGGTTGGGGTACATGGCATACACCGCGGACCGGACGAAGCCGGCCTCGCCGGCGACGTCGCCCAGGCCCACCGACGGCCCCTTGGCACGGATTGCCCGCTCGGCCGCGTCGAGCAGCGCGGCGCGCCGCTCGTCGGGATCCACTCGGGAGCCGGCCGGACGGCCACGACGGCGCTTGACCGGGCGCATGGTCAGTGCGCCGCTGCGTCCCAGGTGCGGCCGTAGCCCAGCGACACCTCGAGCGGCACGTCGAGCGGGTAGGCGCCGCACATCTTGTCGCGCACCAGCGCCTCGAGCTGTTCGCGCTCCCCGTCGGCCACCTCGAACAGCAGCTCGTCGTGGACCTGCAGCAGCATGCGCGACGTGAGCCGGGACGCTTTGAGCGCCTTGTCCACCTCGATCATCGCCACCTTGATGATGTCGGCGGCGCTGCCCTGGATCGGGGCGTTGAGCGCGGCCCGCTCGGCGGCCTCGCGGACTTGGCGGTTGCTGCTGTCGAGCTCGGGCAGGTAGCGTCGCCGGCCCAGCACGGTCGAGGTGTAGCCGTCCTTGCGGGCCTGCTCGACGACGGCATGCAGGTAGTCGCGGACGCCGCCGAACCGGGCGAAGTAGGCGTCCATTTGCTCCTTGGCTTCTTCGGTGGAGATCTTCAGCTGCTGCGACAGGCCGTAGGCGCTCAGCCCGTAGGCCAGCCCGTAGGACATCGCCTTGACTCGGCGCCGCAGCTCGCCGGTCACCTCGTCGATCGGCACGCCGAAGGCGCGCGAGGCGACGAAGGAGTGCAGATCCTCGCCGGTGCGGAACGCCTCGATCAGCCCTTCGTCGCCGGAAAGGTGGGCCATGATCCGCATCTCGATCTGGCTGTAGTCGGCGGTCATCAGCTCGCCGTAGCCCGCGCCCACCACGAACGCGTCGCGGATCTGGCGGCCCGCGTCGGTGCGGATCGGGATGTTCTGCAGGTTCGGTTCGGTCGACGACAACCGGCCGGTGGCCGCGATGGTCTGGTTGAACGTGGTGTGGATACGGCCATCGGCGGCAACGGAATTCAGAAGTCCGTCGACAGTGACCTTGAGCCGGGTGACGTCGCGATGAGCCAGCAGATGCTGCAGGAACGGGTGACCGGTCTTGTCGAACAACGACTGCAGGGCGTCCGCGTCGGTGGTGTATCCGGTTTTGGTGCGCTTGGTTTTCGGCATCTCCAGCTCGTCGAACAGCACCACTTGCAGTTGCTTGGGTGAGCCGAGGTTGATCTGCTTGCCGATCACCGCGTAGGCGGCCTCGGCGGCGTCGCGGATCGCGTCGCCGAATTGGCTTTGCAGCGAGGACAATTGGTCGAGATCGACGGCGATGCCGGCGGCTTCCATGCCCGCCAGCACACCTTGCACCGGCAGTTCCATGTCGGCCAGCAAGGCCTGCGAGTCGATGCGGGCCAGCTCGGCGTCCAGCGCGTCGGCTAAGTCGGCGACGGCCTGCGCCCGCAGAATTGTGGTCTGCACCGCCTGGTCGTCGACGCCATCGGTGTCGTCGAGTAGCGAAAGTTGCTGCTGCTCAGGGGTTTCCGCACGTAGCTCGCGGCGCAGGTAGCGCAGCGACAGGTCGTCAAGGGTGAAGCTGCGCTGGCCCGGCCGGACCAGGTAGGCGGCCAGCGCGGTGTCGGACGTGATGCCGTTTAGGGTCCAGCCGCGCCCGGCCAGGTCGTGGATGGCCAGCTTGGCCTCGTGCAGCGCCTTCGGCTTGTCGTGGTCGGCGAGCCAGGCGGCGAGCGCGGCCTCGTCGTCGGGGGTCAGCGTGGCGGTGTCGACGTAGGCGCCGTCACCGTCGGCGGCGGCGACGGCCAGCGCGGTGGTGTCGCCGTCGTAGGGAACGTTCGTACCGACCACCGCCAGCCCGCAGCGCCTCCCGTCGCCGGCATGCTCGGCCAGCCACTGCCCGACCGTGCCGGGCTCCAGCGCGCCGCCGCGCACGTCGAATCCCTCGTCGACCTCGGGCTCGACGGCGGCCAGCGTCTCGAACAGCCGGTCCCGCAGCACCCGGAACTCCAGGTGGTCGAACAGCCGATGGATCTGGTCGCGGTCCCACGGCTGCATACGCAGCGTGTCGGGAGTCTGCGCCAGCGGCACCTCGCGGATGAGCTCGGTGAGCTCGCGGTTGCGCACCACGCCGGCCAGATGCGCGCGGAGCGCGTCGCCCACCTTGCCCTTGACGGTGTCGACGTTGTCCACCAGCGCCTGCAGTGAGCCGTATTCGGCGATCCACTTGGTCGCCGTCTTCTCCCCCACCCCGGGGATGCCGGGCAGGTTGTCACTGGGATCGCCACGCAGGGCGGCGAAGTCGGGATACTGCTTGGGCGTCAGCCCGTACTTTTCGACGACGGCGTCCGGGGTGAACCGGGTCAACTCGCTCACACCCTTACGCGGATAAAGCACCGTCACGTCCTCGCTGACGAGTTGCAGCGAGTCGCGGTCGCCGGTGACCACCAGCACCCGGTAGCCCTCTTTTTCGGCCTGGGTGGCCAGGGTGGCAATGATGTCGTCGGCCTCGAAACCGGGTTCGGCGAGCACCGTAATGCCCAGGGCGGCAAGGACTTCCTTGGTGACGTCGATCTGGCCGTGAAACTCGTCAGGGGTCGACGTGCGGTTGGCCTTGTACTCCGGGTAGCGATCGGAGCGAAACGTCTGCCGCGACACGTCGAACGCGGCGGCCACATGCGTCGGCGACTCGTCGCGCAGCAGGTTGATTAACATCGCGGTGAACCCGTACACCGCGTTGGTGGTCAGTCCGCCCGCGGTCTTGAAGTTCTCCGCCGGCAGTGCGTAGAACGCCCGGAACGCCAGCGAATTGCCGTCCAGCAGCATCAACGTCGGCTTGCCGTCAGCGGCCTGGCCGGCTTGCGTCTTGGCGCTTGCGGTCTTCGCTGGGCTCACGGCTTTCACTCTAGGCATCGGGTCCGACGCTGAGTCCACGGCCGCGAAACTGGAACACGTTTCAGTTTTGCTGTCGTTCTCGGTACGCTGGCCGCGTGTCAGCAGCTATCCGCCAGGAACCGGCCGTCGACGGCTGGTTCGCGACCGACGACTCCGGCGCGCCGCATCTGATCGGCGCGAAATGCCCGCAGTGCGGCACCTATGTGTTTCCGCCGCGGGCCAACAATTGCCCGAACCCGGCCTGCGACGGCGACCAGTTGGAGCAGGTGCCGCTGTCGCGGCGCGGCACGGTGTGGAGCTACACCGAGAACCGGTACGCCCCGCCGCCGCCGTATCCGTCGCCGGATCCGTTCGAGCCGTTCGCGGTCGCCGCGGTGCAATTGGCCGACGAAGGCCTGATCGTGCTGGGCAAGGTGGTCGACGGCACGTTGGCCGCTGACCTCGAGGTCGGCATGGAGATGGAGCTGACCACCATGCCGCTGTTCACCGACGACGACGGCGTCGAGCGGATCACGTACGGCTGGAGGCGCGCATGAGCGAGCCGGTCTACATCCTCGGTGCGGGCATGCATCCGTGGGGCAAATGGGGCCGCGACTTCACCGAATACGGCGTGGTGGCCGCGCGCGCGGCGCTGGCCGAGGCCGGTTTGGACTGGCGGCAGATCCAGCTGGTGGCCGGAGCGGACACCATCCGCAACGGCTACCCCGGGTTCGTCGCCGGGTCGACGTTCGCGCAGAAGCTCGGATGGAACGGCGTGCCGGTGTCGTCGTCGTATGCGGCGTGCGCCAGCGGCTCGCAGGCGCTGCAGAGCGCCCGCGCGCAGATCCTGGCCGGCTTCTGCGACGTCGCGCTGGTGATCGGCGCCGACACCACGCCGAAGGGGTTCTTTGCGCCGGTCGGCGGCGAGCGCAAGAACGACCCGGACTGGCAGCGGTTCCATCTGATCGGCGCCACCAACCCGGTGTACTTCGCGCTGCTGGCGCGACGCCGGATGGACCTCTACGGCGCCACGCTCGAAGACTTCGCTCAGGTGAAAGTCAAGAACGCTCGCCACGGCTTGCAGAACCCGAATGCCCGCTACCGCAAGGAAGTATCGATCGACGACGTGCTGGCCAGCGCGGTGGTGGCCGACCCGCTGCGACTGCTGGACATCTGCGCCACCTCGGACGGGGCGGCGGCGCTGATCGTGGCCAGCAAGTCCTTCGCCGAGAAGCACCTCGGTTCAGTCGCAGGGGTGCCGTCGGTGCGGGCGGTCAGCACGGTCACTCCGCGCTACCCGCAGCACCTGCCCGAATTGCCTGACATCGCAACGGATTCCACCGCTGTCGTGCCCGCGCCCGAGCGGGTGTTCAAAGATCAGATCCTCGACGCCGCCTACGCCGAGGCCGGTATCGGGCCGGAGGACCTCAGCCTGGCCGAGGTCTACGACCTGTCCACCGCGCTCGAGCTGGACTGGTACGAGCACCTCGGACTGTGTCCCAAGGGCGAGGCCGAGGGCCTGCTGCGCAGCGGCGCGACGACGATCGGCGGCCGCATCCCGGTCAACCCGTCCGGCGGGCTGGCCTGCTTCGGTGAGGCCATCCCCGCGCAGGCGATTGCTCAGGTCTGCGAGCTGACCTGGCAGTTGCGGGGCCAGGCCACCGGCCGTCAGGTCGAGGGCGCCAAGGTCGGGGTCACCGCAAACCAGGGTTTGTTCGGCCACGGCTCGTCGGTGATCGTCGCCCGCTAACCCGACGACGGCGCGTCTTTTGGCGTGTCGAGCGTCTCCAGCACGACTTCAGCGACCCGCTTCATCGTGGTGCGGCGGTCCATCGCGGCCCGCTGGATCCACTTGAACGCCTCGGGCTCGGTCATGCCCTGCTTGGCCTGTAGCAGGCCCTTGGCCCGTTCGACGAGCTTGCGGGTTTCCAGCCGGTCGGACAGTGTCTCCACTTCGCGTTCGAGCGCGCTGATCTCGCTGAACCTGCTGAGGGCCAATTCAATGGCCGGCACCAGATCGCTGGCGGTGAACGGCTTGACCAGGTAGGCCATGGCGCCGGCGTCGCGGGCCCGCTCCACCAGATCTCGCTGGCTGAACGCGGTCAACACCACGATCGGCGCGATGCGTTTGGTCGCGATCTCCGACGCGGCGTCGATGCCGTCGCGTCGCGGCATCTTCACGTCCATGATCACCAGGTCGGGCTTGAGCTGTTCGGCCAGTTCGACGGCCTCCTGGCCGTCGCCGGCCTCGCCGACGATGTCGTAGCCCTCTTCGCGCAGCATCTCGGAGAGGTCCATCCGGATGAGGGCCTCGTCCTCGGCGATCAGTACCCGGCGCGGGGCGGGAGCAGCCGCATCGGTCGTTGAGCCGGTCATGCCCGCCATTGTGTCAGCGGGTCACCGCGTTCCGTGAGCGCGGGGTTGAGACGCGGCGCCGTCGCACGCATCCTCTATGGTGGGAGGCCGTAGAAACCACGCCCTCGTATCCCAACTGGCAGAGGAAACGGATTCAAAACCCGTACAGTGTGAGTTCGAATCTCACCGAGGGCACTCACCGACAGTGCTGTACACCATCGGCCACGGCGCCAAAACCTCAGACGAGCTCACCGCCGCACTTCGCCGGCACGACATCGACCTCTTGGTCGACGTGCGCAGCTTCCCCGGCTCCCGGCGCAACCCCGACGTCTCCAAACAGGTCATGCCCGACTGGCTGGCCAAGGCGGGCATCGACTACCGCCACGAACCCGGCCTCGGCGGTCGTCGCAAACCGCCGGACCAGCCGATACCCCAGGATCTGTGGTGGGAAAACCAGCAGTTCGCCAACTACGCCGCCCACACCCGCACGCCCGAATTCGAGGCCGCCTACCAGCGACTCTTGCGGGACGCCGGCGCCCGCAATGTCGCCATCATGTGCGGGGAGCCGACTTGGTGGCGTTGCCATCGCCGGATGATCGCCGACCTGGCCACCCGCGACGGCCACCCGGTGCAGCACATCATGCCCAACGGATCGCTATCCGAACATCGCATGTCGGAGTGGCTGACCGGCAGTTAGGCTTTTGCTGTGGCGGCTAAGAGGCGCGGTGCGCCGCCCGAACGTTCACGAACGCCGGACTGTGTCGCCGCGGTGCGGACTCAATCGCGCGCCCGCACCCAGCACTACGTCGACAGCGTCGCACGACGACTGCGGGTGCTCAAGATCACCGCGTGGATCGGCGCGGCCGTGCTCGTGGGCTTCGCAGTCCTCGAGCTCTTCTCGGTTCACACCGCTACCTGGATCCCCATCTTCCAACTCGTCGTCGCTGCGATCTACGTGATGACCCCGATGCTGTACCGCTTCGGCGAACTCGTCGCGCCGCTGACTTTCGTGGGCTTCGGATACGCGACGATCTTTCTTCTCTGTTGGACCGTAGGCACGGGTTCGGGCCTGCAGTACTACTTTCTGGTCGCCGCGACGCTGGTGGTACTCACGCTCGGCATCGAACACATCATTTTGGCGGCGACGTTGGCCGGCATCGGCGCCGCGCTGGCGATCACCGTCGAGTTCTTGGTGCCGTATGACACCGGCGTACAGCCGCGCTGGGCGCAGACAACGGGATTCGTCGTCACGATTGCTTCCGCGTGCATCATGGTCGTCGCGACGGTGTGGTACGCGCTACGCGAAATCGCCCGCGCCGAAGCCGTCATGGAAGCCGAATACGAAAGATCCGAGACACTGCTGGCCAACATCATGCCGGCCAGCATCGCGGCCCGGCTGAAGGACCCGGCCCGCACCGTGATCGCCGACAAGTACGACGAAGCCTCCGTGTTGTTCGCCGACATCGCCGGGTTCACCGAGCGGGCCAGCGACACGAATCCCGATGAGCTGGTTCGGTTTTTGGACCGGCTCTACACCGAATTCGACGCGCTGGTCGACAAATACAGACTGGAGAAGATCAAAGTCAGCGGCGACTCCTACATGGTGGTCAGCGGTGTGCCGTGGCCGCGGCGCGACCACGTCGAGGCGCTCGCCCAGCTTGCGCTGGACATGAACGACGCGGTGGCCGACCTGAAAGACGCGCAGGGACGCCCGATTCCGCTGCGCATCGGCCTGGCCACCGGGCCCGTCGTCGCCGGCGTCGTGGGTTCTCGCCGGTTCTTTTACGACGTGTGGGGCGACGCCGTCAACGTCGCGTCACGAATGGAATCCACCGACGCGGTCGGACGCATCCAGGTGCCCGAGCCGGTGTACGAGCGGCTGAAAGACGACTTCCTGCTCGAGGAGCGCGGCGACGTCGCGGTCAAAGGCAAGGGTGTGATGCGCACCTGGTATCTCGTCGGCCGCAGACCCGACGGCGATTCCGGTGGGCGGCGCGCGGCGGCGTCGCAGCCGGCCGGTGTCTGACAGTTCCGGCAATTCCCCCATCGCCATCCGATTTGTGGGAAACTTCGCGCATGCAACCTAACGTTGTTCCGAATTTGTTGCCGCATCTGTGGAAATCGACTCTGGTCTCGGGCATTTTGGCGTTGGCCCTTGGCATTCTCGTGTTGGTGTGGCCGGGAGTCAGCATTCTGGTGGCCGCCATCATCTTCGGGGCTTACCTGCTGGTGACCGGGATTGCGCAGGTTTTCTTCGCGTTCAGCCTGCATGTCTCCGCCGGCGGCCGGGTGCTGTTGTTCATCAGCGGCGCCGCATCGCTGATTTTGGCGGTGCTGTGTTTCCGCAGCCTCTACGATTCAATTCTGCTGCTGGCCATCTGGATCGGCGTCGGCTTCATCTTTCGCGGTGTCGCGACGGCGATTTCGGCGATCAGCGATCCCGCTTTGCCTGGCCGCGGCTGGGAGATTTTCCTCGGTGTCATCAGCCTGTTGGCCGGCATCGTGCTGATCGCGTCGCCGTTCGAGTCCATCGGGATTCTTGCTCTGGTCGTCGGCATCTGGCTCGTGGTCATCGGCGTGTTCGAGATCGTGTCGGCGTTCGGCATCCGCCGAGCCTCCAAAGACCTCACCAAAGCGATCTCGGGTGAGGCACCCGGCGCGATCTGACAGCATCCGTGATCTCCGCGACATCGCGGTAGATCGGCACTGACTCCTCTACTACACTGCGTCGTAGTAAGTAGCGCACCCCCGCAGTCCCGGGAGATGGCCGATGGACGTCGTCGACGTGTCGCGGTGGCAGTTCGGTATCACCACCGTCTACCACTTCATCTTCGTGCCCCTCACGATCGGCCTGGCACCGCTCATCGCCGTCATGCAAACCGTGTGGGTCCTCACCGACAACGACGCCTGGTATCGGCTCACCAAGTTCTTCGGCAAGCTGTTTTTGATCAACTTCGCGATCGGGGTGGCCACCGGGATCGTGCAGGAATTCCAATTCGGCATGAATTGGAGCGAGTATTCGCGGTTCGTCGGCGACGTCTTCGGCGCCCCGCTGGCCATGGAGGGCCTGGCCGCGTTCTTCTTCGAGTCGACGTTCATCGGACTGTGGATCTTCGGTTGGAGTCGGCTGCCACGACTTGTTCACCTGGCCTGCATCTGGATCGTGGCGATCTCGGTGAACGTGTCAGCGTTTTTCATCATCGCGGCGAACTCGTTCATGCAGCATCCGGTCGGTGCGCATTACAACCCGCACACCAAGCGTGCCGAACTGACCAGCATCATGGCGTTGTTCACCAACAACACTGCGCAGGCGGCGGTTTCGCATGCGGTTGCCGGCGCGTTGTTGACGGGCGGGACGTTCATCGCGGGGGTTTGCGCCTGGTGGATGGTGCGGTCGACGGACGACGATGCGCGACGCATGTATCGCCCGGCGACCATCCTGGGATGCCTGGTGGCGCTGGCCGCGGCGGTCGGATTGTTCTTCACCGGCGACGCGCAGGGCAAGCTGATGTTTCACCAGCAGCCGATGAAAATGGCGTCGGCGGAATCGCTCTGCGACACCCAGACCGATCCGGATTTTTCCATCCTGACCGTCGGCCGGCAGAACAACTGCGACGCGCTGACCCGGGTGATCGAGGTCCCCTATGTGCTGCCGTTTTTGGCCGAGGGCCGTGTCAACGGCGTGACGCTGCAAGGTGTTCGGGACATCCAGCGGGATTACCAGCAGCGGTTCGGGCCCAACGACTACCGGCCCAACCTGTTCGTCACCTACTGGTCGTTCCGCGCGATGATCGGACTCCTGGCCATTCCCTTGCTGTTTGCGGTGACCGCCTTGTGGTTAACCCGCGGCGGCCGGGTTCCCCGTCAGCGGTGGTTCGCCTGGCTGGCGCTGCTGACCATTCCCGCGCCGTTCCTGGCCAACAGCGCCGGCTGGGTCTTCACCGAAATGGGCCGCCAGCCCTGGATCGTCGTGCCCAACCCCACCGGCGATCAGCAGGTTCGCCTCACTGTCGCCGAGGGCGTATCACATCACGCGCCCGGCATGGTGGTCGGCTCGCTGCTCACATTCACTGCGGTTTACGCAGTACTGGCAGTCATTTGGTTCTGGTTGCTCAAACGCTATGTCGCCGAAGGACCACTGGAACACGACGCAGAACCGGTACCGCCCGCAACGCCCACCGATAACGAGGTGGCACCGCTGTCGTTCGCATACTGAGACCCGAAAGGAGTTGACCCGTGGCGCTTCACCAGTTGTGGTTCGGGGTGCTCGCCGTACTGTTCCTCGGGTTTTTCATCCTGGAAGGCTTCGACTTCGGCGTGGGCATGCTGATGGAGCCGCTGGCACGCATCGGCGCCGGCGATCCGGAAACACAGCGCCGCACCGCGCTCAACACGATCGGGCCGGTATGGGACGGCAACGAGGTCTGGCTGATCACCGCGGGCGGCGCGATGTTCGCGGCGTTCCCGGGCTGGTACGCAACGGTGTTCTCCACGCTCTACCTCCCGCTGCTGGTGATCCTGTTCGGGATGATCCTGCGTGCGGTCGCCATCGAATGGCGCGGCAAGATCGACGACACGACGTGGCGTGGCTGGGCCGATGTCGGTATTGCGGCCGGATCGTGGCTTCCGGCGCTGTTGTGGGGTGTAGCGTTCGCCATTCTGGTCCGCGGTCTTCCGGTGGACGCCGACCATCAGGTCAGGCTGTCTCTCACCGATGTGCTCAACCCCTACACGGTGTTGGGTGGCCTGACCACCACAGGGCTCTTCTTGTTCTACGGCGCGGTGTTCATTGCGCTGAAGACATCCGGTTCGATCCGAGACGACGCCCTGGGGGTTGCTCGGTGGTTGTCACCGCCGGTGACGGGACTTGTGGCGGGCTTTGGCATTTGGACACAGTTGGCTCACGGCAAAAGCTGGACCTGGCTGGTGCTTGCGGCTGCGGTGGTTGCGCAAGGTGTGGCCGTGGCGCTGGTGGCCACACGCAGGCGGGAGGGCTGGGCGTTCTGCTGTGTAGCGCTGGTTGTGGCCGCGGTGGTGGTGTTGCTGTTCGGCGCGCTGTATCCCAATCTGGTGCCGTCGACCCTGGATCCGTCGTGGAGCCTGACCATCGACAGCGCTTCGTCGACGCCGTACACGTTGAAGATCATGACGTGGGCGGCGGTGACCTTTGCTCCGCTGGCGATGGCCTATCAGGCGTGGACGTATTGGGTGTTCCGGCAACGGATCTCGGCTGATCGCGTACCTCCGCCGACCGGCCTGGCGCGGCGAGCGTCCGAAGCATGAGCAGTCGCGCGCCGCTGGATCCACGGCTGTGGCGGGGTTCTGTGGCGCTGCGCCGCTTCCTGTTCGCCACCGTGACCTGCGGTCTGGTGATCTCCGGCTGTGCGATCGCCTCGGCGATCGTGCTGGCGCACATCGTTTCCCGGGTTATCACCGATCCCGGCGCGCGTGGCCTTCGGCAGTGGGCACCCATGCTGTCGATTCTGTTGGCGCTGTGGGCTGTTCGCAGCGCCGCGCATTGGCTGCAAGCGCGGCTGGGCCAGCGGGGCGCGAGCGCGGTGATCGCCGACCTCAGCGGGCAGGTGCTCGCCGCGGTGACGGCCCGAGCACCCCGGCAGCTGGCGGCCCAGCGCGACGCCGCCGCAACGGTGGTGACCCGCGGCCTCGACGGGCTGCGGCCGTATTTCACCGCCTATCTTCCCGCGTTACTGCTGGCCGCGATCCTGACCCCGGCCAGTGTCGGCGTGGTCGCGCTGTACGACGTGAGATCCGCCGTGATCGTGTTGATCACGTTGCCGCTCATCCCGATCTTCATGGTACTGATCGGATTGGCAACCGCGCAGCGCTCTGCGGCGGCGCTGGACGCGATGACCACGCTGCAGGCCCGGCTGCTGGATCTGATCGCCGGCATCCCCACGCTGCGGGCGTTGGGCCGAGCCGCCGGCCCCGAGCGTCGTATCGCGGAACTGGCTGCGGCACACCGGCGTTCGACAATGGCGACGCTGCGCATCGCATTTCTCTCGGCGCTGGTGCTGGAACTGCTGGCCACGCTGGGCGTGGCAGTGGTCGCAGTCAGCATCGGTTTGCGGCTGGTGTTCGGCGGAATCAGCCTGACCGCCGGTCTGACGGTGTTGTTGCTGGCGCCTGACATCTACTGGCCGCTGCGCCGCATCGGGGTGGAATTCCACGCTGCCCAGGACGGCCGGGCCGCCGCCGACAAGGCATTCGCGCTGATGGAGGGTTCGAAAACCCTGCCGGCCGGCACCCGCACCGTCGCAGCGCACGGCGCGCCCATCCGCATCGAGAACCTCAGCGTGACCGGCCGCGACGGCAGCTGTCCGTGCGAGCTCAGCGCGGTGATCGAGCCTGGCCGAGTCACGGTACTTACCGGCCCCAACGGCGCGGGAAAAAGCACTACGTTGCAAGTGATTGCCGGTATCACGACACCGACCGCGGGCCGCGTCACCGTAGCAGGCGTCGACGTCACCGATCTCGATCCGGCCGCGTGGTGGCGGCAGCTTGCCTGGTTGCCCCAGCGCCCGGTGCTGGTCCCCGGAACCGTTGCCGAGAACCTCGCCTTGTTCGGCAGCCTCGCCGACATTGACGCTGCTTGTGCCGCAGCGTGTTTCGACACGGTGCTGGCCGGCCTCCCCCACGGCCTGCGCACGCAGATCGGGCGTGGCGGGGTTGGACTGTCGCTGGGTCAGCGGCAACGCCTGGGCCTGGCCCGCGCGCTCGGCACACCGGCGCCGGTGCTGCTGCTCGACGAGCCCACCGCACATCTGGACGCCGCAGCCGAAACCGCTGTGCTGCGGGCGATTGTCGAGCGGGCCCGCGCAGGCACAACCGTCGTGGTCGTGGGCCACCGCGAACAGGTCGTCGGGATCGGTGACCGAGTCGTCCAGGTCGGCAGGCAGTGCCATGCCCAGGTCTGACCTCTTGCTGGCTGCACTGGCGCTGCTGCGGCCGCGGCTGCCGCGCCTGCTGTTGGCCGTTGCGCTGGGCGCGCTGTCACTCGGCAGTGCGCTGGCACTGGCCGGGGTCTCGGCCTGGCTGATCACCCGGGCCTGGCAGATGCCGCCGGTGCTCGACCTGTCGGTCGCGGTGGTGGCGGTGCGAACGTTCGCAATTTCCCGTGGCGTGCTGCATTATTGCGAGCGACTGGCCAGCCACGACACCGCGTTGCGTGCCGCTGGCAGGGCCCGCGCAGAAATCTACTCGCGCCTGGCGCATGGCCCGGCGGACGTCGCCACCCGGCTGCACAGCGGTGATCTGGTGGCCCGCGTCGGCGCTGACGTCGACCAGTTGGCCGATGTGTTGGTCCGTGCCCTGCTCCCGATCTGTGTCGCGGCGGTACTGGGGGTCTCGGCGACCACCGTCGTCGCTGTCATCTCGGCGCCGGCGGCCGCGATCATGGCCGTCTGCCTGCTGCTCGCCGGCGTCATAGGCCCATGGCTGGCCGCACGGGCAGCGACAAGGCAGGAAGCCGTTGCACGGCAACTGCATTCCGAACGCGACGTGTCCGCCATGCTGGCCCTCGAGCACGCGGCGGAGCTGCGGGTCGGCGGACGACTGCCGGAGGTGATCGCCGACTCACAACGCCGGCAACGTGATTGGGGGGATGCCATCGACGCCGCGGCCAGGCCGGCCGCCGTCGCCGAGGCCATCCCCACCGCCGCGATCGGAATCAGCGTGTTGGGCGCCGCGGTGGCGGGCATCGGGATGGCTACCGCTGTTGCACCGACCACATTGGCCATCCTGATGTTGTTGCCGCTGTCGGCATTCGAGGCGATCGGTCCGCTTCCGGCTGCCGCGGTCCAGTTGACCCGGTCACGGCTCGCGGCGCGGCGGCTTCTCGGCCTGATACCTGCCAAGCCGCCCGCAGCGATTCAATCGCCGCAACCGGTTACGAGCTGGCGGCTGCGAGCCGGCGACATCGATCTGCCGCCCGGTTCCAGGCTGGCGGTGACCGGTCCCAGCGGCTCCGGCAAGACCACGTTGCTGATGACTCTTGCGGGGCTGCTGCCGCCGATGAACGGCGCGGTCACACTCGGTGCCACGGCAGTGGGCCGGCTCAATGAAAGCGAATTACGCAGCGTTGTAACATTTTTCGCGGAGGATGCGCACATATTCGCGACCACCGTTCGGGACAATTTGCTGGTAGCTCGCGGCGACTGCAGCGACGACGAGCTGGTGGCGGCGCTGCGGCGGGTGGGTCTCGGCGAGTGGCTGGCCGGTCTTCCCGACGGCCTGGCAACGGTGTTGTCCGGCGGCGCGCACGCACTGTCGGCCGGTCAGCGCAGACGCCTGCTGCTGGCGCGGGCGATGATCTCCCCTGCGCGGATCGTGCTGCTCGACGAACCGACCGAGCACCTCGATGCCGCTGATGCCGAGCCCATTTTGCGCGCTCTGCTCGACCCCGACGGTGGGCTGATCAGTGCCGAGCGAACGGTCGTGGTGGCTACCCATCACCTGCCCAACGACATTCGCTGTCGACAACTGCGTATCGAGGCAGGCAGGTACCCTGGCTGGCAGGCGTCCACGGCGCCCGATCTGGAGAGCAACCCATGACTGAATCCCCCGACAAACCGCCTGAAAACCCCCCACCGCCATACCCGTATCCATACCCCGGCTATCCACCGCCTGCTCCTCCGCACTACTACGGTTATCCCCCGCCAGCCGCCATCCCCAGGAACGGGATCGGCATCGCGTCGCTGGTACTGGCGATCGTTGGTCTGCTGTTCGTGTGGTCGGTAGCCGGCGGCGTCGTCATCGGAATCGTCGCGATCGTGCTGGGGTTCGTCGGGTGGGCGCGAGTCAAACGCGGCGAAGCCAACAACGGTGGGGTGGCCATCGCCGGCATCGTGCTGGGCATCGTGGCCATCCTCGTCGGGCTTGCGTTCGCCGCCATATGGATAGCGCTGTGGAAAGACGTCGGCGGCGACAACTATTTCGACTGCCTGGACCGGGCCGGCTCGAACCGCATCCGCCAGCAGCAGTGCGCGGATCAGTTCCGCGAAAACGTCCAGGACCGATTAAGCGTCACGCTGACGCCCACACCTTAGAGCCGGCGACGCCGCGGCATGAATTCCAGCGTCAACAGCACGTACAGTAGAGGAACCACCTGGGTCAATCTGACCAGCACGTAGCGCCGGTCGCCCAGCGCGTGGAACTTACGCAGATAGCGATACAGCGACTCGAGCGCAATCAGCGGATCGCCCAAGTGGATCAGCCGGTAGAAGACACTCTGCATCCGCCCCCGATGCTTTTCGTCGAAAATCTCCGGGAACGCTGCGAATGCCAGTGACAAACGCTGTGCCCCAGCATCTTTGGCGGCGTAGACCATGTCGACACTGAGTCGCTCGTCGATCCCGTTGGGGGATCCGCGACGACGCCAGGGCACGTCGAGGCTGATGTCCTTGCCCCCGCCAGCGACTGCATACCGGTGAAAGCCCTGCACCCGGCCGGAGGCGTCCCTGGCCAGGATCAGCTGCACACCCGGATAGCGGCCTTCCAGAGCGCCGTCCAGGGCCATCGAGAACCCGCGTTCGGTGTGCGCACCTTTGGGAGATGCCCGCAGTGCCTCGGTCAGCTCGGCGAGCAGCTCCTCGTCGAGTTCCTGTTCGGCCACGATCTCGGTGGTGATGCCGAAATTGTGGGTGCGTTTGACGGCTTGACGCAGGTTGCGGAACTTGCGGCCGACCATCTCGAAATTCCGCACATCGATGACGACGTCGCGACCGATCGGCACAGCCCGCAGCGACTGGCCCAGCACCGCCGGGTCACTCCAGAGCGCAAGCCTTCGCTCACTGCAACACAACACGACGATCCGCCAGCCGCGGGTGTGACACATGGCCGCGAAATCGGCTACCAGTTGCGGGAATTGGCGTTCGTTACCGATTGGATCTCCGCTGACGACCGCATACCCCATCCGGGTGCAGTAGGCCAGCGCCGCGGTGCCGTCGTCGCTGAAGTGATAGCACTTGTTGACCTGCATGGCGAACGGCGCCAACGGATCGCCTTCGGTGGCGTTGATCAGCGCCCACACTCTGGGCAGATCCTCGGGACTCGAGCGCGCCGACGTCGGCCACATCAGCGCCAGCCCTGTCCCCGCGATCAGCAGGTCGCCCAACAGATCGAAGGACAAGACGTGTGCGGCTATCCCGGCGAACAGCACGAGAGCCGCGACGATCGCATGCTTGGCCGTAACCGGGCGGCCCAGGAAGATGCCGCGCGCAATCAACGCCACCGCGGCCAGCACCGTCAGCGACCATGCCAGCCTGCCGGCCGGCTCCCAGTCGGGGTGCCGGTGGTCGCGCGCGACAAGGCTGATCAGCCAGCATGCCGCACACAGCAGGGCCAGCGCGCTGATCCACCGGGCCGCCGGGGAATTGACGTGGACGACGACCCGCTCGCTGGCCCGGAGTCTGGGTTGGACGTCGACCGACGACTCGCTCACACCCACCTCCGGTTTGCTCTCTCGTCGTCGTTCCGTTCTTCGTTCTCCGGTACCCAGAAGATTACGCTTCGACCCTGGGCGCTGTGTTGCTGTCGCGCGCGTCGCAACCGGATCGTTGCTATGGCCGTGAGCTGGGAAAATACTTGACGACGCCTTCTTGGACCACGGTGGCGACCGGTCGGCCGGAACGGTCGAAGAAATGGCCGGTGCCCAGCCCGCGGGAATCCGCCGCCACCGGCGACGACGTCGAGTACAGCACCCAGTCGTCGAAGCCGACCTGGCGGTGAAACCACACCGAGTGATTGACGGTGGCGGCGAAGATCCGGTCGAAACCCCACGACAGCCCGTGTGTGGTGATGATCGAGTCCAACACTGTGGTGTCCGAGCAGTACAACATCGTCGCGGTGTGCAGCACGGGATCGTCGGGCAGCACACCATCGGCTTTCACCCACACCCGGTTGTAGTCCAGCCGCTCGCCTTTGTCCCGCATCACCCAGGAGGGGTCGTTCGTGTAGCGCCACTCGATCGGTTGCAGCGCGCTGACGAACAACGGGACGGTGTCCTCGTAGCCGCGCAGGAGCTCCTTGATGGGCGGCAACGTGTCCGGGTCGGCGACGTCGGGCGGTTCGATGTTGTGCTCGAGTCCGCGACCGCCGGCCAGATACGAGATCATCCCTGTGGCCAACAGCGTTCCGTCCTGCATCACGTCGATCCGCCGATTGGCGAAGCGACGTTCGTCGCGCAACCGCACCACGCGGAATTCGATGTCTTTGGCAGTGTCACCGCCGTTGATGAAATGCACGGAGAACGCGTTGGGCGGCAGGTCGCGAGTCAGGGTGCGGCTGCCCGCGACAAACGATTGCGCCATCATCAGTCCGCCGAACGTGCGCGGCGGGTTCTTGCTGGGATGGGATCCGATGAAGACGTCGTCGCCCATGGGATGAAGGTCGAGCACTTTCATCAGCTCGTCGAAATCGGACACTGGGTGCTTAGACGTCTTCCTCGCCGATGCGGTGCACGTGAATCAGGTTGGTCGACCCGACTGTCCCGGGCGGTGCACCGGCCACGATGACGACCAGATCGCCGCGCTTGTAGCGGCCAAGCTCCAACAGCGATTTGTCGACTTGGCGGATCATGCCGTCGGTGGACTGCATGTGCGGAACGATGAACGTCTCGGTACCCCACGTCATCGCCAGCTGGCTACGCACTTCCGGCAGATCGGTGAAGGCCAGCAGCGGCAGCGGCGTATGCAGGCGCGCCAGACGCCGCACGGTGTCACCGGATTGGGTGAACGCGACCAGCGCCTTGGCGTCGAGCCGTTCGCCGATGTCGCGGGCGGCGTAGGAGATTACGCCCCGCTTTGTGCGGGGCACATGGGTCAGCGGCGGAGCGGCCGTCGAATTCTCTTCCACCGCACAGATGATTCGCGACATCGTCTGAACGGCCGCCAATGCGTGTTTTCCGACCGCGGTTTCCCCCGACAGCATCAGCGCGTCGGCGCCGTCGAGCACCGCGTTGGCGACGTCGGAGGCCTCGGCACGCGTCGGTCGCGAGTTCTCGATCATCGAGTCGAGCATCTGGGTCGCGACGATGACGGGTTTGGCGTTCTCCCGGGCCATTTGGATGGCCCGCTTCTGCACCAGCGGAACCTCTTCCAGCGGAAGCTCGACGCCCAGATCGCCGCGAGCCACCATCACGGCGTCGAAGGCCAGCACGACCGCTTCGAGATTGTCGATCGCTTCGGGTTTCTCGAGTTTCGCGATCACCGGAACCCGGCGGCCAACCCGATCCATCACCTCGTGGACCAGCTCCACGTCGGACGGCGATCGCACGAACGAAAGCGCCACCATGTCGACGCCCAAATCCAGTGCGAATTCGAGGTCCTCGATGTCCTTGTCCGACAAGGCCGGAGCCGACACGTTCATGCCCGGCAGCGACATTCCCTTGTTGTTGCTGACCGGACCACCCTCGGTGACGGTGCACACCACGTCGTCGCCTTCGATCTCTTCGACCACCAGACCGATGTTGCCGTCGTCGACAAGAACACGGTCACCGGGCGCGGCATCCTTGGACAACTGCTTGTAGGTGGTCGACACCCGGTCATGGGTGCCTGCGCAGTCGGCGACGGTGATCCGCACCGTTTCGCCGTTGGCCCAATAGGTGGGGCCGTCGGCGAAGCGTCCCAATCTGATCTTGGGGCCCTGCAGATCGGCGAGCACGCCCACAGCGCGACCGGTGGCGTCCGAGGCGGCACGGACGCGTTCGTAGGCGGCTTTGTGGTCGCTGTAGTCGCCGTGGCTGAAGTTCATTCTGGCGACGTCCATTCCGGCCTCGACCAGCGCCCTGACTTGCTCGTCGGTGTTACTGGCCGGGCCGAGAGTACAGACAATCTTGCCGCGTCTCGCCACGACGACAAAGCATAGTCGTGGTGCCTGAGCTACCCGGTGAATAGCGTCGGAACCAGTGGGAAACCGGGCAGATTCCGCAGCACCGTCCAGGCCAGTGTTGTGCTGACGATCGTGAGGATCGCCGGCCAGGGCATCAAGGCTTCTCGGCGTGCTCGGCGCGCCAGGATCCATGCCGCGAGGATCGGGATCCCGACAAGCAGGAACACGTTGTCGGTGACGGCCTGGACGAGGTTGCCGTGCAGTAGGTCATGGGTCATGCGAAGCCCGCCGCATGCGGGGCAGTTCCAGCCGGTCAGCAGCCGGAACGGGCAGGCGGGGAAGACGGAGTTTTCGTTGTGCGGGTCGACCAGTCCGACGTAGCCAATAGCACCCGCCAGCAGTACGCCCGCGCCCATCGCGACGTAGATGCGGCGCCGCTTCGGCAGCGCCGGGCTATGTTCCATCGCGTAACGGGCGGCCCTGCGGGTCACGCACTTTGTCGGTGAGTATCAGCACGGCATCGACGACACCCCAGACCGCGGCGCCAAGCCCGAAGGTGACCAAACCCACAAGCAACTGCGCGATTCCGAGGCCAACCTGGCCAAGGTAGATGCGGCCGATTCCGGCGATCCCGAGCAGGCCGATCAGCTGGAGAAGACCGGCAACCACCTTCGACTTGTCCGACAGCGGCTCGCCGGTGACGGGGTGTCGACCGTAGGGCGCTGCTGGGTCCACGTAGTAAGCCGGCGGATACGGGGGTTGCGCTCCGGCAGATGGATCGGTCACGCCCTTCAGCATGCCAGTTGTGCACGCGAGCTGGCCGGTTACCGCTCCTACCTGCGCCGAAGCCTGTTCAGCCGTGACCGCCAGCCCCGCGCGGTCGGCTCAGCCACTTGCGGCTGCGGTTTCTCGGCTTCGGACTCGTCCGCCTCAGCCTCCGGCTCGGGTTCTTCGGCCTCGGGTTCTTCGGCCTCGACGTCCTCGGCCTCGACGTCCTCGGCCTGAGCCTCGGGTTCCTCAGGCTCTTCGGCTTCTTGTTCCTCCGCCGCAGCCTCTTCGGCTTCGTGTTCCTCAGGCTCTTCCTCTACGGCAGTCTCGGGCGCTGCAGGCTCCGTTTCCTCAGGCTCTTCGGCTTCTTGTTCCTCCGCCACAGCCTCTTCGGCTTCGTGTTCCTCAGGCTCTTCCTCTACGGCAGTCTCGGGCGCTGCAGCCTCCGGTTCCTCGGCCTCAGCCTCAGGCTCCTCAAGTTCCGGTTCTTCAGCCTCAGGCTCTTCCTCTACGGCAGCCTCGGACGCTGCAGCCTCGGGCTCCTCGGCTTCCTCCTCAGGCTCGCCCGGCTCAGCCTCAGGCTCCTCTACTGCCGATTCCTCAGCCTCTGGCTCCTCCGCCTCGGCAGGCGCTTCTGGCTCGGACTCCTCGACCTCAGCGCCGGCTGTCTCGAGCTCGGATTCCTCGGCTGCTTCCTCCGCCACTTCTGGCTCAACCTCACCCGACTCGACTTCGGGCTCCACCACTTCTGCTTCCGGCTCAGCTTCAGCCTCGGGTCCTACCGGGACCACTTCGGTTTCCGCGTCGGCCGTCTCCTCGGTCGACACCTCCGGCTCCGCCACTGCTTCGGCCTCGGCGGCCAGCGACGGCTCGCCGGAATCAACAGCCGCGGCTGTTGTGTCTTCGTCGGCGGCGGACACCGCACCAACCGGAGCGAGCTCCGGTGCCGGCTCCGGCTCGACCTCGCGGACAGCCGTCCCGCCGAGCGTCGCCGGGTCTTCACGACCCTTGGGAGCCAGGATGAGATAGACCACCGCGCCGATGAAGACGAAAGTCGATGTGAATGAGTTGATTCGGATCCCTGCAATATGGGTGGCGGCGTCGTCGCGCAGCAACTCGATGCAGAACCGCCCGACGCAATAGCCGGCGACGTACAGCGCGAACAGCCGCCCGTGCCCGATCCTGAAGCGTCGGTCCAGCCAGATCAGCGCCACGAATACCAGGACATCCCAAAGCAATTCGTACAGGAACGTCGGCTGTACAACCATTGCGAGCTGCCCGGTCGACACCCCGTCCAGAGAATGCACGTCGACGAATCCGGCTGGGTCACGCCGGTAGAAAATCTCCAGGCCCCAGGGCATCGTCGTCTCACGGCCGAAAAGCTCTTGGTTGAAGTAGTTCCCGAGCCGCCCGATCCCCTGCGCCAGCACGATCCCGGGAGCGACGGCGTCACCGAAGGCGGGAAGTGGGATCCCGCGACGGCGGCAGCCCAGCCATGCACCGACACCGCCGAGGGCGACGGCGCCCCAGATCCCCAAACCGCCGTCCCAGATGCGCAGCGCCGCGCCGAGTCCCGCACCGCCCTCGCCGAAATACGTCCGCCAATCGGTGGCCAGGTGATACAGCCGTCCGCCGAGAAGACCGAACGGCACGGCCCACAGCGCGATGTCATAGATGACCCCGCGCTCGCCGCCGCGGGCCTCCCAGCGTCGATCACCGATGACCAGCGCGACCACGATGCCGATGATGATGAACAACGCGTAGGCGCGGATCGGGACAGGCCCGAGGTGCCACACCCCACGTGGCGGGCTGGGAAAGTAGGCGAGCACAGTCGTCGTCATGGCGAGGAAATCCTTTGCCGCACACCGGCGGCGAGTTCTTCGGTGAGGGCACGCAGCGCGGGGATGCCGTCGGTCAGCGTCGAGACCAGCGCCGAGCCGACGATGACGCCGTCGGCGTAGCCGGCAATCTGTGCCGCCTGGTCGCGCGAGCGCACACCCAGACCGACCCCAACCGGGATGTCGGAAACTGCCCGAATCCGACCCACCAGCTCCGGCGCAGCCCGTGACACCACGTCACGCGCACCGGTGACCCCCATGATCGATGCGGCGTAGACGAACCCACGCGACGCCTCGACTGTCGCCGCCAGCCGCTGCGGGGTCGACGACGGCGCGACCAGAAAGATGCGGTCCAGCCGGTGCTTGTCGGAGGCCGCCAGCCACTCCTCGGCCTCGTCGGGAATGAGGTCGGGCGTGATCAGGCCATGCCCCCCGGCCGCCGCGAGGTCTCGCGCGAATGCGTCAACTCCGTAGTGCAGCACCGGATTCCAGTAGGTCATCACGACAGCACGGCCGCCCGCCGCGCTGATCGCCTCGACGGCAGCCAGCGTGTCGCGGACGCGGACCCCGCCGCGCAGCGCGGCCTCCGAGGCGGTCGCGATAGTCGGCCCGTCCATCCCCGGGTCTGAATACGGAATGCCGACTTCGATGAGGTCACAACCGGATTCGACGAGTGCGGTCATCGCATTCACCGAAGTGGGCACATCCGGGTATCCGGTCGGCAGGTAACCGATCAAGGCCGCCCGATTGTCCTGCCTGCACGAGCCGAAGAGATCGGCCAGCCGGCTTGTTTCGCTCTGCTCCACGATCATGCGTGGTCCTTGTCATCGAGCAGGCCGAACCACTTCGCCGCGGTTTCGACGTCCTTGTCACCACGACCGGACAAATTCACGACTATCACTGCGCCACTGCCTATCTCGATACCCAGCTGGAGGGCGCCGGCCACCGCGTGCGCCGACTCGATGGCCGGGATGATGCCCTCCGTGCGGCACAGCAGGCGGAACGCGTCCATCGCCTCGGCATCGGTGATCGGCCGGTACTCGGCGCGCCCGGTCTCTCTGAGCCAGGCATGCTCCGGGCCGACGCCGGGATAGTCCAGGCCGGCCGAAATCGAATGTGACTCGATGGTCTGGCCGTCCTCGTCTTGCAGCAGATACGAGAACGAGCCTTGGAATGCGCCGGGCGACCCGCCGGTGAATGTCGCTGCATGCCGGCCGGTTTCGACGCCGTCACCGGCCGCCTCGAATCCGACCAGCCGAACACCGGGGTCGTCGAGGAACGCATGGAATATCCCGATGGCGTTGGATCCTCCGCCGATGCACGCGGTGACGGCGTCGGGCAGCCGTCCCGCCTGATCCTGGATCTGCACCCGGGTTTCGAGTCCGATGACCCGCTGAAAGTCGCGCACCATGGTCGGGAACGGATGCGGTCCGGCGGCCGTGCCGAAGCAGTAGTAGGTGTTGTCGGCGTTGGTGACCCAATCCCGGAATGCCTCGTTGATGGCGTCTTTGAGTGTTCTCGAACCGGACTCGACTGAAACCACCTCGGCGCCGAGGAGCTGCATGCGGGCGACGTTGAGCGCCTGTCGCGCGGTGTCCACAGCACCCATGTAGACGACGCAGTCCAGTCCCAGCAGCGCACAGGCGGTCGCGGTGGCCACCCCGTGCTGGCCGGCGCCGGTCTCGGCGATCACGCGCGTCTTGCCCATCTGCCGGGCCAACAGTGCTTGGCCGAGCACATTGTTGATCTTGTGAGAACCGGTGTGATTCAGGTCTTCTCGCTTGAGGAAGATCCGCGCGCCGCCCGCGTGCTCACGCAGTCGCGCCGCCTCGTACAACGGAGATGGCCGACCGGTGTAGCGGGCCTGCAGCTTGTCGAGAGTGTCCAGGAAACCCTGATCGTTGCGGATCTTGTCGTAGGCGGTGGTGACCTCTTCGATCACCGCCATCAGCGCCTCGGCGACGAACCGGCCGCCGTACGCCCCGAAGTGGCCGCGCGAATCAGGGTCGTAACGGGTCGGTTCGGCGATGGCCGCGCTGGAACGGGGAAGTTCCGGGCCGTGCATACCTAGCGGGCTGGCTTGGGACAAGACGGATGCCTCCCCGCGGTGACAAGGTCGGCGACGGCCGCGCGAGGATCACCGCTGGTGACCAGGCCCTCACCCACCAGCACCGCGTCAGCGCCGGCACCGGCGTAGGCGAGCAGATCAGCGGTGCCGCGCACTCCGGACTCGGCGATCCTGATCACGTCGGTCGGAAGCCCAGGTGCGATGCGCGCAAAGCAATCCCGGTCGACTTTCAGCGTTTTGAGATCGCGGGCGTTGACACCGATGACCCGCGCGCCCGCTTTCAGGGCCCGGTCGGCTTCTTCCTCGGTGTGCACCTCGACCAGGGCGGTCATGCCAAGCGACTCGATGCGCTCCAACATCGACTCCAGCACCGGCTGGTCGAGCGCCGCAACGATCAGCAGCAGCATGTCGGCGCCGTGCGCGCGGGCCTCGTGGATCTGATACGGCCCCACCACAAAGTCTTTGCGCAACACCGGCACATTGACTGCGGCGCGCACCGAGTCGAGATCGTCGAGTGTGCCGTTGAAACGCCGCTGCTCGGTGACCACGCTGATGATGCGCGCGCCGCCGTCTTCGTAGGCGCGGGCCAATTTCGCCGGGTCCGAAATCGACGCCAGCCGGCCCGCCGACGGACTGGCTCGCTTGACTTCGGCGATGACGCCGATTCCGGGCTCGCGCAGCGCCGCCATTACATCCAGCGGCGCCGGCATCGCCTCGGCGGCGGCCTTCACTTTGGCCAGTGGAACGACGGCTTCACGGGCGGCAACATCGGCGCGAACTCCCTCGATGATGGAGTCGAGCACGGTTGCCGAACTCATCCTTGCCGGTTCCTTCCCGCGTTTGCCCCCGCCGTGACCGTCAATTTGACGATGTCCATCGAAGGGTAGCGACCGTCGGCGCGCGCTTCGTCACCGACCCTCGGTGTCGGACTCGGATTGTGATCGATCCGTTGGATCGCGGCCTTCGTCGAGCGCATCCCAGATCATCCGCTCGGACGTGGCGCCGTCTTCGGCGTGGGCTTGCGCCCGTCGGGCCGCGGGTGCGACGTATTTAGTGGCGTCGCCAGACGCGGCCGATCGCATCAGCAGCACGGCGCCGACGAGCGTGCACACGGCGGCCACCAGGGCGATCGCGGCGCCGGCGTGATACCGCTGACTGCCGACCAGCGTCAGCAGCGACACATGCGCCAGGTCGGCCCCTCGGACCGCGACGTCCCGGACCACCCACAGGCTGACGGCCAGATATCCAATCGCCAGGCTGACGGCCGCCACCAGGACCGCCAACAGGCGCAGCGGCCACCCGCGGACCGCCACCGCTGCGACGGCTGCGGCCAGCAGCAAGATCGCCAGCGGCAGCAGCGCCGTCGACCAGGACGCGCCGGAGAGGGTGACGGTCTTCGGCTGGCCCAGCCCGTCGAACGACTGGATCGCAACCCACGGCAACCGGGACGCGGCCCATAGGCCGGCCACGGCAACTACCAGCAGAACTTGAGCCAGTCGCCGCTTAACCATGGGTTTCCGGGGCGCCCAGGGTCTCGGCGGCGGCAATTGCGTTGAGCACGGCGCGAGCCTTGTTCGTCGCCTCGGTGTGCTCGTAGGGACCGTTGGAGTCGGCCACTACCCCGCCGCCGGCCTGTACGTAGGCGGTGCCGTCGCGCATCAATGCGGTGCGGATCGCGATCGCAAAATCGGCGTTGCCGGCGAAGTCGAGGTAGCCGATCACGCCGCCGTAGAGGCCGCGCCGGGTCATTTCCACCTCTTCGATCAGCTCCATCGCCCGCACCTTCGGCGCGCCGGACAACGTGCCGGCCGGAAAACACGCCGTCACCGCGTCCAGTGCGGTGCGGCCCTCGGCGAGCATCCCGGTCACTGTGGACACCAAATGCATGACGTGGCTGTAGCGCTCGATGTGGCTGTAGTCCTCGACGCGCACGGTGCCCGGCACGCAGACCCGGCCAAGGTCGTTGCGGCCCAAGTCGACCAGCATCAGGTGCTCGGCGCGTTCCTTCTCGTCGTGCATCAGTTCCTTTTCCAGCAAGACGTCTTCTTCGTCGGTCTGCCCGCGCCACCGCGTCCCGGCGATCGGATGCGTTGTGGCCCACTGGTCGTGCACCGTGACCAGCGCCTCAGGACTGGAGCCGACAATCGAAAAGGCCGTTCCCCCAGCATCGTTCGGGACGTGCAACAGATACATGTACGGGCTCGGGTTCGACACCCGCAGCATGCGGTAGACGTCGATCGGTTCGACGTCGGTGTCCATCTCGAAACGCTGCGACGGCACCACCTGAAACGCTTCGCCGCGCTCGATTTCGTGGACCAGACGCTCGACGATCGCACCGTATTCCTCGACGGTGCGCTGAGCGCGGTGCTTGGGTTCGGGACGGCTGAAGGTGGCCACGGTCGACGGCAGCGGCTGGCTCAGCGCGGTGGTCATCACGTCAAGCCGGGCGACGGCGTCGTCGTAAGCCTCGTCGACTCGCTCGTCGGTGCCGTTCCAGTTCACCGCGTTGGCAATCAGCGTGATGGTGCCCTCGTGGTGGTCGACGGCCGCCAAGTCGGTGGCCAGCAGCAGCAGCATGTCAGGCAATTGCAGGTCGTCGATGGCCAATTCGGGCAGCCGCTCCAGCCGTCGCACCAGGTCGTAGGCGAAGAAGCCGACCATGCCGCCCGACAACGGCGGAAGGTCCGGGAGCGCCGCGGTGGCCAGCAGGTCCAGCGTGTCACGCAGCGCTTGCAGCGGGTCGCCGCCGGTGGGCGCGTCCTGCGGCACGGTGCCGAGCCACGCCGCCTGGCCGTCGCGCACGGTCAGCGCCGACGGCGCGCCGGCGCCGATGAACGACCACCGTGACCACGAACGACCGTTTTCGGCCGACTCCAGCAGGAAGGTGCCGGGCCGGTTGGCAGCCAGCTTGCGGTAGGCCGACAGCGGAGTCTCGGCGTCGGCCAATACCTTGCGCGTGACCGGGACGACCCGGTGCTCGGCGGCAAGCACGCGGAAGTCCTCGCGCGAGGTGGTGGCGAGGCCGGCGGGCATCCCTCCATCTTCCAAGGCATCTTCTCCGGCGCCGCATCGACCCCCGGCGTAGCGTGACGCCCATGAAAACCGGTGACACCGCGCCTGACTTCGAGCTTCCCGACCAGAACGGAACGCCACGCAAGCTGAGCACGCTGCTGGCCGACGGCCCGGTCGCGCTGTTCTTCTACCCGGCGGCGATGACGCCCGGCTGTACGCGCGAGGCGTGCCACTTCCGCGATGTCGCCGGCGAGTTCGCCGCCGTCGGCGCGCAACGCGTGGGTATCAGCACCGATGCCGTGGACAAGCAGGCCAAGTTCGCCAGCATGAACAGCTTCGACTACCCGTTGCTGTCCGACGCCGACGGGACCGTTGCCGCGCAGTTCGGAGTCAAACGCGGACTGCTCGGCAAGCTGATGCCGGTCAAGCGCACGACGTTCGTGATCGACACCGACCGCAAGGTGCTCGACGTGATCGGCAGCGAGTTCAACTTCAACTCGCACGCGGACAAGGCGTTGGCGACGTTGCGGGCGCGGTCGTAGGTCTTACACGGCTACCGATTCAGCGCGCCGTGCGCGGATGGGCAGCATTGCCAGCAGTCCCGCCGTCAGTACGACCAACAGGCCGCCCAGGCCGGCCCGGTCGGCGCCGAAGAGATCGATGAACGCGAAGAACATCGACGGCGCGAGGAAGGCGGCGGCTCGCCCGGTTGTGGTGTAAAGCCCGAAGGCCAACCCCTCCTTGCCGTCGGCGGTCATCTGCAGCAGCAGAGCGCGCGCCGACGACTGCGTGGGGCCGATGAACAGGCACAGCAGCAGGCCGCACACCCAAAACGCCAGCGGCCCAGACAGTGTGAGCAGTGTCAGCCCGACGGCGATCATCGACCCAAGTGAGCCGAGGATGACGGCCTTGGAACCAATACGCTGATCGAGCAGACCACCGAGCACTGCGCCGACGGCGGCGACAGTGCAGGCCATCACACCGAACAGCAGCACATTAGCCGCCGAGATGCGATACACGTTGACACCCAACACTGCCCCGAACGCGAACACACCTGACAGCCCGTCCCGGAACACGGCGCTGGCCAGCAGGTAGTAGACGACATTGCGGTCTCGGCGCCATTCGGCGACCAGGTCGGCCCAGAGCTGGCGAGCGGCGCCCATCGCCGCCGGGCGGCCAGGCATGGCGGGTGGTTTCGGCGCCCAGATCAGCAAAGGGAGCGCGAAAAACAGGAACCAGGCTGCGGTCAGCAGCATCGCCATCCGCACATTCAGCCCGTCGGCGGTCGAAATGCCCAGCGCACCCGCGGTGGATCCGCCGCCTGCGATGAAGCCGACATAGACGGCCAACAGCAACGCCACGCTTCCGACATAGCCTGAGGCCAAGCCGAACCCGGAGATTCTGCCGGACGTCTCCGGAGTGGAGATCAGTCGCAGCGTCGCGTTGTAGGGGACGGATGCCAGGTCGCCACAGGCCGCCGTGGCGGCCAGCAGTACCAGGCCCGGCAACAGGTAGCGGGGGTTGTCGCGGATCAAACTCATCGTCGCGGTCAGCACCACGACCGTCACGGTGAGGGCGGTCAGCACGTGGCGGCGTCGCCGCGGGTCGGTGATCCAGCTTCCGGTCATCGGTGCGCACAAGGCGACGATGATGCCGGCAACCGTCATCGCCCGGCCCAGCCAACTCGTCGGCGACGTGTCGCCCCCGGCTCCCACCGAAGCCGTCAAGTACACCGGGAAAACGAACGTGATGACAAGCGCATTCAGGCCCGTCGCCCCGCAATCCCAGAGCGCCCATGCCAGCAACGGGGACTTTCGCACGGGCACAACCCTATAGTTGCCGCACTAGGCGGCTAGAAGGGTGGCGGTCAGTCCTCTGGTTGCAGCAACACGTCGGCGTCGAAGCAGCTGTGATCACCGGTGTGGCACGCGCCGCCGACCTGGTCGACCACCAGCAGCACGGTGTCGCCGTCGCAGTCCAGGCGCACCGAGTGCACGTGCTGGGTGTGGCCCGAGGTGGCGCCCTTGATCCACTGCTCACCACGGGAGCGCGAAAAGTATGTCGCCTCACGGGTTTCCAGCGTCCGGGCCAGCGCGTCGTCGTCCATCCAGGCGACCATCAACACGTCGCCACTGCCGCGCTCCTGCACGACGGCGGTGAACAATCCGTCGGCGTTGCGCTTCAACCGCGCGGCGATCTTCGGGTCGAGGCTCATCGCACGGTGATCCCTTCGGCGGCCATCGCCGCCTTCACCTGCCCGATGGTCAACTGCCGGAAGTGAAAGACGCTGGCCGCCAACACCGCATCGGCGCCTGCCAAAACCGCCGGCGCGAAGTGCTCGGCCGCACCCGCGCCGCCGCTGGCGATCACCGGCACCGTCACCGCCGCGCGCACTGCCCGCAGCATCGCCAGGTCGAAACCCGCTTGCGTGCCGTCGGCGTCCATCGAATTCAGCAGGATCTCCCCCACGCCCAATTCGGCGCCGCGGACGGCCCATTCGACGGCGTCGATGCCAGTGCCGCGCCGCCCGCCATGTGTGGTAACCTCCCAGCCCGACGGCGTGGGGGGCGAACCGGGGGGCACGGTGCGCGCGTCGACGGACAACACGATGCATTGCGATCCGAAAGCCCGTGCCATTTCGGCCAGCAAGTCGGGTCGCGCTATCGCTGCGGTGTTGACCGACACCTTGTCGGCGCCCGCCCGAAGCAGCACGTCGACGTCGGCTACCGAACGCACTCCGCCGCCGACCGTGAGCGGGATGAATACCTGTTCGGCGGTGCGGCGCACCACATCCAGCATGGTGGCGCGCCCTGACGACGACGCGGTCACGTCGAGAAAGGTCAGCTCGTCGGCGCCCTCGGTGTCGTAGGCCGCTGCCAGTTCGACGGGATCACCGGCGTCCCTGAGATTCTCGAAGTTGACCCCCTTGACCACTCGGCCGTCGTCGACGTCCAGACAGGGAATCACGCGGACCGCCAAGCTCATCTCAGTAGTCCTCGGGATTGCCGGTGCGGCGCAGGATGTCGAGCATCTCGGCGTGCACGCCGGGTGCTGCTGCGAGCGCCGAGCGCGATTCGGGCGTCCACTGCTCGCCGGCCAGGTTGGTGACGATTCCGCCGGCGGCACGCACCAGGGCCACGCCGGCGGCGTGGTCCCACACATGGTCGCCGAAACTGATTGCACCGCCGAGGATTCCGTCGGCCACATAGGCCAGGTCGATGCCGGTGGCGCCGTGCATGCGCAACCGCGACGACACCCGGCTCAGGTTCTCCAGCACCGCCAACCGGTAGCGGCCAGGGAATCTTCCCCGCGAGTCGATGTTGAAGGTGCCGATGCCGATGACCGACTCCGCTAGCTCCGTGTGCTCCAGCGGCGGCTGCGGCACACCGTTTTTCATCAACGGACCGCCCGCCACCGCGGTGTAGCGCTGGCCGGTGAACGGCAGCCAGGTGAGCCCCGCAACCGGATCGCCGTCGTGCAACAGCCCCAGCAGGATCGCGGCCAACGGGGATCCGGCCGCGTAGTTGAATGTCCCGTCGACCGGGTCGAGCACCCACACCCACGGCGAATCGACGTCCGCGCCGCCGAATTCCTCGCCGTGTACCTCGATTCCGGTGGCTTTAGTCAGCGCGTCGACGACCTGCCGCTCGATGGCCAGGTCCACCTTGGTGGCGAAGTCGTCGCCCTTCTTGCTGACCGCCGAATCGGCGCGATGCCCCTCGAGGAAAGGCTCGGCAGCGGCATCGAGGATCTCCGATGCCTGAGCCACCAACGCGTCGAGGTCCATCGCCGCTACTCCGCCACCGCCGCCAGCGCCTGCGGCAGGCTGAATCGTCCCGCGTAGAGGGCTTTTCCGACGATGGCTCCCTCGACGCATCCCAGGCCGGCGATCGCACGCAGGTCGTCCAGGCTGGACACCCCCCCGGACGCGATCACCGGCGCATCGGTGCGCTCGGTGACCGCTCGCAGCAAGTCCAGATTGGGACCCATCAACGTGCCGTCCTTGGTGACATCGGTGACGACGAATCGCGAACACCCTTGACTGTCAAGGCGTTCCAGAACATCCCAGAGGTCGCCGCCGTCGGTTTCCCAGCCGCGGCCGCGCAGCCGGTGTTCGCCGTCGATGATCTGCACGTCCAGCCCGACGGCCACCCGCTCGCCGTACTCGGCGATCGCTGCGGCGCACCACTGCGGATTTTCCAGCGCCGCGGTGCCGAGGTTGACCCGGGCACATCCGGTTGCCAGCGCGGCGGCCAACGAATCGTCGTCGCGGATCCCGCCGGACAGTTCGACGTTCACGTCGAGCTTGCCGACCACCTCGGCGAGCAATTCGCGGTTGGAGCCACGGCCGAATGCCGCGTCGAGATCGACCAGGTGTACCCATTCGGCGCCGTCGCGCTGCCAGCCCAGCGCGGCATCAAGCGCCGAGCCGTATTCGGTCTCACTGCCGGCACGGCCCTGCACCAGTCGCACGGCGCGCCCGTCGACTACGTCGACGGCGGGCAACAAAATCAACACAGTCCCTCCTGCGCCGCGAAAGTGCATCTACCGACACCGGCACTCGGCGTTTGTGTAGTGGAATGCACTTTCGCGGAACTCCTCATAGCCCCTCAACCCAATTGCTCAAGACGGCCGCCCCGGCGTCCCCGCTCTTCTCCGGGTGGAATTGGGTGGCGGCCAGGGCTCCGTCCTCCACAGCGGCCAAAAACGGCACCTGATGGGTGGCCCACGTCAGCAGCGCATCGGACCCGCCTTCCCACTGCTGTGCGGCATAGGAGTGCACGAAATAAAAACGGGCGTCGGCACTCAGCCCCTTGAACAGCGCCGTACCGGGCGCGGCGGTTACCACGTTCCAGCCCATGTGCGGGATCACCGGCGCATCCAGACGGGTGACGGCCCCCGGCCATTGCCCGCAGCCCGCCGACTCCACCCCGAATTCCACGCCGCGAGCGAACAGGATCTGCATCCCCACACAAACACCCAGCACCGGCCGGCCGGCGGCGACGCGGTCGGCGATCACCCGATCGCCGCCAATTCCCCGCAATCCGGACATGCATGCCTCGAACGCACCCACGCCGGGGACGACCAAGCCGTCGGCCGTCGCGGCGGCGCCCAGATCGCTCGTGACCTCTACTGCGGCACCGACTCGCTCAAGGGCACGCTGCGCCGATCGCAGGTTGCCCGAGCCATAGTCAAGGACCACAACCGATTTCACAGGGCGCCTTTGGTGGACGGCACCCCCGATACCCGGGCGTCGAGTTCGACGGCCTGGCGCAACGCGCGTGCGACGGCCTTGTATTCGGCCTCGGTGATGTGGTGCGGGTCGCGGCCGTATAGCACCCGCACGTGTAACGCGATGCGGGCGTTGTTCGCCAGCGTTTCGAAGACGTGCCGGTTGACGACGGTGTGATATGGCACCGTGTTGCCGGCAATAGTGAAGTGCCGCAGATGATCTGGCTCGCCCGTGTGTACGCAGTAGGGCCGGCCGGACACGTCGACGATCGCGTGCGCCAAAGCCTCGTCCATCGGGATGAAGGCGTCCCCGAACCGCCGGATGCCCTTCTTGTCGCCCAGAGCCTGGCCCAGCGCCTGCCCGAGCACGATCGCGGTGTCCTCGATCGTGTGGTGCGCTTCGATCTCGACATCGCCCTTGGCGCGCACGCTCAGATCGAAGCTCGCGTGGCTGCCGAGGGCGGTCAGCATGTGGTCGTAGAACGGGATGCCGGTGTCGATTTCGACCTGCCCGGTGCCGTCGAGGTCGAGCTCGACCACGATGTCGCATTCCTTGGTGCTGCGCTCCACGCGCGCGTGACGACTCATGACGCTCCTAGAGACTGGGCCAATTCGGTGACGGCGATCTGCTTGCTGGCCGCCAGGAACGCGTCGTTCTCCTCGGCCAGTCCGGTGGTCACCCGCAGGTAACCGGGGATGCCGACGTCGCGGATCAGCACGCCAGCGTCGAGGTAGCGCTGCCAGGCCGTTGGAGCATCGGCGAACTGGCCGAACAGCACGAAGTTGGCGTCGCTGGGCACAACACGAAAACCCATGTCGCTCAATGCTGCCGATACCCGCTCGCGTTCGGCGATCAGCGCGGCGACACTGCCCAAGGTGTCGTCGGCGTGCCGCAGCGCGGCGCGCGCGGCGGCCTGGGTGATCGACGACAGGTGGTAGGGCAACCGCACGAGCAGCATCGCGTCGATCACCGCGGGCGTGGCGATCAGATAGCCCAGCCTGCCGCCGGCGAACGCGAACGCCTTGCTCATCGTGCGGGTGACGATCAGCTTGGTCGGGTATTCGTGCACCAGTTGCACGGCGCTGGGCCGCGACGAGAACTCGCCGTAGGCTTCGTCCAGGATCAAAATTCCCGGTGTCACATCCAACAGGCGCCGCAAATCGGGCAACGAAACGCTTTGTCCGGACGGGTTGTTGGGGCTGGCGACGAACACCACGTCGGGCTGTCGCTGGGTAACGGCGGCGACGGCCGACTTGACGTCGAGGCTGAAGTCGTCGGCGCGCACCGTCTGGATCCATTCCGTGCGGGTGCCGTCGGCGATGATCGGGTGCATCGAATACGACGGGACGAATCCGATCGCGCTGCGGCCGGGGCCGCCGAACGCCTGCAGTAGCTGTTGCAGGATTTCGTTGGAACCGTTGGCGGCCCAGAGGTTTTCGACGCCGAGCTGGACAGCGGTCTGCGCGGTCAAATACCTGGCCAGGTCGGCGCGCAGGGCTACCGCGTCGCGGTCGGGATATCGGTGCAAGTCACCGGCCACATCCCGCACCGACTGCACGACGTCGTCGACCAGCGCCTGGGTGGGCGGGTGCGGGTTCTCATTGGTGTTGAGCCGCACCGGGACCGCCAACTGCGGTGCGCCGTATGGTGATTTCCCGCGCAGGTCGTCGCGCAGCGGCAGGTCGGCCAACGTGATGCGGTCGGTCATCGCTCGAACCTCCGCCGTACCGCCTCGCCGTGTGCGGGCAGATCCTCCGCCTTTGCCAACGTGATCACATGTCCGGACACGTCTTTGAGTGCGGCCTCGGTGTAGTCGACGACGTGGATGCCGCGCAAGAACGTTTGCACCGACAGGCCGCTGGAGTGCCGGGCGCAGCCTGCGGTCGGCAAGACGTGGTTGGAGCCGGCGCAGTAGTCGCCAAGGCTCACCGGCGAAAACGGGCCGACGAAAATCGCACCGGCCGAAGTGATCCGGGCGGCCACAGCCGCTGCGTCGACGGTCTGGATCTCCAGATGTTCTGCGGCGTAAGCGTTGACGACCCGGACGCCGGCGTCGAGGTCGTCGACCAGGATGGTCGCCGACTGTGGTCCGCGCAGCGCGGCCTCCACCCGCTTACGGTGCACGGTGGTCTCCAGCTGAAGAGCCAGCGCGGCCTCAGTGGCGTCGGCCAGCGACAGGCTGGGCGTTACCAGCACGCTGGCGGCCATCTCGTCGTGTTCGGCCTGGCTGATCAAGTCGGCGGCGACGTGCGCCGGATCGGCGGTGTGGTCGGCGAGGATGGCGATCTCGGTGGGCCCGGCCTCGGCGTCGATGCCGACCCGGGAGCGGCACAGCCGCTTGGCCGCGGTGACGTAGATGTTGCCCGGCCCGGTGATCATGTCGACCGGGTCCAATTCGGCGTCGCCGTAGGCCAGCAGCGCCACCGCCTGCGCGCCGCCGACGGCCCACACCTCCTCGACACCCAGCAGCCGGGCCGCGGCCAGGATCGTCGGGTGCGGCAGGCCGTCATACGCGGCCTGCGGCGGGCTGGCCACCACCAGCGATTCGACACCGGCGACCTGCGCCGGCACCACGTTCATCACCACGCTCGACGGGTACACCGCGTTGCCGCCCGGCACATACAAGCCGACCCGCGCGACGGGAACCCAGCGTTCGCTGACCGTCGCGCCGGGACCGAGCACCGTCGTTGAGTCGGCGCGCCGCTGGTCGGCGTGCACTGCACGCGCGCGCTCGATGGCCACCTCCAGGGCGGCCCGCACGTCGCGGTCCAGCGCGGCCAGTGCGGTGTCCAGCTCGGCGGCCGGCACCCGCACGGCCGCCGGCCGCACGCCGTCGAACGCCTCACCGAACTCGAGCGCGGCCTCGGCACCCCGCTCGGCGACCGCCTCGACGATGGGCCGCACCGCCGCCAGCACCGCGTCGACGTCGGCGCCGCCGCGCCTCAGCGCCGCCCGCAGCCGAGCAGTCGACAGCTCGCTGCCGCGCAGGTCGATGCGAGCCATCACGTTCACGCGGACCATTGTCCCAGAGCAGGCCAAATGGTTATTGGACCGGTACAGTGACGCCCATGTCCGTACAGGATCGCCCCAACAGTGCGCCGGGCGTGCCGATGATCTTCCCGCCCTGGCTGGAACGTTTTCAGGTCAAGTACTTCAACCCCGCCATCAGGCCGTTCGCCCGCTATCTGCCGGGCATGGCGACCATCACCCACCGGGGCCGCAAGTCGGGTAAGCCGTACGAGACGATCGTGACCGCTTACCGCAAAGGCAACGTGCTGGTGATCGTGCTCGGGCACGGCAAGACCGACTGGGTCAAGAACGTGCTGGCCGCCGGCGAGGCCGACGTGCGGTTCATCCGCAAAACGGTGCACATCACCAATCCGCGGATCGTGCCCGCCGGCTCCAATGCTGAGCACTTGCCGTGGGCGGCGCGGTTGCAGGCCCGCCGAGTCGGCGTCTTCGTCGCCGACATCGCTTAAGGAGGCCGCGAAACCGAAGCTAGGGCTGTTGTCCGCGCTAGATCACGACCCTAGCTTCTGACTCGCGACGTCGCTTTCCAGCGTGCGCTTGATGATCGGCGCGGCGTTCGTCATCGCGGCTTGTAGCGGCGCGGCCAGTTCGTCGGGCAGCACGTCGCGCGACCAGACGAACCGGCAACGCCCGTCGCCGTCCGGCACGATCTGCATGACGGCGTTGTCGTGCTCTGGCCGCATGGTGTCGCCAATCAGGGAGTAGACGATCCGGCGCGCGGTGTCGTCGCGCGCGACCAGACGCTCCCGGGCCACGGTGCCGCTGGCGAACGTGACCACCCGCAGCCCGCCATCGGCCTTCGATGAGACGACGTGCCCGCGCGCCATGCGAACCGGGCCGTCGGCCCAGTCGCCGATCACCTCCCAGGCCCGGTCGGCGTCGACGTCGAGGTCGATCTGGGTGTGTATCGATGCCATGGGCCCAGTCTCTGGCCACGCAGCCGCCGAGTCTTGAAGATTCTTGCGTTCTGTTGTCGGACCGGCGCGTTAACCTCGCGCCGTGCTGTCGATGGTGACTCTCGTGGCCCGGCCGCAGTTCAGCCTGCACACCTGGACCTGCCGGCCCGACGGTGCAGGCTGGTCACCGATGGAGTCACCGGTTGACGGGCGGCTGGTGTTGGTGCGATCGGGCCGGTTCCGGCGGCGTGGCGCCGACGGGCCGGCCGACCTCGACGCGACGGTCGGATATCTCGGTGCGCCTGGAGAAGCCGACCAATTCGCCCATCCACACGGCGGCGATGTCTGCACCTCGGTGCAATTGAGCCCGCCGTTGTGGTGCGCGTTAGTCGGTGAGCCCGCGCGGCCGCGCCGCTCGACGATCTACGTCGACGCTCGGTTGGAACTCGCGCATCGACGGCTGTTGGCTTCTCCACGCCAGGACGTCGACTACCAGCTCGCCGAGGAACTCCTGGCGTTGACGGCTGCCGCGCTGCGGCAGACGACCGACGGCCCGGCGCCCGCCGATGCGCGTCTGGTGGAGCAAGCGCGCGCGGCCATCCACGACGACCATCCCGCCGCAGATGGGTTGTTTCCGCTCGCGACGCTGCTCGGCGCGTCACCCTATCGATTGAGCAGAGCCTTTCCCCGGCAGCTGGGCGTGTCGCTGACCCGATATCGCAACCGCGTGCGGGTCGGCCGAGCTCTGCAGCTTCTGCAGCGTGACGCGGGCTCGCTGGCCGACGTGGCCGCGTGGCTCGGTTTCGCCGATCAGGCGCACTTCACCCGTGTGGTGCGCGAGCACGTCGGCCAGACGCCCAGGGCGCTGCGCGCCGCGCTGCAGTCGGCTCACACGTCCAACCCGATGTCGAGCACGCGCACCGAATGCGTGAGCGCACCGACCGCCAAGTAGTCCACACCGGTACCGGCGTAGGCGGCCGCGTTCTCCAGCGACAGCCCGCCCGACGATTCCAGCTTGGTTTCGGGTGCGCGAGAATCCCTGCGCTGCACGGCAATTTGCGTCTGCCAGACCGGGAAGTTGTCCAGCAGCACCAATTCGGCCTTCTCGTCCAGCACGTCGTCGAGCTGTTCGAGGGAGTCGACCTCGACCTCGCAGGGCAGATCCGGTGCCGCGGCGCGCACCGCTCGCAACGCCGCCACCACCGAGCCTGCCGCCGCGACGTGGTTGTCCTTGATCAGTGCCGCGTCGCCCAGGCCGAGCCGGTGGTTGGCCCCTCCGCCGACGCGGACCGCGTACTTCTGCAGCGCGCGCAGGCCCGGCAGCGTCTTGCGGGTGTCACGGATCTTGGCGTTGGTGCCGTGTACGGCGTCGACCCACGCAGCGGTCGCGGTGGCTATGCCGGACAGGTGGCACACCAGGTTGAGCATGGTGCGCTCGGCGGTCAGCAGGCCGCGGGTGTCGGCCTTCAGCGTCAGCAGCGGCGCGCCCGGTTGCAGCCGCACGCCGTCGTCGACGCGGTCGAGCACCTGGTAGCCGTCGGCGCCGAGCACCTCGTCGAGCACCAGCAGCGCGACGTCGACGCCGGCGATCACGCCCGGTTCCCGGGTCACCAGCGCGGCGGTGGTGGTTGCGCCCGCCGGCACCGTCGCCGACGTCGTGACATCCGGGCCGTAGCGCAGGTCCTCGTCGAGCGCGCGGACGATCGTGGCGCGGGCCTCGGTGAGCTCAGCGTCGGAAAGCCTCATCAGCACACCGGCACCGGTGTCTCGACAGACACGGTGTTGTCCTCGCTGGCGCGGACGACGATGCTGCGCGCCTGGGCCGGGTCGGTGTCGGGGCACTCCGCGCGGTGATGGCAGCCGCGGCTTTCGTCGCGGGCCAGCGCAGCCGCAGCCACCGCCCGCGCGGTCATGGTCAGCGCGACGTCTTCGAGGTCCGCCCGACGCGCCACGTTCCGCACCGGCGCCGTCGAGAGCGCGCAGGTCAGCAGCCGCAGGCCCTCGGCGTCGCGGACCACCGACGCGTCGCGGGTCATGCGATACTGTAAGTCGTTGCGCGCCAAGGCCGTAGCGGGCAGCAGGGCGGGAAGCGTAGCGTGCGGATATCCGGCCGCGGCCGCGTGCGCGGCTGCGGCCTTTCCGGCACGGCCCCCGACCACCAACCCTTCCAGCAGGCTGTTGGACGCCAACCGGTTGGCGCCGTGCATTCCCGTGCGCGCCACCTCGCCCGCCGCGTACAGCCCGGGCAGATCGGTCTGCCCTTCGACATCGGTGACGACGCCACCGCAGCTGTAGTGTGCGCCCGGTACAACCGGAATCGGTTGGCGCACAGGGTCAATTCCGGCATCCCGACATGCCGCGGTGACCGTCGGGAACCGGGTCGCCAAGTCGCTGACGCCGCGGGCATCGAGGTAGACGCAGGGGTCGCCGGTCAGCCGCAGCCGCGCGTCGATGGCAGCCGCGACGACGTCGCGCGGAGCCAGATCGCCCATCGGGTGCACACCTGCGGTCACCGAATCGCCTTGTGCGTCAACCAGAACGGCGCCCTCGCCGCGAAGCGCCTCGGTCACCAGCGGGCGTCGTCCCCCGGCCTGGCCGTTGAACAGCATCGTGGGATGGAACTGGATGAATTCGATGTCGCTCACCGCGACGCCGGCCCACAGCGCCAGGGCAATACCGTCACCGGTGGAGCCGTCGGGGTTGGTGGTCGCGCTGTAGAGATGCCCCAGCCCGCCGGTCGCCAGAATCACCGACGGCGCATGAATGACGCCGGGGCCGTCGGCATTGCTCGCCAGCACACCGGTGACCGCAACCCCGTCGTGCAGCACCCGCAGCGCGACGTGGTTGGTGCGGATGTCCAGCGCGGCCGCCGCGTGGTCGAGCACTCGCTGCACCTCGGCGCCGGTGGCGTCGCCGCCGGCGTGCACGATCCGCCGCCGCGAGTGCCCGCCCTCCCGCGTCAGCGCCCATCGACCGGGCTGTGATTCGTCGAATCGTGCTCCGTCGCCGACCAATTCGGCCACCGCGCGATAGCCGTCAGCGACGATCGAAGCGACCGCGTCGGGATCGCACAGGCCCGCCCCGGCGGCCAGCGTGTCGGCGACGTGCGCGTCCACCGAGTCGTCGGTGTCGGGCAGCACCACCGCGATGCCGCCCTGCGCGTAGTGGGTGGCCGTCACGCCGGGTCTGCGATCGGCCTTGCTCAGCACCACAACCCGGCGCCCGGCCCGATGGACGGCCAAAGCGGCGGCCAGCCCGGCCACCCCGGTGCCGACGACGACGACGTCGGCCCGCTGCTGCCAGAGCGCCGTCATTCGCCGCCGCCCGGCTGTCCGATCGCGATCATCCGCTGCACACTGCGCCGCGCCGCCGCGGCCGTTTCCGGGTCGACGTCGACTTCGTCGGCGCCCTCGACGAGGCACCGCAGCAGCGCCGCCGGAGTGATCATCTTCATGAACTTGCACGACGCCCGATCGTTGACCGCCTGAAAGTCGGTGCCGGGCGCCGCATTACGCAGCTGATAGAGCATCCCGACCTCGGTGGCCACCAGCACCTCGCGCGCGCGGGTGGCACGGGCGGCGTCGAGCATCCCGCCGGTGGACAAGATCTTCACCCGGTCCGCCGGGAACGCGCCCTCGCCGGCGAGATACAGAGCCGAAGTGGCGCAACCACATTCGGGGTGGACGAACAGTTCGGCGTCGGGATGTGCGCGGGCCTGCTCGGCCAGCTCGTCGCCGTTGATCCCGGCGTGCACATGGCATTCGCCGGCCCACACGTGCAGGTTTTCGCGACCGGTCACTCGTCGCACGTGTGCGCCGAGAAACTGGTCGGGGCAGAACAACACCTCGCGGTCCTCGGGAATCGATGCGACGACGTCGACGGCGTTCGACGACGTACAGCAGATATCGGTGAGCGCCTTCACCGCCGCGGTGGTGTTGACGTAGGAGACCACGACGGCGCCGGGGTGTTCGTCCTTCCAGGCCTGCAGGTCCGCAGGGGTGATCGAGTCGGCCAGCGAGCAGCCGGCCCGCTGGTCCGGGATCAGCACGGTCTTGTCCGGGCTCAGGATTTTGGCGGTCTCGGCCATGAAGTGCACGCCGCAGAACACGATGGTGTCCTCGGGCGCGGCGGCGGCGATTCGCGACAGCGCCAGCGAGTCGCCGACGTGGTCGGCGACGTCCTGAATCGCGGGCAGCTGGTAGTTGTGCGCCAGGATGGTTGCGCCACGCAACTCGGCGAGCCGGCGGATTTCCGCCGCCCACTGCTCGTCGCCATCGACGCCGGTGTAACCCGTGGATGAGTCGCTGATACGCGCGATCAGATCGTCCGCCGGCGCATCCGTGCGATTCAGGACTTCGGTCATGAGCGCCGTTCCTTTCGCCCCGGAGGGTTTTCGACTTACAATCGAAAACGTGATTCATGGTAGCACCGCTCACGAGGTGCTCGCCGTCGTGTTCCAGGTTCGCGAGCTCGAGAGCGGAAAACCGCAGCTCAGCGTGCTGTTGTGGCAGCGCGCCCGCGATCCGTTCCGCGACGCCTGGTCGCTGCCGGGCGGACGGCTGCGCCACGACGAGGACATGACCACCTCGGTTCGGCGGCAGCTGGCCGAGAAGGTGGACCTGCGTGAGGTCGCTCACCTCGAGCAGCTCGCTGTGTTCTCCGACCCGGCGCGCGTGCCCGGCATCCGCACGATCGCCTCGACCTTCCTGGGGCTGGTGCCCTCCCCCGCCACCCCCGAGCTACCGCCCGACACGCGCTGGCATCCGGTGACCGCACTGCCAGCGATGGCCTTCGACCACGGCCCGATGGTGACACATGCCCGGACCCGGCTGGTCGCCAAGATGTCCTACACCAACATCGGATTCGCGCTTGCGCCAAGGGAATTCGCTGTGTCGACGCTGCGCGACATCTACAGCGCCACACTCGGCTACCAGGTCGACGCGACCAATCTGCAGCGGGTGCTGGCCCGTCGCCGCGTCATCACCCAGACCGGCACCATTGCGCAATCCGGGCGCAGCGGCGGGCGCCCGGCGGCGCTGTACCGCTTCACCGACTCGCAGCTGCGGGTCACCGACGAGTTCGCCGCGCTGCGACCGCCCGGGTGAGTCGACTGGATTCTTAGGGCCCTCTTAAGTAACAATGCCCCGATGGACGTTGCCAGCCTCGCGAGTACCAGAACCGGCGCCGAGTGGATCGGTCGCCCACCTCATGAGGAACTGCAACGCAAGGCCCGCCCCGTCCTGCCGTCGGAGGATCCGTTCTATCAACCGCCGCCCGGCTTCGAGCACGCCGTCCCGGGAACCGTGCTGCGGTCCCGCGACGTCGAGCTGGCATACCTGGGCCTGGTCCCCCAACGAGTCACCGCGACGCAGCTGCTGTACCGCACGACGGACATGAACGGGCAGCCCGAGGCGACGGTGACGACGGTGATCGTGCCGCCAGACGCGGACCCTAAGGCGTGTCCACTGCTGTCGTACCAGTGCGCCATCGATGCCGTCGCATCCCGCTGCTTCCCGTCCTACGCGCTGCGGCGCGGCGCAAAGGCCGTCGGCGCACTGGCCCAGCTGGAGTTCCTGCTGGTCAACGCTGCCCTCGCCGAAGGCTGGGCGGTCTCGGTGCCCGACCACGAAGGCCCGCACGGCATCTGGGGCGCCCCGTACCAGCCCGGCTACTGCATCCTCGACGGCGTCCGGGCAGCGTTGAACTCCGAGCGCCTCGGGTTGTCCTCGTCGACCCCGGTCGGGCTGTGGGGCTATTCCGGCGGCGGGCTCGCCAGCGCGTGGGCCGCCGAGGTGTGCGCCGACTACGCACCCGAGCTGGACGTCGTCGGCGCGGTGCTCGGCTCACCCGTGGGCGACCTGGGCAGTACCTTCCGCAAGCTCAACGGCAGTTTGTTCTCCGGTTTGCCCGCGCTGGTGGTGGCCGCCCTGGCACACCTCTACCCCGACCTGGACCGGGTGATCAAACAGCACACCAACGACGAGGGCCGCGCGCTGCTGTGCGAGCTGGAGACCATGACGACCGCGGGCGCGGTGATCCGGATGGCCCGCAAAGACATGGGCGACTATCTCGACCGCCCGCTGGACGAAGTCCTGGCGATGCCGGAGGTCCAGTACGTCTTCGACAACATCAAGCTGGGCACCACGGTGCCGACTCCGCCGGTCCTGATCGTCCAGGCGGTCCATGACTACCTGATCGCCGTCGAGGACATCGACGAGCTGGCTGACGCCTATTCGGCCGGCGGCGCCGATGTCACCTATCACCGCGACGCGTTCTGCGAGCACCTGCTGCTGCATCCGCTCTCGGCGCCGATGACGCTGCGCTGGCTTCAGGACCGGTTTGCGGGTCGCCCGCTGAGCACGCGTCGGGCCAGGACCAAATGGCCGACCATGTTCAACCCAGCGACCTACACCGGCATGGCCCGGCTTGCCGTGATCGCGGCAAAGGTGATCACCGGGCGGACGGTGCACCGACGTCCGCTGTGACCGACTCGGACGCAGGCGGTTCGACAGTGGGATGCCCGCCGAGATCGTCGCGCGCGGTTGCCGCCGCCAGGACCGCGTAGACCAGCGCAGCGGTGCCAACCGGCAGCAGAAGAGTGCAGGCAGCCTGCAGCGGCGCCTGACCGAAGAAGACCGGCGGCGCCTCGGTGAAGTAGTACACCCGGTTCTGCTCGGTCACCGGTGCCGCATCGAAATCCACTGTGCCGTAATGCCAATGCACCAATAGTGCGCCCACCACCGCGGCGACGCACGCGGCGCCCGCGATACCGATGCAGATCCCCACAACCACGGCCGGCCCGCGGTGGGCGCGCCACTGCCACACGAGAACCGCCCCCACCACGGCAACCACATTCAGCAAGCCCAGCATCAGGAACGCGGCGACGAAGAAGTGCTCGGATTCGTTGCCGAGGTAGTCGTGCACCCGGTCGCCGTCGCGGGTCAGCGCCACCACGCCGTGTACCGCCGGCGCCAGCCACGCCCACAGTGCGCCCACCGGCACGCCCGTGGCGACCAGGCCCGCGATCACCGCGATGGTCGCCCGTCCGCGGGAGAAGCGCGGGGTGTCCGCGGTCATCGCTGCGCCTCCAGATCGGCCGAATCCACCCGCCCGTGTCGGGAACATTTGGCCCACCAGCCGTCCGGGCGGACCTGCACCACCATGCGGCGGCCGCATTCGGCACAGAACCGCGGCGGCTCGAGACCCAACTGGGCAGCCGTCGGCGACGACGAGCCCGCCGGCGCGCCGGTGTAGACGTTGTACACAGCGGCTCCGATCGGGGCCGGCAGGTCGGCGACCATCACACCAGTGTTTCTACAGGCTGGCGTTGAGCGCCTTGATCGGCATCTGCAGATCGTCGAGCAATTCCAGGTCCACCTCGGCCGGGCGGCCCAGCGTGGTCAGGTAGTTGCCGACGATCACGGCGTTGATCCCGCCCAGGATGCCCTGTTTTGCCCCCAGGTCGCCCAGCGTGATCTCCCGGCCACCGGCGAAGCGAAGCATGGTGCGCGGCAACGCCAGCCGGAACGCAGCGACTGCCTTGAGCGCCTCGCTGGCCGGCAGCACCTCCAGATCACCGAACGGTGTGCCCGGCCGCGGGTTCAGGAAATTCAGCGGCACCTCGTCCGGATTCAGCTCGGCTAGGTTGGCGGCGAATTCCGCCCGCTGCTCGAGGGTTTCGCCCATCCCGAGGATGCCGCCGCAGCACACCTCCATCCCGGCGTCGCGCACCATCGACAACGTCTCCCAGCGCTCCTCCCAGGTGTGGGTAGTGACCACGTTGGGGAAGAACGAACGCGCGGTCTCCAGGTTGTGGTTGTAGCGGTGCACCCCCATCGCCGAGAGCCGCTCCACCTGCTCGGCGGTCAGCATGCCCAGCGAGCAGGCGATCTGGATGTCGACCTCGTCGCGGATGGCCTCGATGCCCGCCGCGACCTGGGCCAGCAACCGCTCGTCGGGCCCGCGCACCGCGGCCACGATGCAGAACTCGGTGGCGCCGGTCTTGGCGGTCTGCTTGGCCGCCTCCACCAGGCTGGGAATGTCGAGCCAGGCGCTGCGCACGGGCGAGGCGAACAGCCCCGACTGCGAACAGAAGTGGCAGTCCTCCGGACAGCCGCCCGTTTTGAGGCTGATGATGCCCTCGACCTCGACCTCGGGCCCACACCAGGCCATCCGCACCTCGTGGGCAAGCGCCAATAGTTCCTCGAGCCGGTCGTCGGGCAGCTGCAGCACAGCCAGCACCTGGTCCTGGTTCAGTCCCTCGCCGCGCTCCAGCACCTGCTGACGGGCGACGGCCAGGATGTCCGTGCTGTCCGTGTCGGTGCTGGGCCGAGTCGCCGCCTGAGTCACGTGGTGCTCCCTTCTTGAACGGTGTTCAGGTTAGGGTAACGGCGTGCAACTGCACAAACCGGACATCGTCGAAGCGGCCGCCGCGATCCTGGACCAATACGGGATCGCCGACCTGACCATGCGCCGGCTCGCGCGCGAGCTGGGAATCACGCCCGGCGCGCTGTACTGGCATTTCCCGAACAAACAAGAGCTGCTCGGGGCCGTCGCCGACCGGGTATTGCAGCCGACCGGCACCGACGCGGGGCCCGAAGTCGGGTGGCCGCTGCGCGTGCGCACGATCTGCGCACGCCTGCGCGACGCTCTCCTGTCGCACACCGACGGGGCCGAACTGGTCTCGGCGAGTTTCGCCGCCGGGCAATCCCGCGCGGTTACTCACATCTTGACGTCGCTGGCCGCGGCGGCCGCCGAAGCCGGGCTGCCCCCGCAACAGTCGGAGCTGGCGGCCCGCACGATCGTCTACTACGTGCTGGGCGCCACCGTGGACGAGCAGTCCCGCATGCAGTGGGACGCCGCGGGCGCGATACCCGAAAGGCAGTCGGTGATCGAGCCGTCCGCCGACCCCGGCAGCGGATTCCACTTCGGACTGCAGTTGCTCATCGACGGCATAGCAGCCCAATCGGCCCGCCCGCGTCAGCCAGGCCGGGTACGGGTGTCGGGGTAGCTTGAGTGGTAGCGGACATGACCACACTCAGCACGGCACACATCGACTATGTGGCGCACCACTATCTACTACTGGCGCTGCCGGCGTTCTTGCCGGCTGTGATCGTCGCCGCAGTCGTCTTCTACGTCGCAGTGCGGGACCGGCGTAGCGCCGCCCAGGGCGAGCACACGCCGGTCGGTGATAAGCGGGATTGACAGTTCCGCAACGAATTCAGGCGAAGTTTCAACTCGTCCCCGATCGGCAACCTACTGTGAAGTAAGTTGACGCTCGCGTCTCCCGGCTGGGAGGGGATAACTGTGGGACTGTCGGTTGTTGCGGAGCCCCCGGCGCGTGGTGCCGGGCTGGGCCAGGTGATCGGCCTGTCGATCGCCGCAGCGGTAATCGCCCTGCTCATGCTGTGGGTGGGCTATGCGCATCGCACGCATCGGATCAGTTGGCTGACCCGGGTCTCGGACCGGTTGGCCGACAAGTTCAACCGGCCGTCGTGGGTGGCGTTGCCGGTGTTGGTGTTCACCACATCGATCATCTGTGCGTTGTTCGGGTTCATCTGGGATGTCAGCTGGCATATCGGCAACGGCCGCGACCCCGGCCCGCTGGCCAACCCCGCGCACTACTTCATCGTGATCGGCCTGTTCGGCATCTTCTTGGCCGGCGCGATCGCCGTGGTCCTGCCGTTCGACAAACCCGGTCCGGCAGCGGTGCGCATCACCCGCGACTGGTATGCGCCGGTCGGCGGGGTGCTGATGGCCGGCTGCGGGCTGTATGCGCTTATCGGTTTCCCGCTCGACGACATCTGGCATCGCATCTTCGGCCAAGACGTAACACTGTGGGGCCCAACGCATCTGATGATGATCGGCGGCGCCGGGTTCTCCCTGTTCGCGGTGTTGATGCTGGAGTACGAAGGCGGACGGGCGTTGCCGGACACGCCGGCCGAAGGTACCTACGCGCGAGATGAGCGCCCGCTGATCAACTTGCTGCGGTATTTGTCCTTCGGCGGGTTGTTGATCGGGATGTCGGTGTGGCAGATCGAGTTCGACTTCGGTGTGCCGCAATTCCGGCTGGTGTTTCAGCCGATGCTGATCGCGGCGGCGGCAGCGGTCGGTACCGTGGCCGCGCGGTTGACGATGGGCCGGGGCGCGGCGATCATCGCGGCGCTGTTCGCCATTGCGCTGCGCGGTACGGTGGCGCTGCTGGTCGGCCCGATTCTGGGTGCGCCGATCAACTGGTTCCCGCTGTATCTGGGTCCGGCAGTGATAGTCGAATTGCTCGCCCTCACCCCGCTTCTGCGCCGCCCGATGCTGTTCGGCGCCGTCGGCGGTGCGCTGGTGGCCACCATCGGGCTGTGGCTGGAGTCCCTGTGGATCGGCGCGGTCTACCACTACCCGTGGCCGGTCAGCCTGTGGGGCCAAGCCCTGGCGATGGCGTTGCCGGCGACGGTGCTGACGGGAATCTGCGGAGCCATGTTGGGCATGGTGCTGACCGGCCAACGCCTGCCCGGGCGTGGAATCGGCATCGCGGTGGTGGCGCTGACCGTGCTGGTGATCGGCGGTGCGGTGGCCAACGGGCTGCATATCCGGGTGCCCAAACACGACACGGCCACCATCACGTTGACCGATGTGCCCAGCCCGCCCGGACAACGCATGGTGGCCGCCGACGTGCAGATCAATCCGCCCACCCTCGTCAGCGACCACCCGGATTGGCTGACGATCCTGTCCTGGCAGGGGCGCATGCAACACCACCGCGGCCTGTACATCGACCGGCTCGACAAAGTCGGGCCCGGGCACTACACCACCACCGAGCCCGTCCCGGTGTGGGGCAGCTGGAAAACCCTGCTGCGCGTGCAGGACGGCTACACCATGACCGCGGTGCCGATCTACGCCCCGGCCGACGACGCCATCCCCGCACCGGAAATTCCGGCGCTGGCATCCAGTACGCGGCCATTCGTGCTCGAGGTGTCGATCCTGCAGCGCGAACGCGACCCCAACGTACCGGCGTGGCTGTTCACCGCCGGCGGCATCGTCGTGCTGATCTTCACCCTGATGGTCATCTCGGCGCTGACCTGGGGTGCGGGGCGCATCAACGCTGCCGACACCGCCCCCACCCATCCCGAAGAAGCGGCAGCCGACCGCTCCCCACCGCAAGCCGCGTAATGGTTCGTTGCACGCTGATCGCGGCTGCAGCGGTGCTGACCTGCGGTCTCGTCGGCTGCGGCGGTTCTCCGGACAAGGGCGCCTCGACGAACGCCCTCGTCGTCGACGTCACGATCGCCCACGGCCAGGTCACCCCGGCTAACGCCACACTGCAGGCCAAGGTCCACCAGCCGATCACGTTCCGGGTCACCAGCGACTCCGCCGACGAGTTGCACGTGCACTCGGTGCCGGACCACGAGTTCCAGGTTGCGGCCTCGCCCAACCAGACGTTCCAGTTCAGCGTCGACGTCCCCGGCAACGTCGACGTGGAGCTACATCACCTGGACCGGACGATCGCGACCATCCAAGTTCGGCCGTGACGTCCTCGGTCCTGGCGCACGGCCTCGGCGGCTCGAGCGACCTGCCGGTCCCCTACGCCTATGCGATGGTCGGCGCCGCCTGGGCGTTGACGTTCACCTTCGCGTTGGTCGCATTCGCCTGGCGCAAACCAAGATTCGATCCGGACAAGCCCGGACACCCGTTGCCGGAAGTGCTCACCGCGCTGGTGGATGCCCGGGTGACGCGGGCGTTAGCGGCCGGGGCGGCGCTGCTGTTCACCGCCTGGGTGGTGATGGCCGGGCTGTGGGGGCCACAAAACCCCAACAACGCGCTGCTCGGGGTGTTTTACGTGCTGCTGTGGGTCGGCTTGGTGGCGGTTTCGCTGCTGTTCGGTCCGGTGTGGCGAGTGATCTCGCCGGTGCGCACGCTGTATCTACTGCTGCGGCGTGTCACGCCGGAACGGCTCGGCCGACCGCGGCTGTCCTATCCCGAAAGCTGGGGTTATCGGCTCGCCGCGGCCGGGTTGTTCGCGTTCGTCTGGATGGAATTGGCCAGCCCTAACCCAGCCTCGCTGCCGTGGGTCCGGCGGTGGCTGCTGATCTATGCCGTGGTGTTGCTGGGCGGCGCCTGGGTGTGCGGCCAGCGCTGGCTGGCCCGGGTCGACCCGTTCGGGGTGTACAGCATGGCGGTGTCGCGGCTTTCGCCGTTTCGCCGAAACACGGTCTCGGGGCAGATCGTGATCGGCAACCCGTTCGACCATCTGCCGTCGCTGCCGGTTCGGCCCGGCGTGGTCGCCATGGTGGCGGTGCTGCTCGGATCGACGGCGTTCGACAGCTACTCGGCGTCGCCGACGTGGCGCAATTTCGCCGACCGGCTCGCGCCGACGGTGCCGTCACCGGCGTTGCGAACCCTCGGGCTTGTAGTCTTCATCTGCGTTGTGGCGCTGACATTTTCGCTCGCCGCGAGGGCAACCGGAGGGGTCGACCGTGACCAGCGACGCGCGCTGCCCGGCCAGATGGCGCACTCGCTGATCCCGATCGTGGTGGGCTACATCTTCGCCCACTACCTGTCCTATCTCGTGGAGCGCGGCCAGCAGGCTGTCTTCGCGCTAGCGGACCCACTTGGCCGGGGCTGGAACTTGTTGGGGCTGGCCCATTTACACGTGGCCTACGTGCTGTCGATGCATCCCTCGGTGCTGGCTGCGGTCAAGGTGATCTGCGTGGTGACCGGCCACATCGTTGCGGTGATCGCGGCCCACGACAAAGCGTTGCGGCTGCTGCCGGCCGGCCATCAGCTCACCGGGCAGCTCACCATGATGCTGGTCATGGTTGGCTATACGTTCACCGGTCTATATCTGCTGTTCGGCGGGTAGGCGTAGCCGCCGGCACGCGGACCTGGCGAAAGGAAGCGAATTGACGTCGCATTCGACCGAACCGGCCCGCAAGCGTAAGCGTCCACGGACGCTGTCTCGGATCAGCATCCAGTCCAAGATCATGCTGATGCTGCTGGTGGCCAGCCTCGCGTCATTGGGTGTGATCGGAGTGGTCGAGTACGTCGCCGCCCGTAACGCACTGCTGCCCACCGCCTCCGAGCGGATGACGCAATTGCGCGAGGCGCAAAAGCGAGCGGTGGAGACGCTGTTCGCCGACCTGACCAATTCATTGGTCGTTTACAGCCGCGGGTCCACCGCACTGGACGCCGTCCGGGCGTTCACCGCCGGCTTCGACCAACTGTCCAACGCGACGATCGATCCAGGGCAACAGCAGGCGCTGGTGAACTATTACACCGACAAGGTGATCAAACCCGTCGAACGCGACACCGGCACCACGCTCGATCTCAATGCGCTGTTGCCCAACAGTAATTCGCAGAAATACCTGCAGGCGCACTACACCGTCACGGGCGCGTCATCCCCACCGGACGACGCCGGCGACGGCAGCGCTTGGTCGGCAGCAAACGCCCGATTCGACGACTACTTCCGCGAGATCGCGGTCCGCTTCGAATATCGCGACGCCCTGCTCCTCGACACCCGCGGCAACGTGGTGTACAGCGTGCGCAAAAGCCCCTCGCTGGGCACCAACATCCTCACCGGCCCCTACCGACAGTCCAACCTGCGTGACGCCTACCAGAAGGCGATGGCCACGAACTCTACAGATTTCGTGTGGATCACCGACTTTCAGCCGTACCAGCCTCAGCTCGGCGCGCCCGTCGCATGGCTGGTCGCACCGATCGGCCCGCCCGGCAAAGTAGCCGGAGTCCTGGCACTGCCGTTGCCGATCGCCAAGGTCAACCGCATCATGACGGCCGACCGGCGCTGGGAGGCCGCCGGTATGGGCCGGACCGCCGAGACTTATCTGGCCGGACCCGACAATCTGATGCGTTCCGATTCGCGACTGTTCCTCGAAGACCCACAGCGATACAAGCGTGAGGCGGTCGCGGCGGGCACCCGGCCCGATACCGCCGACAAGGCGATCAAGTGGGGCGGCACCACGCTGGTGCAGCCTGTCGCGACCGCAGCGGTGGGCGCCGCGCAACGCGGCCACACCGGAACCGTCATCGACACCAGCTATCTCGGCCGTCGCGAGCTGGTGGCTTACGCTCCGCTGAGCGTGCCGAATTCCGACCTGCACTGGTCGATCGTGGCGACCAGGGAAACGGACGAGGCCAATGCCCGGATAGACGCACTCACCCGGACACTCGTGGTGACCACTACGGCAATGGTTTTCCTCATCTGCGTGGGCGCGTTGCTGGTGGCGCAGATATTCGTGCGGCCCATCCGGCGGCTACAGGCCGGCACGCACCAGATCAGCGCCGGAAACTACGACGTCACGATCCCGGTGACCTCACGCGATGAAATCGGTGAACTGACCACCGCTTTCAACGAGATGAGCCGCAATCTGCAGATCAAAGAAGATCTGCTGACCGAACAGCGCAAGGAAAACGACCGGTTGCTTGCGTCGTTGATGCCCGAGCCGGTCGCGCAGCGTTACCGCGAGGGCGAGCAGATTGCCCAGGAACACCAAGACGTCACCGTCATCTTCGCCGACATCGTGGGCCTGGACGAGATGTCGAACCGGCTAGCGGGCCACGAACTGGTAGGGATCGTCGACGAGCTGATCCAGGAACTCGATTCCGCCGCGGAAGCGCTTGGCGTCGAGCCGGTTCGCACACTGCACAACGGTTACCTCGCCAGCTGCGGGCTGAACGTGCCGCGCCTGGACAGCATCCACCGCACCGTCGAATTCGCCGTGGAGATGCAGGGAATCATCAGCCGTTTCAACAGCCGCACGGGCTATCACCTGGCCGTCCGGGCGGGTATCAACACCGGCAACGTGATCAGCGGCCTGGTCGGACGGACCAGCATGGTCTACGACATGTGGGGCGCAGCGGTCAATTTGGCAAACCAGATGTGTAGCGGCACAACACAATCGGGGCAGTCAGGGATTTATGTCACCGCCGGGGTCTACGAGGCGATGCGCGACATCCGCCAATTCGTGCCGGCGGGCACCGTCGCCGTCGGCGGCACGGAACAGCAGATCTGGCGTTTGTCGGAGGAACAGTGAACGGCATTGGCGCGTCGACGCTTTACTGGGCCGCGAGCGTGGTATTCGGCTTGCCGCTGCTGCTGATCGGCCTCACCGAGTGGCACCAGAGCCTCGTCCGCAAGAACAGTCATCTCGCTCGGCCCGTCATGCTGCTGCGCAGTTACCTGGTGCCGCTTGGTGCACTTCTGGTGCTGCTCGTGCAGGTGGCGAAGATGCCCGCCGCGTTCACGTCGGTGCGCGTTCTTGCGACGGTGTTCGGCTTTGTGGTGCTTGTGCTGTTGCTGTCCGGGCTGAACGCAACGGTGTTCGAGGGCGCGCCGCAGGGGTCCTGGCGGCAGCGGATTCCCGGCATCTTCCTCGACGTGACCCGGTTCTTGCTGATCGGCGTGGGACTGGCGGTCATCTTGTCATACGTCTGGGGTGTGCGGGTCGGCGGCCTTTTCACCGCGCTGGGCGTCACCTCGGTGGTCATCGGCTTGATGCTGCAAAACTCCGTGGGCCAGATCGTCTCGGGCCTGTTCATGTTGTTCGAGCAGCCGTTCCGGATCGGAGACTGGCTGGACACGCCGGCAGCCCGGGGTCAGATCGTGGAGGCGAACTGGCGTTCCGTGCATATCCAGACGGGCCGCGGACTGCAGATCACCCCGAACTCGGTGCTGGCCACCACCTCGTTCACGAATCTCAGCCGTCCCCCCGGTGGGCACCACCTGGTGATCACGACCACGTTCTCCGAAGCCGACCCGCCCGACCGAGTGTGCGCGCTGCTGGACCGCGTCGCTGATGCGTTGCCGCAGCGCAGAACCGACGTAGCAGCCACGTCGATGCCGGTGGGAGGCGCCGAATATCGCGTCACCGTCGGGTTGAAGTCGCCGGCGGACGACTCCGCCGCGCAGGCCACGTTTCTGCGGTGGCTCTGGTATGCCTCACGCCGGGAGGGCCTCCATCTCGACGGCGCCGACGACGACATCTCGACGACCGAGCGCATCGAACAGGCGCTGCGCACAGTGGTGGCTCCGGCGTTGCGGCTCAACCAAACTGATCAGCAGGCGCTGCGGTCGCACGCGAAAGTCGTCCGCTACGGAGAAGGTGAGATCGTCGAGCAGGCCGGTCGCGTGCCCGCCAAGATGACGTTCTTGATCGCCGGAAGCGTCCGGTTGACCGCGGTCGCTCAGGACGAATCGGTCGTCGTGGTCGGCACTTTGGACGACGGCTCGTTCCTCGGCGTGACGGCGCTGACCCGCCAACCCAACCTGGCCGATGCGCATGCAGTGGTTGAGGTGACGGCGCTCGAAATCGACCGCGATCACCTCGTCGAGTTGGTCATGCACAAACCGCTGCTGTTGCAGGACCTGGGTCGCACGATCGACGAGCGCCGCGCCTGGGTGCAACAGGCGCGAGTGCCCGCTTAGCCGATCAGATATTCGGCGCGTTGCTTGCCGTCCCAGCGGCGCAGCGCGACGAAGCGGCCGTCGAATTGCGCCGGGCGCCCCGCGATGCGCAGGGCCCGGCCCAGTTGATGCCCGCCGACCCGGCGGGCCAGCGTGGTGTGCGCGGTCCACTGCCCGGGCAGGCAGTTGGGCATGGGCGCCGGCGCCATGTGCGGAAGGCAGCGCCGGTACACCTCGGCATGCAGGGCCAGCAGCTCGGCTGTCGGCACGACGAGCCGCGTCAGAATCGCATTGCTCTTGCCGAACAGCAGCGACGCCCCAACGGTGCACGCGAGCGGGAGCCGCTGCGCGAGAGGCGCTAGTAGCGCGTCGACGTCCGGCGCGATGTGGTCGGCCACCACCAGCGTCACGTGCGGGCGCGACGCTGGCGCCTGGCTGGGTATCCCGGCGTGCGCCAACTCTTCCCAGATCCGGCGGATGGCCGTCTCGCTGTCGGGGTCGAAGACCAGCTCGATCGAATGAACCATCAGCCGACCAACGACGTCACCCAGTGAGGGTCGAACGCCTGCACGCTCATTGCGGAGAATTCCGGTGGCTTCATGGATCCGGCCCCCGCGGGCAGCGCCGCCCGCACCGTGGCCAACCGTTCCAGCGCTTGCCGGTTCGACGCCTCCACCACGCCGGGTTGCGCCGGCCAGCTGCCGATCACCAGCCCGGCACACGAAACGCCATGTGTGGCAAGGGCTTCCAGCGTGAGTGCGGTGTGGTTGAGGGTGCCCAGCTCGGCGGTCGCCACCACGAGCACCGCCGCGTCGAGGCCAACGGCGATGTCGCGCAACGTGGTTCCGTCTTGCGCCAACTCGACCAGTAAACCGCCCGCGCCCTCGACGAGCGTCAATCGGCCCGCCCGGTCGATGCAACGGATCGCGCCCACCACGTCGTCACGGGTGGGCAGGCTCATCCCGGCCAGCTCGGCGGCGGCCACCGGCGCCATCGGCTGCGGATAGCGCGCCAGCCCAACGACTTTGGCGACTCCCGACAACCGGGCCACGTCGGCGAGGTCGTCGTCGCCGGCGTCGGTGCCGGTCTGCACCGGTTTGCACACCGCGACGTCCAGGCCGGCCTGGCGGGCATGGCAGGCCAGCGCCGCGGTGGCGATCGTCTTGCCTACTCCGGTCCCGGTGCCGGTGACGACCAGGACCGTCAACGGCCCGACAGCACGTCGGTCAGCACTTTGCGGGCCAGCTCGAGCTCGTCGGCGTCCAGCGACGCCCGCGCGGTCAGCCGCAGCCGCGAGGTGCCGGCGGGCACCGTCGGCGGGCGGAAACAGCCGACCCGCACGCCGGCGTCCAGGCAGGCGGTGGCGGCCGCCAGCGCCACCTCGGGGTCGCCGAGGATCACCGAGACGACGGCCGACTCGGGCACCTCGGGAACGTCGCAGATCTGCGCCAGCGTGCCCGCGTGCTGCAGCACCGCCTTCGGCCGCCACGGCTCGGCGGCCAGCACCCGCAGCGCCGCCAGCGCCGCGCCCACCGCCGCGGGCGCCAGACCGGTGTCGAAGATGAACGGCCGGGCGGCGTCGATCAGGTGGTCGCGCACGGCGGTCGAGCCGAGCACCGCGCCGCCCTGGCTGCCGAGCGCCTTGGACAGCGTCGTCGTCATCACCACGTCCGGGGCGCCGGCCAGGCCGAGCTCGTGCAGCAGCCCGCGGCCGTCGCCGCCGCGCACGCCGAGGCCGTGCGCCTCGTCGACGATCAGCAGCGCACGGTGCCGCCGGCACGCCTCGTGCAACTGCCGCAGCGGAGCCAGCGCGCCGTCTGCAGAGAACACCGAGTCGGTGACGACGACGGCGCGCTCCTCGTCGCGCGCCGCCAACGCCGCCTCGACGGCGTCGACGTCGCGGTGCGGAGTGACCACCACCCGGGCCCGCGACAGCCGGCACGCGTCGACCAGCGACGCGTGCGAGTAGGCGTCCGACACCAAGAGCGATCCCGGACCGGACAGCCCGACCACGGCACCGAGGTTGGCGGTGTATCCCGACGAAAACACCAAACCCGCTGCGGCGCCGACGAATTCGGCAAGCGTTGCCTCGAATTCCTGGTGCAGCTCGGTGTCGCCGGTCACCAACCGCGACCCGGTGGCGCCGGTTCCCCAGGTCCGCAGCGCGTCCACGCCGCCCTCGATGACGTCGGGATGCTGAGACAGACCCAGATAGTCGTTGGACGCCAGGTCCAGTTCGGTGGCCACCGGCGGGCGCGGCCGCAGCGAGCGCCGCAACCCGGCCGCGCGGCGCTGCTGTTCCACCGCCTCCAGCCACGCCAGCGGCGACACGTCGATCTGCGTCATCGGCGTTCAGCCTACGAGGCCCGCGACGTCGACCATCGCCGAGGTGACCTGCGCGATCTCGTCGGGTGTGCAGATGAACGGGGGCATGGCGTAGATCAGGTTGCGAAACGGCCGCAGCCACACCCCGCGGTCCAGCGCGGCCGGGGTGGCCACGGCCAGGTCGACGGGCCGGTCGCATTCGATGACGCCGATCGCGCCGCACACCCGGACGTCGGTCACCGCGGGCAAACCGCGGGCGGCCTCCAAGCCCGCCCCGAGCCCGGCACTGATGTCGGCCACCGTGCCCTGCCAGTCCTGCCCGAGCAGCAGTTCGACGCTGGCCACCGACACCGCACACGCCAGCGCGTTGGCCATGAACGTCGGCCCATGCATCAGTGCGCCGGCCGCCCCGGAGCTGACCGTCTGTGCGATCTCGGCGGTGCACAGCGTGGCCGCCAGGCTGAGGTAGCCGCCGGTCAGCGCCTTGCCGACGCACATGATGTCCGGGCTGACCCCGGCGTGGTCGGCCGCGAACAACTCGCCGGTGCGGCCGAAGCCGGTGGCGATCTCGTCGAAAACCAACAACACCCCGTGCCGGTTGCAGATGTCGCGCAGGTCGGTCAGGTAGCGCGGGTCGTGGAAGCGCATCCCGCCGGCGCCCTGCACGACGGGCTCGACGACGACTGCGGCCAGCTCGGCCGCGTGCTCGGCCAATTGGGCCTCGAACGCGGCGCTGTAGTCCGGGTGGTAGTCGCGGGGCACCTGCGGGGCGAACACCTGGCTGGCCAGCACGTCGGTCCACAGCGAATGCATGCCGCCGTCGGGGTCGCAGATGCTCATCGGGGTGAAGGTGTCGCCGTGGTAGCCGCCGCGCCAGGTCATCAGCCGCCGTTTGGCGTACTCGCCGCGGCTGCGCCAGTACTGCAACGCCATCTTGACCGCGACCTCCACCGACACCGACCCCGAGTCGGAAAAGAACACCGTCTCCAGCCCGGCCGGGGTCAGGTCGACCAGCAGCTGGGCCAGTCGGGCGGCGGGCTCGTGGGTCAGCCCGCCGAACATGACGTGGTTCATCGTGTCCAGCTGGGTGGCGAGCGCCTTGTCCAGCACGGGGTGGCCGTGGCCGTGGATCGCGGTCCACCAGGAGCTCATCGCGTCCAGCGCTTCGACCGGCCCCTCGTCGCGGATGAGTGTCAACCATGCCCCGCGGGCCCCGACCGCCACCACCGGGGCCACCGCTTCCGCGCCGATCGTGCTGTAGGGATGCCACAGATGCGCGGCGTCGATCGCGCTGATCTGCTGAGGCGTCAACGCGGGCATGGTGACCGAGAGTAACTCCGGTCGCCGGATCCTCGGCTATCCGGGAGCATGGGACACCATGACATCGCCGAGGCCCCGGGTGCGCCTGGCCGTCTGGGACCTGCTCTGCACCGCCGCGATATGGGTGGTTGTCGTGGTCGTGGCCGTCACGACGGATTTGCCGTCCGTTCTGTTCGGCTTCCTCGCACAGGTGTGTCCGGCCGACAATTGCCCGCCGGTGCCATTCGGGATCGACCAGTGGATCTACCCGGTGGTGTGGGGCGGAATCGGCGCGGCGGCGGCCGCGGCGGTGATCGGCCCGTTCGTGTCCCTCGTCAAGGGCTGGTACCTGTTCTTCTGGCCGCTGCTGGCGGTTGCCATCGTCATGCTCAGCTCGCTGGCCGGCTCGGCGATAACCGCCTTCAGCGAACCCTATTGGCGCTGACGCACTGAGAGCCAAATCACAACGGGCCGCACAGGATTCGGGTTTCGGCGCCGAGCGGTCACCGTTGGGTCACGGTCCGACAAATTTCTCCCCGCCGGCTTAGCCGGCACGTCCGCTGGCGGTACCCTCTGTTACAAGAGTGACTTAAGTGACTGCTGTGAATACAGTGGTCGAGAGGGGTGGAATCCCATGAAACGCGTCTACGCCGTCGCGGCCAGCCTGGCAGTGTTGGCTGCGCCCGCGGTCGTCAACCCGGGCGTCGCGGCCGCCGACCAGCGAACAGGGTATGGGCAACCCATCGATGTCGTGATCCAGCGCGCCCTGTCCCAGCGCGGAGTGCCATACGTCTACGGCGGTGGCAACGCGTCCGGGCCCACCAACGGCGTCCGCCAGAGCGCAAACTCCGTCCCGGGTGTCAGCACCGTTCCACGTGCCGGCACCTACCCGGGTACGCCCACCCTGCCGGGCGCTGCGACCGTCCCCAACGCGGGAACCGTCGGGTTCGACGCCTCCGGTCTGGTCCAGTACGCCTTCGCCGGCGCCGGGATCAAGATGCCCCGGACCTCCGGCCAGCAATGCAACGTCGGGCGCAAGGTCCCGCCCGCGCAGGCCCGTCGCGGCGACCTGATCTGCTACGGGCCCGGCGGCAGCCAGAGCGTCGCGATCTACCTGGGCAACGGGCAGATGATCGAAGCGACCGAGCCCGCCGTCACAGTCTCGGCCGCCCGTACCACCAACATGACGCCCTATCTGACCCGGATCATCGAGTAATCGGCGCTACGAGCGCGCCGGGAGCGGTCGAGCAGTTAGGTAAATTGACTGTCGACCATGATTGCCCTGTCCCCTACCCGCCCGGCGCCCGCAGCCCGCGCGGATTCTGCACCGGCCGCGATGGGAACCCGCAAGACAGGCTTCTACCGGCACGACCTCGACGGCTTGCGCGGCATTGCGATCGCCTTGGTCGCGATGTTCCACGTCTGGTTCGGACGGGTCTCCGGCGGCGTCGACGTTTTCCTTGCCCTGTCCGGATTCTTCTTCGGCGGCAAGGTACTTCGCACGGCGCTGAACCCGGCGTCGTCGCTGTCGCTGCTGCCCGAAATCACCCGGCTGGTCCGCCGGCTGCTGCCGGCGCTGGTGGTGGTGCTCGCCGGATGCGCGGTGCTGACCATTCTGGTGCAGCCGCAGACCCGCTGGGAGACATTCGCCAACCAGAGCCTGGCCAGCCTGGGCTACTACCAGAACTGGGAACTGGCCCACACCGTGGCCGACTATCTGCGCGCCGGCGAGGCGGTCAGCCCGCTGCAGCACATCTGGTCGATGTCGGTGCAGGGCCAGTTCTACATCGCGTTTCTGGCGCTGGTGTTCGGCGTGGCGTCTGTGTGCCGGCGCCGGTTCGGTCACCGGCTGCGGTCCGTGTTCATCGTGGTGCTGAGCGCGTTGACGACGGCGTCGTTCGTGTTCGCGATCTTCGCGCACCAGGCCAACCAGGCGACGGCCTACTACAACAGCTTCGCCCGCGGCTGGGAACTGCTCCTGGGGGCGCTGGCCGGCGCGCTGGTCCCCTACATCCGCTGGCCGATGTGGCTGCGGACGCTCGTCGCAACCGTCGCCCTGGCGGCGATCGTGTCGTGCGGTGCGCTCATCGACGGCGTCCGCGAGTTCCCGGGGCCGTGGACGCTGGTTCCGGTCGGCGCGACGGTCCTGTTCATCCTGGCCGGGGCCAACCGCCAGTCGGATCCGGGCACGCGCGACCGGCTGCCGCTGCCCAACCGGATTCTGGCGACGGGCCCGCTGGTGACCCTCGGGGCGATGGCCTACTCGCTGTACCTCTGGCACTGGCCGCTGCTCATCTTCTGGCTGTCCTATACCGGCCACCGGCGGGCCAACTTCCTCGAGGGCAGCGCGGTGTTGCTGATCTCCGGCGTGCTGGCCTACCTGACCATGCGGCATGTCGAGGATCCGCTGCGATACCGGGCGCCCGCCAACCCCGCGCCGCAGCCCGTGATTCCGTGGCGGCAACGGCTGCGCCGGCCGACGATCGCGCTGGGCTCGGTGGTGGCACTACTCGGCGTGACGCTGACCGCCACATCGTTCACGTGGCGCGAGCATGTCACCGTGCAGCGCGCGGACGGCAAGGAGCTCAGCGGGCTTTCCTCGCGCGACTATCCGGGGGCGCGGGCGCTGGTCAAGCACGTGCGGGTGCCCAAGCTGCGGATGCGGCCGACGGTGTTGGAGGCCGAGAACGACCTGCCGCCGTCGACGCGGGACGGCTGCATCAGTGACTTCAACAACCCCGCGCTGATCAACTGCACCTACGGCGACCACGACGCCACCCGCACCATCGCACTGGCCGGCGGCTCGCACGCCGAACACTGGCTCACCGCGCTCGACTTGCTGGGCCGCATGCACCACTTCAAGGTGGTGACCTATCTGAAGATGGGTTGCCCGCTGTCCACCGAGGAAGTCCCGTTGATCATGGGCAACAACGAGGCGTACCCGCAGTGCCATGAGTGGGTACAAAAGACCATGGCCAAGGTGATCGCGGACCGTCCCGACTACGTATTCACCACATCCACCCGGCCGTGGAACATCAAACCCGGCGACGTGATGCCGGGAACCTACATCGGCATCTGGCAGGCGTTCTCCGACAACAACATTCCGGTTCTGGCCATGCGGGACACGCCGTGGCTGGTCAAGGACGGCAACCCGTTCCAGCCGGCCGACTGCCTGGCCAAGGGCGGCAATGCACAGTCGTGCGGGATCAAGCGCTCCGAAGTGCTCTCCGACCGCAACCCGACGCTCGATTTCGTCGGCCAGTTTCCGATCCTCAAGCCACTGGACTTAAGCGATGCGATCTGCCGGGCCGACATGTGCCGTGCGGTCGAGGGAAACGTGCTGATCTACCACGACGCCCATCACATTTCCGCCACCTACATGCGCACGCTGGCGGGCGAGCTCGGCCGGCAGATCGCCGCGGCGACCGGCTGGTGGTGACCTCGTCTGCGGCACGGATAGGTTTGACTGATGGCATCGAATAGCTCAGGCCTGCAATCGGACAACGTGCTCACCTTGACCACGGTGTGGCCGGGCAACAGCTATCCGCTCGGGGCCACCTACGACGGTGGCGGGACGAACTTCGCGTTGTTCTCCGAGGTCGCCGAAAAGGTCGAGCTGTGCCTGATCGACGAGGACGGTGCCGAGACCCGCGTCAACCTCGAAGAGGTCGACGGATACGTGTGGCACGCCTACCTGCCGAACGTCGGCCCCGGTCAGCGTTACGGCTTTCGGGTGCACGGGCCGTTCGAGCCGGCCGCCGGGCATCGCTGTGACTCGAGCAAGCTGTTGCTCGACCCGTACGGCAAGGCGTTCGACGGGGACTTCAAATTCGGCCAGGCGCTGTTCTCCTACGACATGGCGGCCGCCGCCAAGGACCCGGCCGACACCGGCACTCCGCCGAGGATCGACTCGCTCGGGCACACGATGACTTCCGTGGTGATCAACCCGTATTTCGACTGGGCTTCGGACCGGGCGCCGCGCACCCCCTACAACGAAACGATCATCTACGAAGCGCACGTGAAGGGGATGACGCAGACCCATCCCGGTGTCCCCGAAGAATTGCGCGGCACCTACGCCGGTCTGGCTCATCCGGCGATCATCGAACACCTCAAGTCGCTGAATGTCACTGCGATCGAACTGATGCCGGTACACCAGTTCCTGCACGACCACCGGCTGGTCGAGCTGGGGCTGCGAAACTACTGGGGCTACAACACCTTCGGCTTCTTCGCCCCGCACAACCAGTACGCGGCCAACCGGCAGGCCGGTGCGGCGGTGCCGGAATTCAAGACCATGGTCCGCACTTTCCACGAGGCCGGCATCGAGGTGATCCTCGACGTGGTCTACAACCACACCGCCGAGGGCAACCACCTGGGTCCCACGATCAACTTCCGCGGCATCGACAACGCCGCCTACTACCGGTTGGAAGACGACGACCCGAGGTTCTACAAGGATTTCACCGGCACCGGCAACAGCCTCAACGCCCGCAACCCGCACACCCTGCAGCTGATCATGGACTCGCTGCGGTACTGGGTGACCGAGATGCACGTCGACGGATTCCGCTTCGACCTGGCCTCCACGCTGGCCCGCGAGTTCTACGACGTCGACCGATTGAGCGCGTTCTTCGATCTGGTGCAGCAGGACCCGGTGGTCAGCCAGGTCAAGCTGATCGCCGAGCCGTGGGATGTCGGCGAGGGCGGTTACCAGGTCGGCAACTTCCCAGGTTTGTGGACCGAATGGAACGGGAAATATCGGGACACCGTGCGTGACTACTGGCGGGGCGAGCCCGCAACCCTGGGCGAGTTCGCGTCCCGGCTGACCGGGTCGAGCGACCTCTATGAAGCAACCGGGCGGCGACCGTCCGCCAGCATCAACTTCGTCGTCGCCCACGACGGGTTCACGCTGCATGACCTGGTGTCCTACAACGAGAAACACAACGAAGCCAACGGCGAGGACAACCGCGACGGGGAAAGCTACAACCGGTCGTGGAACTGCGGCGTCGAGGGACCCACCGACGACCCCGACATCCTGGCACTGCGGGCGCGGCAAATGCGCAACATCATGGCCACGCTGATGGTGTCGCAGGGCACGCCGATGATCGCGCACGGCGACGAGATGGCCCGCACGCAACAGGGCAACAACAACGTCTACTGCCAGGACTCCGAATTGTCTTGGATGGACTGGTCATTGGCCGACAAGAACGCCGACCTGCTGGCCTTCACCCGCAAGGTGACCGGTCTGCGCGCCGAGCACCCGGTGTTCCGCCGCCGCCGGTTCTTCGCCGGCCAACCGATTCGCCGCGGCGAGGAGGTCCGCGACATCGCCTGGCTGACACCGGCCGGCCAAGAGATGACGCCCGAAGACTGGGACAGCGACTTCGGCAGGGGGATCGCCGTCTTCCTCAACGGCGACGCGATCCCCGAACCCGACCGCCGCGGCGAGCGAATTGTCGACGACTCGTTTTTGTTGTGCTTCAACGCCCACGACCACGAAGTCGACTTCGTGATGCCTCCCGACGACTACGCCCACGAGTGGACGGCAGTGCTCGACACCACCGATCCGACCGGTGAAGTAGAACTGGTGGTCAACGACGGCGACGAGATTTCGCTGCCTGCCCGCGCTCTGCTCGTGTTGCGTAAGACGTTGTAACGCATGGCTTATCCGGTACTGGCGACCTACCGGTTGCAGCTGCGCGGTGCATCCAGTGGGTTCGGGTTCACGTTCGCCGACGCCGAGAACCTGCTGGACTACCTCGACGACCTCGGGGTGTCGCACGTGTACCTCTCGCCGATCATGACCGCCGTCAGCGGGTCCACGCACGGGTACGACGTCACCGATCCGACGACAGTGTCCGCAGAACTCGGCGGCGCGGAAGGGTTGGCCCGGCTCTCGGCGGCGGCGCGCAAGCGTGGCATGGGCCTGGTTGTGGACATCGTGCCCAACCACGTCGGCATCGACCAGCCGCAGCAGAACCCGTGGTGGTGGGATGTGCTGCGGCATGGCCGGTCGTCGGCCTACGCGTCGTTCTTCGACATCGACTGGGATCTGGGTGACGGCCGAATCATCTTGCCGGTCTTGGGTTCCGACGACGACGTCGCCGACCTGACCGTGGACGGCGACGTGCTGCGACTCGGCGACCTGGCGTTCCCGATTGCCCCGGGCACGGGCACCGGTACCGGGACCGAGGTGCACGACCGCCAGCATTACCGGCTGGTTGGCTGGCGCAACGGCGTCTGCGGCTACCGCCGGTTCTTTTCGATCACCTCGCTGGCCGGGCTTCGTCAGGAAGACCGTACGGTGTTCGACGCGTGGCACGCCGAAGTGGCCCGCTGGGTGTCGGACGGGCTCGTCGACGGCATTCGGATCGACCACCCCGACGGATTGTCCGATCCGAGCGGCTATTTGGAATGGCTGCGCGAGCTGCTGGGCCCGCAGCCGTGGATCGTGATCGAGAAGATTCTGGCCGTCGACGAGGCACTGGAGCCGACCCTGCCGGTGGCCGGCACCACCGGCTACGACGTATTGCGGGAAATCGGCGGGCTTTTCGTGGATCCCTCCGGGGCGCCGGCGTTGACGGCGTTGTTCGAATCCGCCGGCGTCGACTACCAGGCGATGCCGGCGCTGTTGCGTGAACTCAAAGGTGTCGCGACCACCGTCACACTGGCCAGCGAGCTTGCCCGGCTGCGGCGCTGCATTGTCGCGGCCGCCGGCGCCGACCATCCGGCACTGCCCGAGGCGGTGGCGGCGCTGCTCGGCCACATCGGCGTATACCGCAGCGACTACCGCGGGCTGGCCGCGTTGTTGCCGGCAGCTTTCGCCGAAACCCAGGCCGGCGCACCGGAACTCGGTCCGCCGCTGCAGCTGATCGCCGCCGCAGTGGCCGGTGGCGGCGAGCCGGCGGTGCGGCTGCAGCAGCTGTGCGGCGCGGTGACGGCCAAGGCGGTCGAGGACTGCCTGTTCTACCGCGATGCCCGGCTGGTGTCGCTCAACGAGGTCGGCGGCGACCCGCAGCGGTTCGGCGTCGGCGCGGCGGAGTTCCACCACAGCGCCGCCACCCGGGCCCGGCTGTGGCCGCACACGATGACGACCCTGACCACCCATGACACCAAACGCGGCGAAGACGTGCGCGCGCGTATCGGGGTGCTCTCGCAGGTGCCGTCGCTGTGGGCCGAATTCGTCGCCCGCTGGGAAACCAGAACGCCCTCGCCTGACCCGGCAACCGGATTGTTCCTGTGGCAGAACATCTTCGGCGTCTGGCCGCTCGACGGTGAGGTCACCGCTGAGTTGCGCGAGCGACTGCACGGCTACGCCGAAAAGGCAATCCGCGAAGCGGCATGGCACACCTCGTGGCACGACCCGGACAGCGACTTCGAGGGCGCCGTACATCGCTGGCTCGACACGGTGCTCGACGGGCCGGCGGCCCGCGAGCTGACCAATCTGGTGGCCCAACTGAATCCGCATGCCGAAAGCGACGCGCTCGGCCAGAAGCTCCTGGCGTTGACAGTCCCGGGCATCCCGGACATCTATCAGGGCACCGAGCTGTGGGACGACAGCCTGGTGGACCCGGACAACCGGCGCCCGGTCGACTACACCGTCCGCCGCGAGGCGCTGAAAACGGTGCAGCACCCCAAGATCCGGGTGGTTGCGGCGGCGCTGCGGCTGCGTCGCGCCCACCCCGATACCTTCCTGCACGGCGGTTATCATCCTGTGCTCGCCACCGGCAACGGGGCCGATCACGTGGTGGCGTTCCAACGCGGCGGCGACGTCGTGGTAGCGGTCACCCGGTGGACCGTGCATCTGCAGGACAGCGGCTGGGGCGACACCGCGGTACCGCTGCCTGCCGGCTCGTGGACCGACACGCTGACCGGCAAACGCTGGAGCGCGTCGACGGCCGCGGCCGACTTGTTCGCCGAGTTGCCCGTCGTGTTGCTGGAACGCGCCGATGACTGAATTCGCAGTGTGGGCGCCGAAGCCCGAACAGGTACGCCTCGACGTCGACGGGACGGTGCACGCGATGACCCGCTCGGCCGACGGGTGGTGGCGCGCCACCGTCGACACCGCACCAAACGCCCGCTACGGATACCTGCTCGACGACGACCCGAAGGTGCTGCCGGACCCCCGCTCGGCCCGCCAGCCCGAAGGCGTACACGAACGCTCGCAACTGTGGGACCCGTCGGCGGCGGCTTGGACCGACGGAGACTGGGCCGGCCGGTCGGTCGAGGGTGCGGTGATCTATGAACTGCATCTCGGAACCTTCACGCCGGGCGGCACTTTCGACTCGGCCGTCGAAAAACTGGACTATTTGGTCGATCTCGGGGTCGACTTCGTCGAGCTGATGCCGGTGAACGCGTTCTCCGGGACGCACGGCTGGGGTTACGACGGCGTGCTGTGGTATGCGGTGCACGAGCCTTACGGCGGGCCGGACGGGCTGGTGCGGTTCGTCGACGCCTGCCATCGTCGCGGTCTTGGGGTGTTGATCGATGCGGTGTTCAATCACCTCGGGCCGTCGGGCAACTACCTGCCGCGGTTCGGCCCATACTTGTCGTCGGGCAGCAACCCGTGGGGTGAGGGCATCAACATCGCCGACGCCGACTCCGACGAGGTGCGACGCTACATCATCGGCTGCGCGCTGCGCTGGATGCGCGACTTCCACGCCGACGGGCTGCGGCTCGACGCCGTGCACGCCCTGGTGGACACCACCGCGATCCACATCCTCGAGGAGCTTGCATCCGAAACCGATGCGCTCGCAGCGCAACTCGGCCGACCGCTGTCGCTGGTTGCCGAAAGCGATCTGAACGACCCGCGTCTGATCACGCCCCGCGACCAAGGCGGTTACGGGCTCACCGCACAGTGGGACGACGACATCCACCACGCAATCCACACCGCGGTCTCGGGCGAACGGCAGGGCTACTACGCCGATTTCGGCTCGATGGCCACCTTGGCCACGACACTGCGCAATGGTTTCTTCCACGCCGGCACCTATTCGTCGTTTCGGCGCCGCCGCCACGGCCGGCCACTGGACACGTCGAAAATTCCGGCCACCCGGCTGCTGGCCTACACCTGCACTCACGACCAAGTCGGCAACCGAGCCGTCGGGGATCGCCCGTCGCAGAACCTCTCTCCCGGTCAGCTCGCCGTCAAAGCCGCACTGGTGCTCGGATCACCTTACACTGCAATGCTTTTCATGGGAGAGGAGTGGGGAGCGTCCACCCCGTTCCAGTTCTTCAGCTCGCATCCCGAACCCGAACTGGCCCGCGCCACCGCCGAGGGCCGCAAGCGCGAGTTCGCCGAGCACGGCTGGGACGCCGAGGACATCCCCGACCCGCAGGATCCGCAGACCTTCGCCCGCTCAAAACTCGACTGGGACGAGGCTGACACCAACGAACACGCGCGACTGCTCGAGGCGTATCGAGACCTGATCACGTTGCGGCGCAACGAGCCTGACTTGGCCGACCCGTGGCTTGACGACCTGGGCATCGACTACGACGAAGACCAGCGCTGGATTGTGCTGCGCCGCGGCGGGATCGCCATCGCCTGCAACCTGGGCGCCGACGCCACACGGATTCCGGCCGGCGGCGAGGTGGTGCTGGCATGGGACCCGCCGCACGTCGGCGACACGTCGACCGAACTGCCCGGCCATTCTTTCGCGATCCTGCGGGCCTGACCGCGAGCGTGTGTGTTGCACGCCGACACGCCGCAAATCGTGTCCAACTGTGCACGCTCGCGGAGTGACGGCTACAGCAAATAGCGGTAGGCGGGCGAGCCCGGCTCCAGAGCCTCGACATGAATCTCGGTGGCGCGCATTCGCTCCAGCAGGCCGTCCAGATCGGCCGCCGAGCCCAGCTCGATGCCCACCAGCGCTTCGCCCGTCTCGCGGTTGTTGCGTTTGACGTATTCGAACAGCGTGATGTCGTCGTTGGGTCCGAGCACGTCGTCGAGGAATCGGCGCAATGCGCCCGGCTCCTGCGGGAAGTCGACGAGGAAATAGTGCTTGAGGCCGAGATGAACCAGCGACCGCTCCAGCACTTCCCCGTAGCGGGACACGTCGTTGTTGCCGCCCGAAATCAGGCAAACCACAGTCGAATCCGGCTCAACGTCGGTCTCCAGCAGTCCGGCCACCGACAGCGCGCCGGCCGGCTCGGCGATGATGCCCTCGTGCTGGTACAGGTCGAGCATCGCGGTGCAGACCGCGCCCTCGTCGACCGCTGTGATCGACACCATGTCCCCGGCGGCGGCCAGCGCCGCGTACGTCAGCGTCCCGGCCCGGTTCACCGCGGCGCCGTCGACGAACTGGTCGACGTAGTCCAGCGTGACCGGCTCGCCGGCGGCCAGCGCGGCCATCATCGCCGCCGCGCCCGCGGGTTCGACGCCCAGCACCGAGGTGTTCGTCGTCCGCTCGGCCAGATAGGTGGTGATACCTGCGATGCAGCCGCCGCCGCCGACCGGCACCACCACCAGATCCGGCTCGGCGCCGAGCTGGTCGAGCAGTTCGACGGCGATGGTGCCCTGCCCGGCAATGGTCCGCACGTCGTCGAACGGTGGGACCAGGGTGGCGCCGGACCTGGCCACATCGTCGAGCGCCGCCTGGGCGGCCAGGTCGTAGGTCGTGCCGCCCACGATCAGCTCGATGAAGTCCCCGCCGTGGTAGCGGATGCGATCACGTTTCTGCTTGGGCGTCTTGGCCGGCACGTAGACCCGCCCGTGGATTCCCAGTGCGCGGCAGGCGAACGCGAAGCCCTGCGCATGGTTGCCAGCCGACGAGCACACCACGCCCGCGGCGACCTCTTCCGGCGACAGCTGCACCAGCAGGTTGTAGGCGCCGCGCAGCTTGTAGGAACGAACCGACTGCAGGTCTTCTCGTTTGAGGTAGACCCGGGCGCCGGTGATCGCCGACAGCCGGTCACAGAGCTGCAGCGGTGTCGGCGTGACCACCCCGGCAATTCGGTCGGCCGCCGCGTCGATGTCGGCCGCGGTCAGCGGCCCGGTGACCGGGGTGCTCGGCGTCTGGCTCGGTTCGGCGGACACCGATCAATGGTGCCACCCAACAGGCAGTTCAGTGCACAGGGGTCAGCACGAACACCGGAATTTGCCGGTCGGTCTTGGCCTGGTATTTGGCGTAGTCCGGCCACGCCTCGACGGCCCGCTGCCACCAGACGGCTTTCTCGTCGCCGAAGACCTCGCGCGCCTCGTAGTCCCCGCTGACCGGGCCGTCCTGCAACTCGACCCGCGGGTTCTTCTTGACGTTGTAGTACCAGACCGGGTTTTTCGGGGCGCCGCCCAACGACGCGACGATCGCGTACTCGCCGTTGTGCTCGACCCGCATCAGCGGCGTCTTGCGGAGTTTGCCGGTTTTGGCTCCCACCGTGGTCAGCAGGATGACGGGTTTTCCCTGCATCTCGGTGCCCTCGGTCCCGCCGGAGGCGGCGTACTTCTCGGCCTGCTCACGAGACCACTCCAGCGGACTGGGCGCGTATTCACCTGATAGCGGCATGCCACCCACCTTAGAAGGCACCCAACCCAGGCGGCCCGGATCCGATGTTTCGGCTGGCCGAAAACTCGAGTGCCCGGTATCCTGAACCTCGTGACAGCGCCGCAACCCGTACTGCTCGCCGGTGTGCCGTGGCCGCGCTACAAGCTGGTCGCGTTGCTCGCCGGCCTGGTCACTTTCACGGTCGTCGGGCTGCTGACCACCAGCGCCGCGCCGTCGGTTCTCGCCGCCGCGGCGGTGGCAGTCGTGTCCGGGCTGACGTTCAAGACGCTTTCCCGCAACTAAGCCGGTTGCGCCGTCGTGGCGGCCCTGGGTTCGTGCACGTCGGGTCCCGGCTCGCTGGCGTAAAGCTCTTCGATCTCAGCGGCGTACTTCTCGGCGATCGGACGTCGTTTGAGCTTCATCGTCAGCGTGATCTCGTCGCCGCCCGGCTCCCACAACGTCGGCAGGATCCGGAACCGCTTGATCTGCTCGACCCGCGACAGTTTGGCGTTGCCCTCGGCCACTCCCGCCGCGATCCGCGCGATCACCTCCGGGTCGGCCGCCAGCGCCGCCGCCGACGGGTCGAGACCGTGCTGGGCGGCATACGGCGCCACCGAGTCGGCGTCGAAGACCAGCAACGCGGTGTTGAACGGCCGGCCGTCACCGATCGTGACCATGGCACCGATCATCGGGCAGGCCGCCATGATCGCGTTCTCGATGTTGGCCGGGGACATGTTCTTGCCGGCCGCGTTGATGATCAGTTCCTTCTTGCGGTCGACCACCCGCAGGTAGCCGTCTTCGTCGACGTCGAGGATGTCGCCGGTGTGCAGCCAGCCGTCGGGGTCGATCGCGTCGGCCGTCTTCGCCGGCTCCTTGCGGTAGCCCTTCATCACCAGCGGCCCGCGCACCAAAAACTCGCCGTCGTCGGCGATTTTGCACTCCAGGCCGGGCAGCAATTTTCCGACCGTCCCGAGCCGTCCCTCGCGTGGATGGACCACGCTGGCAACGCAACTGAGCTCCGACATGCCCCACACCTCGGAGATCGGGATACCGATGCCGGCGAAGAAGCCGAGAGTTTCCTTGGGAATCGGGGCCGCCCCGGACACCGCCCACCGCAGCTGGTCCAGCCCCAGCCTGGCGCGGAGCTTGGACAGCACCAGCTCGTCCGCCGTCGCCCATTCCGCCGCCACGTCGTCGGGCGCCGGCTCGCCGGCGATCAACGCGTCGGCGCGTTTCCTTGCGAGCGTCAGCGCCCACTGCAACGCGAGACGACGCTCCTCGTCCGGCTCGTTCGCCACCGCGAATTCGATTGCAGCCTTGAGCTTTTCCCACACCCGGGGTACCGCACCCCAAATGGTGGGCCGCACGTCGGGCAACGCAGCCGCGATGGCACGCGCGTCTGACACCACCGTAACCTGCGTTCCGAAGACTTCCTGGTTGTACAACGCCATCATCCGGTCGGCGATGTGCGCCGAGGGAAGGAAAGAGGTTATCCGGTCGCCGAATTCGACGCCGAGGACGGCGTCGAGAGCTTCCGCCTCGAACAGCAGGTTGGCGTGCGTCATCTCCACACCCTTGGGGTTACCGGTGGTACCCGACGTGTAGATGAGCGTGACGACGTCATCGGGTTGCACTGCGCGCCAAGTGGATTCGAAGTCGAAGTCGTCGTGGGCGGCGGCATACAGATCCTCAACCGAGAGCGTGCCCGGCGGTGAACCGTCGATGCACACGATGTGCTCGATCGGCGCACCGCTTGCGCGGATCCGGTCGACGTAGGCGGCCTCGCACATCACCACCTTGGTGCCGGCATTGCCGAACAGGTAGGTCAGTTGCTCGGCGGGCAGCGTGTTGTACACGGAGAACGACGTGGCGCCGACGTGTTGTGCGCCCACCTCGAGTGGGTAGAACTCGATCCGGTTGGCCATCATCAGCGACACGGTGTCGCCGCGACGCACCCCGAGCCCGGCCAGCCCGGCTGCGACCCGGTGCACTTGCGCCGCGTAGTCGCGCCACGTCAGCGTCTGCGTGTCGCCGGGCGTGCGCAGCGCCACGGCGTCCGGATCGATCGCCGCGGTGCGCTGGAATGCCTCGGGCAAGGTTCGGGCGGTGGTCATGTCCGTCTCCCTTCGGTACTCCGATCAGAGCACAAACGGGATCGTCGCAGGAGTAGGTTCGCCGACATGGCGGCGACGCTGATCACCGGTGCCAACGTATGGGACGGGATGTCGGACTTCGCCGCTCCGCGGCAAGTGCTCGTCGTCGACGACCGGATCCAGCGGATCGGCACCGCCATCGAGCCGCCAGCCGACGCGCGGGTCGTCGATCTGTCCGGACACACGGTGACGCCGGGGTTCATCGATTGCCACACCCATGTGACGGTGGCGCCGCCGCTGGGCCCGCAACTGGCCAGGCACTCGAGCACCGCCAAGGCGCTGATGTCCCTGCCGGTGTTGCGGGCCTTGCTCAGCAACGGGTTCACCACTATCCGCGACTTGGGTTGCGGCGACGTCGACTACCCGACGATCGACCTGCGCGACGCGGTGGCGGCCCGCCTGATCGAGGGACCGCGAATGGTGGTGGCGCCGCACATGATTTCCGCGCGTGGCGGGCACGGCGACTTCAGCGGATTCCTCGCCGACGAATATCAGGGAGCGACGCGGCCGCTCGAGCTGGCCGCGGCCGACGGCGGTGACGAGATCCGCTCGCGCGTCAGGCAGGAGATCCGGGCCGGCGCCGACTGGATCAAGTTCGCGGCGACCGGCGGGTTCGCCTCGCCGTCCGACGATCCCGGCCGCCCCACCTACAGCCAGGAGGAGATGGACATCCTGGTCGCCACGGCCACCGACCTCGACATCCCGGTCACCCCGCACAGCTACGGCGACGAAGGCATCCAGCGCGCCGTGCGCGCCGGCGTGCGCAGCATCGAGCACGGCAACCTCGCCTCTGCCGAGACATTGCGAATGATGGAGGACGCCGGGGTTTTCATGGTCCCGACGCAGTACGCCATCCTCTCCGGCGCCCGGCGCCCCGCCGACGACCCGTTTCTGGCCGACGTTCCCGAGTACGCGCTGCGCAAGTTCCGCAAGTACCGCGGGCCGTTGCTGGACGCCGCCGAGCGGCTGGCCGACAGCAACGTGCGCATCGCGTTCGGCACCGACGCAGGCATGTTTCCCCATCACGAGAATTGGCGCGAATTCCCGATGATGGTGTCCACCGGCATCAGCCCGTTGCGGGCCCTGCAAGCCGCCACCAGCGTGGCCGCCGAACTGCTGCGGCTCGACGACCTCGGCGTGATTGCCGAGGGCAAGGTCGCCGATCTGGTCGCGATGCCCGGTGATCCGTTCGCCGACATCGAGGTCACCGGACAGGTGGACTTCGTGATGAAAGAGGGCGTCGTCTACAAGGGCAAGGCGGCATGAATGCCACACGTGCAGGCGTCGATTGACGGACAGGTGCAGCGCATTCCCCACTCGATCACCGCGCGGGCGCGCGCCAGCGACGCCATCTGGGCGTCGATCTCGGCGAGTTTGGCCTCGGCGAGGGCCCGGCTGACCGGGCGCCCAGGCGCGTCGTCGGCGAACAACACCTGGATTTCGTCCAGCGCGAAGCCGGCCGATTTGCAGAGCCGGATGACTTCCAGCCGGGCCAGCACGGCGTCGTCGTAGCGGCGCTGACCGCCGATCCTCGCCGGCGCCGGCACCAGGCCGATCTTCTCGTAGTAGCGCAGCGCGGTCGGGGCGACGCCCGATTCGCGGGCAACGTCACCGATCGTCAGGGCCATCGCAACCTCCCCGCTTGACTTAGAGCCAACTCTAAGTCGTTGACTGTGGCCATGCACGTGTTCCCCGACCTGAGCCGTTCTCGCTATGCCCTGCTCCGAACATTCCGGCGCGATGGCACGCCGGTTGACACGCCGATCTGGTTCGCCCTCGACCGAAACGCGCTGCTATTTCGAACCAAGGTGGGCCCGAAGACACGCCGCCTGACGGCGCACCCCCACGTCGAGCTCACCGCCTGCGACTACCGCGGCCGGATCCGTCCGGGCGCGACGACGGTCACCGGCCATGCCGCCGTCTTGTCCGGTGCCGACGCGGAAGCCGGCAACCGCGTACTGCATCAGCGGTATGGCTGGCAGTGGAACACCGTGCCGATGATCAAAGTCCCGGGCGTCACCAACGTGCACCAGGATCTGTGCTGGCGTGAGAAACTACGGCGCAGTCGCCAGCGCACCGTGTGGCCCGACAGTGTCATCGTCCGGGTGGAGTTGTCTCATGCCTGATCTGATCCGCTCACCAACTATTGCCGTGAGATTGCGTTGAGGGTCGTGATCCCGTCAAAATCACAACCCTGAGCGCAATCTCAATGCAAAAGTTCAGCCGCCCAGGCAGCCGGGGCCCAATAGCGCCTTGAGATCGCCCATCAGCGCCGGCGACGGCGTCACCCGCAGCGACGAGTCGAGTTCCAGGGTGGTGATCCTGTCGCCGCTGATCAGCCGCAGGTGTACTTGCGACGTGCCGGGGTGCCGGGCCAGTACCTGCTTGAGCGCGGTGACCTTGTCGATAGTGCATTGCCGGGTGGGCAGGCTGACCGCCAGCGGCCGGTCCACCTGGGCGCCGGAAAAGTCCGGCACCACAAGCTCGTTGGCTATCAGGCAGATCCTGTCGTCGGAGATCTTCACCCGCGCGCCGACTAGCACCACCGCGTCGTCGACGATGTCGGCGCCGTACGCGGAATAGGTCTGCGGGAAGAACATCACCTCGATCCCACCGGTGAGGTCTTCCAATTGCGCTGACGCCCACGGCATCCCGTTCTTGTTGACCCGGCGGTTGACCGAGGCCAGGATCCCGCCCACCTTGACCGGAGCGTCGTTGGGAATGTCGCCGTCGAGGATCGCCGGGATGGGCGTGTCGACCTGGGTGGCCAGCAGATGGGCCACGCCGTTGAGCGGGTGCCCGGACACGTACAGGCCCAGCATCTCGCGCTCCAGGGCGAGCTTGTGCTTGTCGTCCCACTCCTCGTCGGGCACCTTGATCGTGAAAACCGCGTTGGCGCCGGCATCTTCGCCGCCGAACAGGTCGAACTGGCCCATCGCCTCGGCCTTCTTGGTGCCCAGCACCGAGTCCACGGCGTCGGTGTGCACCAGGAACAGCCCCTTGCGCGGATGGCCCAGCGAGTCGAACGCGCCGGCTTTGATCAGCGACTCGGTGACCCTCCTGTTGCAGGCCGCGATGTCGATTTTGTTCAGGTAGTCGGAGAAGTCGGTGAACTTTCCCTTCTCGGTACGGGTATTGATCAGCGACGCAACGACGTTGGCGCCGACGTTGCGCACCGCGCCAAGCCCGTAGCGGATGTCGGCGCCGACGGAGGCGAAGTTGAGCCCGGACTCGTTGACGTCAGGCGGCAACACGGTGATGCCGAGCTTGCGGCAGTCGGCCAGGTACACCGCGGCCTTGTCCTTGTCGTCGCCCACCGACGTCAAAAGCCCCGCCATGTATTCGGCGGGATAGTTCGCCTTCAGGTACGCGGTCCAGTACGACACCATGCCGTAGCCGGCGGCGTGCGACTTGTTGAACGCATAGTCGGCGAACGGCAGGATGGTGTTCCACAGCGCCTTGATGGCAGCGGCCGAGAAACCGTTGGATTGCATTCCCGCCGAAAAGCTTTCGTACTCGGCGGCCAGCACGTCGGCCTTTTTCTTACCCATCGCCTTGCGCAGAATGTCGGCTTGGGCCAGCGAGTAGCCGGCCACCTTCTGGGCAATGCGCATGATCTGCTCTTGGTAGACGATCAGGCCGTAGGTCTCGGCGAGGATCTCCTCGAGCGGCTCGGCCAGCTCGGGGTGGATCGGCTTGATCGGTTGGCGGCCGTTCTTGCGGTCGGCGTACTCGTTGTGGGCGTTCTGTCCCATCGGCCCGGGCCGGTACAGCGCGATGACCGCGACGACGTCTTCGAATCCGGTGGGCTGCATGCGGCGCAGCAGGTCGCGCATCGGCCCGCCGTCGAGCTGGAACACCCCGAGCGTGTCGCCGCGGCCCAGCAGCTCGTAGGTCGCTTTGTCGTCCAGCGGCACCGATTCAAGGTCGAGGTCAATTCCCCTGTTGGCCTTGATGTTTTCGATCGCGTCGCCGATGATCGTCAGGTTGCGCAGGCCCAGGAAGTCCATCTTCAGCAGGCCGATGGCCTCACAGGCCGGGTAGTCCCAGCCGGTGATGATGGCGCCGTCCTGCGGCCGCTTCCACAGCGGAATGGCCTCCGTCAACGGCTCGCTGCTCATGATCACCGCGCAGGCGTGCACGCCCGCGTTGCGGATCAGGCCCTCCAGGCCGCGGGCAGTCTGGTAGATGGTGCGCACATCGGGGTCGGTGTCGATCAGGCCGCGGACCTCGGCGGCTTCCTTGTAGCGCTCGTGGTTGGGGTCGGTGATGCCGGCCAGCGGAATGTCTTTGGCCATGATCGCCGGCGGCAGCGCCTTGGTGATCCGGTCGGCGATCGCAAAGCCCGGCTGCCCGTAGTGGATGCGTGCCGAATCCTTCAGCGCCGCTTTGGTTTTGATGGTGCCGAAGGTGATGACCTGGGCGACCCGGTCCTGCCCCCATTTCTCGGCGGCGTAGCGGACCATCTCACCGCGGCGGCGGTCGTCGAAGTCGATGTCGATGTCGGGCATCGAGGTGCGTTCCGGGTTGAGGAAGCGCTCGAACAGCAGCCCGTGCGGGATGGGGTCGATGTCGGTGATGCCGAGCGCGTAGGCCACCAGCGAGCCGGCCGCCGAGCCGCGGCCCGGCCCGACCCGGATGTCGACCGAGCGGGCGTAGTTGATCAGGTCGGCGACGATCAGGAAGTACGACGGAAATCCCTTGTCGCAGATGACTTCGATCTCGTAGGCGGCGCGCTGCGCGTAGCCGTCGGGCAGCCCGTCGGGGAAGCGTCGCCGCAGCCCGGCGTCCACCTCGTGACGCAGCCAGGACGCCTGGTCGTGGCCTTCGGGCACCGGGAAGACCGGCATCCGGTTGCGCGGCGCCCACACGTCGGCGTAAGAGCCCACCCGCTCGGCGATCAGCAGCGTCGCGTCACACGCGCCGGGCACCTCGCCGTCCCAGATCTCGCGCATCTCGGCCGCGGACTTGAGGTAGTAGCCGTCGCCGTCGAACTTGAACCGGTTGGGGTCCGACAGCGTCTTGCCGGTCTGCACGCACAGCAGCGCCTCGTGGTTGTGGGCGGCGTCGCGGGTGACGTAGTGGCAGTCGTTGGTGGCCAGCGGCGGGATGTTCAGCGTGCGGCCGATCTCGAGCAGCCCGTCGCGGACCCGGCGTTCGATATCGAGACCATGGTCCATCAGCTCGAGGAAGTAGTTCTCCGGGCCGAAGATCTCGCGCCACTTGGCGGCCGCTTCCAGCGCTTCGCGGCGTTGCCCGAGCCGCAGCCGGGTCTGCACCTCACCGGACGGGCAGCCGGTGGTGGCGATGATGCCGGCAGCGTGCTCGGCGACCAGTTCGGCATCCATCCGCGACCACTTGCCCAGCTGGCCTTCGAAGGACGCCAGCGACGACAGCTTGAACAAATTGCGCAGGCCGGTGGCGTTCTCGGCGACCATGGTCAGGTGGGTGTAGGAGCCCGAGCCGGAGACGTCGTCGCTCTTCTGGCCCGGGTCGCCCCAGAGGATGCGCCGGGTATCGAACCGCGAGCCGGGCGCGATATACGCCTCGACGCCGATGATCGGCTTGATCCCCGCCTTGGTGGCCGCGTTGTAGAACTCGCTGGCCCCGAACATGTTTCCGTGGTCGGTCATCCCGATCGCGGGCATTTCCAGCCGCTCGGCCTCGGCGAGCATCGGCGTGATCTTCGCGGCACCGTCCAACATCGAATACTCGGTGTGGTTATGCAGGTGCACGAAGGACGCGCGGTGTGGGGGCACCTCCCGCTTGCGGGGGACGCTTGCGCGAAGAGCGGACGGATCGGTCATAGAGACGCCAGTCTATGACCGGGCACCGACGGGTCTCGGCGTGTCGCAACCCGTGTCTGAAAAGTCCCGTTTTCGCCACAGTTGCCGGTGCCTGCTCTAGCTTGACAGGCATGAGCGTGTACCGGGTCACCGACTTGATCGGGACGAGCACCGTGTCTTGGGAGGACGCCGCGGCGGAAGCGGTGCGCCGGGCGCAGGAGACCATCGACGACATCCGGGTCGCCGAGGTCGTCGAGCAGGACCTGGCCCTGGACTCCAGTGGGGGGATCACCTACCGCACGAAGCTCCGGATCTCGTTCAAGATCAGGCCGCGCCAGAAGGCCTAGCGACGATCTGTGCTGCACCACAGTGGGTGAATCGCGGGCAATCGGCTTGTTACATCGAGTAATCCGTCCGTGACGACGGTCTAACTGACGTGCAACCGGCCAATGATGCGCTAGACGCATGGGAATGCTTTCACTGTTTCGCAAGAGCAAAGCGACCAGCATCTACGACAAGATCGGCGGCCACGAGGCGCTCGAAATGGTTGTCGAGGACTTCTACATGCGGGTGCTCGACGATGACGAACTGGCGGGCTTCTTCGCTGGAACGAACATGCACCGGCTCAAGGGCAAGCAGGCCGCGTTCCTGGCCGCGGCGCTGGGCGGCCCCGAGCCGTACACCGGCGCGTCGATGAAGCAGGTGCATCAGGGCCGCGGCATCACCATGCACCACTTCAACCTGGTGGCCGGGCATCTGACGGACTCCCTGGCAGCCGCCGGAGTGCCGTCCGAGACGATCGACGAGATACTCGCCGTGGTGGCGCCGCTCGCCGGCGACATCGCATCGGACGCCGAGACAGCGCGAGTCTGACGCGCCACGTGACGTCGAACGCGACAATGCATGCATGTCGCGCACGTTCGACGAGCTCGTCGCAGAAGCCGCCGCCGCACCCGTCGACGGCTGGGACTTCTCCTGGCTGGACGGCAGGGCTACCGAGGAACGCCCGTCGTGGGGCTATCAGCGGCTGATGAGCCAACGCCTGGCGGAGGCGTCGGCCGCCTGCGACATCGATACCGGCGGCGGTGAGGTACTGGCCGAGGCCCCGACGTTTCCGCCCACGATGGCCGCGACGGAGTCCTGGCCGCCCAATGCGGCGTTGGCGACCAAGCTGTTGCATCCGCGCGGCGTGGTGGTCGTCGCGACCACCGACGAGGCGCGGTTGCCGTTCGCTGATGCGGCGTTCGACCTGGTGACCAGCCGCCATGCCGTGCCGGTGCGATGGGGTGAGATTGCCCGGGTGCTGCGGCCGGGCGGCACCTACTTCGCCCAACAGATCGGCCCCGCAACCATGTGCGAGCTCTACGAGTACTTCATGGGGCCGCAGCCGCAGAAATGGGACGAGTTTCACCCCGACGTCCAGCGCGCGCAGGCACAAGCCGCCGGGTTGGACATCGTGGATATCCGGATGGAACGGCTACGGGCCGAATTCTTCGACGTCGGTGCGGTTATCTACTTCTTGCGCAAGGTGATTTGGACGGTGCCCGATTTCACGGTCGAGCGCTACCGGGAGCGGTTGCACGAGCTGCATGAACAGATCACGCGCGACGGGCCCTTCGTCGCCCACGCCACCCGGGTCCTCGTCGAGGCCCGCAAGCCGGCATGATCAGCCCTCGGCCCGCAGCACATCCAGCGCGTGCTGCAGATCCTCGGGGTACGGGCTGACGATCTCGATGCGCCGGCCGTCCGCCGGATGAGCGAATGCCAGCGACCGCGCATGCAGCCATTGCCGTTCCAGCCCAAGCTTTTTCGCCAGTTTCGGGTTGGCGCCATAGGTGAGGTCACCGCAGCAGGGGTGGTGCAGCGCGGCGAAATGCACCCGAATCTGGTGCGTGCGACCGGTTTCCAGGTGCACGTCGAGCAGGCTGGCCGCCACGAACGCCTCGATGGTGTCGTAATGGGTCAAGCTGTGCCGGCCATTCGCGGTGACGGCAAACTTCCAGTCGTGGCCCCGATGGCGGCCGATCGGCGCGTCGATGGTGCCGCTGGAGGGATCCGGATGTCCTTGCACCAGCGCGTGATACCGCTTGTCGACGGTGCGCTGCTTGAATGCCCGCTTGAGGACGGTGTAGGCCCGCTCGGAGATGGCCACCACCATCACCCCGGACGTTCCGACGTCCAGACGGTGCACGATGCCCTGGCGCTCGTGCACACCCGACGTGGTGATCCGGAAGCCGGCGCCGGCCAGTCCGCCCAGCACCGTCGGCCCGGTCCAGCCCACCGATGCGTGCGCGGCCACCCCGGCGGGCTTGTCGACCGCGACGATGTCGTCGTCGGCGTAGAGCACCGTCATGCCCTCGATCTCGACGGGCGTGTTCTCCAGCGGGGCCGGCGCATCGGGCAGCCGCACATGCAGCAGGGCACCGGGGGTCAGTCGATCGGACTTGCCGGCCGGCGCGCCGTCCAGCTCGACGTCGCCGCCTTCGGCCAGCGCCGCGGCGGCGGTGCGCGACAGGCCCAGTAGCCGCGCCAGCCCCGCGTCCACGCGCATGCCCGCCAAGCCCTCTGGGACAGGCATCGAACGGTCGGGCATCAGCGCTCGGGCTTGCCGGCGGTCTCCACCAGTTCGCCGCCTGGTTTCCGCCGGCCGACGGTGTCGAAGTCGAAGCCGAACACCGACAGCGCAACCAGCAGGATCGCCCCGCCCACCACCGACGGGTCGGCGACATTGAACACCGGCCACCAGCCGATCGAGAGGAAGTCGACGACATGCCCGCGCAGCGGACCCGGCGACCGGAAGAACCGGTCGACCAGGTTGCCCATCGCGCCGCCCAGGATCATGCCCAGCCCGATCGCCCACCACGGCGACACCAGACGGCGACCCATCCAGAAGATCCCGACCACCACGCCGGTCGCGATCAGGGTCAGCAGCCAGGTGTATCCGGTCGCCATCGAAAACGCGGCACCGGAGTTGCGCACCAGGGTCCAGGTCACGGTGTCGCCGATGATCGACACCGGCTGGCCGGGCGTCAGCAGCTTGACCGCGAGGACCTTGGTGACGATGTCGAGCGCCAGCACCACCGCCGCCACCGAGAGCAGCAGGCGCAGCCGTCGCGGCGGCGCAGGAGCTTGCGGCGTCCCCGCAGGGGATTCGTCAGTCACGCCCCTATCATCCCAGCATGAGCCGCCTCACGGTGATCAGCACCGGTGGAACGATCGCCACCAGCACCGACGCCGACGGGGTGCGCCGGCCGACCCGCAGCGGCGCCGAGCTGACCGCGGGTCTCGACGTGGATGTCGTCGACGTCCTATCGCTGGACAGCTCGCAGCTGACGCCGCCCGACTGGGACGTGATCGGTGCGGCGGTACGCGCGGCGGTAAACGGTGGCGCGCGCGGCGTGGTCGTCACGCACGGCACTGACACCCTCGAGGAGACCGCGCTGTGGCTCGACCTCACCTACGACGGCGCCGCTCCGGTCGTGATCACCGGCGCCCTGCGCAGCGCCGACGCGCCCGACGCCGACGGTCCGGCCAACCTGCGCGACGCGCTGTCCGTCGCTGGCAGCGCCGACGCCCGCGACCTGGGCGTGCTGGTGTGTTTCGGCGGTCGGCTGTTGCAGCCGCTGGGCCTGCGGAAGGTGGTAACCGGCTTGGCGGGTGAGCCGCTGGGGACCGTCGACGAGGTCGTCCGGGACAAAGCCCGGCCGTACCTGGGCGAGCTGAGCGCGGCCGGCGCCCCGCGCGTCGACATCGTTGCGACCTATCCGGGCGGCGACGCGACAGCGCTGGATGCCTGCGTGGCGGCCGGCGCACGCGGCGTGGTGCTGGAGGCGCTGGGCTCGGGCAACGCGGGAGCGGCAGTGATCGACGGCGTGCGCCGGCATTGCGCCGACGGCGTGGTGGTCGCGGTGTCCAGCCGGGTCGCCGGGGCCAGGGTCGGTCCGGGCTACGGCCCCGGCCGTGACCTGGTTGACGCAGGCGCGGTGATGGTGCCGCTGCTGCCGCCGAGCCAGGTCCGTGTGCTGCTGATGGCGGCGCTGGCGGCCGGTCTACCTTTCCGCGACGTCGTCGACCGCTGGGGCTGATTCGACAAGCGCGGCAACATAATCCGGCCAGTCGAGGCTGTCGACCGGGTTGGCGGCGGCGAGGTCGCCGGTGTCGGTCGCGAACGTGCGTGCCGGCCCGGGCCCGGTGCTGCGGGTTTCGAACCGCACGGTGACCACGCCGTGGCCGGCGCCCTGCACCCAGCCGTGGCCGAAGTCGTGGTGGGTGACGTCGTCGCCGATCCGCCATGTCGTGGTGTCCGGCTGTGCCGGCGTGTCCGCGGCGTGGTCGGCGTGCGATGTCTCGGCAGCAGGCTCAAGGTCGGGGAACAACGGCTCCTGAAGCACATCGGACAAGCCCGAAAACCCCACGCCGAGTAGGCGAATCGGCCCGATGTGGCGTGGGTCGAGCAGCAACCGGCGGGCCAGCGCGATCAGCGCGGCGGCGTCGGCGGTGGCGTAGGGCAGGGTCGCCGAGCGGGTCAGCGTGCTCATGTCGGACTTCTTCAACTTCACCGTGACGGTGCGGGCGCCGCGGCCGTCGCGGGTCAGTCGCCGATGGGCGTGCTCGGCGATCGGGCCGACGGCCTCCTGCAGCTCCTCGAGCGTAGTCAGGTCGGCGGGGAAGGTGGACTCGGCGCTGATCTGCTTGGCTTCGGCCCGTTCGGCGACCGGGCGCTCGTCGATGCCGCGGGCCAGCCGGTGCAACGCGGGCCCGATCGTGGCACCGAGAATGCTCGCCACCTCGGCTTCGTTCAGCGCCGCGAGCTGCCCGATGGTCTCGATGCCGAGTCGATGCAGCTTTTCCTCGGCGACCGGGCCTATCCCCCACAGCCGTCGCACCGGAAGGCCAGCGAGCAGCTGTGTTTCCTCGGCGCGGCGGACCACCCGGATGCCGTCGGGTTTGGCCATGCCCGAGGCGATCTTGGCGATCTGCTTGCCCGACCCGGCGCCGACGGAGGCCACCAAGCCCGTCTCGTCGCGCACCCGTCGCCGCAGCTGCTCGCAGAACTGCTCGACGTCGCCCGGCGAGGCTCCTGCCAGCTCCGCCGGCTCCGCGAATCCCTCGTCGAACGACAGCTGTTCGACGACCGGCACCACACCGCGGATGACGTCGAAAACCCGGCGGCTGGCCACCCCGTAGACGACGCCGCGTGGCGGCAGCACCACCGCATGGATGCCGACCAGTCGGCGCGCCTGATGCATCGGCATCGCTGACCGGGCGCCGAAAACTCGCGCTTCATAGCTGGCACCGGCCACCACCCCGCGCCCGCCCAGCCCGCCCACCAGCACGGGGCGGCCCCGCAACGTGGGCCGGGTCAGCTGCTCGACGGACGCGAAGAACGCGTCCATGTCGAAATGCAGCACCCACCGCGAGTCCACACTCGCAGATGCTATTGCGCTAACGTCTTGATTCGTGGCGATGAACCTGTGTCACCGCCGCAGTGAAGCCCGGTTGAGGAGCGACATGTCGACGGCCTGGTTGCGGCTGCGTCAGGAATGGCTGCAGCGTCTGGAATCCGACGAACGCTCCGCCGTGCTGGCCTGGGCGGCGTTTACCGTCACGTTCACCGGGCTGCGAGCACTGACCCACTGGATCCACGCCGGTCACGGCCCCTCGGGCGGCGGGATAAAGCTGGGCAACCGGCATTTTCACCACTACAACATCGGGATTGCGTTGCTGTCGGCGGTGGGTGCAGTGGGCCTGCGTGGATCGGACAGACAGCGGCGCCACCCTGTCGCGGCGGTGGCGTTCGGGGCGGCCAACGCGATGATCGTCGACGAGCTGGCGTTGCTGCTCGACCTCGAGGACGTCTACTGGAAGGCCGACGGACGCCAGAGTGTCGACGCCGCAATCGGTCTCATCGCCGCCGGCGCCACCGTCCTTGCGGGTATGCCGTTCTGGCCGTATGCGCGGCAGGCGTTACGACCAGACCGCTGATTCACACCTTCGCAATGCCCACCCGCACGCCGTCGCCGATTTCGACACCATCGGCGGGTGCACCGAATTCGAAACTGGTAGCCAGGATCTCGCCGGCGATGAGGTCGCGGTGCGCTTCTGCCCACTCGGCGCGTTCGGGGGGCACCGACATCACCACGCTGATCCGGTCGGACACGTCGAGACCGGTCGACTTGCGCAGCTCCTGCAATTCGCGGATGCGGTCCTTGGCCCATCCTTCGGCCTCCAGCTCGGGAGTCACGGTGCCGTCGAGCACCACCAGGCCGGCGCCGTCGGGCAGCGCCGCAGTGTAATCGGGGTCAGCGGCTACCAGCCGGGAGCTGTACTCGTCGGGTTGCAGCACCACAGGGCCGGCCGTCAGTGTGCCGTCGTCGTTCACGACGCCCTCGCCGGCCTTGACCGCCTTGATGGCTGCCTGCACGTCCTTGCCCAGGCGCGGCCCCGCGACGCGGGCGTTGACCGTCAGCTCGAAACGGCCGTAGCGGGCGATGTCGTCGGTGAGCTCGACGTGCTTGACGTTGAGCTCGTCGGCGATCAGATCGGTGAACCGCTCCAGCCGCGACGGGTTCTCCACTGCGACAGTGAGTTTCGGTAGAGGGAGGCGCACTCGCAGCCGCTTGGCTTTGCGCAGCGACGACCCCGCCGAGCACACCTCGCGAACCTGGTCCATTGCGGCGACGAGGCCCGGATCGGCCGGCAGGTCGTCTGACGGCCAGTCGGTCAGGTGCACCGAACGCTCGCCGGTGACGCCGCGCCAGATGATCTCGGTGGTCAGCGGAAGCAGCGGCGCGGCCAGCCGGGCCGTCACTTCCAGCACGGTGTGCAGGGTGTCGATCGCGTCGGCGTCCTCCTCCCAGAACCGTTGGCGAGAACGTCGCACATACCAATTGGTCAGCGCCTCGGTGAACTGGCGCAGTTGCTCGCAGGCACCCGAGATGTCGCAGACGTCCATCTCGGCAGTGAGGTCCTCGCGCAGCGCGGCCAGCTTGGCCAGAACGTAGCGGTCCAGCACATGCGACGAATCCGTGCGCCACGTACCGACTTTCGGCGCATACAGCGCCAAAAAACTGTAGGCGTTCCAGAACGGCAACATGACCTGGCGAACACCCTCGCGGATGCCGGGCTCGGTGACGATCAGGTTGCCGCCCCGCAGGATCGGCGAGGCCATCAGAAACCAGCGCATGGCGTCGGAGCCGTCGCGGTCGAACACCTCGGTCACGTCAGGGTAGTTGCGCAGCGACTTGCTCATCTTCTGCCCGTCGCTGCCCAGCACAATGCCATGTGCCACACAGGTTTTGAAAGCCGGCCGGTCGAACAACGCAGTGGCCAGCACGTGCAGGGTGTAGAACCAGCCGCGAGTCTGCCCGATGTATTCGACGATGAAATCGCCCGGGTAGTGGGTGTCGAACCACTCGCGGTTCTCGAACGGATAATGCACCTGCGCGTAGGGCATCGAGCCGGAGTCGAACCACACGTCGAACACGTCGGGGATGCGCCGCATCGTCGCCCGGCCGGTGGGGTCGTCGGGATTCGGCCGGGTGAGCTCGTCGATGTAGGGCCGGTGCAGGTTGTCCGGCCGCACGCCGAAGTCGCGCTCCAACTCGTCGAGACTGCCGTACACGTCGATCCGCGGATACGCCGGGTCGTCGGAGACCCACACCGGAATCGGCGTGCCCCAGTAGCGGTTTCGCGAGATCGACCAGTCGCGCGCATTGGCCAGCCATTTGCCGAACTGACCGTCCTTGACATGTTCGGGATACCAGGTGATCTGCTGGTTGAGTTCGACCATCCGGTCGCGGAATTCGGTGACCTTGACAAACCACGACGACACCGCCCGGTAGATCAACGGGTTTCGGCAGCGCCAGCAGTGCGGGTAGGGGTGCTCGTAGGTTTCATGGCGCAGCAGCACCGCGCCGTTGGCCGCCGCGGGACCGGTGCCGTTCTTCAGGTCGCGGATGATGTGCGGGTTGGCGTCGAAGACGTGCTGGCCCGCATAGTCCGGGACGGTGGCGTCGAAGCGGCCCTTGGCGTCGACGGGCGTCACCGGCACGATGCCCGCCCGATCCCCGGTGTCCTTGTCGTCCTCGCCGTAGGCCGGCGCCATGTGCACGATCCCGGTACCGTCCTCGGTTGTCACGAACTCGCCGGGCAGTACCTGAAATGCGTTGGGCGAGTCCATGAAGTACGGGAACGGCGGCAGATACCGCGTACCTAGGAGATCGGCGCCGCTATAGGTCCCAAGCAGTTCTTGTGCGATGTCGAATTCGCGGGCGTATGCGCCCAACCTCGCCTTCGCTAACACATAACGCCGGTCCCCTACCCGCACCTGCACGTACTCCACGTCCGGATTGACCGCGACCGCCTGGTTGGACGGCAGCGTCCACGGCGTCGTCGTCCACACCAACAGATACGCGCCGGCCAATTCCCCTTCGGGCACCAGGAATCCGACGGTGATCGCCGGATCCTGGCGGCTCTGGTAGATGTCGTCGTCCATCCGCAGCTCGTGGTTGGACAACGGGGTTTCGTCGCGCCAGCAATACGGCAGTACCCGGTAACCCTCGTACGCTAAGCCCTTGTCCCACAACTGCTTGAACGCCCAGATCACCGACTCCATGTACGGCAAGTCGAGGGTCTTGTAGTCGTGCTCGAAGTCCACCCAACGGGCCTGACGGGTGACATAGGCCTGCCATTCGTCGGTGTAGCGCAACACCGATTCGCGGCAGGCCTCGTTGAACGCGGCGATGCCCATCGCGTCGATCTGGGATTTGTCGGTGATGCCGAGCTGCCGCTCGACTTCGAGTTCGGCGGGCAGGCCGTGGGTGTCCCAGCCGAAGCGGCGCTCCACCTTGTAGCCGCGCATCGTGCGATACCGCGGCACGATGTCTTTGACGTAACCGGTGAGCAGATGCCCATAGTGCGGTAGGCCGTTGGCGAACGGCGGCCCGTCGTAGAACACGTACTCCGGCGCGTCGGCGCGGCGGGCGATGCTGGCGCGGAAGGTGTCGTCGCGGCCCCAGTAGTCGAGGACCGCGAGTTCGGCCGCCGGAAAGTCGGGCGCCCCGCCGGCCAGCTTCGGGTAAGTCAAAACGTCGTCTCCCTGTGCCACTGTTTGGCCGGGGACGACGAACGCGCTGTAGCGCGAGCGCCGCGGTACCACCCCGCTTGCCACACCGAGGCGTGGCCGCTCATTGCAGGCTGTGACGGGCCATCCCGTTCGGTTCTACTGAGCCTGACTGGCCGTTCTTCCGAAGGCTCCCCGGTGATGGCCGGATCGACGCCGCTGGGTCGATTCTACGGGCGGCGCGCAAATCGAGCCGGGCGAGCCCGCACCTCGTCGACTGTGAGCGCGGCGCCGCACCGGTCGCAGTGCAGACGGCCCTCGGGATGTCCGCCGCAGTCGTGGTGTTCCAGCACCATCGGCGGCCCGCCCGGTTCGCCGTAGTACCGGTCACCCCACAACATCAGCTGCGTGAGCACCGGCCACAACGCGCGGCCCTTCTCGGTGAGGTGGTATTCGAATCGCTCGGGCCGGCTCTGGTAGCGCCGCCGTTCCAGCACGCCCTCGTCGACCAGGTGCGCCAGCCTCGCGGCAAGCATGCTGCGGGTGATGCCGGTGCCGGCGCACAGCTCGTCGAACCGGTGCCGGCCGAGGAAGACGTCGCGGATGATGAGCACGGACCACCGTTGTCCGATCACCTCGAGGGTGCGCGCGATCGAGCAGACCTGGTCGGGGTACTCGCGGTCCAACATGATCAACCCATGCTAACCGAGTCAGTTGTGTGATGCGACTTATCACCGTAGGGTCAGTTGCATGACACGACCCGACGCTGGCGCCGACACCCTCATCGCGAACGTTTCCGACACGGCACGCTGGATCGCGGCCTACCGCGCCACCGAGTCCGCCCGGCCCGACGCGCTGTTCGACGACCACCTCGCCGAGCGGCTCGCCGGTGAGCGCGGCCATGCCATCGTCGCCGCAGCCCCGCGGGTCAGCTGGGCGCTGGTGACCCGCACCAAGCTGATAGACGACATCGTCGTCAAGGCCATCGGCGAGGGCTGCGATCGGGTGCTCAATCTGGCCGCCGGTTTGGACACCCGGCCGTATCGGCTGGACCTGCCACCGGATTTCACCTGGATCGAAGCGGACCTGCCGGCGCTGTTGGCGGAAAAGGAGCAAGCACTCGCGGACCAGACGCCGCGATGCCAATTGAGTCGGTGGGCCGTCGACCTCGCCGACCCGGCGGCCCGCGACGCGTTCTTGACGGAGGCGCTAAGCGGTGCCCGCAAGGCGCTGGTCCTGACCGAGGGGCTTTTGATGTACCTCGACCCCGACGACGTCGCCGCCCTGGCGCAGGCCTTCAGACGTCCAGAGGTCGCCTGGTGGGTGCTCGAATTCTGGGGCGCCGGGCTGAAGAAATGGATGGGCAAGAAGACCAAAGGCATCATGGCCAACGCGCCGTTCAAATTCGGGCCGGGGAACGGGCTGGCCTACTTCGAAGATCTCGGCTGGAAACCCGTCGAGACCGAGGCGATATTGCAGGCCGCCCATCGCTTCGGCAGGCTGCCTTTTCCGTATCGCTTCGCCGCGTACCTACCCGAGCCGGACCCCCGCAATCCGGGAAACAAACGGTGGAGCGCCGTCACCCGGCTGACCCCGTAGAGCCGCTCAGCCCAACGCGGCCTTGGCGCCGGCCAGGTCGTCGGCGGCCAGCACCAGCCGGGTGTTAGTCGCCAGATATACGGTCTCCAGGTTGACCTGCGCGGCGCCCAACTTGTGCACGACCTCCGCGAGTCCGCCGGGGCGGTCCTCCACGTCGAGCACGATCACCTCTTGCTCCTCGGCGATTTCGATCCCCGCACCCTGCAGCGCTTCGAACGCGGGCGTCGCATCGGTCACCAAGATGTGGATCTTGGCCTGTCCCCCGCCGCTGGTGACGGCGCACAGACCGGCGATGTTCACGCCTGCGTCGCCCAGCACGTCGCCGACCCGGGCGAGCTCCCCGGGGTCGTCGTCGACGTACACCGTCAGATCGGTCGCCATGCGTAAACGCTACTGCGCATCACCGCAACCTCCTACACTTCGGCGGTGGCATTCGATGCGTCGTTCGCGCGCGACGTAGTCCTGCCGCTGGCGACGGCGGCCTACTCCGTCATGGACGGCAGCCCCGCCGTGCTGCCGTCGGGTTTCACTCAGACCGCACTGATCCAAGTGCAGACCGCGGTGCTTGCCGCGATGAGCGACCCGCATCCCGCCGTCGCGGCAATGACCAAGGACACCAACATCTTTGGGTTGATGGGCCACAGTGCTGCCACTCGCACCGCGTTCGTGTCGTTTCGGGGCAGCTCCGATCTGGCCGACTGGGTGGCCGACTTCGACGCGGTTCCCGAGGACTACCGCCCCGTCAGCGGGTTCGGGCAGGTGCACAGCGGGTTTCAAGAGGTCTACGAGCTTGTCCGCGCCAGCATTGCCGCAAACCTCGCGGCCGCGAGCACCGGCTGCGATCAGATCCTGATCACCGGGCACAGCCTCGGCGCGGCGCTGGCCGTACTCGCCGCGCCCGACATCTTCCGCGGGATGCCGCCGAACACGATCGAACCGCGGCTCATCACGTTCGCGGGCCCGCGGGTCGGGTTGTCCGACTTCGCGGCCGCGTTCAACGCGGCCATCGAAAGCTGTTTTCGGGTAGTCAATTTCCTCGACATCGTGCCGCATGTACCGCCGTCGCCCTACGTGCACGTCGGCGCCGAAATCTTGGTCGACAGCGGCGGCCCGGTCGACGTGGGCTGGCGGCACAGCCTCGCCGCCTACAAAGACGGGCTATCCGCGCTGATCGCGGCTCAGGCGTGACGCAGCCACCCGACGCCGGCCCTCGCGACGTCTTCCGCCAGCGTCAGCAGCGCCTGAATGCCTTGCATGCCAAGGTAACCCACGTCCGAGAGGTCCTGAACCAAGGCGCTGCCGTCGCACCGGTGCACGTATGCACCGTCGGTGTCGGTCATCACCGCGACACCCGGACCCTGAAGGTGCATCCTTGCCACCACGTCGGCGCCGGTACGCTCACCGATGTCGGAGGCGAGCAACGAACACAGTGTCGGCTTCTGGTCCACCAAAACCCCCTGGTACACGGCGTACCCGGTAGAATAGGGGTACATCATGTCCCATGTAAAGGGTGGGCTCCAAAGTGAGCCGTTCAGTGTCTGAAGCCGTCGACGGCCGGGCGGTTCGCTGGGCCGGCCAACGCGAACGGCGTCGCGCCGATTTCGTCGAGGCCGCACTGCAGACCATCGCCGAATGCGGGCCCACGACGTCCATCGAGCAGATCGCCGCGCAGGTGGGGGTCACCCGGACCAAGCTGTACCGCTACTTCGACGGCGCGGCCGACCTGCATCGCGAGGTGGCGCGCCGGGCGGCCGGGATGCTGATCACCGAGCTGGAGCCGGTGTGGAAGCCCACCGGCAGCCCCCTGGAAATGGTCACGATCGGCGTCGGCGCGCATATCCGCTGGCTGACCGCCCATACCAACTTGTATCTGTACCTGGCATGCCATTCGTTGACCGCGGAGCCCGACGCGCCCGACGCGATCACCTACATCCGAGACACCGCCGGCGCCCTGTTGGCTCAGCTGCTGGCCGATTACCTGAATGCTTTCGGGCTGGACCCGCAACCGGCCCAGCCGCTGGGGTTCGGCATCTTCGGTTTCGTCGATTCCGCGGCACGCCAGTGGTTGCGGCAGCCGGGCGGGTATTCGGAGGAGGAGTTCATCGACCAGCTAGCCGAGTGGGTCTGGCTGCTGCTGGACACCACGCTGAAGGCCGGCGGAGTGCACCTCGACCCCCATGAGCCGCTGGCGAAACCGGAAGAGATCGCCGCAGCCCGGACATAAAAGCGCTCCCGGCACCGAGGTGAAATCTCGGCACCGGGAGCGACGGACTTTCAGGCGCTGACTTCCAGGATCCCTGCCCGCCACAGCGCGGCGTAGAGCTGCCGCAGCGGAACACAGAGCAGCCGGGCAGCCCCGTCGACCAGCGGGTCGCCGCCGAACGGGCGATCCGGCCGCCTGGAGGTCTGCTTCGACGCCGGCGCAGCCGCCGGCTTGGGGGCAGGAACTACCCGCAGCTTCGGCGTCGGCGTCGCGGTTACCACGTCGTCGTACAGTACAGCGGTCATGGTCGCCTCCTAGGCGGAAATCAAACGGGCACAACAGGGTTCGTATGTCCCGTCCGAAACGGACCGTCGAGGCGTACGCGCTGGCTCAGCGAAGAGCGGCGTGCCGGAGGCCGGATCGGGACGAAACGGAGCCCGGATATCGGTCCGGACTGTCACTGGAACTCATGCGTCCCTCACCTCCTCACGGCTACGTCGCGCGCGGTCATCCGCGCGGGTTGCACGCAAGCAGGAGTACAGAACCCGAATAGATCGGGAAGCCGCACCCCACTCGTCAGAGCTTCGGCACTACACGGCGTATCCGGAATCCCGGAAGCCACTTGGGCTCAACCCTTAAGCCGGGAGGAGCTGTCCTGACCCTGGGCGTCTCTCGACGTTCGGGGTCAGTGGCCTATATCCGTGTAGACGCCTCGCCTAACGAGGTGCTTACGAAACCGATGATGCACGAAGAACTGGAACGGGTCAATTCACCACACCTGTGAATTCACTGAATGGCCGCTGCAGGTTTACCAGGGCTTATACCAGCTCGTAGTCGTTCAGCGCAGGTGACGCCATGACCTCCCGGAAGCGGGTGAAAGTCCACGGCCAGGCGACCGGAACGCCGCGATCGTCGAGGTACCAACTCCGGCAGCCGGTCACCCAGACGGTCTTTTTGGCCGCTTGCACGCGCGCGGCCTCGAAGCGGGCGGTGGCTTGCCGGCTGGCGCTGATCTGGCGGCAGCCGCCGTCGCCCAGCAGCTCGATGAGCTGCATCAGATATCCGAACTGTGCCTCGGCGACGTCGATCAGCGAGAAGTTGCCGACCGGGCCGTTGGGTCCGTTGAGCATGAACAGGTTGGGAAAATCCGGGACCGACACCGACAGGTAGGCGAACGGCCGCTGGCCCCACAGCTCGTCGAGACGTATCCCGCCGCGCCCGATCACCTCGATCGGGCGCAGGAAACGGTCGACCCGAAATCCGGTCGCCAGCACCAGCACGTCGAGCCGATGCAGCCGGCCGTCGGCGGTGCGCACGCCGTCGGGCTCGACCCGGGCGATGCGCTCGGTGACCAGGTGGGCGCCCCGCCGCTGGATGGCCTCGTAGAAATTCGGCGAGATGATCAGCCGCTTGCACCCCGCCCGGTAGTCGGGCCGCAGCTTCTCGCGGAGCTCCGGGTCGGCGACGTTGTCCTCGAGGTTGGCGCGGGCCAGGCTTTGCAGCTGATGCAGCGCGGCCGAGTCGGCGTCGACGACGGCGTTGGCGAAGTTCTGGATGAAGCCGCTGTTGAGTTCGTCGCGCAGCGCAGGCAGCAGCGTCGGGTCGGCCCGGTAGCGCGCCCTGTCGGCGGCGTCGATCGGCGGGTTCTGCACGGGCAGCACCCACTGCGGGGTGCGCTGGAACAGCCGCAGCTCGCCGACGAGATCGGTGACCGCGCCGACGATTTGCACCGCTGACGAACCCGTGCCGATCACCCCGAGCCGCGCGTCCGCCAACGGCACCCGGTGATCCCAGCGGGCGCTGTGGAAAACGGACCCGGCGAAGTCGTCGAGCCCGTCGATGTCGGGATAGCGCGGGTGGTGCAACACGCCGGTGGCGGCGACGACGACGTCAGCCTCATCCCGCTCGCCAGTGGAAGTCGTTATCTGCCAACGTTTTCCGTCGTATTCGAGCCGGCGGACCTCGGTGCCGTAGCGGATCAGGCTGTCGACGCCGTGGCGGTGCGCCACGTCGTGGAAGTAGGCCAGGATTTCCGGGCCGGGCGCGAACACGTGGCTCCAGTCCGGATTCGGCGCGAAGGTGTAGCTGTACAGGTGGGCCGGGACGTCGCACGCGATGCCCGGATACGTGTTCTCCCGCCAGGTGCCGCCGAGTTGGTCGGCCTTCTCGTAGACGACGACGTCGGTGAACCCCGCCTCGCGCAACTTGATCGCGGACAGGATCCCGGCCATCCCGGCGCCGACGACGACGAAGCGCACGGCTAGCGCGGGCGCAGCCCGTCAAGGACAAGCGAGACAACGAAATCCGCGACCTCGGCCGCGGTGACACCGTCGTCGGTGGAGAGCCGCCGGTGCGCCAGTTGACCGATCAGCGCCGCCAGCGTGTAGGCCACCATTCGCGGCGGGGCGGCCACCACCTCGCCGCGGTGCTGGGCGTTGACGATGAAGGTTTCGATGTCGTCGATGAACCGCTCGTAGATGCCGCCAAGGTGCTTTTCGAAGCGGTCGCCCAGCGCGTAGGCGTCGCGGAACAGCAGTTTGACGGTGGCCTTGTCGGCTTCGAAGAACTCCAGCGTTGCCTGGACGGCGGTGCGAAACGGCTCCGCCCCGTCGGCCGGCGCCGACACCGCGCCCAAGACGCACGCGCGCAGCGCCTGTTCCTCGACGGCCATCAACGCGTGGAACAGCTCGTCTTTTGAGTCGAAGTACCAGTAGACCGACCCGTACGCCAGTCCCGCTTCCTTGGCGATGTCGGCGATCGTAGTGGCGTGAAAACCCTTGCGTGCGAAGACTTTTTTGGCTGCGGCCATGATCTCGTCGCGACGGGCCGACTTGTCCTCGTCGCTGACCGCGCGGCGCCGGCGGGTGCGGGTGCCGGCTGGGCTCACCGTTCGACCAACTCGTCGAGGCGCGCGACGACGTCGATGAATTCCGAGACCATGTCGAGCACCACCGACCGCGTCGGCCGCACTTTGTCCAGCGAGCCGACGACCTGACCGACGAAATAGGTGGCCAGTTCGTTCGCGCCGGGTTGGCCGGCAGCCCGGTTGATCCGCAGCTGCGGCTCGGCGACCAGCGCGCTCTGCAACGGCATGCCAAGGGGCGCAGGGCTTTCCGGCCGCTCCCATTCGTCGGTCCACGCGGTGCGCAGCATCCGCGCGGGCTTGCCGGTCAGCGACCGCGACCGCACGGTGTCCGACGACGACGCGGCCAGGAACTTGTCTTTGACCACCGGCGGCGTCTCGGCCTCCTCGGTGGTCAGCCACACCGACCCGCACCACACTCCCTCGGCGCCCAGGGCCAGCGCCGCGGCGATCTGCCGTCCGCGGGCGATCCCGCCCGCGGCCAAGACGGGAACCGGACGTACGGCATCTACGACCTCAGGCACCAGCACCATCGTCGCCACCTCGCCGGTATGGCCACCGGCCTCGGTGCCCTGCGCGACGATCAGGTCGACCCCGGCGGCGGCGTGCCGCCGGGCGTGCTCGGTGGTGCCGGCCAGCGCGGCCACCAGCACGTCGTTGTCGTGGGCGCGGGTAACCAGATCGGCGGGCGGCGGGCCCAGTGCGCTGGCGATCAGGCGGATGTCGTGGTCGAAGGCGACGTCGAGCAGCGGCTGGTACCCCTTCGGCGACACGTTGAGCCCCGCGGTCGGCGGCAAAGACCCTGCGGGGCCGTGGATTCCGTAGCGGTCCAGGAGCTCGTCGAGGAAGGCGCGATGTTCCTCGGGAAGCAGCTCCCGCACCTGCTGAGCATCGATGCCGCCCGACTCGGCGCCGACATATTTGGGCGGCAGCAGCAGGTCGACGCCGTAGGGCTTGCCGCCGGTCTGTTCTTCGATCCACGACAACTCGGTGTCGAGGCGCTGCGGGCTGTGCGCGACGGCGCCAAGGACGCCGAAACCACCGGCGTTGGTCACCGCGGCCACCACGTCGCGGCAGTGACTGAATGCGCAGATCGGGAACTCCACGCCGAGCAGTTCGGCGGCTCTGGTTCGCACGGCGATGACGCTACCGAGTTATTGATTGACGTGTCAATCACACGTAGGGTGCGGATCATGTTGACCGACGAGCAGCAGCACAAGCACCGCTTGGCGGTGCGGGATCTGATGCCGACGACGCCGTTCCTGGCCGGGCTCGGCATTGTCTTCGACCGCTACGAGCCCGACGACGTCACTGTCCGGCTGCCGTTCCGCGAGGACCTCACCAACGACGGCGTCTACTTTCACGGCGGCGTGATCGCGTCGGTGATGGACACCGCCGGCGCGGCCGCGGCCTGGTCCAACCACGACTTCGACAAGGGCATGCGGGCGTCCACCGTCGCGATGAGCATCCAATACACCGGCGCGGCCAAACGTTGCGATCTGCTGTGCCACGCCCGTACCACGCGGCGGCGCAAGGAGCTCACGTTCACCGAGATCACCGCCACCGACCCCGACGGGAACGTCGTCGCGCACGCCGTGCAGACCTACCGGATCGTTTAACTCCCGCCGAATGTGGGCTTGTGCCACGCTTTTTCGACGGACGCGTACCTTAAGCCCACACTCGACGCATCTATGGCGCTTGGCCGTCGGGCGGCCAGCCGGCGACGCCGTCCTCCAGCGGGACCTGCAGGCTGCGCAGGATCGATGCGACCATTCGCCACGCGCCGATCGCGGTGACCAGTTCGATGAGCACCGCCCGATCGGCGCCGAGTTCGCGTTCGCACGCCGCCCAGCTCTCGGCGCTCACCGCGCCGTCGCGCACGACGTCGTCGGTGGCGGCCAGCACTGCCCGCTCCGCAGCGCCAAACCCCTTGTAGGACTGCCACTCCCGCACACCCAGCAGATCGTCGGGAGACACCCCGAGGCCCTGCGCCACGCGCCAATGCTGCGTCCACTCGTATTCGCAGGCGGTGAGCCAGCCGATCCGCATGATCGCCAGCTCGCGCAGCCGCGAGTCGAGCGCGCCGTGCCACAGCATGGTCGCCAGCAGATCGTTGAGTCCACGCGCCAGGCCGGGGTGGTTGAGCAGCACCCGGAAGATGTTGAGCTCGGCCATGTAATTGGGCACGCCCGCTTCGTCGGCGGCGGCCATGGCCTCGTCGACGGGCAGCAGGGGGACGCGAGGTTTGGTCATGGGATCAGCACTCCGTGGACTGGCGGGACAGCGTCGCGCTCGCCTGCCATGGTGGCGAGCAGGTCTTCGGCATCGTCGAGGCCAACGCAGCGGCGTGGCAGAGTCGCGAACGGATAGCGGCCGGACGCCAGCAGATCAAGCGCCGCCCGGTAGGCGATGGCGTCGACGCCGAGGGCCCCCAGCACCCGTAACTCCTTGGCCACCAGCGTGTCAGGTGAAAAGCCCGGGGCGCCAACACCGAATCCGCGAGTGCCGGCGACGACGACGGTTCCGGCGGGACGGGCGAGCGCGATCGCCTGTGCGAATGCCGATGGCGCCCGGGCCGTGACGTCGACGACGACATCGGCCAGCGCGCCGGCGGCTTGCTTCAGCGCGCGCACCGGATCGTCGACTCCGACGTCGACGGCCAGGTCGGCGCCGAACTTCGGCGCCAGCGCCAACCTCCCCGCATCGCGCGAACCCCGGCCGGTCACCATCACAAAACCCGCGCCGGCCTCTTTGGCGGCCGCCGCCGCGCACAGCCCGCGGATGCCCGGGCCCAGCACCGCCACCACGTCGCCCGATCTCGTTCCCGGAACCGTTGTGGCCCAGCGTATTCCGGCACCCAGCGGGTTGAACAACGTGGCGACGACCGGGTCGAGGCCGGCCGGCACCGGCAGCACCATCGAGTCCGATGCCAGGTATTGGTATTCGGCATAGCCGCCCCACAGCCCGGGCTCGCGGTCGACCGGAATGAACCCGTACATGTCGGCCAGTCCATGCTTTTCGCAACGCCGGTACTCCCCCGCTCGGCACGCCGGACACGCACGGCAGGACTGGAATACCTCGACGGCCACCAGGTCACCGGCGGCCACCCCCCCAGCGTTGCGCCGCTCGTGGCCCGATCGCCTCGACGGTCCCGACAGTCTCGTGACCGGGAACGAATGCGAACCCGCCGAACAGCACCCCGGTGTACTGCTCGTGGTCGGTGCCGCACAGCCCGCAGGCGGCCACCCGAATCAGTGCGTCGTCGTCGCCAAGCGCCGGCACCGGAAGCTCCCGGCCGGTCAGGTGCCGCGGCGCTTCCAGCACCAACGCCCGCGCCACCGCTTGCGACATACCGGCACACTAAAGACTTGTTGACTGATGCGTCAATCAAACACCGCCTCGGCCGGATCTGTTGGTCATTGCCGAATTCGCGTGACGGGCCGGGCGTTACCATGACCTGGACGTCTGCACCGCGTGCTGCGCAACCGCGACGGCCACGAGGAGGGAATTCCCGACAATGCTGAACGAGACCGCGTAAAGCTCCTCCGATGACTCTCGGCATCCTCATCCTCGTCACACTGTGCTCCATCTCATGGAGCCTCTGGATCCGGCGAGTGACCTGGCACTGCCGGTGGGAGGTGGCCGCCACCCTCAACATTGCGTTGCAAGGATGCGCGGTGCTACTCATGTCACCGCCGGTATCGGCGACGCTCGGAATCGCCTTGCACGACCTCACCGGCAAATGGAACCTCGAGGACTACCTCGGGCACGACTGCTACATCGTCGCGGCATCGGCAATCGTCTACAACGCTCTGGGCCGGCTCGCCGACGACGACACCCTGCAGTCGTCGTTCAAGCAGTTCGTCGAACGACCGGCCACGTTGTGTATCCCGTTGCTGCTGGCCACCTTTTCGCTCGGCAACGGCAGCAAGGTCTACCGGCCGGACTTCTTCGCGGTGCCCACCGACTTCTGGCTGACCATGTACTGGCTGCTGTTGTGCGGGACGCTGGCGTACCTGCTCGGCTACGGCATGCGGGCACTGCTGGTGCTGCGCACAGACCCTCGATCCCGACGCATCGCCAATGTGTATCTGGTGGCTTCGGCCTGCGGGATCATGGCCTGCGTCGTGCGGATCGCTACCGCATTGGTGCCGTCGCTGCAAACCCCGTCGGGCGTGGGCCTGGTGTGGCTGTTTGCGTGTGCCTGCGGGGCGGTATTCGCGTTGGCCTCGGCACACGCCTGGCGAGAAAAGGCCAGGTGGTTTCAGCGCCCGGTGGCGCGCCGATAAGCTCGCTCTCTTACAGCGGAGGCGCGTCCGAGCGGGGCGTCATTTCGGAAACCTTTTTGCGCGTCTTGGGAGAACTCTTCACGTCGGTGGTCACCGACGCCGCGTGTACCCGGTGGTCTCCGCGAAGTTCCGCGGCCAGCGACAAGACTTCCTCGGGCTCGATCAATCTGTAGCGGGCCAGCAGCTCGGCCCGGTTGACGCCGAGGTTGCCCGCGGCCTTCCGCAGGTTGTCCGCGGTGATGAGGGTGCCCTTGTCCAGCTGGTCATAGTAGGTGGATCGGGGCAGCTCCATCGCCGTCCACAGCTCCTCCTTACTCAACGATCGGCCAGCCATGTACGAGAGCACTGTGGCCAGATCTTTACCCGTGTCGTCGGGGAGCATTGCCGGATCATATCCGATTCTGCGGATTTAAAAACCGCCGTGAACCACAGGCCGCTGCCGCAGTGGACGCGCGCGTTGGGAGTGGTTGTCCGACAACTCGACTCCGGGCCTGTAACGCACACACTGGTAGCCTCGATAAAAGACGTAACCGTTCGCTTGATGCCGTCACCGTCGAACCTCGACGGTGCACTACTGGGAAAGGTGCCCACACATGGTCACACTGTCGTTGAGCAGACTCGCCACCGTTGTCGGGGGCGTGGCGTTGTCTTTGGCCGCCGCGGCCGGTGTCGCATCCGCAGATCCGCTGGATCCGGCCGTGAACACCACCTGCACCTACCCGCAAGTGGTGTCGGCGCTCAATGCGCAAGACCCGGCAGCCGCGGCGCAGTTCAACTCGTCGCCGATCGCGCAGTCCGCGTTGCGGCGATTCCTCGCCTCGCCCCCGCCGCAGCGCCAGCAGATGATCCAGCAGTTGCAGGGCTCACCACAGGCTCAGCAATACCTGGGAACCATCGCGCAGGTCGCCACCACCTGTAACAACTACTGAGCCGGTCGACACGGCCTCAAAGGAGGCGCCGTGAGCAGCCACACCTACCGGGTGATCGAGATTGTCGGAACCTCGCCCGACAGTGTCGACGCGGCGATTCGCAATGGACTGGCGCGCGCAGCGGAGACCACCCGCAACCTTGACTGGTTCGAGGTGCAATCGGTGCGCGGTCACCTGGAAAAGGGCAGCGTCGCCCATTTCCAGGTGACGATGAAAGTCGGCTTCCGGCTGGAGGATGCCTAGCCCGCAACGGCTCCCGACTCGGGGAACGGCGCCCCGAAGGCGGCGACTCTTTCGAACCCGTCCTTGCGGGCCTGGGCCGCACCCCGCCGCAGCAAGGTGCCGGTAGCGACGAATCCGGCGTGGTCCACGAGCACAAACGGCGACAGCAAGCGGTTGTGCACGAATGCGAACGCCAATCCGCTTGCCGGATCGGCCCATCCGATCGAGCCGCCCAGCCCGGCATGGCCAAATCCGGGCATCAGGTTGAATGGCACGCTGTGGTAGCCCAGATGGAATGACAAGGGCATCCCGATATTGCGGTCCAACCGCAGGCTGTGCCGACCGGTCAACCCGGCGACCAATTCGCGGGACAGGAATCGAGTGTCGTCGATCTCGCCGCCGTTGGCGATCGCGCCGTACATCTTCGCCAGGGCCCGGGCCGTCACCACCCCGTTCACCGCGGGAAGCTCACCGTCGAGCAACGGAATATCGCCCTGCACAACGGCTCTCGCTCCGGGGAAATACATGGCGCCCATTCCGGCGGACAGCTCCAGCGCGGCGATCCTGGGAGCGACCGCGTTGAACAGCGGGTTGGGGATGGTGCTTTGCGGCATGATGATCTGTGCGGGCCGGGTCGGCGCGTCAGCCGGGGGCCGGCCCAGATGCAGACCGTCGGTGTCCAGTGGCTCCGCCAACTCCTCCCGGAACAGTTGGCGCATGCCCTTGCCGGTGACAGCGCGAGCCAGTCCCGACATCAGCCAGCCATAGGTCAGCGCGTGGTAGGCGGGTTTGCCGAGCAGCTTTCCGGGAGGTGCCGCCGCTAGCCGCGATTCCATCAGTTCGTGATCCAGCAAGTCTTCCTTGCTGGCGCCGTGCAACGCGGAGAGCCCGGCCCGGTGTCGCATCACTTGGCGCACCGTGATGTCCGATTTGCCGTTCGCGGCGAACTCCGGCCAGTACTCGGCAACCGGCGCCTCGTAGTCGATCAGGCCCCGGTCGGCGAGCCGGTGGATGACGGTGGATGCCATGCCCTTGGTCGCCGAGAACACCATCGGGGCGGTATCGGCCGACCATGGCACCTGGCCGCGCCGGTCAGCCCACCCGGTCCAGACGTCGACGACGGGCTCGCCGTCGAGATACACCGCCAGTGCACCGCCGCCGAATCGACGCCCGGGGAACATGCTGGCAAAGCTGCGGACAGCGCAGGCAAAGTGTGGATCCGCGGCGCCACGGACGCCGTCCGGTAGCATCGACCGCCGGTTGCCCACGACTTCGAGCCTCATATCACCGAATCTACCGACCTCGTCCGCAAACAATTGTGAAGTTATCCTTCCGTTAGCCTGATGCAACCTTAAGTATTTGCTGAGCGGCCATCGCCGGCGTCAATTCCCCCTCGATCACCTGCCGCTCCACCTCGGCGCGGATCTTGCGCACCGCCGGGTTGGACAACACCCGCTCGAGCACGGTGTCGCGAACCATCTGCCAGGTCCAGTCGACCTGTTGTGCGCGCCTACGCTTCTCGAATTCACCGGCATCGGTCAGCACCCGACGATGACGCTCGACGGTGTCCCACAGTTCGCCCAGACCCGTGCCCTCCAACGCGCTCATCGTGAGAACCGGTGGCCGCCAAAGCGTCTCGCGCGGGTAGATCAGCCTGATCGCGCCGGACAGCTCACGGGCTGCCGAGCGCGCCTCCGGCAGATGGTCGCCGTCGGCCTTGTTGACCACGACGACGTCGGCGAGCTCGAGTACGCCTTTTTTGATGCCCTGCAACTGATCTCCGGTGCGCGCCAGGGTCAGGAAGACAAAGGTGTCGACCATGTGGGCAACCGCGACCTCGGATTGGCCGACGCCGACGGTCTCGACGAGGATCACGTCGAATCCGGCGGCCTCTAGCAGCACAATGGTTTCCCTCGTCGCTTTGGCCACCCCACCCAAGGTTCCCGATGTCGGCGACGGGCGGATGTAGGCGTCGGGATGGGTTGCCAGCCGCGGCATCCGGGTCTTGTCGCCGAGGATCGAACCGCCGGTGCGAGTCGACGACGGGTCCACGGCAAGCACCGCCACCCGGTGGCCGCGCTCGATCAGATACATGCCGAGCGCCTCGATCGCGGTGGACTTGCCCACCCCGGGAACGCCGGTAATGCCGACATGATGGGCGTTTCCGGCGTCGGGCATCAACGCGAGCAGCAACTGCTGGGCTTGCTGTCGGTGATCGGCACGAGTGGATTCGACCAGTGTGATGGCTCGCGGCAGTGCGGCCCGATCGCCGCTGCGAACAGCAGCCGCGAGTTCGTCGACGCTGTCGCTGTTCTCGGTTGCCATGTAGCTAAAGGGTGTACCCCAACCGCTCGGCGAGCTTGTGCAGCAAGCCGATTGCGGCGTCGGCGATGACCGTTCCCGGCGGGAAGATCGCGGTGGCCCCGGCGGCATAAAGCTCGTCGAAGTCGCCGGGCGGGATGACCCCGCCGACCACGATCATGATGTCGGGCCGGCCCACCTCGGCCAGCGCATCCCGAAGCGCGGGCACGAGCGTCAGATGACCGGCGGCCAGCGAGGACACCCCGACCACGTGCACGTCGTTGTCGGCGGCCTGCCGCGCGACTTCTTCGGGGGTGGAGAACAGCGACCCGACGTCGACGTCGAATCCGATGTCCGCGAACGCCGTCGCGATCACCTTCTGCCCACGGTCGTGGCCGTCTTGCCCCATCTTGGCCACCAGGATGCGGGGCCGCCGGCCGTCGGCCTCGGCGAACTTCTCGACGAGTTCGGTGGCCTTGGATATGGTGCTCACCTTTCCGGCTTCTTCACGGTAAACCCCGGCGATAGTGCGGATCTCGGCTTGATGACGTCCGTACACCTTTTCCAGCGCGTCGGAGATTTCGCCGACGGTGGCCTTGGCCCGTGCCGCGTTGATGGCCAACGCCAACAGGTTGTTGCCCAGTCCGTCTTGGCCGGCGGTACCGTGCGCCGCGGCGGCGCGGGTCAGCTCGGCCAGCGCACGGTCGACGGCATCCTGGTCCCGATTTGCCCGCAGCTCTTGGAGTTTCGCGAGCTGCTCGGCTCGCACCCGGCTGTTCTCGACCTTGAGCACCTCGATCTCGTGGTCCTCGTCGACCTGGTACTTGTTGACGCCGATCACCGGCTGCCGCCCGGAGTCGATGCGGGCCTGGGTGCGCGCGGCCGCTTCCTCGATGCGCAGCTTGGGAATCCCGTCGTCGATCGCCTGGGCCATCCCGCCGTGCTCGCCGACCTCGGCGATGTGCTTTCGGGCTCGCTGGGCGAGCTGGTGGGTCAGCCACTCGACGTAATAGGAGCCGGCCCACGGGTCGATGGGCCTGGTGGTGCCCGACTCCTGCTGCAGCACCAACTGCGTGTTGCGGGCGATGCGCGCCGAGAAGTCGGTGGGCAGGGCCAGCGCCTCGTCGAGCGCGTTGGTGTGCAGCGACTGGGTGTGGCCCTGGGTGGCGGCCATCGCCTCGATGCAGGTGCGCGCCACGTTGTTGAAGACATCCTGTGCAGTCAACGACCACCCGGACGTCTGCGAATGTGTACGCAGGGAAAGCGATTTCGGGTTCTTGGGGTGGAACTGGCTGACCAGCTCGCTCCACAGCAGACGTCCGGCGCGCAGCTTGGCGACCTCCATGAAGAAGTTCATCCCGATGCCCCAGAAGAACGACAGCCGCGGTGCGAACTTGTCGATGTCCAGTCCGGCGTCCAGACCGGCCTTGATGTAGTCGACGCCGTCGGCCAGGGTGTAGGCCAACTCCAAATCGGCTGTGGCACCGGCCTCTTGGATGTGATAGCCGGAGATGGAGATCGAGTTGAACTTGGGCATCTTCGCACTGGTGTAGCCGAAGATGTCGGAGATGATCCGCATCGACGGCTTGGGCGGATAGATGTAGGTGTTGCGCACCATGAACTCTTTGAGGATGTCGTTCTGGATGGTGCCGGCCAGCTTCTCCGGCGGCACCCCCTGCTCCTCGGCGGCCACCACATACAGCGCCAGGATCGGCAGCACGGCACCGTTCATGGTCATCGACACGCTGACGCTGGACAGGTCGATACCGTCGAACAGCTGACGCATGTCCAGGATGGAATCGATTGCGACGCCGGCCATTCCGACGTCGCCCTGCACCCGGGGATGGTCGGAGTCGTACCCGCGGTGAGTGGCCAAATCGAAAGCCACCGACAAACCCTTCTGGCCGGCGGCGAGGTTGCGCCGGTAGAACGCGTTGGATTCGGCGGCCGTGGAGAATCCGGCGTATTGACGGATGGTCCACGGCTGGTTGACGTACATCGTCGGGTACGGCCCGCGGATGAACGGCGGCTCACCGGGGAAGCTGTCCAGCGGGTAGCCCTCGGCGACGACGGCGTCGCGGTCGGCGCCGATGTAGAGGGGTTTGACGACAATGCCTTCCGGCGTGTGCCAGTCGAGTTGGTCCGGGGTGTATCCGTGCGCGGACGCGGCGGCGGCGACGTGCTTGTCGACGGCGGCTTCGGTGGCAGGCTCGGCGGCGCGCTCGCCGTGCAGCGGGACATCGGCGAAACTGCCGACAGCGGACTTGGTTGAAGTCATGGTGGCTAGGCTCCCAACCGGGTCAGCAGAGTCGACAACGCTTCTACTGCATTGATTTTCGCGGTCAGATATTCATCGGGCCGGTGCGCCGCACCTTCCACGGCCTTCTCCGGCCCGGCCAGGTAGACCCGCTCCACCCCGGCGTTTCGGGCGGCCTCGACGACCTCCGCGGCTTCCGCGGCGTAGCGCTTGTCGGTCCCGCAGATGACCGCGATGCGCGGTGATCCGGCCTCCGAGACGGCTTGCGCGACGCTCGTGGCCTCGACCGGACCGGGTTTGACGGCCTCGATGCCGCCGGACGCCAGCAGGTTGGCGGCAAACGTCGCGCGGATGTTGTGCTCGGCCAACGGCCCCAGCGGTAGCAGCAGAACCTGCGGGCGCGCGCCGGTGCGCTCCAGGTAGGCATCCGAGCGATCCCGCAGCGCCTCGAAGCCTGCGGCGTAACGCTTGATCGTCGATGACGAATCCGCTTGCGGCAGCGGGGGTTCAGCGAGGTTGGGGTATTCGTTGACGCCGGTGACGGCGGTGCGGCGGTGCGCTATGTCGTCACTGCGGCGCGCGGCGACCTCGGCGACCTGCTCGGTGACGTAGTCGCGGGCGTCGACGAATCCGCCGCGGGACTCGATGGCCTGAAAATGCCGCCAGGCCTGCTGGGCCAGCGCTTCGGTGAGGTCTTCGACAAACCAGGATCCGCCCGCGGGATCGAGCACCCGCCCGATGTGCGACTCTTCCAGCAGCAACAGCTGCGTGTTGCGGGCGATGCGGCGCGAGAAGCTCATCGACATTCCCGGGAACCCGCCGGGGATCGCCACATCGAAGGGCAACACCAGTACGGTGTCGGCGCCACCCACTCCCGCGGCGAAGGCGGCGAGCGTGGTGCGCAGCATGTTCACCCATGGATCGCGCTGGGTCATCATCGGCAGCGAGGTCTCGGCGTGGATGGTGGCCGCACCTCCGGCTGGTTCGCCGACGACTTCGGCGACCCGCGCCCACAGTTGTCGCGCTGCCCGAAACTTGGCGATCGTCATGAACTGGTCGTCGTCGGCGGCGAACCGGAAACTGATCTGCCGCAACGCTTTTTCGATCGCCAGGCCCGACTCGTCGAGAACCCGCAGATACGCCACCGCCGCCGCGATGCTGCCGCCGAGCTCCCATGCTGCGTTGGCACCGAGGTTGTGAAAGGCGGGGCCGTCCACGGTGATCGCCCGAACACCTTGCCTACCGGCCACTTTGGCGGCGACTGCGGTCACGTCGTCGAGCGACGGGGCGTTGCCTCCGCGCAGCGGCGCGGTCAGCGGATCGGCGCCCAGGTCGACGGACAGCGTCGCACCGTTGTCCAGCTGGGTGAGCAGTTTGAGCAGGATGTCCGCAGCCGCGGCGTAGTCGGCGCCGGCGTCGACGATGATCGGCACGAGGTCGAGGTACACCCCGGCCAACAGCTGCTCGAGCCGCGCCGGCGATTGGCCGACCCGAAGCACCAGGGCGCTGACCCCATTGCTCAGCGCGCCCAGCACCGCCGCGTTGTCGTCGGCGCCGTTGCCGGGGAACGCCTCGGCGACCTTCCAGCCGGAGTTGACGTCGCGCAGCGCGTCGGCGCCGCGGACGAACGGCCACTCGCCGGGCAGCGGTGGCTCGGGCAGGGCGTCGAAGGCGGTGTAGAGCGCCCGGATGGCGAAGCCCTCGTAGGTGGGGGTGTCCAGCAGCCGCTCCGGTTCGGGACCGAGTTCGGCGGCGTCGCGTCGTGTGCTCTTGGCCAGCACGCCGGCCACCGCCTCGCGCCAGCGGGCCCGGCCCTGCCCCAGGTCGGCGGGCTCGGCGGACACATCAACAGACACCGGCGTCTCCTGTTGTCGCAGCAGGCGGCAGCCCCCAGGTCGGGACTCGCACTTGCTAACCAGGCTAATTGATGGGCCTGGGGACCCTGGAGGCGGTGGGGAAACGCCAAGTGCGCGCAACGGGTTGTTCACCGAAGGCCACGTAAGCTTGGATCTCGTGACGGCCTCCGCCACCAGGAAAATCGCCGATACGTTGCGCGGCCTGGCTTCCGCCGTCGTCGCGACCGCCCGGCAGGTTCCCAGGCGGCGGATCTTCGTGACGGCCGGGGCGGTGGCTGTGGTCGTGGCGGTCGCGCTGCTCGTCCCGCTGCCCACCGCGGTACAGCTGCGCGACTGGGCCACCTCGGTGGGGCCGTGGTTCCCGCTGGCGTTTTTGGCAACCCACATCGTCGTGACCGTGCTGCCTTTCCCGCGTACCGCGTTCACCCTGGCGGCCGGGCTGCTGTTCGGGCCGGTGCTGGGTGTGGCGCTGGCGGTCATCGCCAGCACAACGAGCGCGGTGATTGCGCTGGTGCTGGTCCGCGCGGCCGGCTGGCAGCTGAGTCGGCTGGTCCGCCACCAGGCCGTCGAGAGGTTGGATGCGCGGCTGCGTGACCGCGGGTGGCCGGCGGTCATGTCGCTGCGGTTGATTCCCGCTGTGCCGTTTTCGGTGCTGAACTACGCCGTCGGCGCGTCGGCCGTGCGGGTCCTGCCCTACACGCTGGCCACGCTCGCGGGGGTGTTTCCCGGGACGGCCGCGGTCGTGATCCTGGGTGATGCGTTGACCGGCGACGTCAGCCCCCTGCTGTTTCTGGTGTCGCTGTGTACGGGAATCGTGGGGCTGTCGCTGCTGGCCTACGAGATCCGTCATCACCGCCGGCACCACCGCGCACAGTTGGCGGAGGCCGAAGAGGCCGCAGAGCCCGCTGTGACCGGCTGACTACCGGGCAAGCGGCAGCGTCAGCCGGAATCGAGCGCCACCGTCGTGGGGCTCGCAGGTTAAGTCGCCGCCGTGAGCGCGAGCCAGTGCCCGCGCGATCGGCAGTCCCAGACCGGCGCCGCCGTGGTCGCGAGCGCGGGCGGTATCGAGGCGCACCAGCCGTTCGAAGATGCGCTCGCGTTCGTCGTCGGGAATCCCGGGGCCGGTGTCGGTGACGGTGACTTGGGCTGTCGTGTCGCGTGTTTGGACGTCGACGGTGATGCGGCCGCCGGGCGGGGTGTGCCGCCGGGCGTTGTCGAGGAGGTTGGACAGGATCTGCGCCACCCGCGTGGGATCGGCGCGAACGGACAGCCCGTCAACGCCGGTGCGGGTGATGGTCAGCTGCGGCGCCAGCATGGCGGCCCGATCGACTTCCGCGTCGACGACCGCGGGGAGGTCGGCGTCCTGCACGTTCAGCGGCAGGCCGGCGTCGATCCGGCTCAGGTCGAGCATGTCGGCGACCAGCCGACCCGCGCGCCGGGCGTCGGAGAGCAGCAGCGTCGCGCGGTGATATTGAGCCTCGGGATCGGCTTGCTCCTGGTTTGCGTTGCTCGCGAGCTGCTCGGCGGCCGCCTGGATCCCGGCGATCGGGGTGCGCAACTCGTGAGCGGCGTCGACGAGAAAGCGCCGGGTTGCCGTCTCGGCGCGCTGCGCGGCTTCCGCGGCCCGTTGGGCGCGCTGTTCGGAGGCTTCCAACGCATCCAGCATGCCGTCGAAAGCGCTTGCCGCCCGGCCTAATTCGGTGTCGACCCGATCCGGGTGAAGCCGTCGGCCACGATTGCCGGTGGTGATGTCTTTGGCCAGCCCGGTCAGCCGGTCCAGCGGCCGCAGCGCCGCCCGGCTGGCCGCCACCAGCAGCAGCGCCGCGACGAGCAGCGTGGCCATTCCGGCGCCGATCATCAGCTGCCGCAGTTGCCGCGTCACCTGGGTGGTCTGCGTGGTGTCGGCAACCAGGATCACCCGTCCGCCGGTCGGCAACGGATGCACGACCACGGTGGCGGTGGCATCCGGCGGTGGCGGCGGCGGAGGCGGAGGCGGGCCGCCGAACGGCGGCGGTGGCGGTGGCGGTGGGGGTAGGGGCGGCACTGTCGGGCCGGCGGCGGTATCCGGGCTGATCGCCGGGTCGCCGTAGGTGGCGCCGTCGGCGGTGACCAGCAGCGCCCGCACGCTGCCGCCGGTGAGCTCGGCGGCCAGCTGAGCCGGTGGCGTGTGTGCCGCGGCCAGCGCGTCGGCGCGGGCGGTGGCCGCGACCAGCCGGTCGTGCAGGTTGCGCCGCGCCTGAACGCCGACCGTCACGTCGATGGTGATGCCCAATATCAGCAGCAGCACGGCCAACAGCGCCAGCACGATGATCGTCACCCGGCGCTGCAGCGACGGCGTGGGCGTCGAGGCCTCGGCCGTCATGAGCGCTGCGGCTGCAGGCGGTAGCCGATGCCGCGGACGGTGTGCAGGATTCGCGGCCCGTGCGCCTCGAGCTTGCGGCGCAGCCCACTGATGTGCACCTGGACCAGGTTGGGGTCATAGGCGTCGTACCGCCACACCGCGTTGAGAATCTGCCCGGCGCTGACGATCCGGCCGCGCTGCTCGACGAGGTAGGCCAGCAGCCGCAGTTCGGTGGCGGTCAGGTCCAGCCGGTGACCATCGCGCGCGGCCACCCCGGCGTCGACGTCGAGCATCAGATCGCCGAGCTGCACCACCTGGGGCAGCCGGCCTCGGCGCCGCAGGACCGCACCGACCCGTGACACCAACTCGGCCAGCTCGAACGGCTTGACCACGTAGTCGTCGGCGCCGCCGTCGAGGCCGCGCAGCCGGTCCGGTAGCCCGTCGCGGGCGGTGATCAGCACGATGCCGGCCTTCCCCCACTGGAGAATGACGTCGATGAGCGCGAACCCGTCGCGGCCCGGCAGCATCACATCCAGCACCACGAGGTCGGGCCGAAACCCGTCGAGAACCTGCTCGAGATCGGTGCCGTCGGAGCGGGCTTCGGTGTGGTAGCCGGCGTCGGACAGGGCCTCGCTGACCATCTCACGGATGGTTTCGGAGTCTTCGACCACCAGCACACGCGGTATGCCGACACTGAACTCCGCCATGCTTCATTCTTAACGCGGCATATCTGAGATCAGGCTGAAGAAACGATGACCGAGGGCTTCTTCAGGTTCGCTTCAACTTCGCTGCCTAGCGTCACGGCCATGAACGCCGAAGAGAATCAGAACGCAACTCCCGAACCGGAAAGCTCGCCGCCGGCGGCCGAACCCGTTGCGGCCCAGCCTCGCCGACGATCGAGCGGGGTATCGGCGCAACGCCATACTGTCGTCGTGGCAGCGGTCGCAGGCGTGGCCGGGATCATCGTGGGGGCGCTGCTGACCGCCGCGGTCATCGCCATCACCTGGACTCCGATGCCTCCCCCGCCGGGTTGGCAGACCAGCGCCGACGCGCCACTGCGGCCACCGCCGCCGCCGTTCCCGCCGCACGCCGGGCCTCCTGGGCCTCCGCCCGCGGCGATACCGCCCGCGCCGCCACCGCCCCAAGCCCCGGGCGGGCCGCATCCGCGCCACGGCGAGCCGCCGCAGCACCCGCCTTTGCCGGGCGAGCCAGCACCTCCGCCGCCACCGCCGGGTGTGCCCGCCCCGCCGCCTCCACCTCCGGCGTAAGTCTCAGGGCGGCAAAGGTTTTCGGCGGGTCAGTGGCCGCGGCCGCCGAACCCGCCGTGGCCACCGCCGAACCCGCCGAATCCCCCGCCAATACCGCCGAAGCCGCCATGGTCGCCGCCGCCGCGACCACCGCCGTGATCACCGCCGCCGGGGAACCATCCGCCTCCGCCGCCGGGCTGCCAGCCTCCCCCGCCGCGGTTGCCGCCGCCGGGTTGCCAGCCGCCTCGGTCACGATCGCCGCCGCCCGGCTGCCAGCCACCCCGGTCACGGTCGCCGCCGCCCGGCTGCCACGGCGGGCTGTTACGGGGCGGAGTGAAGATCCCCGGCAGTTGCGGGATAACCGGCGCCACGGGCACCGGTACCGGCACAGGGACGGGCGCAGGAGCCGCGGGCGGCGGAGCCGGGGCCGCCGGCTCAGGTGCCGGTGCGGGTGGTGCCTGCGGCGCCGGCGCCGGGGCTTGCGGAGCTGGTGGCGCAGCCGCCGGGACTTGGACGGGCGCCGAAGCGACGGGTGCCGGTGCTGGCGCCGCGGGCGCCTCCGGAGCAGGCGCCTCGACAGGGGTCTGCTGCGCCTCGGGCGCCGGCTGCTCGACCTTGTTCGGCGGCGCCGCTGGAGGTGCCGGAACCTCGGCCTTGGGAGCCGGCGCCGGCATCTGCTCGGCCGGTACGACGAGGTTTCCCCCGGAGCCCGGCCGCTGACTGACGGCCGGGCGGACCGCGATTGCCAGCGAAATGACCAACGCCAACACCCCGACGAAGAAGACCATCATCACGCTGAGAGCCACCAGGAACGGCTTTCGCCCGTGTTCGGTCTCGCCGAAATGGGCGTAGGAGTCATCGAAGTCCGAAAGGTCTGCTGCGGCAAAGGGATCCACCACTCCGGCCGTCGTCCAGTCGGGAACCTGCGCATAGGCGACGGCTGCGGTCGACGAGGCGAACAGCGGCGCATTCGCCGCAGCCAGCGCCGCGCCGCGGGCCAACGCCGTCTCCGGCTCCTCGGGCGCGTTGACCGGAAGCGGCGTCGCGGTCTCCAGCTGGGGCTTGATCGCCGTGACGTCGACCCCGCAACCGACGACGAACACTCCGTCAGGGCGCGATTGCAGCGCCTCGAGGCCCGCCATCATGTCGGCCAACTCGGTCGGCGCATCGGCGCCAGCCAGCGGTTGGCGGCGCACCTCGGTGACCGAACCGTCGGCAGAGTCGACGATCGCCAGCGTCGCCGTATCCGGTTCGAGGAAAAGCAGCCCGGTGTGGGCGTATCCGACAGCGCTGCCGACCGACTGGGCCAGTGCCGCCGCCGCCAGGAAGGCCGAGACCAGCATGACGTTCTCGACCTTGTGCGTGGCCAGCGCGTCGCGCAAAGCGGCAGCTTCAGCGGGGTTGGTCCAGGTCACACCGGTCGACGCCAGGCGGTAATCGCCTTCCGCCGCGCTTTCGCGGGTACCCAGGATTGCGGCGATCACCTGATCGGCTACACCGGCATTTGCCGCGCGCGAATCGGCAGAGACCTCGAAGCCGTCTTCGTCGACGGTGACCCCGTCGGCGTTTTCCCCCTCGACCAGCACCATGCGGACCGTCGTCGGCGCCATCGACACACCGAGGACGATGTCCACTACGCCTCCTGCACGAGTTTGCTTGCCCCTCAGCCCCGGACGTCACGACCACGTCACAACATAGAGCCGCTAATTACCACCATAGCGACCGCGTCAGGGTTCGCCACTCGGCTCAGTCGTAGCGAATCAGCTCGGGGCCTTCCTCGAATTGCAGTGAGCGGCAGGCCGGACAACGCGCCGGCGCATCGAGCGTGATCTTGCCTCCGCACTCACACCACCCGGCGAGCGCTTCGACACCGGCCCAATAGTCCGTCGCCGAAATGGGCTCGACGTCAACGTATTCCCGGACGAGCTCGTCGTGCTTGGCGCTGGCCACGCAGTGCGGCGTCGTCGAGCCCTTGAGGTAACGCAGGTGAAGGTCGCCCAACTCGTCGAACCCGATGGCGCGTGTTCTCCCGCACTCTCCGCAGCGCAACAGGTGGAAGAAGAAACCGCCGCCGTGGCTGACGGTGAACGTCTTCCCGCATTCGAGGCACTGCGCTGCGTTAGCAGCTCCCATGTGAAGGAACCTCCAGGTGACCACGGATCTTGTCATGAACAAAAGTCCGTCAAAGTAGACCACAGGCGGCCGACATGGCATGTCGGCTTTGCGATGAGGCATATCGAGTTCATAGAAAAGGGCTAAAGTGCCAGGACATGGAAGACCGCGATAAAGACCCGGCGGTAGTACTGCCCTATCTGGTCGGCCGGCCACTCGCCGCGACCGAGGTCTACGAGGCTTTCGGTTACCGCAAGTCCGCGTACTACAAGGCCGCTCGCGAGGGCAGGCTGATCAGCGCCGACAACCTGATCAAGGTGGCCAACTACTTCGGCCTCAACCCAGTCGACCTCCAGGTTCGCTACGGCTTGATCAAGCCCGAAGCCGTCACCGAATACGTGCAGTCAGACCCCGGCCTGCCGAAGCTGCGCGATCTTCGCCCGGACCCCAACAAGCCGCCCGTCTAGTCGCCTTCCGGACGTATCGAGTCGATGCTGGCCGCCCTGATCAGCGCCACCCTCGTCGCCATCGTCTACAGCCTGTGGGTCCGTCGCCACACTTGGCAATCACGGTGGGAGGCGGGCGCCACCCTCAACATCGCGCTTCAAGGCTGCGCCGTGGTGTTCATGTCGCCTTGGGCATCGGCCACGTTCGGCCCGCCGCTGCACCTGATCTTCGGGCTGTGGAACGTCGAGGATCTCCTGGGCCACCTGTGCTTGATCGTCGCGGTGGCAGCCATCATCGACCACGCGCTGGCACGGCTCACCGACGAAGAAAAAGTTCAGGGATTGTTGCACCGGCACGTCGGAAGGCCAGTCCGCCTGGGCGTGCCGATGCTGATCGCGGTCTTCGTCGTCGCCGACGAGGCCTACCACCCTGACCTGTTCCCGGCCCACGTCAGTACCGTCTGGCTGGGCGCCTACTGGCTGGTGCTGGGCAGCCTGCTCATCTACCTGCTGAGCTACGCGGCCAGGTTGCTGCTCATTCTGCGGCACGATCCGCGCTCGAGGTCGACCGTGGATCTCTACTTGATCTCTGCCGGATTCGGCATGGCGGCCAACATGATTCAGATGGCAACAGCGTGGGCGGGCATCGACGTCACGCTGCCGGTCTGGCTATGCGGCTGCCTGGGCGTAATGGGTTTTGCGTACGCCTCGGCCCGGTCCTGGCGCAGCAAGGTCAACTGGTTCACGCCCGGCGATCGGTTACCGCCGCAACCACTTCCGCCTCAACCGTCGTGAGCCCCGCGGCTGCGCGTTGCGCGACGCCGCCTTGCGCGGACTAAACAAACGTTTACAATACTAAACGTGCATTCACCACTGCCGGATGACCGGACGGCGCGCGCCCGCATCCGCGACGAAGCACTGCGACTGTTCGCCGAACGCGGTCCCGACGCCGTCACGATGCGCGATATCGCGGCCGCCGCTCGAGTGTCACCGGCGTTGCTGATCCGGCACTACGGCTCCAAGGAGGGCTTGGTGGCGGCGGTGGACGATCACGTCGTCGCAAGCCTGGAGGCGGTGCTGGGCGAAATGGCCACGAGCACAGCCACTTCCGGATTGGACCCGGCATCGGTTCCCGGCATGCTCGACGGCCTGGCCAGGCACCTGCCGCCCGACTCGGCGATCCCGGCATACCTGAGCCGGATGCTGATCGGCGGCGGTGCGACCGGATCGGCGCTGTTCGAGCGGCTTCACCGCGTCAGCCGGGACACGCTCGACGCCATGGTCGCGGCCGACACCGCCAGCGCCGGCACAGATCCCGCTGTGCGCGCGGCCGTCTTGATGGTCAACGACCTGGCAGTGCTCACCCTGCGTCCGCGGCTGACCGAGCTGCTCGGCTTCGACCCGCTGTCGGCCGACGGCATTCAGCGCTGGGCCGCAGAGGTTTTCGCGATCTACCGCGACGGGCTCGCGTGATCCGCCACAACGAAACGGAGGCAACATGTCGATGGCAACCGGAGCCGCAGGATTGCTGCGATCGCGTCGGCTGGTACGCGCGCCCATCTGGATCTACAAGGCGCGCGCCGGGGCGGTGCTGGGGTCGCGGTTGCTGATGCTCGAACACATCGGCCGCAAATCCGGCGCCCGGCGCTACGTCGTGCTCGAGGTCCTCGATCACCCGGCGCCGGACCGCTACGTGGTGGCCGCCGGGTTCGGCGACAACGCGCAGTGGTTCCGCAATGTTCGGGCGAACCCGCGGGTGCGGGTCTACGCCGGAAGCCGCGCGCCCGCGGCGGCGACAGCGCGCGTGCTCACCCAGGATGAGGCCGATAAGACGCTCGCGGGCTACATCAACCGCCATCCCCGCGCGTGGGCCGGCTTCAAGGGCGTTCTCGAGAAAACGCTCGGACGTCCGATCACCGAGACCAATACACCGCTGCCGATGGTCGAGCTGCGGCTCGACTTCCCGTCATGACAAGCGTCGGCTTGGTGCGCACGTTCTTCGGACCGCCGCGCACCCGCAGCGAAAGCATCGTCGGCGTCGTGGTCGGCGCACTGCTCATCGCATTGCTGGCCGGCTATATCCGGCACGTGGGCGGCTGGCGCGGTTGGTCGGTGGCGCAGATCGTGGTCCTGGCCGTCATGGTTTTCGATCTGGTCGGCGGGATCATGACCACCTCGAGCGCGACCGCCAACCGGTGGTATCACCGCCCCGGTCTCGCCGCCCGGCGGTTCCGCGTCGCGTTCGTGATTGCCCACGCTCTGCTGTATCTGGCTCCCACCGCGCTACTTTTCGACACCGGCTGGGCATGGGCTGCCGTGAACGCCACGCTGCTGATAAGCATCGGCGCGGCAGTCGAATTCGCGCCCGCGGATCTCAAGCGGCTCGCTGCGCTGGGATTGACCCTGGCCGCAGTGCTGGTGAACCTGATCTGGCTGCCAGTGCAGCCCGCACTGGCCTGGATTCCGTTGTTCCTCTTCGTCAAGGTCCTGGCGTGTTTCCTGGTGCCGGCGCGCGACTAATCGGGGCCCTTCACCGTCAGCGCCGCGTATGTCACCAAAAACGACGCCGCCGGAACGGCATTCACTACTCGGTCCCGAACACGGATGTGCGCTCCGACGGCGAGAACGAAATACAGCGTCAGCATCGCGGTGGTAAGCCGGGCCAGCACGGGAAACCTGCTGACCGACAGCAAACCGATGACCGAGGCTGCCTTGGACACCGGAAGGATCCAGCGGATGTCCTGCGGAACACCCAGCGTGTCAAGGGATTTCGCGATGTACGGCACCGGAATCGCACACGCTACCGCATCACCGGCCTGGAAAGCGGCCAGCGCCGCATACGTTTTGGGAGAAGTCAGTGCGCTCATCACCACGCCTTATTGAGTCAGCTCGGAGGGCGCACCGAGCACTCCCTCGACCGGCTTGCGCGCGTCGGCTTCTGCCTTGGCCACCGCCTGCACGATCGCCGGGTCGGTTTCGGTGGAGAACCAATCCGCGACCTCGTCGCTGTCGTCCTCGGGCTTGGGCAGGTCTTCCTCGACCGGCGACGGCTGATACCGGAACACTCCGTCCTCGCCGGGCGCGCCCAGCAGTTTGGTGAAACCCTGTAGCGCCGAACCGAAGTCGCTGGGCACCACCCACACCTTGTTGGCTTCGCCCTGGGCCATCTTCGGCAGAACCTGCAGATACTGATAGGCCAGCAGCTCCGGAGTCGGCCGGCCCGCCTTGATGGCGGCGAACGTCTTCTCGATCGCCTTCGCCTGGCCCTGCGCCTGCAGATAGGCCGCCGCCCGTTCCCCTTGCGCACGCAGCATTCGCGACTGCCGGTCGGCCTCCGCAGCCAGAATCGCGGCTTGCTTGGCACCCTCGGCGGCAAGGATTTCGGCCTGCTTCTGACCTTCGGCCTGCTTGATCGCCGATTCCCGTTGGCCTTCCGCGGTCAGGATCATTGCCCGCTTCTCCCGGTCGGCCTTCATCTGCTTTTCCATCGATGCCTGGATCGACGGCGGCGGGTCGATGCTGCGCAACTCGACGCGAGCAACCCGCAGCCCCCAGCGACCTGTGGCCTCGTCCAGCACGCCGCGCAGCTGGCGGTTGATCACCTCGCGCGAAGTCAACGTCTGCTCCAGGGTCATGCCGCCGACCACGTTGCGCAGCGTGGTGGTCGTCAGCTGCTCGACACCGACGATGTAGTTGCTGATCTCGTAGACCGCGGCCTGCGGATTGGTGACCTGGAAGTAGACCACGGTGTCGATGTTGAGGGTCAGGTTGTCCTCGGTGATCACCGGCTGCGGCGGGAACGACACCACCCTTTCGCGCAGATCCACCCGGGCGCGGATGCGGTCGATGAACGGCACCAGGAGGGTCAGCTGCCCGCTGACCGTGCGGCTGTAGCGGCCCAGCCGTTCGATGACCGCGGCCTCGGCCTGCGGGATCAGCGCAATCGATTTGGCCACTACGATGGCGGCGAATATCACCAGGACGGCCAGGAAAACCAGACCGGCGGCGGCACCTTGCATCATGAACTCCTCTATTTAGACGTTCTTCCACACCACCGCGGTGGCACCGTCGATGTGCACGACGGTCACCAGCTCGCCGGGTTCGTACACGTCGACGTCGTTGAGCGGGCGGGCGGTCCAGATTTGGCCGTCCAACTTGACCTGACCCTCGTCGCGTGCGACCCGGTCGAGGACCAGCGCGTTCTTGCCTTCCAGCGCTTCCACGCCGGTCCGCGCACCCACCGCCGGCGTGAGCCGTCGCCGCAGCGCAGGCCGGACCAGCACCAAGAGCAGCACCGAGACCACGAGGAAAACCGCGCCGTCGGCCCAGATCGGCAAATTCAGCAGCCAGCTGCTGCCCGCCGCGGCAAGGGCGCCGCCCCCCAGCATCAGCAAGAACATATCGCCGGTCAGTGCCTCCGCACCGGCAAGACCCAGCGCGACGATCAGCCAGATCAGGGCGGCAGGCATGTCGCCAGAATATCGCGTGATCCGCCTCGATCGCGCCGAACAACTACACTGCGAGTTCATGTGGTGCCCCAGCGCAACGCTCTCGGTATGGGCCAACGCATGGCTGGCCGGCCAGGCAGCCCCCGACGACGTTCTCGACGCGTTAACCTGTTGGGCCCCAACGCAATCCGTCACTGCGTACGACGCGGTGGCGGCGGGTCACACCGGTCTGCCGTGGCCTGATGTCGACGACGCTGGTGTGGTGTCGCTGCTGCAGACTCTGCGCACCGCGGCAGGCAGGACGGGGATCCCGGCGCCCTCGGTGAGCCTGGTGTTGCCGGTGCCCGGCGACGTCCGCGGGCTGGCGGCGGGCACCCGGTTCGAGCAGGAGGCCCTGGCGGCGGGCGAGGCGGTGCTGGTCTTCGATCCCCACGATTCCGCCGTCGCCGTCGGACTGGTCCCCGAGTTCAGATACGACGACCACGACGACACGGCGGAACCGGAATTGACCGCGTTGTCGTGGACGGTTTACTCGCTGCCGGATGTGACCGCAGTCGACGAGCATCAGCTCGGTGAAGCCGAATACGAACTGCGGTCGGCGGTACGGTCGGCCGCAGAAATACTCAGCGCGGTCGGGCTCGGCTTGTCCGGCGCCGACGTCGACGATCCGCGCGGCCTCGTCGAGCAGCTGCTCGAATCCATGCGCCACCACCGGATTCCCGACCATGCGCCCAACCGCGCCGTGCGGGTGCTGGAAACCGCCGCACACGTCGACGCGATCATTACGGTCGGCGCAGGGCTGACACCCATTGCTACACAGTCGTCGTCGCAGACGCAGATCGCCAATGATGCGCTGCGGCCATTGGCCGCGGTGGTGCGCTCGGCCCGGATGGCCGCTGTCAGCGCGATTCTGCGGTCGGCCTGGCGGGGCTGAGCCCCGCAGGCGAAGACCATTCGGCCACGCAGTGCGGCGGCCCGCACGGCGCGCCGTTGACGCTGGCCCCACAGCCCGGCACCGGGTCCGGCCCGACCACCCGAGCGGGCTCGCGGCCCTCGCGCAGCTCGTCGATCAAATCGACTGCCAGCCGGGCGAATCGGCGGTCGGCGTTGGGCGTAGCGGCCCGCGCGAACGCGATCCCCGCCTTGTCGGCCTGTGAGCGCAGCTCGTGGTCGAGATCCCACACCACCTCGATGTGGTCGGCGACAAAGCCGATCGGACACACGATCACCGCACCGGTGAGCGTCGAAAGATGGTCGGCGACATCGGGTTCCAGCCACGGGATCTGCGGGGGTCCCGACCGTGACTGCCACACCAGGTCGTAATCCCGGTATCCGGCGGCCGTTGCCACCAGCCTTGCGGCGTATGCGACTTGGCTGCTGTACAGCCGGGGACCGCAGCGCTGATCGGCTGCCACCGGGATGGAGTGCGCGGTGAACACCAAACGGGCGCCCGCCGGCACCGTTTTTGCGGCGGCGGCGACGGCGTCGGCAAACATCTCGACGAACAGCGGATGATCGAAGTAGGGCCGCAGTTTCACCAATTCCGGTGCATCCTCGCCGGCATGGCGACGGGCCCGGGCGATGTCCTCGACGTATTGGGTACAGCTGGAATAGCCACTCCACGCCGATGTGCTGAACACCGCCGCACGCCGAATTCCGTTGTCGCGCATGGTCGCGACGACGTCTTCGACATACGGTTGCCAGTTCCGGTTACCGAAATACACCGGCAGGCTGCCGCCGAGTTCGGCGTGCAGTTCGGTGACCAGTGCGCGGTTGATGCCGTTGATCGGCGACACCCCGCCGAAGTGCAGGTAGTGCTCGGCGACCTCGTCGAGGCGTTCCGGCGGGACGCCCCGGCCGCGGGTCACGTTCTCCAGAAAGGGCCGCACCTGCTCGGGGCCTTCGGGCCCGCCGAAGGACAGCAGCAGGACCGCGTCGAAGTCCATCAGAGCAACTGGTTGTGCGCCCCGCCGTCGGCGAAGATGATGTCGCCGGTGGTGGCCGGCAGCCAGTCGGACAGCACCGCGCACACCGTCTTGGCGACCGGGGTGGCGTCCTTCATGTCCCAGCCGATCGGCGCCCGCTGGTCCCAGCCCTGCTCGAGCAGCTCCATCTGCTTGCCGGCTTCTTCACCGAGCGCGCCGCCGACGATCGCGCTCATCGCCAGCGTCCGAATCGGCCCGGCGGCAACAAGGTTGGAGCGCACACCGTACGGGCCGGCTTCGCGTGCCACGAACCGGTTCACCGACTCCAGCGCGCTCTTGGCCACCGTCATCCAGTTGTAGGCCGGCATCGCGCGGGTGGGGTCGAAATCCATCCCGACGATCGCGCCGCCGCGATTCATGATCGGCAACAACGCCTTGGCCAGCGACGCGTACGAATACGCCGAAATGTGAATACCTTTGGAGACATCCTCATACGGCGCCTCGAAGAACGGATTGATGCCCATCCCGCTGGGCGGCATGTAACCGATCGAATGCACCACGCCGTCAAGCTGATTGCCCTCGCCGATCACCTCGAGCACCCGCTCGGCCAGCGTGTCGAGGTGCTTCTCGTTTTGCACGTCCAGCTCGACCAGCGGCGGCTTTTCGGGCAGCCGGTCGAGGATCCGCTCGATCAGCCGCAGCCGGTCGAACCCGGTGCAGACCAGCTGCGCGCCCTGCTCCTGGGCGACCCGGGCGATGTGGAACGCGATCGACGCATCGGTGATGATCCCGGTGACCAGGATGCGTTTGCCTTCGAGAAGTCCTGCCATGTCCGTCCTTTGTGTCCTAGTGACCCATGCCCATGCCGCCGTCGACCGGGATCACCGCGCCTGAGATGTACGAGGCGTCCTCAGAGGCGAGAAAGCTGACCACGCCGGCAACCTCGGCGGCGGTGCCAACCCGCTTCGCCGGGATGAATTCCAGTGCCCCCGCCTGAATCCGCTCGTCCAGCGCGCGGGTCATATCGGTGTCGATGTAGCCCGGGGCCACCACATTCGCGGTCACGTTGGCCTTCGACAGCTCGCGAGCAATCGAGCGGGCCATACCGATCAGACCGGCCTTGGAGGCCGCGTAATTGGCCTGGTTGCCGATGCCCCACGTGCCGGAGACCGAACCGATGAAGATCATTCGGCCGAACCGCTTTCGCTGCATGCTGCGCGACGCCCGCTGGGCCACCCGGAACGCCCCGGTGAGGTTGGCGTCGATGACCTTCTGGAACTTCTCTTCGGTCATCCGCATGAGGAATGCATCCGCGGCCAGGCCGGCGTTGGACACCAGCACCTCGACCGGGCCCTGGTGTTCCTCGACCTCCTTGTAGGCGCGATCGACGGCGTCGTTGTCGGTGACGTCACACTCGACGCCGAACAATCCCTCGGGCGCCCCGGATCCGCGATGCGTGACAGCCACCTTGTGGCCGTCGGCAGCCAAACGCCGCGCGATCGCGAGCCCGATCCCGCGATTTCCTCCCGTGACCAGCACCGATCGCGATACGAAGGGCGGCTTGCCTGCGTGAGTGGTTTCTGTGGCTGTCTCAGTCACCCCGACAACCTATCGCATCGCCGAGTGGCCACTTATGACACGTCTTTTCGACGGAAGCGTGCATTAAGTGGCCACTCGGCGACCACACTAAGTAGGTAATCTGCGGTTGATCAGCACCGCGGCCAGAGCGGCCAACGCCAGGATCAGCGAACCGAGCCGCAGCCAGCCGACGCTGGCGTCACCGCGGATGGTCTCGTACCCGATCTGCTGCTGCAACGACGCGTAGACCTCTTTGAGCTGCTGCAGATTCGACGCGTTGTAGTGGTTGCCGCCGGAGAGTTCGGCGACCTTCTTCATCGTGGTGTCGTCGACGGGCACCGGTTGGCGCTGGCCGTTGATGTCGACGAACCCGTACGGGGTGCCGAACGAAATGGTCGAGATCGGCACGCCCTGGTCCTTGGCGGTGCGTGCGGCGGTGAACGCCCCCTTGGGATTGTCCGGGTTGGTCGGCACCGTCTCCTTGCCGTCGGAGAACAACACGATGCGCGCCGGCGGCGGGGTGTCGCCGCCGCCGATCACCGCGCCGACGGTGGCGATGGCCTGCAATGCGGTGAAGATGCCTTCGCCGGTGGCGGTTCGGTCGGCGAACTGCAGCTTGTCCAGCGCGGCCTTGGTGGCCTCCCGGTTGGTGGTCGGCTGCACAAGCACCGTCGCGGTGCCCGCGTAAGCGATCAGGCCCAAGTTGATGCCGGGCGTCAGCTCGCCGGCGAACTCCTTGGCAGCCACCTGTGCGGCCACCATCCGGTTGGGTTCAACGTCCGTCGCGCGCATCGACTGCGACACGTCGATCACCAGCATCACCACCGCGCGGTTGCGCGGGATCCGCACATCGTGCGTCGGCCCGGCCATCGCGATGGTCAGCAGTACCAACGACAGTGTCAACAGAATCGCCGCGAGATGCCGCCACCGGGTGGGCTGTTTGGGCGCAACGCTTTCCAGCAGTTCCATGTTGGCGAACCGCAGCATCCGCCGCTGCCGGGCCACCTGCGCGATGATGTAGAGCGCGACGATGCCGAGAACGACCAGGAAGAACAGAAACCACCACGCGTGAGCGAACCCGGTGAGCGTCATCGGGCCGAGCAACGGCAAATTCATTGGCGCCCCGCCAATGCGCCGCGTCGACGAGATTCCACGAAGCGGACGATGTCGCCGATCCAGTCGCGGTCGGTGCGCAACGACATCAGCGGCGCCCCGCAGCTGCGGAAGGTGCGCTTGACGTCTGCGCGATGGGCGGCCGCCGCTTTGCCGAAGTCGTCACGCAGCTGTTCGTCGATGGTGAACTCGCGGGTGACACCGGATTCGGCGTCCTGCAGGATGACGTCGCCCACGTCCGGCAGCTCGACATCGCGGGGGTCGAGCACCTCGATGCCCAGCACTTCGTGGCGGGCGGCGATCGCGCGCAGCGGCCGCTGCCAGTTGATCGGGCCGAGGAAATCGCTGATGATCACCGCCATCCCGCGACGGCGCTCGGGGCGGCGCAGCGCGTCGATCGATGCCGCCAGATCGCCGCGCACCCCGACCGGCGCCTTGGGCGCGGTGGCGATGGCGCGCAACAAGGTCTGCTCATGCTGGCGTCCGGACCGGGCTGGTACCCGGATCCGTTGTGCCCCATTGTCGATCAGCGCGCCGAGCCGGTTGCCGCCGCCGCTGTTGAGAAATGTGATCGCGGCCGCGGCGGCCACCGCCAGGTCGCGTTTTTCGCAGACGCTGGTGCCGAAGTCCAGGCTGGCCGACATGTCGACCACCAACCAGGTCTCGAGCTCCCGGTCGGCGATCATCTGCCGCACATGCGGGTGGGTGGTGCGCGCGGTGACTGCCCAGTCCATCCGGCGCACGTCGTCACCGGGCACATACTCGCGCGACTCCCCCGGCTCCGAGCCCGGACCCGGGATCAGGCCCAGGTGATCGCCGTGCAGGAGGCCGTCGAGCTTGCGTTTGATGGTGAGTTCGAGGGTGCGCAGCGCCGCCGACAGCTTCGGGTCGCCGATCTCCCCGCGCTGCATCGACGGCGGATGTACCACCGCCGGCGTTTTGGACTCCGTCACCGACCGCTAGCCGCGGCCGTGGCGCCTTGCATCACCGGTGGCACCGAATGTCCTTGCTGCGGAACGGCATTCACTTGCGGCATGGCGACCGTCTGCAGGACCCGGTTGATCACGATCTCCGGCGAGATCTCGTCGGCCAGCGCGTCGTAGGTGAGCACCAGCCGGTGCCGCAGCACGTCGGGAATGACCTCGATGACGTCCTGCGGAATCACGTAGTCGCGGCCACGCACCAGCGCCAGCGACCGAGCGGCGGCGATGATGCCCAGCGACGCACGCGGGGATGCGCCGAACGCGATCCAGCTCTTGACGTCGTTCATCCCGAGCTGCTCGGGGTGGCGGGTGGCGGTGACGACGCGAACCACGTAGTCGACCAGCGCGTGATGCACGAAGTTGTTGGCCGCGATTTCCTGCAGCCGCAGCAGGTCAGAAGTGTTGAGGATCTGCTTGGGCTCCGGCGGACGCACACCCATCCGGTAGATGATCTCGCGCTCTTCCTCGGGAGAGGGGTAGCCCACGTTGATCTTGAACAGGAAGCGGTCGCGCTGCGCCTCCGGCAGCGGGTAGACGCCCTCGTGCTCGATCGGGTTCTGGGTTGCCATCACCAGGAACGGGCTGGGCAGCGGGAAGGTCTTGCCGCCGATAGAAACGTGGCGTTCCTGCATGACCTCCAGCAGCGCCGACTGCACCTTGGCCGGCGCGCGGTTGATCTCGTCGGCCAGCAGGAAGTTGACCACCACCGGGCCCAGCTCGGTGTCGAACTCCTCCTTGCCCTGCCGGTAGATGCGCGTACCGATGATGTCTGTGGGCACCAGGTCGGGCGTGAACTGGATGCGAGCGAACGTCCCGCCGACCACCCGGGCGAACGTCTCCACGGCCAGGGTCTTGGCCACACCCGGCACGCCCTCGAGCAGTACGTGGCCCTTGGACAGCAGGCCGACCAGCATCCGCTCGACGAGCTGATCCTGGCCGACGATGATGCGCTTGACCTCGAAGATCGCCCGTTCCAGGGTGTGTACCTCGGCGGCCAGTCCGTTGCCACCGTCCGCCGACGACGCATGCGCCGGCGTCGTCGGCGGCCCGCTCGGGCCGGAGTACCCGCTGGCGCCACCTGCTGATGTCATCGATACAACCCTTCCACAGCTCTCCACACGGGGCAGCGGCGTGCCCTCGTCCAACTATTCCAGGCCGCCCGGATTCCGTCGACGCGGGCGGCGCCCGGCGAGTCAGTACTCGATGATCCGGGTGACAAACGGCGTCATGCCGGGCGTGCGCACCGGGCTGACCGTGACCTTGCCGGCGATGCTGGACGCCTCCAGCATCTGACCGTTGCCCAGATACATGGTGACGTGCTGGCCGCCGCCCGGGCCGTAGAAGATCAGGTCGCCGCGTTTGGCCTGCGACGGCGGGACGTGCCGGCCGGCGTTGTACTGGTCGCCGGAAAACCGCGGGATCAGTACGCCGACGCCGGCGAAGGCGTAGCGCATCAGGCCCGAACAGTCGAAGCCGACGGTGTCGGCGCCCGAGTCCACACCCTTGCTGGGCCCGTTGGGGGTGCCGCCACCCCACGAATACGGCACCCCCATCTGCGACGACGCCCGGCGGATCACATATTCGACGGCCTGGCGGCCATAGACCCGCGGAATCCGGCCCGGGGTGGTGTTGGTGTTGTTGCCACCCAGGTTGATCCCGAGCCCGCCGAGGAACTGCCGCCCCAGATCCATCGTGGTCTGGGTGGCCTGGGCGGTGGCGTTCAGCGAGGCATTGGCGATGGCGACCGGATCCCCCGGGGCGCCGGCGCTGATCACCGGCGGTAGCGTCGGGTCCCAGGCGCCGTCCTCGGCAACGGCCGGGCAGGCCAGGCCGAGCACCAGCCCGATCACCGCCAACGTCATCCCGATCAGACGCGAAATCGTCTGGCGCATAGGTCCTTTCACGGTCAGTACTCGATGTAGCGGACCACGTAGGGCGTCATGCCACTGGTGCGAACCGGCGCGACCCTGACCTTCAAACCGACATCCGGCGCCTCGAGCATCTGGCCGTCGCCGAGGTAGATCGTGACGTGCTGGCTGCCGCCCGGCCCGTAGAAGATGACGTCACCCCGGCGCATCTGCGACGACGGGATCTTGCGGCCGAGGTTGTACTGCGAACCTGAGTAGTGCGGCAGTTTGATGCCCACGCCGGCGAACGAATACAGCACCAGCCCCGAGCAGTCGAAACCGACGGTGTCCGACCCGGAGCCGATTCCGCGACTCGGCCCCGCCGCGTTACCCCCGCCCCAGGAGTACGGCACGCCCAACTGCGACAACCCGCGGCGAATCACATATTCGGAGGCCTGCCGTCCGTAGACGCGCGGGATCCGGCCGTTGGTGATGCCGGTGTCGTCGGGCTTGAGGATGCCCATCTGTTGGAGGAATTTCTTCCCCATGTTGGCGGTGACCTGCGATGAGGTCGCCGAAATGCCCAGGATCGTGTTGATGACGGCGATCGGGTCGCCGGGGACGTTGGCGCTGGGCACCATCGGCAGGGTCGGGTCCCACTCGCCGTCCCACTGCCCGGGGTTGTGAGCGCGCGGCGCTCCCGGGGCGCCGCCGGGATCCCACCGGTCTCCAGGGGAAGACGCCGCCCGCGGGCCGGTGCCGGTTCCGCCCCCCGGCGCCGACCAACTGCGGGCGGCGTCAAGCCTGGCCCGGGCCGCGTCGCGCTCGGCGCCCAGGCGGTTGACTTCTTGCTGCTGTTCGGCGAACGTGCGATGCGCGTTGGTCAGCGCCGCCACCGCCGCGTCCTGGCTGGCCCGCGCCTCCGCGGCAGCCTTGTCGGCTTTCTGCTTGGCCAACCGCGCCGCAGACTCCTTGTTCACCTGCTCGGTGCGGGCCCGCTGCAGGTTCTCCATCACTCGCTGGGAGCTGGCGGATAGGGTCCTGCCCGCGGTGGCGGTGGCAATGATGTCGTCCGGGCCGGCGGCGGTCAGATAACTGTCAGAGGGGCCGTTGATGTAGGTCGCCGCCGCGAACCTGTCGAAGCGCTGCTGCGCCGCAGCGATTGCCGCGTTGGCGTCCTTGACGCCCTGCTGGCTGACTTCGACGTCATGTTGGGCGGCGGCGACGTTGTCGCGCGCCGTTTCCACGTCGACCAGCGCCTTGTTGACGCTTTCCTGTTCGGTCTTGATTGCGGCGCTGAGGTCCTGCAGACGCTGGTTGGCCTTTGCGACGTCGGCGATCAGCCCGCCCAGCGTGTCCGGCCCCGCGCCCGGATCCGCCGTCGCGAGCCCCGGCGTGCACAACACCATGAGCACACAGAGGCTTGCGGCCAAGCGAGAAAGCGAGCCGCGGCGGAAGCGTCTCATTAGTCTCCTATGGCTCAACGCGGGACGGTCGGCGTCGGCCCCAGTGGCACTGGAAGCGCGATCAGAGCGGAAGCATCAATTGCACCGTAAGTCACAGGAGTCTCTATTGAAACTTTAGTAACAAATTACAGGTCTGTAATTGAAATGATTGTGACCCAATGGTGACCTGGGCAGTTTGCTACCAGGGGAATATGCAGCGCGATAGCCGCGCCGGCTTGTAGCGAGCTAGCTGCTCTGTTCGACGTCCTCAGCCGACGTCTCAGCGTCTTCGGCCGCGGTTGCTGAGCGCCTGGCCCGCAGTTGCAGGATCCGGGTGCCGACGGCAGCCGCCGCCACCACGATCAACAGCACGATGGTGAAGGCTGTCCAGGGAAACTGCGGGGTGTTGAGCTGGTGCAGGAAATTCTGCGCCGAGACCACGGGGTTGCCGGTCTTGGCGTTGTCCTCGCCGATCTCCAGCGTGGAGCGGGGGAAATGCGTGCTGTACGAGCCGACGTGCGAGGGGCTGAGCACCAGAACCGTGGCGTCGGGATGGTCGGACCCCACCACAGTGGCGACGTCGCGCAGCGGCGGGTCGTTGGGCGGGTTCTGGTCGAGCACGACGATCTTGAGGTCGATGCCGTCAGCGCGAGCCTGGTTGACCACCTGCCGCAGTCCCGGGGCGACGTCCGGCGGCGCGCTGACTCCTTCGAAGTCGACCTGCGCCCGGACCAACGCCAGACACTGATCGGGAGGGGTCGACGGGTCGAGGCCGACGGTGCCGCAGATCTCGCCCGGGATGTAGGACGGCGCTTGCGGGGTAGTCACGGATCAAGACCGTACCGCCTCTCCTGATCGCCTGACAGCACGGTGGCAACAGGACAAGACTGAGGCGCGTGGGCGGGCGCCAGAATGCAGGACAAGCGTACTGTTAAAGTGGCAACCGGCCGCCGGCACAGCCCGTCGGCGGGTCGCCGCCAAAGAACTACATCTCGGGAGTTGATGTGAGCAACAAGGATTCGGTGAATTCGTTCCAAGCCCGCAACACCTTGAAGGTCGGCGACAACAGTTATCAGATCTATCGCCTCGACGCAGTGCCCGGCACCGAGAAACTCCCCTACAGTCTCAAGGTCCTCGCCGAGAACCTGCTGCGCAACGAGGACGGCAGCAACATCACCAAGGACCACATCGGCGCCATCGCCAACTGGGATCCCAAGGCGGAGCCCAGCATCGAAATCCAGTACACCCCCGCCCGGGTGGTGATGCAGGACTTCACCGGTGTGCCGTGCATCGTCGACCTGGCCACCATGCGCGAGGCCGTCGCCGAGCTGGGCGGCAATCCCGAGAAGGTCAACCCGCTGGCCCCCGCCGATCTGGTGATCGACCACTCGGTGATCGCGGACCTGTTCGGCCGCGCCGACGCCTTCGAGCGCAACGTCGAGATCGAGTACCAGCGCAACGGCGAGCGCTACCAGTTCCTGCGGTGGGGGCAGGGCGCCTTCTCCGACTTCAAGGTGGTGCCGCCGGGAACCGGGATCGTGCACCAGGTCAACATCGAATACCTGGCCAGCGTGGTGATGGAACGCGACGGCGTGGCGTACCCGGACACCTGTGTGGGCACCGACTCGCACACCACGATGGTCAACGGCCTGGGCGTATTGGGTTGGGGCGTGGGCGGTATCGAGGCCGAGGCCGCAATGCTCGGGCAGCCGGTGTCGATGCTGATCCCGCGGGTGGTCGGTTTCAAGCTGACCGGTGAGATCCAGCCGGGTGTGACGGCCACCGACGTCGTTTTGACTGTCACCGAGATGCTGCGCAAGCACGGCGTCGTCGGCAAATTCGTCGAGTTCTACGGCGAGGGCGTGGCCGAGGTGCCACTGGCCAACCGCGCGACGCTGGGCAACATGAGTCCCGAATTCGGTTCTACCGCAGCTATTTTCCCGATCGACCAGGAGACCATCGATTACCTGCGGTTCACCGGTCGCAGCGACAAGCAGCTTGCTCTGGTCGAGGCCTACGCCAAGGAACAGGGCCTGTGGCACGACCCGGCGCACGAGCCGGCGTTCTCCGAGTACCTCGAGCTGAACCTGTCCGATGTGGTGCCCTCGATCGCCGGACCGAAGCGCCCGCAGGACCGCATCGCGCTCTCCGATGCGAAATCGGCGTTCCGCCAGACACTTCCGACCTACGTCGGCGACGACCCGCAGAAGACGGAGTACTCCAAGCTCGACGAGGTAGTCGACGAGACGTTCCCGGCCAGCGACCCGGGGCAGGTGTCGAACGGTCACGCTGACGACCATGTGCATTCCGCCGCCGCACACGCGAAGGGTCGCACCAGCAACCCGGTGACGGTCAAGTCCAAGGAACTCGGTGAGTTCGTGCTCGACCACGGCGCGGTGGTGATCGCGGCGGTCACGTCGTGCACCAACACCTCCAACCCCGAGGTGATGCTGGGCGCGGCGCTGCTGGCGCGCAACGCCGTCGAAAAGGGGCTGACCTCCAAGCCGTGGGTGAAGACCACGATGGCGCCCGGCTCGCAGGTGGTGCACGACTACTACGAAAAGGCCGGGCTGTGGCCGTATCTGGAGAAGCTCGGCTTCTACCTGGTCGGCTACGGCTGCACCACGTGCATCGGCAACTCGGGCCCGTTGCCCGAGGAGATCTCGAAAGTGATCAACGACAACGACCTTTCGGTCGCCGCCGTGCTGTCGGGCAACCGCAACTTCGAGGGCCGGATCAACCCGGACGTGAAGATGAACTACCTGGCATCGCCGCCGCTGGTGGTCGCCTACGCGCTGGCCGGCACCATGGACTTCGACTTCGACTCGCAGCCGTTGGGTACAGACAAAGACGGCAACGACGTGTTCCTGCGTGACATCTGGCCATCGCAGAAGGACGTGTCCGACACCATCGCGTCGGCGATCAACCAAGAGATGTTCACCAAGAACTACGCCGACGTGTTCAAGGGCGACGAGCGGTGGCGCAACCTGCCGACCCCGAGCGGCAACACCTTTGAGTGGGCCCCGGATTCGACCTATGTGCGCAAGCCGCCGTATTTCGAGGGGATGTCGGCCGAGCCGCAGCCGGTCAGCGACATCACCGGCGCGCGGGTGCTCGCCCTGCTCGGCGACTCGGTGACCACCGACCACATCTCGCCGGCCGGCAGCATCAAGCCGGGCACCCCGGCGGCGCAGTACCTCGACGAGCACGGCGTGGCGCGCAAGGACTACAACTCCTACGGCTCACGCCGCGGCAACCACGAGGTGATGATCCGCGGCACGTTCGCCAACATCCGGCTGCGCAATTTGTTGCTCGACGACGTGGCCGGGGGATACACCCGCGACTTCACCCAGGATGGCGGCCCGCAGGCGTTCATCTACGACGCCGCGCAAAACTATGCGGCGCAAAACATTCCGCTGGTGGTGCTGGGCGGCAAGGAATACGGCTCGGGCTCGTCGCGGGACTGGGCGGCCAAGGGCACGATGCTGCTGGGCGTGCGGGCGGTGATCGCCGAGTCGTTCGAGCGTATCCACCGCTCCAACCTGATCGGCATGGGCGTGATCCCGCTGCAGTTCCCCGAGGGCAAGTCGGTCGAGTCGCTGGGGCTCGACGGCACCGAGGTGTTCGACATCACCGGGATCGAGGCGCTCAACGACGGCAAGACGCCGAAGACCGTTCATGTCAAGGCGTCCAAAGACGGGAGTAAGCCGGTCGAGTTCGACGCAGTGGTGCGCATCGACACACCGGGCGAGGCGGACTACTACCGCAACGGCGGCATCCTGCAGTACGTGCTGCGCAACATGCTGAAGTCCTAGGGCGCGTGTGCCGAAGGTCAGCCAGGACCATCTGGCGGCCCGGCGCCGTCAAATCCTCGACGGCGCCCGCCGCTGCTTCGCCGAGTACGGCTATGACAAGGCGACGGTGCGGCGGCTCGAAAAGGCAATCGGGTTGTCACGCGGCGCGATCTTTCACCACTTTCGCGACAAGGACACGCTGTTCTTCGAGCTGGCCCGCGAGGATGCCGAGCGGATGGCGGCTGTCGCGTCGCGGGAGGGCCTGATCCAGGTGATGCGCGACTTGCTCGCCGCACCAGACCAATTCGATTGGCTCGTCACACGTTTGGAGATCGCCCGCAAGCTGCGCAACGATCCCGCGTTCAGCCGCGGGTGGACCGAGCGCTCGGCGGAGCTGGCGGCGGCGACGACGGATCGGCTACGCCGGCAGAAGCAGGCGGGGCGGCTGCGCGACGATGTGCCGAGTGACGTGCTGCAGTGCTACCTGGACCTGGTGCTGGACGGGCTGGTGGCCCGGCTGGCGTCCGGCGAAGACCCGCAACGCCTTACCGCCGTCTTGGATCTCGTCGAAGGTTCTGTGCGGCAGGGTTAGCCCTCGCCGACTGTGAATTTCACGACGCGACACGCCGGTGCCGCGTCGGCAGATTCACACTCGGCGGGGCAGCGGCTTACCGCGCGGTGCGGGTTCGGTGGTTGGGCCCGCCCCGGCTGCGCATCGACGTTCCCGATTCGCGAAGCATGCTGTGAATCGACCCGTACGATCTGCCGGTGGACGCCACCAGGTTACGGATGCTGGCTCCGCCCTCGTACGCATGGCGCAACTCGGCCAACAACTGTTCGCGCGGTTTCTTCGATTTCCTCATCGGCGCCTCCCCGCTTCACTAGGAACCGAACCCCTCCCGGCTAAGCGTAGGAAGCGACCGTCGGCGTCGGAGGAATTTCGCGAAATCGCTGTCAGGCCAACTCGATGAGATCCCGATACTCGTCGGACCAATGGTCTTCGGTGCCGTCCGGCAGCAGCACGACGCGTTGCGGGTCGAGCGCCTCGGCCGCTCCGGGATCATGCGTCACCAGTACCACCGCGCCGGTATAACTGCGCAGCGCGTCGAGCACTTGTTCGCGAGAAGCGGGGTCGAGATTGTTGGTGGGTTCGTCGAGCAGCAAGACATTCGCCGTCGACGCCACCAGACCGGCCAGCGCCAGCCGCGTCTTTTCGCCACCGGACAGCGTGCCGGCGAACTGGTCGAGTTGCGGGCCGCTGAACATGAATGCGCCGAGCAGCCCGCGCAAGTCCTGCTCACCGGAATCGGGTGCGGCGTGGCGGATGTTCTGCCACACCGTCGCGGCATCGTCGAGGGTGTCGTGTTCTTGTGCGAAATAGCCAAGTTTCACACCATGTCCGGGTACCAGCGCTCCGGCGTCGGGCTGTTCCACGCCGGCCAGCAGCCGCAGCAGCGTCGTCTTGCCCGCGCCGTTGAGTCCCAGCACCACCACCCGCGAGCCGCGGTCGATGGCCAAATCGACGCCGGTGAACACCTCCAGTGACCCGTAGGTCTTGGTCAATCCTTTGGCCACCAGCGGTGTGCGTCCGCACGCCGCGGGCGTCGGGAATTTGATCCGGGCCACCTTGTCGGCCACCCGTTCTTCCTCCAGGGCAGCCATCATCCGGTCGGCGCGGCGCAGCATGTTCTGCGCCGCAACGGCTTTGGTGGCCTTGGCGCCCAGCTTGGCAGCCTGGGTACGCAACGCGGCGGCCTTGCGCTCGGCGTTGGCACGTTCCCGCCGGCGGCGCTGCTCGTCGGTGGCGCGAGCATCGAGATACTTTTGCCAACCCATGTTGTAGACGTCGACCTCACCGCGCACGGCGTCGAGGAACCACACCCGGTTGACGACATCGGCCAGCAGATCGACGTTGTGGCTGATGACCACCAGCCCGCCGGCGTGGCCGCGCAGGAAATCCCGCAGCCAGCCCAGCGAATCGGCGTCGAGATGGTTGGTGGGCTCGTCGAGCAGCAGCGTGGTCGCCGAGCCGGCGCCGGTGTCGGACGCCGCGAACAGGATGCGCGCCAGCTCCACCCGGCGTCGCTGGCCGCCCGACAACGTGCGCAGCGGCTGGGTCAAGACCCGTTCGGGCAAACCGAGACTCGCGCAGATCCGGCCTGCTTCGCTTTCGGCGCCGTAGCCGCCGAGTGCGGCGAATCGCTCCTCGAGCTGGCCGTAGCGGCGCACCGCACGGTCACGCGCGTCGTCGTCGGCGACCTCGGCCATCAGCGCCTGCTGCTTTTCCAAATCGGTGAGCAACGTGTCCAACCCCCGCGCGGACAGCACCCGGTCGCGGGCCAGCACGTCGAGGTCGCCCTCTTTGGGATCCTGCGGCAGATAACCGATCTCGCCGGTGCGAGTCACCGACCCGGCATAGGGCTCGGCTTCGCCGGCCAGGATGCGCAGTGTCGTCGTCTTGCCGGCGCCGTTGCGGCCGACCAGCCCGATGCGATCGCCGGGCTGGATCCGCAGTGCCGCGCCGTCGACGGAGAGCAGCGTGCGCGCGCCAGCGCGGACCTCGAGGTCCGTTGCCGTGATCACGGTCACTCTCCTTGTGGGTTACTTGTCGTCGGTGAACACCGGCGGGCGTTTCTCTGCGCGCGCGGCGACCGCTTCCTCGAAGTTGGCGGTGAGCAGACGAACAAAGAGCTGTCCCAGGCCTTCGGCCTGCATGTGCCCTTCCAGGCTAGCGGCGTCCAGTCCAGTCCATAGTGTGCGTTTGGTCAACTCGATTCCAGGCCGGGAGAACGCGGCGATCCGCTCGGCCATCGCGTAACACGTGTCCAGCAGTTGGTCGTCTTGAACTTGGCGCGAAACCAAGCCGATCCGTTCGGCTTCCTCGGCGTCGACGTCGCGGCCGGTGAGCATGAGCTCGAAGGCCCGCGACGAACCGATGGCCCGCGGCAGCAGGTAGCTCAGCCCGAGTTCGCTGGCCGTCAACCCGTTGTTGATGCCTGCCGCGCGAAAGTAGGCGCCGGATGCGGCGATCCGGATGTCACAGGCCAGCGCCAGGCACAGCCCGCCGCCGATCGCGGCGCCGTTGACGGCGGCGATCACCGGTTGATGCAGCCGGCGCAGCGCCAGGATGACGTCGTCGAGAATCTCCATCGAGCGCAGCGCGTAAGTCGGCCGGGTCAGCCCCGCGACGTGCGGCACCTCCCCCGCCGACTTGTGGTCGGCGCCCGACGAGAAACCCCGGCCCGCGCCGGTCAGCACGACGACCCGCACCGAGTTGTCGTAGGTGATCTTTTCCAGCGCCGCCTTGAGCGGGACCATGACGTCGAATGCCATGGAGTTCATCCGCTCGGGCCGGTTGAGGGTGATCAGCGCGACAGATGGCCGCGGATGTTCAACGAGGACATAATTCACCCGTCGAAGGTAACGGGTCAGGACTGACCGTCGACCTCCTGCGCGGCGATCGCGGCGTCGATGTCGAAGTCCTTCACCTTTTGCACCAGTTCTTCCAGCGCGGCCGGCGGCAGCGCGCCAGGCTGGTTGAACACCAGCTTGCCCTTCTTGAACGCCATCAATGTGGGGATGGACCGGATGTCGGCAGCCGCGGCGAGCTGCTGCTCGGCCTCGGTGTCGACCTTGGCGAAGACGACGTCGGGGTGTTTGTCCGACGACGCCGCGAACGTCGGCGCAAACGCCCGGCACGGGCCGCACCAGGACGCCCAGAAGTCGACGAGAACGATGTCGTTGCCGTTGATGGTGTCGTTGAACTCTTCTGCAGTGAGGTCTCGAGTAGTCACCCTTTGCCCAACGTCGCGAGCCGCTTTGGTGTTCCGGGGGGTCAGGTCAGGTAGTCGTAGTCGCCGCGGACCCACGCGGCGTGCCGCGCCGCCGATCGCCGGACCGCGGCCTGGCCGTCGCTGTCGATCGCATTGGTGAACAGACCGTAGATGCGGTCGAACCGCAGCTCGGCCAGCGTGTCGGCCATCCGCAGCACCACCGCCGCCGACAGCGGCAGCCGGTTGGGGTAGCTGCGCAGGAAGCCGACCGTGCGCCGGTCAGGGTTGGGGAAGACGGTGTCGCCGACCAGCAGCACGCCGCGGCCGTCGGCGCCGTCGCTCCAGCAGGCGACCGCACTGCCGGGGAAATGACCGCCGACGCGGACCACCGACAGCGACGGCGTCAGCTCCAGCGTGTCCGACCAGTGCCGGATCACCGGATCGGGGCGCATCACCCACTCGGCGTCGGCGGCGTTGACGTACACCGGCACACCGCCGAGCCGGTGACTCCACTCCACTTGCGCGCCGTACATGTGCGGATGGCTGGCGACGATCCCGACGACCGGGCCGTGTTCTGTCACGGCGGCGATTGCGGCGTCGTCGACAAAACCCGACGGATCCCACAACACGTTGCCGCCCTTGGTGCACACCAGCTTTCCCACTTGGCCGATACCCAATGCCGGCGAGCTGCCGATACCCACCAAGCCGTCCTCGATCACGGTGACCTCGGAACGCATCCCCTCGGCGGCAAGCTCCTCCAGCGTCGCCCACTGCTGACCTTCGCGGGGCACCCACTGCCGCTCGTCGGCGCAGATCGCGCAGAGCTCCGATGCGGTCGCATGCTCCACACCGCAGGTCCGGCACAGCCAGAACATGGCACTACTCTATTCACGCGGATTCGACCCTCACAGCGGCTTCATAGCCGATTGCCAGCATGACGGGGTCCACTGGTGCAGTGGGGTTCACCGCCGTGCCCAAACATCGACTCACCCTCGCGCTTGTCGCGGTGGCCGGTGCCACGACTCTGGCCGTCGCCGCATGCGGCGGCTCCGAGAACGGAACCGCAGCCAAATCCAGCACCTCGTCGAGCGCGACGGCAAGCGCGACACCTTCGGCGTCCAAGCCCCCGCCTCCCATCGGTCACGATCACGTCGAAGGCATGGTTAAAGCGGTGTCTGGCGACACGATCGAGCTCACGCAGCGTGATCGGACCGCGGCGAGAGTCGACTTCACACCGACGACGACGATCACCGAGCTGGGTCCTGCGCAGCTGGCCGACGTCACCCCGGGCAGCTGTGTCGACGTCGAGCCCACTGCACAGGCCGCGCAGTCAGTGACCATCAGCCCATCGGAAGGCGGTAACTGCCCACCACCACCGCCCGGCGAGCCGGCCACCGGTATGTCCGGGACGGTCAAAACGGTTACGGGCAACACCATCGGCGTCGACAGCACCGACGCCGCGGGCAAGACCACGCACACCGACGTCAACGTCACCGACTCGACCACCTACCAAAAGCATGCGGTCACCGATGCGCAAGCGATCCAGAACGGTAAGTGTCTAGCAGCGCAAGGCACTAGGGACGGCGGCGTGTTGCACGCGGACAGCATCGACCTCGAACCGTGCCCGGCGATGGGTGGGCCCCACCACCACTTCCACATCCCCCGCCTGCCGCACCATCACCACTAGCGATTGACCGTCCGTTTCGCGGTCAATACGACTTCGGCAACCCGAGGCTGTGCTGGGCGATGTGGTTGAGGATCATCTCGCGGGTGATCGGCACGGTCTTGAACAGGCGGACGAACTCGTACATGTTGGACAACGCGACCTCGCGGGTGAACCCGCTGCCGCCGTGCACCTCGATGGCCGCGTCGACGCAGCGGATCGCCGCGTCGGCGGCCAGGAATTTGGCCATGTTGCTGGCCTCCCCAGCGTCGGTTCCGGCGTCGTAGCTCTCGGCGGCGTGCCGGGTCATCAGCCGGGCCGACTCCAGCGCAATCTTGGCTTCGGCCAACGGATGTGCCACGCCCTGATGCGCGCCGATCGGCACCTGCCACACCCGCCGCTCGCGGGCGTAGGTGACCGCCTTGTCCAGCGCGTAGCGGCTGACGCCGTTGCAGATCGCCGCGATGATCACCCGTTCGGGGTTCATGCCGTCGAACGCGACGCGCAGCCCGTTGCCTTCGCCGCCGACGAGCCGGTCCGCCGGGACCGCCACGTTGTCGAAGAACACCGTGAACGACTTGTCGGTGATCTCGAAAGTCATTGGGATGCGGTGCATGTCGATGCCGGGCGTATCGCGGTCGACCAGGAACAGCGACAGCTGCGCACGACCACGCGCATCGGTGCCGGTGCGGGTGACGACCAGCAGGGCGTCGGCCTGGTCGGCGGCGGTGATGAAGGTCTTCTGTCCGCTGATGTAGTACTTGTCGCCGTCGCGGCGCGCGGTGGTGGCGAGCTGATGCGAGTTGGAGCCCGCGTCGGGTTCGGTGATTGCGAACGCGATCTTCAGCGTTCCGGCGGCCATCGGCGCCAGCCACGCTCGCTTCTGCTCGTCGGTGGCGTGCCGCGCCAGGAGACTGCCGACGATGCCCGGCGAGATCATCAGCATGATCTGCGGACAGCCCGCGGCGGCAGCTTCCTCGGCGACCATGTTCATGGCGGACAGCCCCATTCCGCCGCCGCCGTATTCTTCGGGCAGGTTCACGCCGACGAATCCGCCGGCGGCCAGCGCGTCCCACAGCTCGGTGGGATGCTGCAGAGTCTCGCTGCAGTGGGTGAAGTAGTCGTTGCCGAAGCCGGCGACGATGCCGTGCACCGACGCGCGTAACTCGGCTTCTTCGAAGGCGTTGAGCATCAACGGAAGTCCATCCAGTGTCCGTGTGGGGTGAAGCCCAGCAAAAACGGGATCTCGATGCGGCACACGGGTCCGGCGGTGATGTCGTCGGTGTCGAAAATGACGTATTCGCCGAGGTTTTCGGTCCACCGCGACACCGGCACCATCAAATAGCCGTCGCCTTCCGGCGCGTCGGGTGTACGGGGCACAAAAGTAGGCTCCATCACGACCGCCGGGCGGTCGTGGCGCAGCCGGTACTCCTGCTCGTCGCCGGTGTGCAAGTCGCGCACCACCAGGCTGTGCATGCGCATGCCGTTGCCCTTGGCGTCGCCGCCGATCAGGTAACCCCAGCGGTGCCCGCGCCCGTAGAAGCGTTCGTCGACCTTGGGCAGCTCGCAGGGGCGGTCGTCGAGCAGCTCGGATTTCACGCTGCCGGTGGACAAGTCCACCGTCCAGCGGCCGAGCGTGCTGCGCGCCAGGTTGAAGAACAACGCGACGTCCTTGCCCTCGAAGCGGTCGATGTCGAGCGGAAACGGCGGCCGCTCGAAGATCGGTGCGTCCAGGGTCAGCGTGTTCTCGGTGACGTCCGCGGCCAGCGTGTGCATCATGTACTGCGGCTCGATTTCCGCTATGATCCAGTGGATTTCGCCGTACTCGACGTCGTCGCGGGGCACCAGCGCCAGGATGGTCGGCAGTTCCGGGTTCCACCCGTGGACCGGCAGACCACGCTCGATCCGGTCTGGGTCGAAGACGAATCCCTGGAACGGCAACACCATCCACTGCGGGGTGAGCCACATGTCGTGGACCTCCGAGGAATACGGCGCATCCCACAGTTCGCGTGAGGCGACCGCGCCGTCAGGGTGCACCACGTGCACGGTGACATACGGTTTGCGGTTGCTGTAGGCCCAGCCATACAAGGTGCCGTTGTCCCACTTCGGGTGTGCGGTGAACGCCGCATCGCCATAGCCGGCCGGGTCGAAGATGCCGCGGGACAACTGCGGCGACCACGGCACGATCCCCCGGGTTTCCAGCGAGATCGGGTCCAGCGCGACGGGCGGGCTGCCCTGCTCGCCCGACGCGAGGATTTCGCCGCCGAACGGAAAGCAGTTGATGTTGTTGGTGCCCTGAGGAATTCCGCGCGTATACTCGTTGGACACCGCCGCACCGAAGCCGATGTTGCGCCAGTCGGTCCACTCCCCGTCAGTCCAGCAGAACATTCCGCGCCCGTGCCGGTCTTCCAGCAGGTACTTGGGTGTGCGGATCCAGCGGTTGCGGAAGTCGGCGCGCCCGCCCTCGAACGTCAGGCCCTGCACCATGCCGTCCATTGCCAGCAGGCCATTGCCGCCCTGTTTGGTCGGCCGTTTGAACGTCGGGCCCACGCGGTAGAAGCCGCCGCACAATTCGGAGGGGATCTCGCCGAAGGTCACCACACAGTCTTCGACGGTCGCCTCGAACCGCATCGGCCGAAACGCGCCGCGCAACACCGCGACATCGGGCACCATGACCATGGCGACTTAGTATACTAAGTTGCGTGACCACAGCCAAGGCTTCCCGCGCGCCCGACCTGGTAGCCGCCACCCTGCGTCGCCGGATTCTGTCCGGCGAGCTGACCCCCGGCGACTGCCTGCCGCCGGAAGCCGAGCTGGTCAGCCAGCTGGGCGCCAGCCGCGAGACCGTCCGCATGGCTCTGCGGCTGCTCGACGCCGAGGGTCTCACCACGACCAGTCAGGGCCGCAGCGGAGTGCGTATCCGCCACCCCGAACCCGAGCGGGTCGCCCGTTCACTGGTGCAGCTGCTCACCCTCACCGGTGCGACGTGGGGTGACCTGCTGGCATTCCGCAAGATGCTCGAGCCGGCCGCCGCGGCACACGTCGCCGAGTACGCCTCCGCCGACGAACGAGGCGCGCTCGCCGCCGTCGCCGATCGCGGCATCGCCCGCGACGGCACCGGCTATCACGAATTTCACGAACTGCTGGTACAGGCAAGCGGAAATCCTTTGCTGACAACGGTTTTGGCGGCTGTCGAGCAGGCTGTCCGGTGGGCGGCCGCCGAGCAGGACATCACCCAATTCGACCGCGACGAAGCCGCCAAGTCGCATCGCGCGATCGCCAAAGCGATCAGCGACCACGACCCGCGTCGTGCCGAACACCGAATGCGCCGGCATCTCGACGCCGCTCTCAAGCACGTCGAGGCGTCCGGACTGCTTGGCGCGCCGATGATCCCGCCGTCGCGCTGGCGCGGCGAAAACAGCGACCTGCCCTGGCGTTAATAGACCTGTGCCCAACAGTCTGTGCTGGTCAGACGCACGAATCCGCAGACAGGCCAGGCTCGGCGGACGATGATGTGCAGATGGGCAGCACCACGAAGTCGGCGCCGAAGCACCCAAAGGCCGACAAGAAACACGTCCGCTTGCAACCGAACGACGAGCCGGGCGCACTCGACGTCGTCATGTCGACCCGCAGTCCGTTCCCGCCGATCGACGAGTACGCGTTCCTATCCGATTGCGAGAACACCTGTCTGATCGCCCCGAACGGCGCGGTGGAGTGGATGTGCCTGCCGCGCCCGGATTCACCGAGCGTCTTCGGCGCCATCCTCGACCGCAGTGCCGGGCATTTCCGCGTTGGCCCGTATGGCCAAAACGTCCCGTCGCTGCGGGTCTACCGGCCCGGCGGACTGATCGTCGAGACGACGTGGCAGACCGAGACCGGCTGGCTGACCGTCCACGACGCGCTGGTCATGGGCGCGTGGCACAACACCGACAAGCGCTCGAAGACGCATCGGCGCGCGCCGACCGACTGGGATGCCGAGCACATCCTGCTGCGGGTGATCAAGTGCGTAAGCGGCACGGTGGAAGTCGAGGTGAGTTGCGAACCGGCCTTCGGCTATCACCGCAACGAAGCCAAATGGGCCTACACCGGGCAGGTTTACGAGGAGGCGACGGCGACCTGCGCCGGCGGCGACGGCGATTCCTACCCGACGCTCAAACTGACCACGAACCTGCGACTGGGCATCGAAGGGCCGGAGGCCAATGCCCGTACCCGGATGGTCGAGGGCGACGAGGCTTTCGTCGCGCTGTCGTGGTCGCCGCTGCCGGCGCCGCGAACCCAGGAGGAAGCGGCCAAGAAGATGTGGCAGACCTCCGAATGCTGGCGGCAGTGGATCACCATCGGCAAGTTTCCCGATCACCCATGGCGCGGTTATCTGCAGCAGAGCGCGCTGGCGTTGAAGGGCCTGACCTATGCGCCCACCGGCGCGCTGATGGCGGCGTCAACCACGTCGCTGCCGGAAACGCCTGGAGGCGTACGGAATTGGGATTATCGCTACGCCTGGGTGCGCGATTCGACGTTTGCCTTGTGGGGTTTGCATTCGCTTGGCCTGGACCGGGAAGCCAACAACTTCTTCCATTTCCTGTCGGACGCCGCGGTCGACGAGGACGGCAACGCGCAGACGCTTCAGGTGATGTACGGAGTGGGCGGCGAGAAGACGCTCACGGAGGAGGAGCTGCCGCACCTGTCCGGATACGACGGCGCGCGACCGGTGCGGATCGGCAACGGCGCCTACAACCAGCGCCAGCACGACGTCTGGGGCACCATGCTCGACTCGGTGTATCTGCATGTGCGGCCCCGCGCACACGTGCCGGAACGGCTGTGGCCCATCCTGAAGCGACAGGTCGAAGAAGCGATTGAAAACTGGCGGCTGCCCGACCGCGGGATCTGGGAAGTGCGGGGCGAGCCGCAGCACTTCGTGTCCTCCAAGGTGTTCTGCTGGGCCGCACTCGACCGCGGCGCGAAATTGGCCGCGATGCACAACGAAAAGGAATATGCCACAAAGTGGAGCAGCATCGCCGACGAAATCAAGGCGGACGTGCTGGCCCACGGCGTCGACGAACGTGGAGTGTTCACGCAGCGCTACGGTGATCCCGCGCTCGACGCGTCGGCGTTGATGATTCCGCTGCTTCGTTTCTTGCCGCCGGAGGACCCGCGGGTGCGTGCGACCGTGCTCGCGATCGCCGACGAACTGACCGTCGACGGATTGGTATTGCGGTACAAGGTTGAGGAGACCGACGACGGGCTCGTGGGCGAAGAGGGGACGTTCACGATCTGCTCGTTCTGGCTGGTGTCGGCATTGGTGGAGATCGGCGAACTGACCCGGGCCAAGCAGCTATGCGAACGCCTGCTGGCATTCGCCAGTCCGCTCAAGCTCTACGCGGAGGAAATCGACACTCGCACCGGACGTCATCTGGGCAACTTCCCGCAGGCGTTCACCCATCTGGCGCTGATCAACGCCGTCGTGCACATCATCCGCGCCGAGCAGGACATGTTGTCCACTGGCGAGTTCGCTTACTAGCTTTCAGTCCTTGCCACGCCAGACGCGCTCGAAGGGCAGCCGCCACGCCCGCGGCGCGATCAGCTGGTGGATGGCGTTGGGTCCCCACGAGCCCGGGTCGTAACTGCGCACCGGCGGCGGGTCTTCCAGCAGCGGCTCGGATACTTCCCACAAGCGCTCGATGCCCTCTGCGGTGGTGTAGAGGGTCCGGTCGCCGTGCATGGCGTCGAGGATGAGTCGCTCGTAGGCTTCGAGCACCTCTTCGGCGTGACCGGTCTCCTGCATGGCGAACTGCAGGCTCAGCTTGTCCAGCTTCATTCCCGGACCGGGCCGCTTGCCGTAGAACGACAGCGACATCTTCGCCACGTCCGCCAGGTCGAACGTCAAATGATCCGGACCATGTTGTCCCACACCGGATCCCGGGGGGAACATGCTCTTCGGCGGCTCGTGGAACGCGATCGAGATGATTCGCTGTCCCTCCGCCATGGCCTTGCCGGTGCGCAGATAGAACGGCACCCCCGCCCAGCGCCAGTTGTCGATTTCGCATTTGAGCGCGATGAACGTCTCGGTGTCCGACTCCGGCGAAACGCCGGGTTCGTCCCGATAGCCTTTGTACTGTCCACGCACCACCTGGTCGGGATCCAGTGGGCGCATCGAGCGGAATACCTTGTTCTTCTCGTCGGTGATTGCAAGGGGCGCCAGCGCGGTAGGTGGCTCCATCGCGACGAACGCCAGAATCTGGAACAGGTGAGTGACCACCATGTCCCGGAAGGCGCCCGTCGATTCGTAAAACTTCGCGCGCCCCTCGAGGGTGAGTCTCTCCGGCACGTCGATTTGAATGTGGTCGATGAAATTCCGGTTCCAGATCGGTTCGAACAACCCGTTAGCGAAGCGGAATGCGAGGATGTTCTGCGCGGGCTCCTTGCCGAGGAAATGGTCGATCCGGAAGATGCGTTCTTCGTCGAATCGCTTGTGAATGGCCGCGTTCAGTTCTTGCGCGCTCTGCAAATCGGTGCCGAACGGCTTCTCCATGATCACCCGGGAGTGCTCTACCAGATCCGCCTGGTAGAGCGTTTCTAGTACGGCCATTGCCGCCGACGGCGGCACGCTCAAATAGTGCAGCAGCCGGGCGTTACCGCCGAGGGTCTCGAGCTGCTCGCGCACGGCTTTCGCGAGGCCTTCCGGGCCGGCGTCTTGGGGCACGTACACCAAGTTCTGGGTGAATTGCTCCAACTGGTCGTCGCTGGCTTTGCGTCTGGCGAACTCGCGGCAGGCCTTGTCGGCCAGGGTGCGAAAGCCGTCGTTGTCGAGATCGTCCAGCGACGTACCGACGATGCGGATTTCCGGAGCGAGGTTCGAACGGGACAGGTGGTAAAGGCCGGGCAGCAGCTTACGGCGCGCTAAATCGCCTGTGGCACCGAACAAGACGACGACATGAGGCTCTGCCCGTTTGCCCGTCTCCTTGGCCCCCCGGCCCTTTGCGGGATCGGTCACAGCCCGATCGTAGCCACCGCGGGGTGTGCGGCGAGGAGAAAACGGCGGTTCAGACCGTGAAGCCGAGCGCGCGCAGCTGGTCGCGGCCGTCGTCGGTGATCTTGTCCGGGCCCCACGGCGGGTTCCACACCCAGTTGATCCGCAGCTCGTCGACGAGACCGGCGCCGATCAGCGCGGTCCGCGACTGGTCTTCGATGACGTCGGTCAGCGGGCAGGCCGGCGACGTCAGCGTCATGTCGATCAGCGCGACGGTGCCCTCCTCCCCCTCTTCCAGGTTCAGGCCGTAGACCAGTCCCAGGTCGACGACGTTGATGCCCAGTTCGGGGTCGACGACGTCGCGCATCGCCTCCTCGATGTCGGCGAGCAGCTCGTTATCCGGTGCGGCGGTCATCTGCAACCTCCTCTGCACTGGCCTGAGCCAGTGCGTCTTTAAACGCCATCCAACCGAGCAGCGCGCATTTCACCCGGGCCGGGTACTTGGCGACCCCGGCGAACGCGACGCCGTCGCCCAGGATCTCCTCGTCACCTTCCACGTTGCCACGCGAGGACACCATCTCGGTGAACGCCGCGACGGTTTTGATCGCCTGGCCGACGCTTTGGCCGATCACCTGCTCGGTGAGCACCGACGTGGCGGCCTGGCTGATCGAGCAGCCCTGCCCGTCGTACGAGACGTCGGCGATGTGCTCACCGTCGTCGGACAGCGCCACTCGCAGCGTCACCTCGTCGCCGCAGACCGGGTTGACGTGGTGCACCTCGGCGCCGAACGGCTCGCGCAGCCCCCGGTGCTGCGGATGCTTGTAGTGATCCAGGATCACGTCCTGATACATCTGCTCGAGGCGCACTGCTCACTCTCCCCCGAAGAACTCCAGTGCCCGCCGCACACCGGCCACCAGCCGGTCCACCTCGTCGAGCGTGTTGTACACCCCGAACGACGCCCGCGCGGTGGCGGCCAGCCCGAAGCGGCGGTGCAGCGGCAGGGCGCAGTGGTGCCCGACCCGCACCGCGACACCCTCGTCGTCGAGCACCTGGCCCACGTCGTGCGCATGCACGCCGTCGACAACAAACGACACCGGTGATCCCCGATTCTCCATCGAGGTCGGCCCGATGATCCGCACGCCGTCGATGCCGGAGAGACCCTCGATCGCGGCAGCGGTCAACTGACGTTCGTGGATTTCCAGAGCGTCCATGCCGATGTCGCCGAGATAGCGTGCGGCCGCGGCCAATCCGACGACCTGCGAGGTCATCGGGGTGCCCGCCTCGAAGCGCTGAGGCGGTGGCGCGTAAGTGGACGCCTCCATCGCGACGTTCTCGATCATCGACCCGCCGGTCAGAAACGGCGGCATCGCGGCGAGCAGCTCGCGGCGACCGTAGAGCACACCGATCCCGTTGGGGCCCAGCATCTTATGGCCGGAAAACGCGGCGAAGTCGACGTCGAGCGCATGGAAGTCGACCGGTTCGTGCGGCACCGACTGGCAGGCGTCCAGCACGGTCAGCGCACCGACCGCTTTAGCCCGCTCGACCAGTTCGGCCACCGGCGCCCGCGCGCCGGTGACGTTCGAATGATGGCTGAAGGCCACCACTTTGACGTTTTGGTCCAGTTGCAGGGAGTCGAGATCGATACGGCCGTCGTCAGTCACGCCGTACCAGCGCAAGGTGGCGCCGGTGCGCCGGGCCAGTTCCTGCCACGGCACCAGGTTGGCGTGATGTTCGAGCTCGGTGGTGACGATGACGTCTCCCGGCCCGACGGCATGCTCGAAGCGGTTGTCGCCCAACGTATAAGACAACAGGTTGAGCGCCTCGGTGGCATTCTTGGTGAACACCAGCTCGTCGGGGTGCGCGCCGACGAATGCCGCGATGTCGGCGCGGCCCTGCTCGTAGGCGTCGGTGGCCTCTTCCATCAGCTGGTGGGCACCGCGATGCACCGCGCCGTTGGAGGTGACCAGGAACTCGCGTTCGGCGTCGAGAACCTGTACCGGGCGCTGCGAGGTGGCGCCGGAATCCAAGTAGGCCAACTGCTTTCCGCCCCGCATCACGCGCTTGAGGATCGGGAAGTCGGCGCGGATCGCAGCAACGTCGAGTGGGGCCACCTGTTATGCCCCCGTGGCCGCCGCTTGCGTCTGGGTGAAGCGCACGTATCCCTGCTCTTCAAGCTCGTCGGCCAGCTCCGGTCCGCCTGACTCGATGATCTTGCCGCCGACGAACACGTGCACGAATTGCGGATGGATGTAGCGCAGGATGCGGGTGTAGTGCGTGATCAACAGGATGCCGCCGTGGACTTCCTCGGCGTAGCGGTTGACGCCCTCGCTCACGACCCTTAAGGCATCGACGTCCAGGCCGGAGTCGGTCTCGTCAAGGATCGCGATCTTGGGCTTCAGCAGACCGAGCTGCAAGATCTCGTGACGCTTCTTCTCACCACCGGAAAAGCCTTCGTTGACACTGCGTTCGGCGAAGGCCTGGTCGATGTCGAGGGCCTCCATCGCGGCCTTGACCTCTTTGACCCAGTGCCGCAGCTTGGGTGCCTCGCCGCGTACCGCGGTGGCCGCGCTGCGCAGGAAGTTCGACATCGACACGCCCGGCACCTCGACGGGGTACTGCATCGCCAAAAACAGTCCGGCCCTGGCGCGTTCGTCGACGCTCATGTCCAGGACGCTTTCGCCGTCGAGGGTGATAGACCCGGACGTCACCGTGTACTTCGGGTGCCCGGCGATCGCGTACGACAGGGTGGATTTGCCGGATCCGTTGGGGCCCATCACTGCGTGGGTCTCACCGGAGCGCACGGTCAGGTTGACGCCGTTGAGAATGGGGATCTCTTGGCCGTCCGCCTGGTTTTCTACGCTGACGTGCAGGTCTTTGATTTCCAGAGTGGTCATGATGTCTTCGCTGTGTTTCTTTCTGAAATGGCCAGTTCGTGTTCGATGGCGTTGGTCAGGCGCTCGCGCACCTCGGGGACTGCGATCTTGGCGATGATCTCGTTGAAGAAACCACGAACCACCAAGCGGCGGGCCTGCTCTTCGGGGATGCCGCGGGAGCGTAGGTAGAACAGTTGCTCGTCGTCGAATCGTCCGGTGGCGCTGGCGTGTCCGGCGCCGACGATTTCGCCGGTCTCGATTTCGAGGTTGGGCACCGAGTCGGCGCGCGCGCCGTCGGTGAGCACCAGGTTGCGGTTCACCTCGAAGGTGTCGGTGCCGGTGGCTTCGGCGCGAATCAGCACGTCGCCCACCCAGACGGTGTGTGCGTCGGGCAGGTTCGAGTCCGGAACTCCTTGCAGCGCACCCTTGTACAGCGCGTTGGACTTGCAGTCCGGGTGAGCGTGGTCGACCAGCAGCCGGGACTCGAGGTGCTGGCCGTCGTCGGCGAAGTACAGGCCGAGAAGCTCGGCATCGCCACCCGGCGCGGCGAATCGGACATTGGCCGACATCCGCACCAGCTCACCGCCCAGGGTGACGGCGACGTGCCGCAGCACCGCGTCCTTGCCCAACGCGGCGTGGTGCATGCTGACGTGCACGGCGTCATCGGCCCAGTCGGCGATCCACACCACCGTGAGCCGGGCGGCGTCGCCGACGACGAATTCGACGTTGTCGGCGTAGGTTCCGCTGCCGCGGTGATCGACGACGACGACGGCTTCGGCGAGTTCTTCCACCCGGATCTGCAGGTGGCCGTAGGCGGTTGCGCCCTCACCGGGACCCTCGATCGCGATGTCCACTGGCTCGGCGGCGTTGACGGTAACCACAGTGGCCGAGTTGAACGACGAAAACGCCTGCGCGGCAACCCGGTCGGCGGGCGCTCCGGCTTGGCCGAGTCGTTGGTCGCCGCGCCGCACCGTTTCCACGGTTACCCCGGGACGTTCGGCGACGGTGACCTTGGCGATGCCGGTGGCCGGCGCCGACCCGTCGTGCAGACCGCGCAGGCGTCGCAGCGGGGTGAACCGCCAGATCTCATCGCGGCCGTGCGGCACCTCGAAGGCGTCGACGTCGAACGAGGTGAAGACCTCGCCCTTGTTGGCTGCGGTCAGGGCCGAACCCTCGACCGCTTCGGTCAGATTCGTCACTAGCCGACCGCGCCTTCCATCTGCAGCTCGATCAGCCGGTTGAGCTCCAGGGCGTATTCCATCGGCAGTTCCTTGGCGATCGGCTCCACGAAGCCGCGCACCACCATCGCCATCGCCTCGTCCTCGGTCAGGCCGCGGCTCATCAGGTAGAACAGCTGGTTCTCGCTGACCTTGGACACGGTGGCCTCGTGGCCCATCGTGACGTCGTCCTCGCGGATGTCGACATACGGGTAGGTGTCACTGCGGCTGACCGTATCGACCAGCAGCGCATCGCATTTCACGCTGGAGCGCGATCCGTGTGCGCCCTTGTTGACCTGGACCAGGCCGCGGTAGGACGCCCGGCCGCCGCCGCGGGCCACCGACTTGGACACGATGTTGCTCGACGTGTTCGGCGCCAGGTGCAGCATCTTCGCGCCGGTGTCCTGGTGCTGGCCCTCGCCGGCGAACGCGACTGAGAGCACCTCGCCCTTGGCGTGCTCGCCCGTCATCCAGACCGCCGGGTACTTCATCGTGACCTTGGAGCCGATGTTGCCGTCGATCCACTCCATCGTGGCGCCGGCTTCGGCGCGGGCACGCTTGGTGACCAGGTTGTAGACGTTGTTCGACCAGTTCTGGATCGTGGTGTAACGCACGCGAGCATGCGGTTTGACGATGATCTCCACCACCGCCGAGTGCAGCGAGTCCGACTTGTAGATCGGGGCCGTGCAGTTGTGCACCGCAAAGCCATACGCGAGATAGCTATCGGGCTTCTCGACGTCGAGGTTGTACACCGGCTCATGCGCCTCGCGCACCGACCGCCTCTTGATTGGCACGGCGAAGTAGTCGCCGCAATCGCGTGCTTGCTTCGGTCCATGGCCGCCCTCGGTCCACTGCACCTGATAGATGTCCTTGCGAGTAACGTTGCGGCCCATAATCACGCCGGGACCAGCGGGGCGACGCAGTTCGACGGTCGCGTAGTGACCCAACCGTGCCAGGATCGACTGCAGCTGGAACGCCCAGATACGCGACGTCGTATGTACGCGCTTCCACAGCGCACCACCACGCCGCGTGACGTTGCCATCGCCGTTGACATAGGCGTCGACAAGCTCGCGCAGAAACGTCTCGTCCTGGCGCATCAGGGTGTCGGACAGCTTCTTGTTCGCCGAACCGGACCCGACGTGCTGACGCATCGCCGCGTATCCAGCCTTGGTATAGACGAGGACCCGTGCGGAATGCTTGTGCTCTTCGATAAGCACGGAGCCCGTCGTTTCGTACAACGACTTGCACGCCTGCTGCACCTCTTCGACGTAGTCGAACTCGTTGCTGTTAAACGAGAAGACAAGCGATTCAGCATGATTGGTGAGACAAGCGTGACCCTCGGCCAGGTAGTAACCAGCCAGCCGTGCGAACTCAAGCGGCAGAACCGTCTTGTGCGGGATCGGCTTCGGCTTCGGGTAGACCAAGAAGTCGCCCTCGTTGACGTCTTTAGCCGCAATCCAGCGCGGTTCGGCACATTTCAGCTTCGCGCTGTTCACCTCGGGCTGCCAACCATTGCGGGGCTGACGTCGTACCAGGACTTCATCGCGCGGAATAACGAGCAGCGGATGCTCCGCCGTCACGCTGAACTTGTTGGCGGGCGACATCGGCGTGAAGCTGAACAGTTCGCCGTTAAGGTCGCGCATTTGCACAGCTGTCACCCGATGCGGCCGCCCATCGTGACCCTGGACGCAGTCGCCGACCCGGATCGACTCGATCGGTCGCAAGTCGCCGTCAGCGGTGGTAATCAGCTCACCGGCCGGCAGGCAGCCCTCGACGTAGTGCACATAGGCGCCCTCGTCGGCGATGATTAGGGTTCGCTCGAATTGGCCCATGTTCTCAGTGTTGATCCGGAAGTAGGCCTGCAGCGGAATGTCGACGTGCACACCCGGCGGCACGTAAATAAAGGAACCGCCACTCCATACTGCCGTATTCAATGCAGAAAACTTATTATCGCCCGCCGGAATTACAGTTCCAAAATATTCCTTGAAAATATCTGGGTACTCCCGCAAACCAGTATCAGTGTCTAAGAATATGACCCCTTGGGCCTCTAAATCCTCTCTGATCTGGTGGTAAACAACTTCTGACTCATACTGAGCCGCTACTCCAGCAACTAATCTTTGCTTTTCCGCTTCCGGAATTCCAAGTTTGTCGTAAGTATTCCTGATATCCTCTGGCAAATCATCCCAAGTTGCCGCCTGCTTTTCGGTGGAGCGCACGAAGTACTTGATGTTGTCGAAGTCGATGCCCTCGAGGTTGGAGCCCCACTTCGGCATCGGCTTGCGCTCGAAGATCCGCAGCGCCTTGAGCCGGTTCTGCAGCATCCATTCCGGCTCGTTCTTCTTGGCCGAAATGTCGCGCACCACAGCCTCGGACAGGCCACGCTGCGCGCTTGCGCCGGCGATGTCGGAGTCGGCCCAGCCGTAGCCGTACCGGCCCAGCGAAGCGATGGCCTCTTCCTGGGACAGGGGTTCACCTATCGGGCGAACCTCGGGGGTGGTCGTCATCTACGACGCTCCTTGCTTGCTCGTGGTGGCTTCGACGCGGGCTGTGCGCCGAAGGGTCGGTAGCTTCTCGGGGTTCAGCGGGACGTGCGTGGTGCAGGCGCAGTCGCCGTTGACGATCGTCGCCAGCCGTTGCACGTGGGTCCCAAGCACCTCGGCCATGGCCTGCTGCTCGGTTTCGCACAACTCCGGAAACTCCTCGGCCACATGCGACACCGGGCAGTGGTGCTGGCAGATCTGCACGCCGTGGATCGGTCCGTCGACCCGCGTGGTGGTGGCGACATACCCGGCTTTGGTCAGCGCGTCGGCAACCCGCTCGGCGGCAGCTTCCAGCTCGGTGTCCGTGTCAGACTTGGGCGCCTCGACACCGGACAAGATCGCGTCGATGCGCTGCCGGGCGAAGGTGCGGACCGCGTCCTCGCCGCCGATCTCGCGCAGCTGACGCATCGCCGCCGACGCCAGGTCGTCGTAGCTGTGGTCCAGCTTCGCGCGACCGGCCGCCGTCAGCCGGTACCGCTTCGCCGGACGGCCCCGCCCCACCTGCTGCCATGCCGCCGCGGGAACCGACTCGGCGTCACCGGCGTCGATGAGGGCGTCCAGGTGGCGTCGGACCCCGGCCGCGGACAGGCCGAGCCGGTCGCCGATCTGCCCTGCTGTGATGGTCCCGGACTCCAGCAGCAAGCGCACGACGGCGCTTCGGGTGTGGCCGTCGTGCGTCGAAGCAATGGCCGGCGCGTCCGCGCCGTCGACGTGGGCCGGGATTTTCACAACACCAGTGTGACGCAATTCCGGCGACCGGTCCAGCCGGCCACGCCCACCCGGCGGTTACGCTGCACTGATGGCTGCCCGCCACCACAACCTGAGTTCGTCGATTGCCCGCTGGCATGGCGACGAACAGACCGTCGGGCCGCCGCTCGACCCTAGCGAGCTGGTCGCGGTCCGACGCACCCGGCTGTTCGGCGGCGCCGGCACGGTGCTGATGGCGATCGGCGCGCTGGGGGCCGGGGCGCGGCCGGTGGTCCAGGACCCGTCGTTCGGGGTCCGGCTACTCAACCTGCCGTCGCGGATCCAGACGGTGTCGTTGACGATGACCACCACCGGCGCGGTGATGATGGCGCTGGCCTGGCTGATGCTGGGACGTTTCGCGCTCGGCGACCGGCGCATGTCGCGCGGCGAGCTGGACCGCACCCTGTTGCTGTGGGCGATCCCGCTGTTGGTGGCGCCGCCGATGTACAGCAAGGACGTCTATTCCTATCTGGCGCAAAGCCAGATTTGCCGCGAGGGGCTCGACCCTTATCGAGTGGGTCCGGCTCCCGGGCTGGGCCTGGGGCACGTGTTCACGCTGTCGGTGCCCAGCCTGTGGCGCGAAACACCCGCCCCGTACGGGCCCCTGTTCTTATGGGTGGGACGCGGGATTTCGGCGCTGACCGGGGAAAACCTCGTCGCGGCGGTGCTGTGTCACCGATTGGTCGTGCTGGCCGGCGTGGGCCTGATCGTGTGGGCAACGCCGCGGCTGGCCCGGCGCTGCGGCGTCGCCGAGGTCAGCGCGCTATGGCTGGGCGCCGCCAACCCGCTGCTGATCATGCATCTGGTCGCCGGCATCCACAACGAAGCGCTGATGCTCGGGCTGATGCTCACCGGCACCGAATTCGCACTGCGGGGCGTGGACTCCACGCGGCGGCTGATTCCCGAACATCGCAGCCGGTGGCGGGAGTGGGTGCCGCTGGCCGAACTGCTGGCCGGCGCGGTCCTGATCACGCTGTCCTCGCAAGTGAAGCTGCCGTCGCTCTTGGCGCTGGGGTTCGTCACCATGGCGTTGGCCTGCCGCTGGGGCAGCAGCCTGCGGGGCTTGCTGCTGGCGGGCGGGCTGATGGCGAGCTTGGCGCTGGCCGTGATGGCACTGGTCGGCTGGGCCAGCCGGCTGGGCTTCGGCTGGATCTTCACCCTCGGTACCGCCAACGTGGTCCGCAGCTGGATGTCGCCCCCGACGCTGCTCGCGCTGGGAACCGGCCAGGTGGGCATTCTGCTGGGCCTGGGTGATCACACCACTGCCGTGTTGTCGCTGACCCGCGGTATCGGCGTGCTGATCATCGCGGTGATGGTGTGCTGGCTGCTGTGGGCGGTGTTCCGCGGCCGACTGCATCCGGTCGGCGGGCTCGGCGTCGCGCTCGGCGTCACGGTGCTGCTGTTCCCGGTGGTGCAGCCGTGGTACTTGTTGTGGGCGATCATCCCGCTGGCAGCGTGGGCCACCCGGGCCGGCTTCCGGATCGCGGCCATCGGCGTCACGATCGTCGTCGGCGTCTTCGGGCCGACCGCCAACGGCGACCGCTTCGCGCTGTTCCAGATCATCGATGCCACCGTCGCCAGCACGATCATCGTTTTGCTGCTCATCGCCGCGACCTACACCCGCCTGCCGTGGCGCCAATTGCGCAGCGAGGGCGCCGAACTGCTTCACGACGCGCTGACGCCGGATGTGCTGAGCGACACGAAGACCCGGCAGCCTGCGCCGGTGCCCGGCGCTTACGCTGAGTCCCCGTGAACTCGGCCTCCAACGTCCCGGTGCGGTTGCGCGGGGTATCCAAGCAGTACGGGTCGACGACCGCCGTGGACGGCTTGGACCTCGAGGTACATGCCGCCGAGGTCTTTGCGCTGCTGGGCCCCAACGGGGCCGGCAAGACGACGACGGTCGAAATGTGCGAGGGCTTTGTCCGGCCCGATGCCGGCACTATCGAAGTGCTGGGCCTGGACCCGATCACCGACAACGCCCGACTGCGGGAACGCATCGGGGTGATGCTGCAGGGCGGCGGCGGCTACCCGGCCGCCCGTGCCGGCGAGATGCTCGAGCTGGTGGCCTCCTATGCCGCCGACCCGCTGGATCCGCAGTGGCTGCTGACCACGCTGGGCCTTACCGAGGCCGCCCGCACCACCTACCGGCGGCTGTCCGGCGGCCAGCAGCAGCGGCTGGCGCTGGCGTGCGCGCTGGTCGGCCGCCCCGAGCTGGTGTTCCTCGACGAACCAACCGCGGGCATGGACGCGCACGCCCGGTTGCTGGTGTGGGAGCTGATCGACGCGCTGCGCCGCGACGGCGTCACGGTGGTGCTGACCACGCACCAGCTCAAGGAGGCCGAGGAACTGGCGGACCGGCTCGTGATCATCGACCACGGGGCGGCCGTCGCCGCCGGAACGCCGACCGAGTTGATGCGCAGTGGCGCCAAGGACCAGCTGCGGTTCAGCGCGCCTCCCCGGCTCGACCTGTCGTTGCTGATCGCCGCCCTGCCGGAGAACTACCGAGCCAGCGAGCCGGCCCCCGGCGAGTACCTGGTCGAAGGACCCGTCGACCCGCAGGTGCTGGCCACGGTGACGGCGTGGTGCGCACAAATCGACGTGCTGGCCACCGACATGCGCGTCGAGCAACGCAGCCTGGAGGACGTGTTCTTGGATCTGACCGGCCGGGAGTTGCGATCATGAGCGAATCGCCTTTTCCCCCAGGAACTTTCACGCCCAACCCGCGACCCAGCGCGGTGCCGCGGATGCTCGCCGCGCAGTTCAGCCTCGAACTGAAGCTACTGCTGCGCAACGGCGAGCAGTTGCTGCTGACCATGTTCATCCCGATCACGCTGCTGGTCGGGCTGACGTTACTGCCGCTGGGCTCCTTCGGCGACAATCGCGCGGCCACCTTTGTGCCCGCGATCATGGCACTGGCGGTGATCTCCACCGCGTTCACCGGCCAGGCGATCGCGGTTGCGTTCGACCGCCGTTACGGCGCCCTCAAACGGCTCGGCGCCACCGCGCTGCCGATCTGGGGCATCATCGCGGGCAAATCGCTGGCCGTCGTCACCGTCGTGTTCCTGCAGGCAATCGTCTTGGGGGCCATCGGTTTTGGGTTGGGATGGCGCCCCGGGCTTGCCGGGCTGGCGCTGGGGGCGGTGATCATCGCACTGGGCACCGCCGGGTTCGCCGCGCTGGGCCTGCTGCTGGGCGGCACCTTGCGCGCCGAGATCGTGCTGGCGGTCGCCAATCTGCTGTGGTTCGTCTTCGCCGGGTTGGGCGCGTTGACCGTGGAGACCAGCCTGGTGCCGACCGCCGTCAAGTGGGCCGCGCGGCTCACCCCGTCCGGAGCGCTCACCGAGGCGCTGTCGCAGGCGATGAGCGTGTCGGTCGACTGGTTCGGCGTCGCCGTGCTGGCAGCGTGGGGCACGCTGGGCGCATTGGCCGCGCTGCGCTGGTTTCGCTTCACCTGACGACCTACTACGGCTTGTAGTTCTCGGTCGCTTACGATCGGGTCGTGACGACCACGACCATGCCCGTCGGCCGCTGGCTGCTGCGGCTGGTGGATCTGCTGCCGCTGCCCAGCGTGCGCGCGCAGCGGGCGATCGCGGCGCTGGTCATCCTGAGCCAGGGCGGCATCGCCGTCACCGGCGCCATCGTCCGCGTCACGGCGTCCGGACTGGGCTGTCCCACCTGGCCACAGTGCTTCCCGGGCAGCTTCACCCCGGTCGCCGTCGCCGAAGTGCCGCGAATCCACCAGGCGGTCGAGTTCGGCAACCGCATGGTGACCTTCGCCGTGGTGATCGCCGCGGCGCTGGCGGTGCTCGCGGTCACCCGGGCGCGCCGCCGCACAGAAGTCCAGGTCTATGCCTGGCTGATGCCCGCCTCGACTGTGGCGCAGGCGGTGATCGGCGGCATCACCGTGCTCACCGGCCTGCTGTGGTGGACGGTGGCCATCCATCTGCTGGCGTCGATGACGATGGTGTGGCTGGCCGTGCTGCTCTACGTCAAGATCGGCGAACCCGACAACGGCGTGGTCAGCCAGACCGTGGTCAGGCCGCTGCGCGGGCTGACCCTGCTCAGCGCGATCACGCTGGCCGCCGTGCTGGTAACCGGCACGCTGGTGACGGCGGCCGGCCCACACGCCGGCGACACCAGCCCGACGCGGATCGTGCCGCGGCTCAAGGTCGAGATCACCACGCTGGTGCACATGCATTCGTCGCTGCTGGTGGCCTACCTGGCGCTGTTGATCGGGCTGGGTTTCGGGCTACTGGCCGTACACGCTCCCAGGGCCGTGCTGCTGCGGCTGGGTGTGCTGGTGCTGCTGGTCTGCGGCCAGGGCCTGATCGGCACCGTGCAGTTCTTCACCGGCGTGCCGCCCGCGCTGGTGGCGGTGCACGTCGCAGGCGCCGCCTTGTGCACCGCGGCCACCGCCGCGCTATGGGCGTCGATGCGAGAGCGGACCCAACCCGAGCCGCTCCAGGGCTGACTCGACGCAGAGCGCGAACTGACGCTGCGCGTCCTGCCGCGTGGCGTCGTCCAGCAGCTCCCAGCCCAGCGACGGCGCGACCAGATCCAGGGTGGTCAACCGCCTGTCATCGGTGACGTCCGCGCGGGCGTACAGCAATTCGTCGGTGCCGATCCCCACGTGTTCGGCGGCGGCCCGCAGCGCCGCATGCCCGACGTCCCACAGCTCGAAGTCGGCGTCGACCGGTCCCCGCGGGCCGAATGCGTATGACTGCGTGCCGCCGAAAAAGACCAATGCGGCGGGGCTTTCGGCTTTCGGCTGCGTCGGCACCCCGGCGCGCTCGAGCGCGCGCAGGTACTTCCGATCGCTGTTCCAGGCGACGACGTCGGGGGCGTTGAGCAGGTTGGTCACCCGCCTGGTCCAGGCCAGAAACTCCTTACCCCGGTCGCCCGGAGCGTCCCGCAGGATGACCAGGTCGGCCCGCAGCGTGTCGGGGTCGTCCCAGGGGAGCGTCCGGGCGTGCAATCCGCGCGTGCGCAGGGCGGCGATCAGGCCGGCGTCGTCGCCCGATCCGGCCAGCACGATGCGGGGATGGCGAATATCGGGCCGGGCCAACTTCATGCGCGCTCCACAATTGCGGATCATAGTGGGCATGCACGCAATCGAAGTCGCCGAAACCGGCGGACCCGAAGTCCTGCGTTACGTCGACAAACCGCGGCCTTCTCCCGCGGCCGGTGAGGTGTTGATCAAGGCCGAAGCGATCGGCGTCAACTTCATCGACACCTATTTCCGGTCTGGGCAATACCCCCGCGAGTTGCCGTTCATCCTGGGCAGCGAGGTGGCCGGCAGGGTGGCCGCAGTGGGCGACGGCGTGGCGGCGCTCGCGGTCGACGACCGGGTGGTGACCGCCGCCGCGTCGGGTGCCTATGCCGAATTCTGCTCCGCGCCAGCCGATTTAGTTGCTCAGGTGCCTGCGGCGGTGGATTTCGACGTGGCAGCCTCAGCGCTGCTGAAGGGCATGACCGCGCACTACCTGCTCAAGTCGGTTTATCCGGTGCAGCCCGGGGACACCGTGCTGGTTCATGCCGGGGCAGGTGGCGTTGGTCTGATTCTGACGCAGTGGGCCACCAGTTTGGGGGTACGGGTGATCACGACGGTGTCTACGCCGGCCAAGGCCGAGTTGTCCCGGCAAGCCGGCGCCACCGACGTATTGGACTATCCTGGCGACGACGCCGACGAATTCGGCAGGCGGATACGGGAATTGACCGACGGCGCAGGTGTGGCCGCGGTGTACGACGGGGTCGGGGCCAGCACTTTCGATGCCAGCCTGGCCAGCCTCGCCGTGCGGGGAACGTTGGCGCTGTTCGGCGCGGCAAGCGGACCTGTTCCGCCGGTCGATCCGCAGCGGCTCAACGCCGCCGGCTCGGTGTATTTGACCCGGCCGATGCTGGCCCATTTCACCCGCACCGCTCAGGAATTCGCTTGGCGCTCAGAGGAGTTGTTCGACGCGATTGCCGCGGGCTCGATCAGCGTGACGGTCAGCGGCCGCTATCCGCTGGCCGACGCTGCTCAAGCACACCGAGACCTGCAGGGCCGCAAGACCGTCGGCTCGGTCGTGCTAGTGCCCTAGCGTGGTTCACTGTCGTGCTCCCAGCTCCCTGGCAGCATCGGAGTCCTTGGGCCGGCAGCCAACTCATCAATCTCCAGCGTCGTCAACCCCGCGGCCCGCTCGACGGCATCGCTACGCACCGTCCCGGCGAAACCCAACGGCCCGGCCCCCTGCTCGGAGGCCATCGTCGGGCCGTCCCAGTCCGGGTCGAGCTCGACGTTCATATCCATGTACTTGTCGCCGCTCTCCGACTGTCTCGTCCGCCGGCGACGACGCGCCCGCGCCTGCTCCCGCGCCGCCGACCCCGCGGCAGCCGCGGCCGAATCAGACTCCGGCGCCTTGCGTTTCGCACTGGAGCTCGCACCGGTACTCATCCCCGACCCGACACCGATACCGGGCGGACCCACCACATAAGGCGGGAAAAACCCAGCCGCACCCGCAGCCGGCGGAGCGGGCGGTGCCGCCGAACCAGCGGCCGTGCTCACCGTCGCAGTAGCCGCGGGCGCCGGCGCCGTCGCAAAGGTTCCTGCAGGAGCAGCCGCCGTCGGGGCTACCCCAATTGCCGCCAACACATTCGGGGCCACCGCAACCGGCGCCGGCACCGGCGCGACCGCGGGCTGAGCCGATGCGGCCAATCCCGCCAACCCCGCCAGGCCGGCGAACGGACCAAGGCCGGCAATGACCAGGCCAAGAGCCGGCCCCATCAGCACCGGGGCGAACTGGAGCACGGTGGAGAGCAGCTGGCTCGCGTGGAATGCCAGGTCGGCCAGCACCATCGGAAGATCGGTCAGCAGCGCAGCCGGGTTGGTGAGTAGATCGTTCAGCAGAAGCTGACCGTATCGAGCCATCTCGCCGCCTACATCGATCCACCACTCTGGATCGGTGGGGCTCAGCTCGCCGTCATGAATCCCATCATCGCCGTGGTCATGGCCGCTGTGGTCGTGATCGAGGATTTGCGGTGCGGTGGTGGTTTGTGGTGTCGACGCCACTGCGGTGTCCGAGACGGCCTGATAAGTGCTCATCGTGGTGGCGGCCTGAACCCACATCCGCGCGTAGTCGGCCTCGTTGAGCGCGATCGGAATCGTGTTGATACCAAAGAAATTCGTCGCCACCAACACCGTATGCACCGCATGATTAGCCGCCAACCCGCCCAGCGTCGGCATCGCCGCCAGCGCGGCGGTATACGCCCCCGCCACACTCTCATGCGCAGCAGCCGCCGCAGCACTGTCAGCACTGGCCTGACTCAGCCACGCCAGATACGGCGCATGCGCCCCCACATACGCCTCGGCGGTCGGACCCTCCCACGCCCCGCCATGCACCGACGCCAACAACGCGCTCAGTTCCTCTGCCACAGAAGCGTATTCAGAACTCAGCGACGACCACGTACCCGCCGCCGCCAACAACGGCCCCGGCCCCGGACCACTACTGAGCAACGCCGAATGCACCTCCGGCGGCGATGCCATCCACACCGGCGCCATCACGATCGGCCGCCGGCGATCGAGCACGACGACAGCGCAGCGGCCGCCCGTCGCGCGGCCAGGATTTCACGCACGACGCGCAGCGTCATGCCAGATACTCCTTTCATTGTCTTCATCCCCCGTCGATACTTGCCTCACGGGAGCCGCCAGCTACAGCCGAATCTTGGTCGCTGATAGGCTATTTAGCCGCCCCATTTGGCGGCTTCGGCTTGGTCGCGGGCCAGCATCGAGACGGTGTTGGTCTCGTGCGTGCCGGCCATCGCGTGATAGGCCCGCACCAGATCGGCCATCGCCTGATTCCACTGCACCTGCCACGCCTGATAGGTCATCCCGGTATCGCCCTGCCACGCCGCCGACAACGCCGCCTGCTCGGACGCGATATCCGCCCCCAACCCCTGCATCGTGGCCGCATAGGAGGCCATGTCCCCGGCATGCACCAGCATCGCCGGATAGTTGTACATAATCTGCGACATCAGAAACCTCCCGTGTACGTCGACGCGGCCGCGGCATCGGCGGCCACATAGGTACCCGCCGCATCACCCAAATTGGCCTGCGCGACATCCAGCAGCGCATTCACCTTCGCCGCCACCTCCACAAACCGGGCATGCGCGGCCTGAAACGCCGCCGCCGACTCCCCCACATGAAACGCCTGCGCCGACACCGCCTCCTGCTCGGCCTGACCGATCGTCGAGCGCATCAACCCCGCCTTAGCCGCAAACGCCGACTGCGACGCCACCAACTGCGGAATATGAGCATCCAACAAACTCATCACTTACTTCCTTTCCTCATCAACCACCCAACTACCCGGCACCATGGGAACCCTTGGGCCACCACCGAACTCATCACCACCCAACCTCGCCAACCCCCGCTCCACAGCATCACCACGCACCGTCCCGGCAAAACCCAACGGCCCCGCCCCCTGCTCCGAGGCCACCGTCGGCCCGTCCCAGTCCGGGTCGAGCTCGACGTTCATATCCATGTACTTGTCGCCGCTCTCCGACTGCTTCGCCCGCCGGCGACGACGCGCCCGCGCCTGCTCCCGCGACCCTGCCGCCGCGGCAGCCGCCGCCGAATCAGACTCCGGCGCCTTGCGTTTCGCACTGGAGCTGGCACTGGTAGGCATCCCCGACCCGACACCAATACCCGGCGGACCCACCACATAAGGGGGAAGAAAGCCCGTACCACCGGCGGGCGGCGGCGATCCCGGCAGCGGCGATGGACTGCCCGCCGTGCTCGCAGTGGCCGTGGGTGCGGGCGCCGGTGCGGTCGCAGGGGCCGCCGCGGCGGGCGCGGCCACCGTCGGAGCTATTGCGATGGCCGGCAGCGGGATGGGCATCGCGACCACCGGTGCGGGTGCCGGCGCAGGGGGCGCTGGCAGCCCGGCCAGGCCCGCCAACCCGGCGAAGCCACCTATTGCTCCGAAGGGCGCAATCGCGAAGATGGCGCCGGCCGCCAGCAACTCCGGCTGGGTTCCCAAAAACCCGGCTATCTGTGCGATATGGGTTGGCCAGTCGAACATCTCGAGCGCAACCAGATACTGAAAAGCCAACGCCGGATTTGTCTGGAGGTATACGAAAAACTGTTGAAAATCCTCAAACAGTTCGAGGGCACGAACCACCCAGTAGATCGGTTGCCCCGGGTTGGTGTAGGCGTCGTAGGGCAGGCCGTTCACGGTGCCCTGAGCGGGGTTCCAATTGATCCCGAAGTTCTTCAGGACGTTCGCAATGAGATCGTCTAGCGGGTTGTCCACCGTTGGGTCGGGGAAGGGGTTTCCGGAGTCTTGGGTTGAGGCGTCGGACTTCTGAATCTGCGGTGCGGTGGTGGTTTGTGGTGTCGACGCCACTGCGGTGTCCGAGACGGCCTGATAAGTGCTCATCGTGGTGGCGGCCTGAACCCACATCCGCGCGTAGTCGGCCTCGTTGAGCGCGATCGGAATCGTGTTGATACCAAAGAAATTCGTCGCCACCAACACCGTATGCACCGCATGATTAGCCGCCAACCCGCCCAGCGTCGGCATCGCCGCCAGCGCGGCGGTATACGCCCCCGCCACACTCTCATGCGCAGCAGCCGCCGCAGCACTGTCAGCACTGGCCTGACTCAGCCACGCCAGATACGGCGCATGCGCCCCCACATACGCCTCGGCGGTCGGACCCTCCCACGCCCCGCCATGCACCGACGCCAACAACGCGCCGAGTTCCTCTGCCACAGAAGCGTATTCAGAACTCAGCGACGACCACGTACCCGCCGCCGCCAACAACGGCCCCGGCCCCGGACCACTACTGAGCAACGCCGAATGCACCTCCGGCGGCGAAGCCATCCACACCGGCGCCATCACCGTCAGCCGCCGGCGATCCCATACGACGCCGCGGCGGCCGCGTCTTTGGCGGCGTAGCCGGCACCGGACTCGGCGACACCGACGCCGGCCCGACCCAATTCCTGCACACCGCTCGCCACCACCGCGGCATGTTCGCCGCCCCGCACGCTGAGTCCGGCGGCGCTCTGCAGCGACACCGGGTCAGCGGCGGGAGGCACCACCGCGGAGATCACCGGTGCCGCGCCGGCATGGGCGGCCGCCAACCGGGCGGTCAACGCTTCGACAGCCGCACTTGCCGCGGCCAGGCCTTCGGGCACCACACGCAACGTCATGCCGGCAACTCCTCGCACGCTCAACTAATGAACATGATTTTCATTATCTGGCATTGAATACGATGCGGCCCGGTATTTCAAGCCCGACGCACGGGCTGGCGATCGTTTCGGGCTTACCGGTGATCGGCCTGGTCGGGCGCCCAGCTGCCGGGCAGCATCGGCAGGGCCGGGCCGCTGCCGAACCCGTCGCCGGCCAAGGTGGTCAGCCCGGCCGCCGCGGCAGCCGTTTTGGTGCGTATCGCGCCCGCGAAACCGACCGGCCCGGCACCTTGATCCGAGGCAACCGTCGACGTGCCGGGCCCGGCCCAGTCCGGCTCGACCTCGACGTTCATCTCCATGAACTCGTCGCCGTGCCCGCGCAGCCCGGCTCGCCGGCGTCGCCTCGCCCGCTTGTGCTCCCGCGCGGCTGTCGCGGCCGCCGCGGCGGCGTCGGGCTCCGGGGCCTTCCTCCTGGCACCTGCACGGTCGCTGGCGCTCATGCCGGAGTCGAATCCGATGCCGGGAGGCCCGACGAGGTAGGGAGCAGCGAAACTTGCGGCGGCCGGGGCAGGCGGTGCCGCCGGTGCACTGGCGGCGGTGACCGAGCTGGGCGCCGGCGTCGATGCGGTGGTCGTCGCCGGGGCCGGCACCGTCGGCGCAACCGACGGCGACAGCCCGGCGGCCGGCAACGTCTTGGACGGAGCCGGCGCGGATACCGCGTGGGGTGCCGTCGCAGCGGCCGGTTGAGGCATGCCCGCCAAGCCGGCCAGCGCGGCGAAACCCCCTGCGAATCCGGCGTTGACGGCAGTGAGACCGACTGCGGCCGCGATCAGTTCCGGTTGGAACGCATTGATGAACTCGCCCAGGTGACCGATTTCGTCGGCGATGAGTGCCGGGATATCGCTTTCCAGCTGCGATAGCGCCGCGGCGGGATTGGACGGAAACTCCGCGAAGTCCCTGCCGAGGGTGTCGGTGATTTCCGTGACCCGATTGACGTACCAACTCGGGTCGTACGGGTTGCCGCCGTCGTTGTCGATGATGTCCTGGGTACCGCCGTTGTTGGTGCTGTCGGATTTCTGGATCTGCGGCGCCGGCGCGGTACTGGGTGTCGACGCCACCGCGCTACCTGCGACGGCCTGGTAGGTGGTCATCGTGACGGCCGCCTGCACCCACATCCGGGCATAGTCGGCCTCGTTGAGCGCAATCGGAATCGTGTTGACACCAAAGAAATTCGTCGCCAACAACACCGCATGCATTGCATGGTTGGCCGCCAACTCGGCCAGCGTCGGCATCGCGGCCAGCGCCGCGGTGTAGGCCGCAGCCGCAATCTCGTGCTGGGCCGCCGCTGCTGCGCTGTCGGCGCTGGCCTGCGTCAGCCACGCCACATACGGCACATGCGCCGCCACGTACGACTCCGCGCTGGGCCCCTGCCATGCCGCGCCCTGCACATTGGCGAGCAGCGCGGTGAGTTCGTCGGCAACCGAGGCGTACTCAGCGCTCAAAGACGACCACGCGGCGGCGGCAGCCAACAACGACCCCGGTCCGGGACCGCTGCTCAGCAACGCCGAATGCACCTCCGGCGGTGAAGCCATCCAGACCGGCGCCGTCATCTGCAGGTAGTCGCCCGGCGGCGGGAAAAAGTTCCGTCGGATTTTCTAGAGCAGGGTCGGCAACGCGATCGCGGAGTCGAGCGCCAGCGCACAGAACACCACGGCCAGGTAGTTGTTCGACTGCAGGAACAGCCGCAGCGGCTTGACCGGCTCGCCGCGGCACACGCCGGCGTAGAGCTGGTGCGCCATCGCCAGGAACCACACCCCCGCCACGACCGCCACTGCCGTGTACAGCCATCCGGCGGCCAGCGCCAGCACCAGCGTCGCCGCCACGGTCAGCCAGGTGTAGACCAGGATCTGCCTGGTGACGTGGCGCTCGGTCGCCACCGCGGGCAGCATCGGCACGCCGGCCGCCTGGTAGTCCTCCTTGTAGCGCATCGCCAGCGCCCAGGTGTGCGGCGGCGTCCAGAAGAAGATGATCGCGAACATCACCAGCGCGGGCCAACCGATCGTGCCGGTGACCGCCGACCAGCCGATCATCACCGGCATGCACCCGGCCGCCCCGCCCCACACCACGTTCTGCGACGTGCGGCGCTTCAGCAGCAGCGTGTAGACGAACACGTAGAACGCGATCGTGGCGACGGCCAGCAGTCCCGACAGCAGGTTCGTCGTCCACCACAGCCAGAAGAACGAGCCGACGCTGCACGCCAGACCGAACACCAGCGCGTGTCGGGTCGGCACGCTGGCCCGGGCCAGCGGCCGTCGTGCGGTGCGCTTCATCACCTTGTCGATGTCGGCGTCGGCGACACAGTTCAGGGTGTTGGCGCCACCGGCGGCCAGCATCCCGCCAATCAGCGTGTTGAGAATCGGCAACGGGTTCACCGTGCCGCGGTCGGCCAGCAGCATCGCCGGTATTGCGGTAACCAGCAACAGCTCGATGACCCGCGGCTTGGTCAGCGCCAGGTACGCCAAAACCGTGGTGCGTACCTTGCTCGGCGCGACGCGCCCGCGAACGCTCACGCAATAACTCCTCGGGTCGCAGCAGCGCGCAGCTTCTACTACAGACGATGGTAGACCGCGCCCCCGCGCCGCCCACACCGCAGGGTCGATTTGGCGCGCCGGTTTACCCGGCGAACGAAAGTGGTACGTCGAAATCTTCACCTGCCTCGACGCAGGATCCCGCACTAGGGTGGGAGTGGATTAGCTGCCGACCCGAGGAATTGAGTCGTGACCACACTGGAAGACATCTCTGCGCTCACCCGACCGCACCACCCCGATGACTGGACCGAGATCGACTCGGCTGCCGTCGACACCGTGCGGGTGCTGGCGGCCGACGCCGTCCAGAAGGTCGGCAACGGCCATCCCGGCACCGCGATGAGCCTGGCCCCGCTGGCATACACGCTGTTTCAGCGGACGATGCGCCACGACCCCAGTGACACCACCTGGCTGGGCCGCGACCGGTTTGTCCTGTCGGCCGGGCATTCCAGCCTGACTCTCTACATTCAGCTCTACCTCGGCGGGTTCGGCCTCGAGCTGTCCGACATCCAGTCTCTGCGCACCTGGGGCTCCAAGACACCCGGCCACCCCGAGTTCCGGCACACCAAGGGCGTGGAGATCACCACCGGGCCGCTGGGCCAGGGCCTGGCGTCGGCGGTCGGGATGGCGATGGCATCGCGCTACGAGCGCGGCCTGTTCGACCCGGACGCCGCCCCCGGAACCAGCCCCTTCGACCACTACATCTATGTGATCGCCTCCGACGGCGACATCGAGGAGGGCGTGACCTCGGAGGCGTCGTCGCTGGCCGCGGTCCAGCAACTCGGCAACCTGATCGTGTTCTACGACCACAACCAGATCTCCATCGAGGACGACACCAACATCGCGCTCTGCGAGGACACCGCGGCCCGGTACGAGGCTTACGGCTGGCACGTGCAGCGGGTCGAGGGCGGCGAGAACGTCGTCGGCATCGAGGAGGCCATCGCCAACGCCAAGGCCGTCACCGACCGGCCGTCGTTCATCGAACTGCGCACCATCATCGGCTATCCGGCGCCGAACGCGATGAACACCGGCAAGGCGCACGGCGCGGCGCTCGGCGAGGAGGAGGTCGCCGCGGTCAAGAAGGTCCTCGGCTTCGACCCGGACAAGACGTTCGAGGTGCGCGACGACGTTCTGGCTCACACCCGCAAGCTGGTGGACCGCGGCAGAGAGGCGCACGAGCGCTGGCAGCCGGAGTTCGACGCGTGGGCACAACGCGAACCGGAACGCAAGAAGCTGCTGGACCGGTTGACGGCCGAAGAACTGCCCGATGGCTGGGACGCCGACGTCCCGCACTGGGAGCCGGGATCCGCCGAGGTCGCCACCCGCAAGGCTTCCGGTGCGGTGCTGAACGCGGTAGCGCCCAAGCTGCCCGAGCTGTGGGGTGGTTCGGCCGACCTTGCCGAGAGCAACCTCACCACGATCAACAACGCGGATTCCTTTGGGCCGCCATCGATTTCGACCAAGGAGTTCACCGCGTCCTGGTACGGCCGGGTGCTGCATTTCGGGGTGCGCGAGCACGCGATGGGCGCCATCTTGTCGGGCATCGTGCTGCACGGCCCGACCCGGGCCTACGGCGGCACGTTCCTGCAGTTCTCCGATTACATGCGCCCGGCGGTGCGACTGGCGTCCCTGATGGACATCGACACCATCTACGTGTGGACGCACGACTCGATCGGCCTTGGTGAAGACGGGCCGACCCATCAGCCCATCGAGCACCTCTCGGCGTTGCGGGCGATTCCGAACCTGTCGGTGGTGCGCCCGGGCGACGCCAACGAGACCGCCTACGCCTGGCGGTCAATATTGGCGCGCGGCAACGGCAGTGGGCCGGTCGGGTTGTGTCTGACCCGCCAAGGCCTGCCGGTGCTGGAGGGCACCAGCTACGAGGGCGTCTCGAAAGGCGGCTACATCCTCGGCGACGACGGCGGGGAACCCGACGTCGTGCTGATCGCCACCGGCTCGGAGCTGCAGATCGCCGTTGCAGCCAAGAAAGCTTTGGCGGACAAGGGTATTGCGGCGCGCGTGGTGTCGATGCCGTGTCTGGAGTGGTTCGAGTCGCAACCCGAGGACTACCGCGACAGTGTGCTGCCGCCGAGCGTGTCGGCCAGGGTGGCCGTCGAGGCCGGCGTCGCGCAATGCTGGCACAAGCTCGTCGGCGACACGGGTCAGATCGTGTCGATCGAGCATTACGGCGAATCCGCGGACTACAAGACCCTGTTCCGCGAATTCGGGTTCACCCACGAAGCCGTCGTCGACGCCGCCGAACGGGCACTGGACAACTGAGAAGGAGGAAGTGCCAATGACTCAGAATCCGAACCTCGCCGCGCTGAGCGCGGCGGGGGTATCCGTGTGGCTGGATGATTTGTCGCGAGAGCGGTTGCGGTCCGGCAACTTACAGGAACTGATCGACACCAGGAGCGTCGTCGGCGTCACCACCAACCCGACGATCTTCCAGAAAGCTTTCGCGGAGAGCGACGTGTACGACGACCAGCTGGCCGAGCTGGCCTCACGCGGCGCCGACGTGGACGCGACGGTCCGTACCGTCACCACCGACGACGTGCGCGATGCCTGCGACGTGCTGAGGCGTGAGTGGGAGGCCTCCGACGGAGTCGACGGTCGGGTGTCGATCGAGGTCGACCCGCGGCTGGCGCACGATACCGACAAGACCATCGCCCAGGCCGTCGAGCTGTGGAAGATCGTCGACCGGCCCAACCTGTTCATCAAGATTCCGGCCACCGAGGCTGGGCTGCCGGCCATCAGCGCGACCCTGGCGGAAGGGATTTCGGTCAACGTGACGCTGATCTTCTCCGTGGAACGGCACCGCGCGGTGATGGACGCCTACCTCAAAGGCCTGGAGGCGGCCAAGAAGGCCGGTCACGACCTGTCCAAGATCCACTCGGTGGCATCGTTTTTCGTCTCCCGGGTGGACACCGAAGTCGACAAGCGGCTGGAGAAGATCGGCACCCCCGAGGCGCTGGCACTGCGCGGCCAGGCCGGGGTGGCCAATGCCCGGCTCGCCTACGCCGCATACCAAGAGGTGTTCGTCGGCGGGGATGCCTACGAGAAGCTCAAGGCCGACGGCGCACGGGTGCAGCGGCCGCTGTGGGCGTCGACCGGTGTGAAGAACCCCGACTATTCGGACACCCTCTACGTCACCGAGCTGGTCGCCCCCAATACGGTGAACACCATGCCCGAGAAGACGATTGAGGCCGTCGCCGATCACGGTGTCATCACCGGCGACACCGTTACCGGAACCTCAGCGGCGGCGCAGGAGGTGTTCGACAAGCTCGACGCGGTCGGTGTCGACCTGACCGACGTGTTCGTCGTGCTGGAGAACGAAGGCGTGCAGAAGTTCGAGGAATCCTGGAACGAGCTGCTGAAGGAAACCCAAGCCCAGCTCGACTCCACCAGCAAGTGAGCCCGGCCGGTGCCCGGCTCGGTGCGGGGCAGTGGCAAACGCCCCGTGGCGATCGCAAGCGCGGCGAAGCCGGGCGCAGCGGGTCGCCACCAAACCCATTGCGGGACAAGCGCGATAAGCGGCTGCCCCGGATCGCGCCGTCGTGCGGCTTGGTGATCTTCGGAGTCACCGGCGACCTGGCCCGCAAGAAGGTGATGCCGGCCGTCTACGACCTGGCCAACCGGGGCCTACTGCCGCCCACGTTTGCCTTGGTCGGCTTCGCCCGTCGCGAGTGGGAGGACGAGGATTTTGCCCAGGAGGTGTACGAGGCGGTCAAGGAGCACGCCCGCACACCGTTTCGCCAGGCGATCTGGGACCGGCTGGCCGAGGGAATCCGGTTCGTGCAAGGCACTTTCGATGACGATGCCGCTTTCGTCCGGCTGGCCGCGTGCCTGGAGAAGCTCGACGCCGAGCGAGGCACAGGCGGCAATCACGCTTTCTATTTGGCGATCCCGCCCAAGTCGTTCCCGACGGTCTGCGAGCAGCTGGACCGGTCGGGGCTGGCGCGTCCGCACGACGGCCAGTGGAGCCGGGTGGTGATCGAGAAGCCGTTCGGCCACGACCTCGACAGCGCCCGCGAACTCAACAAGGTGGTCAACAGCGTCTTCCCGGAGGAGTCGGTCTTTCGCATCGACCACTACCTGGGCAAGGAGACCGTGCAGAACATCTTGGCGTTGCGGTTCGCCAACCAGCTGTTCGACCCGATCTGGAACGCGCACTACGTCGACCATGTGCAGATCACCATGGCCGAAGACATCGGCCTGGGCGGGCGCGCCGGCTATTACGACGGGATCGGCGCCGCTCGCGACGTGATCCAAAACCATCTGATGCAGTTGTTGGCTCTGACCGCGATGGAGGAGCCGGTCAGCTTCCAGCCCACCGAACTGCAGACCGAGAAGATCAAGGTGCTCTCGGCCACCCAACTGGCGCAGCCGCTGGACGAGACCACCAGCCGCGGCCAGTACACCGCCGGCTGGCAGGGCGGCCAGAAAGTGGTCGGCCTGCTCGACGAGGAGGGGTTCTCGAAAGACTCGGTCACCGAGACGTTCGCGGCCATCACGCTGGAGGTCGACACCCGTCGCTGGGCGGGGGTGCCGTTCTACCTGCGCACGGGAAAACGGCTGGGCCGCAGGGTGACTGAGATCGCACTGGTGTTCAAGCGTGCACCGCATCTGCCGTTCGACGCCACCATGACCGACGAGTTGGGCACCAATGCGCTGGTGATCCGGGTGCAGCCGGACGAAGGGGTCACGTTGCGGTTCGGCTCCAAGGTACCCGGCACCGCGATGGAGGTCCGCGACGTCAACATGGACTTCTCCTACGGCTCGGCGTTCGCCGAGGATTCGCCGGAGGCTTACGAGCGGTTGATCCTCGACGTGTTGCTGGGTGAACCGTCGCTGTTTCCGGTCAACGAGGAAGTCGAATTGGCTTGGGAGATACTCGATCCGGTGCTGGACAATTGGGCCGCTCACGGGAAACCCGAGCCGTACGAGGCCGGCACCTGGGGTCCGGCGTCGTCGTTCGAGATGCTGCGCCGCACAGGCCGGGAATGGCGGCGGCCGTGATTATCGATATGCCGGACACCAGCACCACCGTCATCAACAAGAAGCTCGACGAGTTGCGGGAAAGGGTCGGCGCGGTAACGATGGGCCGAGTTTTGACGTTGGTCATCGCGCCGGACAGCGAAGCGGTACTGGAGGAGTCCATCGAGGCGGCCAACGCGGCCAGCCACGAGCATCCCAGCCGGGTGATCGTGGTGATGAACCGCGACGCCGACGCTCCCGTGGCACGGTTGGATGCCCAGCTGCGGGTCGGCGGTGACAGTGGCGCCGGCGAGGTGGTGGTGCTGTGGCTGTCGGGTCCGCTGGCCGGCCACTCCGCCAGCGTCGTCGTGCCGTTCCTGTTGCCCGACATCCCGGTGGTGGCGTGGTGGCCGGACATCGCGCCCGCGGTGCCGGCTCAGGATCCCTTGGGCAAGTTGGCGATTCGGCGCATCACCGACGCCACTAACGGCGTGGACCCGCTGTCGGCGATCAAAAGCCGACTGCCCGGATACACGCCCGGCGACACCGACCTGGCCTGGAGCCGCATCACCTATTGGCGGGCGCTCCTCGCCTCGGCGGTGGATCAACCGCCGCACGAGCCGATCACGTCGGCGCTGGTGTCCGGCCTGAAGACCGAGCCGGCATTGGATGTGCTGGCCGGCTGGCTGGCCAGCCGCATCGAGGGTCCGGTGCGGCGCGCGGTCGGCGAGCTCAAGGTCGAACTGGTGCGCACCACCGAGACCATCACATTGAGCCGCCCACAGGAAGGGGTGACGGCTACATTGAGTCGCACCGCCAAGCCGGACGCACTGGTTCCCTTGCCGCGCAGGGAAACCCGCGAGTGTCTGGCGGAGGACCTGCGGCGGCTGGATCCGGACGCCATCTACTGTTCCGCGCTGGAAGGAATCGATCGGGTGGAGTATCTATGAGCACCAATGTTGAGACGTTTCCCGACAGCGACGCCCTGGCCGCCGCGGCTGGCCAACGATTGATCGACGTGATCGGGGCAGCGATAGCCGCGCGAGGGCGGGCGCTGGTGGTGCTGACGGGGGGTGGCAACGGCAACCGGCTGCTGGGATACCTCAGAACGCAGCAACGGCGCATCGACTGGACACGAGTGCACCTGTTCTGGGGCGACGAGCGCTATGTGCCCGAGGACGACGACGAGCGCAACGAGAAACAAGCCCGGGCCGCGTTGCTGGATCACATCGACATCCCGGCCCGCAACGTGCATGCCATGCCGGCCAGCGACGGCGAATTCGACAGCGACCTGGCCGCCGCGGCGCTGGCGTATGAACAGGTCCTGGCCGCCAACGCCGAATCCGGCGAGCCCGCACCCGATTTCGACGTCCATTTGCTGGGCGTGGGACCCGAGGGCCACATCAATTCCCTGTTCCCCGACGCACCCGCCGTGCGCGAAACCGCCCGGCTGGTGGTCGCTGTCGACGATTCGCCGAAACCGCCGCCGGAACGCATCACGTTGACCCTGCCCGCGGTCCGGAGGGCCCGCGAAGTCTGGCTGATGGTGTCTGGCGCGGAGAAAGCCGAGGCCGTGGCCGCAGGCGTCGGCGGCGCCGACCCGGTCTCGTGCCCGGCCGCCGGCGCGGTGGGACGGGAGAACACGGTCTGGTTTCTGGACAGCGAAGCGGCCAGCAAGCTGCCCAGTAGCTAGCTCCGCTGCTCGGCCTGCCCGTCGGCGTAGCCCGCGGCATACTCCTCGAGCCGTCGAGCGGTGTCGCGTTGCGCGGCGCTGGGCGTCATGACGTGACGCCGATCCCGCTCACAGTGTCGCTGGTGCATACCCGATCAGATGCACTATCGGCGGCGGCGGTTCCGCGCGTGGTCATAATGATCGTCATGGCCGACAAATCCGAACGCGCGCCCCGGGAGCGAATCAAGACCCTCGCCCAGGCGGCGATGAACGCCGACATCACGGTGGCGCAACTCGAGTCGTTGCTGACAGGTCTCGGACCTACGCTGAACGATCTCAACGAGTCGCTGTCGGTCTTGAATGCCACCGTCGGACGCTTGGACGACGGCCTGGACCACTTCGAAGGCACGTTGACCGGCCTGGACGACCTGGCGCGCCGGCTGGTCGCGCTGATCGAGCCCGTGGAGGCCATCGTCGAACGGATCGACTACATCGTGAGCGTCGGTGAGACGGTGATGTCGCCGTTGTCGGTGACCGAGCACGCCGTGCGCGGCATGCTCAACGCGCTACGGAACCGGACCGTGCGCTGACGTCAGCGGAATTTGATCAGCAGGGCCATCGCCACGATCGACACCAGCCAGATACCGGTGACGAACAGCGTCAACCGGTCGAGGTTTTTCTCCACCACGGTCGACCCCGACAGGCTCGACTGCACGCCGCCACCGAACAGTGTCGACAGACCGCCGCCCTTGGCGCGGTGTAGCAGGACCAGGAGCACCACCAGCACGCTGGTGACCACCAGGATGATCTGCAGGGCCAATTGCATGGCCGCCACCTTACCGGCTGCTGGCCGGCCGGCTGAAATGGATACGGTCCAGCGCCGCCTGGACCGCCGCAGGGAAGCGCGGGTCGGGTTGCAGCGCGTTCTCCCGGGCACAGGCTTCGGTGAACTTGATCACGTGCTCGTCGCCGTTCTCGGCTGTCCGTCCGAACAGCTCCTGCCACGACGGCGACGCGCTGCGGGACGCGACCTCGAGACTCTGCTGCTCGGCGCCGACGTCCCGGGTGAACAGCGCCAACATCGCGAGGTGAACACGCCACATTGCGGCCACTGACGCTTCGTGGAGATCCTCAGGTAGCTGAGCCAGCGCGATCCGCATCGCGGCCGGCGCCGTCACGCCGTGAACCATCGGCACCGGCGGGTCGTCCGGGTGGGCGAGGTAGACACCGGCGAACGTGGTCGTCATCTCGCTCAGCCGCCGTCCCGCATCCAGCGGGCTCAGCGCGCTGAGCGCTTCGACGTAGCCGGGGCTGCCTTCCAACTCCGACAAGTCCGAGCGGCCGCGGCCCACCCGTGTGATCGCCTCGGCGATCGTCTGCTCGCCGGCGAAGGCCACTTCGCCCGGCAGCCGTGCGTGGCGCGCCGCCCAGTAGGCCAGCCCGCGTGCCAATTCGGTCAGCGCCGCGTCGTCGGGGTGGGCGGCGGCGGTCAGGCACCGCACCGCGTGCGCGGTGCGGATCAGCCCGTGAGTCAAGGCCGCCAGCAGGCCCGGCACCAGCCGGGGCCACCAGGTGGCCAGCACTTCACGCCACGGCCGCTCGGCGAGTTCGCGGCGAAACAATGCTTCCCAATCACCGGCCCGCTCGAAGCGTCCCAAAGCCTCGCGCCAGGACTGCTCGTCGGACGGGTCGATCCGGAATCGGGGCTCGGGCGGGTCATGGTGGTCCATCCGACGCTTGTAGTGTTCGACCCACGACGCCACCTCGTCACCAAAACCCAAGGTGCACAACGCTTCAGCCGCCATCGGGCCGTGGTTGGCGAAGTCATGCGGGCCGCGTTCATAGCCGAGCCCGTCGAGACGCTGGTACGCCTCGGCCATCGCGTCGGAATACATCACCCCACGCTACGACCTCAACAGCAGTTGAGGTCAACCCGCGAGTCCGACGCTTACGGGATCGGCCCGCCGGCGGCGATCGCGCACAGCGTGGCGAACTGCTCCCCGTCCAGCGAGGCCCCGCCGACCAGCCCACCGTCGACGTCGTCGCAAGCAATGAGGTCGCCGATGTTCTTCGCGGTCACCGAGCCGCCGTAGAGCACCCGCACCGTCTCGGCGACCTGCGGCGACGCCAGCGACCCCAGCTCCTTGCGGATCGCCGCGCACACCTCCTGCGCGTCGGTGGCACTGGCCACCCGCCCGGTGCCGATGGCCCACACCGGCTCGTAGGCGATGACGACACGGCCGATCTGCTCGGCGGACAGCCCGGCCAGCGAGCCGCGCAGCTGCTCGACGTTGTGGCTCACGTGGTCACCGGCTTCGCGGACCTCGAGGTGCTCGCCGATGCAGACGATCGGGGTCAGCTCGTGCTTGAGCGCGGCGGCGGCCTTGGCGGCCACGAGCGCGTCGTCCTCGTTGTGGTAGGTGCGCCGCTCGGAGTGCCCGACGACGACGTACGTGCAGCCCAGCTTGGCCAGGAACGCGCCGCTGATGTCGCCGGTGTAGGCACCGGAGTCGTGCGGCGAGAGATCCTGGGCGCCGTAGGTCAGCCGCAGCTTGTCGCCGTCGACCAGGGTTTGCACGCTGCGCAGGTCGGTGAACGGCGGGATGACCGCCACGTCGACCTTGTCGTAGTACTTGTCCGGCAGCGAGAAAGCGATCTTCTGCACCAGTGCGATCGCCTCGAAATGGTTGAGGTTCATCTTCCAGTTGCCGGCGATCAGCGGCTTGCGGCTCATGAGTCCAGCACCTCCAGGCCTGGCAACGATTTGCCCTCAAGGTATTCCAGTGACGCGCCGCCGCCGGTGGAAATGTGCGAGAAGCCGTCTTCGGGAAGGCCCAATGCGCGCACCGCGGCGGCGGAGTCGCCGCCGCCGACCACGCTGAACGCCCCCTTGGCTGTCGCCGCGGCGATCGCTTCGGCGACGCCCTTGGTGCCGGCGGCGAAGGCCGGGAACTCGAAGACACCCATCGGGCCGTTCCAGAAGATCGTCTGCGCGTTGGCGAGCAGCTTGGTGAACCGTTCCACCGACCCGGGCCCGATGTCGAGGCCCATCTTGCCGTCCGGAATCTCGTCGGCTGCAACGACCTCCGGCGGCGAGTCGGCGGCGAACTTCTCGGCAACCACGATGTCCCTGGGCAGCCGCAGCACGTCGGCGTAAGTGTCCAGCAGCCGCCGGCAGGTGTCGATCATCTCGGTCTCCAGCAGCGAAGTTCCCACCGAAAGGCCTTGCGCGGCAAAGAAGGTGAAGCACATGCCGCCGCCGATTACGATGCTGTCGGCCTTGGTCGCCAGCTTCTCGATCACTCCGAGCTTGTCGGAGACCTTCGAGCCGCCGAGCACGACGGCATAGGGCCGCTCCGTCGAACTGGTCAGCCGCTCAAGGACTTTCACCTCGTCTGTGACAAGCGTGCCGGCATAGGACGGCAGGAGGGTGGCGACGTCGTACACCGATGCCTGTTTGCGGTGCACCACCCCGAACCCGTCGGACACAAAAGCGCCGTCATCTCCGACCAATTCGACCAGTTGTTTTGCCAGCGCCAGACGCTCCGCGTCGTCCTTGCTGGTCTCGCGCGGCTCGAAGCGAATGTTCTCCAGCAGCAGGACATCTGAATCGGTGAGGCCCTCGGCGCGGGCCAGCGCATCGCTGCCGACGACATCGCCGGCCAGTTGCACGTGCTGCCCCAGTTGCTCGCCGAGCGCGGCCGCGACCGGCGCCAGCGACAGTTTCGGGTCGGGGCCGTCCTTGGGGCGGCCCAGATGCGCCGTCACCACCACCTTGGCGCCGGCGTCGACCAGCGCCCGCAGCGTCGGCGCCGATGCGGCGATGCGGCCGGGATCGGTGATGTTGCCGTCGTCGAGCGGAACGTTGAGGTCGGAGCGCACGAGCACGCCGCGCCCCGAAACCCCTTGTGCCAGAAGGTCTTCCAGCGTCTTCACGGCTTACAGGGACTTACCGACCAGGGCGACCAGGTCGACCAGGCGGTTGGAGTAGCCCCACTCGTTGTCGTACCAGGACACCACCTTGGCCTGGTTGTCGATCACCTTGGTCAGACCTGCGTCGAAGATCGAGCTGTGCGGGTCGGTGACGATGTCGCTGGAGACGATCGGGGCGTCGTAGTACTTGAGGATGCCCTTGAGCTTGCCCTCGGCGGCTGCCTTGAACGCCGCGTTGATCTCTTCTGCGGTGGCCGATTTGGCCAGGTCGGCGGTCAGGTCGGTGACCGAGCCGGTCGGGATCGGCACCCGAAGTGCGTACCCGTCGAGTTTGCCGTTGAGCTCCGGCATCACCAAGCCGATGGCCTTGGCGGCGCCGGTTGAGGTCGGGACGATGTTCAGCGCGGCGGCGCGGGCGCGGCGCAGATCCTTGTGCGGCCCGTCCTGCAGGTTCTGGTCCTGGGTGTAGGCGTGGATGGTGGTCATCAGGCCCTTGACGATGCCGAACTCGTCGTGGATCACCTTGGCCAGCGGCGCAAGGCAGTTCGTGGTGCACGACGCGTTGGAGATGATGTTCTGGCTGCCGTCGTACTTGTCGTCGTTGACGCCGAGCACGATCGTGATGTCGGGGTCGGTGGCCGGCGCGGAGATGACGACCTTCTTCGCACCCGCCTCCAGGTGGCCCTTGGCCTTGGCGGCGTTGGTGAAGATGCCGGTGGATTCGACGACGACGTCGGCGCCCAGGTCGCCCCACGGCAGGGCCGCGGGACCTTCTTTGACCTCCAGCGACTTGATCTTGGCGCTGCCGACGACGATGGTGTCGTCGCCCTCCAGGCTGACGTCCTGCGGCAGCCGACCCAGGATCGAGTCGAACTTGAGCAGGTGCGCCAGGGTCGCGTTGTCGGTGAGATCGTTGACCGCCACCACCTCGATGTCGGTGCTGGTGCCCTGGGCCTGCTGTGCCAGAAGGGCCCGGTAGAAGTTCCGCCCGATTCGACCGAAGCCGTTGATGCCTACCCGGACCGTCACGTCTCTCGTCTCCTTAATTGCTGGTTTGATCCACGGGCCAGCCTAATGGTGCAGCTACGGCGCCGCGAGGGCCGGTCCCGGCAGTCGCCGCAGTGCCGATGCGGCCGCGTGGTAGCCGCACAGTCCGTGGACGCCGGCCCCCGGCGGCGTGGATTGCGAACAGAGGTAGACGCCCGGCACGCCGGTGAAGTAGGGATCGATCGCCAGGCGCGGCCGGAAGAGGACCTGCAACCGGTCGTTGGCGCCGCCGATGATGTCGCCGCCGATGTAGTTGGCGTTGTAGTCCGCCAACTCCGCGGTGTTCTTGCTGACCATCGCCACGATCCGGTCGCGGAATCCGGGCGCGAACCGCTCGATCTGGTCGATAACGGCTGCGGTGGCGTCGCCGGTGTATCCGAACGGCACGTGCGCGTACGACCAGATCGGGTTGATAGCGCCCGCCGACCGCGACCGGTCAGCCAGGTATTGCTGCCCGACGAGGACGAATGGCCGCTGCGGCATCCGGCCCAGGGCGCGCTGGCGTTCCGTGTGGGCGATCTCGGCGAAGGTGCCGCCGAGATGGACGGTCCCGGCGCGACGGCACTCGGGGTTGGTCCACGGGACGTCACCGTCGATGGCGAAGTCGACCTTGAACGCCGATGAGCCTTCGCGGTAACGCCGATAGGAGCGTCTGATTCGGGCCGGCATCACGTCGCCGTAGATCTGCAACGCGGCGGCCGGGCTGAGGTCAAGCATGACGAGGTCGGCGTCAGGAATGTCGGCGCGGCCGCCGACCCTGACGCCGGTGGTGATCGTGCCCCCGTGGTCCTTCAACGCCGCGGCCAGCGCCGCGGTGATCGACCCCGATCCTCCTTCGGCGACCGGCCACCCGTAGCGGTGACCGCTCGCCAAGAACATCAACCCCAGCGACGCGGTCAGCGGCCGGTCCAGTCGGGTGAAAATGTGTGCCGCAGCCCCGCCGAAGAGCGCCCGGGCCTGCTCGGTGCGAAACCACCGCGCCAGCGCGGTCGCGGGTAGCAGCGCGCGCGGCCCAAAGGCGGCCAGCCGGATCGGGTGTTGCGGAATGTGCAGAACCGGGCGCAGCAAATCCTGGCCCAGGGCGTCGAACCCGGCCGCCAGGTCGCCCACGGCGAGCCGCCACCGGCGGCCGTCGGATCCCATTGCCGCCACGGTCTTTTCGATCCACTGATACAGCACGCCCGCGCTGCCATCGTCGAGCGGGTGCGCGCAATCGATCTCCGGCCATTTCCAGGTCAATCCGTAGCGAGGCAGGTCGATCTGTTTCCAGAACGGTGAGCCCACGCCCATCGGGTGTGCCGCCGAACAATGGTCGTGGATGACGCCGGGGACCGTCAGCTCGCCGGACCGCGCTCCCCCGCCGATGGTGTCCCGCGCCTCCAGCACTTGGACGTCAATCCCGCTGCGCGCCAGGTGAATCGCGGCCGCCAACCCGTTGGGCCCTGCGCCGACGACAACCGCGTTGGTCATGAGCGCCGCTCTCCCCCGCAAGCGGGAGGGGCCCCCACCTCATCGCTCCGTCCCCCTCGCCGCTGCGCGGCTGGGGGTGCCCCCGCTGCATCGTCGCCGGCGCGGGTCATCGGGCAGCGTCGGTCTGTCGCGTCGTGACGTGGACCGGGAACTCATCGCCGGGTTCGGGCCAGGGCTGGCGGGCCAGCATGTCCTTGACGGTGACGTAGCCTGCCTCGATCAGGCCGGTCTTGGCGTCGACGATGCGGTACCACTGCCGTTGGGTCTGGATCGGCTGGCCTTCTAAGATGATGACCCGAACGTCGCCCTCGTCGAAGTGGCAGCGCTTTTGCACCGCCTCGACCAATTGCTCGTTGTGCAGGTGGCCTTCGCCGAAGTTCCAGCCGATCAGCGGCCCGGCGACGATTTCACCCTCCCGGATCGCATAGTCGGTCTCGTTCGCGATCGCGCGGGGCAGCAGCCCGCCCAGTGCCCGGCCATGCAGGTGCATGGCCCGAAACGCCCCCGGCACCTTGTCGGCCATGACTTCGGCAGTGGCCGGCCCGTAGAGTTTCGCCAATTGGTTGATGACGAGCGCCGAGCTTTTGACGATGTTGGCCTCGATCTTGTCCTCGGCGCCCGGCCGGAAGCACCACAGGCTGGTGGCCCAGTTCCCGGCGTAGTAGCGCATCCCAGGCAGGAACGAAATCTGTTGGGGGAACATGTTTCCCGCGATCACAGCGGTAGCAATCACGATGACCAGGGCGACTGCCAGCAGCGGGGAGCTCAGGTCGAAGACCGTGATGGACCCGTAGTGGCCGAACAAGTAGAACAGCGAGAAGATGAAGAACACGTTCCACTCCAACGGAACTCCCATCGGGAGGTTGGAAATGATGTTGAAGTGGAAGATCACCATGAAGGCGATGAGGAACCACCGCCACGGCTGGCCGTCGGCGACGAAGACCAGCACCGTCGGCACGATGAATTCGGCTGTGGTGCCGCCAACGTGGGCCATGAGTTTCGGCAGCCGGGAGGGTCGCAGGTCGTTGACCGGGTCACGGTAGAGCTTGTGCTTGAACCACGTGAACATCTTGGGACGCAGCAGCGCGTTGTTGCTCGTCATCACGGCTACCACGTACGGGAAGTGGTGGTTGAGCTTGGAGGTCGCTGCGCCCCACCACAATCCGAGCATGATGATCTTGAACGCCGCGACCTGGTCGATGAACGGGAAGAAAAACACGAACAGCTTCAGCCAGTAGTGTTCGGCGCGGGCGGCCAGGAAGATGGTTTTGTCGCGCAGCCCGAGCACCGCCAGCGCGACGATGGTCGGCACCACCAGCACCGGGTTGATCAGCCCGGCATTGTCGCCTGGCGACAGCAGCGCCCACACCCCGGAGATCAGCACGACGGCGTACAGCGCGATGTCGACGACGTTGCGGGTGTCGCCGGCGGTGAACGGAACCTTGTCCGGCCAGGGAGGCAGCCGAATCGTGTTGGGCCGCAACCAGTACAGGAATCCGCCGATCTGCGGCCAGAACCTCCCGGTCAGCGGGCCGGATCCGCAGCCCAGACCCAGCACTTCGAACAGCAGGGTGAAGATGATGACCTTCTGGTACACGATCGGCTGGGTCCACCACTGCCCGATGTGGCCGAGGCCGCCCAGGCCCGGTGTCAGCGAGATGATCGCGGCGGGGGCGGCGATGTAGACGGCGATCTTGAACAGGTAAAGCAGGTAGACCGCGTACGGGGTGCCGAAACCGTGTTCGGCCCAGTGGCGGCTGCAGACCTGGACCCGGGTGCGCCACGGCAAGGTGCTCCAGGTGCCGGGGTCGACATCCGGAACCGATGGTGTGATGAATCCCATGGTGACCTCGTCTCGAATCAGTTGGCGGATAGGACGAATCGGCGCCGCAGTTCGGGTTTGTCGATCTTGCCGACCGGGTTCTTGGGCAGCTCGTCGACTATGACGATCTGCGCGGGCAGCTTGTATTTGGCCAAGGACTGGCGGATGTGCGCCAGCAGGCCGTCGGGAGTGACTTCGGCGCCGTCGCGCAGGGTCACGAACGCCACCGGCACTTCGCCGTAGACGGGATCGGGACGGCCGACGACGGCAGCCTCCCGCACGTCGGGGTGGGTGTAGATGACCGACTCGATCTCCTTGGGGTAGATGTTCTCCCCGCCGCGGATGATCATGTCCTTGGCCCGATCGACCAGGGTGAGGTAGCCGTCGGCGTCGAGAAAGCCGATATCACCGGTGTGCAGCCAGCCGTCGACGATCGTCTTCGCGGTGTCCTGCGGCCGGTTGAGATAGCCGCGCATGACCGTGGGCCCTTTGATGACGACCTCGCCGGGTGATCCGTCGGTGATCAGCTCGCCTCCCTCGTTCATGATCGCGACCGTGATGCCGGGAAGCGCTATTCCCGCGGTGCCGGGTTTGCGTTCACCGTCGAGCGGGTTGCTGGTGGAAGCGCAGGTTCCCTCCGACAGCCCGTAGCCCTCGACAATGGGTACGCCGTAGCGCTTTTCGAACCGATGAATCAGCTCGACCGGCATCGGGGCGGCCCCGCAGACGGCGTAGCGCACCGAACTCGTGTCCGGGGTGACCTCGGCCGGCAGCTCGGCCAGCATCCGGTAGATGGTCGGGACCGCCGAGAACGTCGTGGGCCGAACCCGTTCGACAATGTCGAAAAACGTTGCCGGGCTGAACCGTCCCGCCACTGTGGCCTGCCCGCCGGCCAGCAGCGGGGCCAACACGCTGACCACGATTCCGTTGACGTGGAACAGCGGCAGGATCAGCAGGCTGTGCGCGTCGGCACCCATCCCGGTGAAAGAGATCATCGATTGTGCCATCGCCATCATGTTGGCGTGGGTCAGCTCCACTCCCTTGGGTCGTCCGGTGCTGCCGCTGGTGTAAATGACCAGGGCCACAGTGTCTTCCGAGATGTCAGCAGTTGCGGCCGGTGTGTCGACCGGCTCGGACAGGTCGGCCAGCGTCAGCACCGTGTAGCCGGCGGCCGATGCAGAGTCGTCGTCGCACACCAGCACTCGCGCCTTGGAGTCGCCGAGCTGGTAGTCGGTCTCACTGGGCGTTAGCGCGGGATTGACCGGGGTGGCGGCGGCCCCCAGCCGCCACGCCGCGAACAACGCGATGATCAGCTCGACACGATTAGGCAGCGCCACCGCGACGACGTCTCCGGCGCCGACGCCCGCCTTCAACAGATGCGCGGCCGCGGTCTGCACCCGCTGCAGCAGCCGGGCGTTGGTCAGCTGGCCGTTGTGCTCATCGGCCAACGCCGGGCCATCGGGATGATGTGCGGCGCGCTCGTCGGGCAACAGGGCGAAATGCATTCGACACCTCTAAGCTGGTCGTTTCGTGCTAATGGCGGCAACCGTAACGCGCTGAATGTGGCCGGCACCATATGCGCGCATAACGAAGTGCACGATCACATTTGTGCTGTCCGCACGAACACTAGGTGGCCGGCCGCAGCACCGCCCGCGCCATCCACCGGCAGGCCTCCAACGCGATCTGCACTTTCAACACGGCATCCGGATCGTCGAAATCCTGTCCGCACAGCTCCATCGCCTGGGTCACCCGGTATTGAATAGTGTTGCGGTGCAATATCATTGCCTCAGCTGTCGCCACATAGCTACGGTTGCGCACCAGAAACTCGCGGAGCGTCTCACGCAGCCATCGGTTGCGGTCGTCGTCGAGACCGAGATCGCCCAGCGCATCAGCCACGAACCGGCGCAGCTCCTCCAAATCGCCGGCCATCAACGCGACCGGCGCGACCTCGGCGTAGAAGCTGACTCGAGATGGTGGAGAAGCGCCGCCACCGAGGACCACCGATTGGACCCGTTCGGCCTGTTTGAGTGACCTGCGAAAGCCATCCAGGCCCGCGTCGGTATCGCCGAAAGCCACATATGCGGCGATTCCCGACGAGTCGAACGCTGCGCGCACGCGCGACCGGTCCAGGACAACAGGCGCCGGCACCGACAGCCACACCCGCACCTCGCGCTCGTCGGTGTGAACCATCAATGGACGGCCGATGGCGCCGAGTTCGGCGGCCACCAGTCTCCCTACCCGATCCAACAACGTCGCCACGTCCCGGGTGGGCACCGCCACGTCGGCCCACGCGACAGCGGCGAGGTGCGTGCCGTCGAATCGGTACCGCAGCACCTCTTCGGCCCGCTGGATATCGACTGGCAGACCCGCGAGCAGCTGGCCGACCCACTGCTGTCGCAGGCCGCTGCGGCGACTCACCCAGCGATCGCGCTCCTGCTCGTAGGCCACTCCCACCTGATCGCATACCTGGTCGATGAAGCGGGCCGTGCGGTTCACCAGTTCGACGATCGTCGGCACCCGCGCGACGCCCTCCAGTGACGAGGCATATCGCATCGCGGCCTCCAAGAACCGCGCATGCCCGATCCGATACGCCCTGATCAATGCGGACAACGGAACATCGCGCTGGGCCAGCGCCCGCGCGTAGAACAAAGCGCCGGGCGGGGCCTGTACTCGCGATTGCGGCGCTTCGAGGTCTAGGTAGTGAATGCCGGCAACGACGACCTCGGTGATGCTCGCGGTCAGCAGGTCCGTCATCCGGGTGTCGTGATTCAGCGCCCGAATCTCGAGCTTCGTGACGTCAACCAGATCGGTGACGAACTCGTCGCGGTTGGTGTCCATATGTTGAGCCACCACCGACAGCGACTTGCCGACCTTCATCGGTCAAGTGTGCGCGCCACACCGCTCCGGCAAAACGTGGATCTCGACGCGCCTCACTTGATCGGGCCGCGGCGCGGGAACGCCGGTTGCGGGGGTTGAGCCCACTCGGCGCCGGTGGCCTCGAACAGCCGGCCGATCTCGGCGACGTGCATGTCGGCGAGGTCCCAGACATCGGGCACGAGTTCGCGGTCGGCGATGAAACCGAAGTCCAGCCGGTCCAGGTAGCTCACCACGGTGATGTTGAGGCCCTGCCCGTCGGTGACGATAGACACCGGGAACTGGTGACACAGCTTCGCCCTGGCGAAATACAACGGCTGGCGCGGACCGGGCACGTTGGAGATCACCACGTTGAACGGCAGTGTTACCCGGTCGGCCAACCGCAGCCGCGACGCCAGCCGCACGGCGGCGGTGGCCAGCACCGGCGTCGAATGCTGGGTGAGGTCGACCAGTTCGGCAGCGGGCACCAGGTCGTGCAGCCGCTTGGCCCGCTGCATCGCCGCACGGCAACGGGCGACCCGTTCGACGGGGTCGTCGCAGTCGGTGGGCAGTTCGGCGACGATGGCCGACACCCGGTTGGTCCATGGGTCCGCTTCGTCGCCGGTGCGGATCGACACCGGGACCATGGCCCGCAGCGGGCGGTCCGGCAGCGCGTCGTGGGCCAGCAGGTATTGCCGCAGCCCGCCGGCGCAAATCGCCATCACGACGTCGTTGACGGTGCCGCCGGTGGCGTGCTTGAGCCGCTTGACGTTCTCCAAAGAGGTTGTCCGCATGGCGAATCGGCGGTGCCCACTGATCGTCTTGTTCCACGGTGTGGGCGGCGCGGTGGTTTTGGGCAGCGAGATGTTCGGCCGGTTGCTCCCGCCGAACTGAGCGACCCACTTGACGGCCGCTCCGGCCCGGCCCGCGGCACTGCTCACGCCGTGGATTCCGGCGGCGTCGGCGAGCTGGCGCACGATCCGGGCCTGTACCCGCATCGCCTTGAATGGATTGGCGGTCAGGTGGATCAGTGTGCGGCGCAACAGTTCGGCGGTGCTGGGCAGCTGCTCGGGTTCCCACGACGGACCCTCCCCCGGCGCGGGAGCGCTGGGCTCGGTGTCGGTGACGATCTGCAACATCAGTTGCCCGGAGGCGCCGTCGATGGTGGCGTGGTGATATTTGGTCAGCAGCGCCCAGCGCCCATCCTGCAGCCCGTCGATGACGTAGACCTCCCACAGCGGCCGGGTGCGGTCCATCGGTCGCCCGACGATCCGGCACACCTGATCGGCCAGCTGGTCGACGAGACCCGGTCGGGCCAAGTGCGTTTCGCGGACATGGAACGCGAGATCGAAATTGGGGTCGGCCACCCAATAGGGATGGTCGAGCCCGAACGGCACCCCGACCAGGCGCCGCCGCAGTGGCTCGAGCTGGCCGACCAGCGAGGCGTACTTGGCGTACACCGCGGCGTATGGGTCGTAGTCGGGCGTGGGCCGCTCGAAGATCATCAGGCCCGTGACGTGGCCGAAGGTCGTCGGCGTCTCCATATACAGGAACGCGGCGTCCAGGCCGGTGAGTTGCTTCACGACGTTCTCTTTTCTACTCGGGCGCGTCGAATGAAAACTGCTCGCGCAGCTGGCGTTTCAGTGCTTTACCCGTCGGGGTGCGCGGGATGACGTCGGTGAACACCGCACGCTTGGGCAGCTTGAAGCGGGCGAGCTTGCCGCTGCAGTGCGCCAGCACCGCGGCCTCGTCAAGGTTGGGGTCGGCGAGTACGACTACCGCGAGTGGCGATTCGCCCCACTTGGCGGACGGCATCCCGATCACCGCAGCGTCGGCGATGCCGGGGTGGGACAGCAGGACGTCTTCGATCTCCGCCGGGTAGACGTTCTCTCCGCCGGAAATGATCATGTCTTTCAGCCGGTCCTGAATGTAGATGAAACCGTCGGCGTCGCGAACGGCGACATCGCCGGTATGCAACCAGCCATCGGTGATCGTCTCAGAGGTCGCATCCGGCCGGTTCCAGTAGCCCGCCATGATGTGTCGGCCACGCACCAACACCTCACCGGAAGCCTCGGGTCCGACGTCGGCACCTTGGTCGTCGACGACGCGAACATCGGTGTGAAAGAACGCCTTTCCCGTCGAGCCGATGTGCGACATCGCATCGTCGGGACTGATCACACAGGCCGGGCCGCACGTCTCGGTGAGTCCGTAGACCTGATGGACCTCGTAGCCGAGGTTGGCGTAGGACTCGATCAACGACACCGGCACCGGGCTGGCGCCACTCATGATCCAGCGAAGCGTCAGCGACTCACGCAGCCCCGGCCGATACGTCGGCAGCATGAAGTTCAGCATGGCGGGGACGGCCAGCGTGATCGTGACTTTCTCGTCGCGGAAGACGTCCCAGATCCGCTGGGCGTCGAAGTGGCGCAACATCACGATTGTTGCGCCCCGGTAGATGCAGCTCACCATCGGATTGAGCGCACCGACGTGAAACAGTGGAAGCGAGATCAGGTAGCGGTCGCGGAACCGGATGTCGACACTGGCCAGCACGGTGAGCACTGACCATTCCACGCTGTCGTGCGTGTGCACCGCGCCCTTGGGTAGTCCGGTGGTGCCCGAGGTGTACATGATGAACAGCGGGTCGTCACCGTCGCCGTCGACGACCACTGGGTCGTGCGGTGCCTGTTCCACCAAGGCTTCGAAATCCGCCGCCCAGCCGGGACCGTCGACCCCGACGCGCAACCAGTGCCGCACCGGTGTGCCGTGCTCGCGCAGGTCGGCGACGACGGCGTCGTACTCGGCGTCGAACACCAAAACCGTTGCACCGGAATCACGCAGCATGAATGCGAGCTCATTGGCTACCAGCCGCCAGTTCAACGGAACGACCGCCAGCCCGGATCGGGCGGCGCCGTAAAAGGTTTCGACGAAGTGGTGCCCGTTGGGCAGCAGCACGGCGACCCGGTCACCCTTGGCGAGCCCCAGCCTCGTCAGCGCGTGGGAGGTTCGGTCAGCGCGCTCGTTGAGTTCGGCGAAGCTGAACCGCAGGCCGGCGGCCTCGTCTACGAGCGCCTCCAGGCCCGGATTCAACTCGGCCCGCTTGCTCAGATGCGCTCCGACGTTCATGACGGCCTTTCGGGTTGCGGGTAGAGCGGTCGCAGCTGTGGCGGCGACCGGAATGGCGTCCGCCGACCGGGCTGGGCGGACAGGTTGCAGCATATCTATATATGTTGCATGACCGCAATAGTTTTAGTTCTGTTTCTTTTGATGCGACTTTGATAAAGTGTTGCGATCGCGAGACAGTATCCGGCCGCCGGGAGGTGCGACATCACCGAAACGCAGTTGTCCCGCCTGTTGGCGGCAGACCGTCGGCCGGACGCGTTGACCGCATTCCGCATCGCCCGCCGGTGGTTCATGACAGGCCGTCGGATCGAGATGCGGGAATTGGCCGCGGAGCTCGGCGTGAACCGCGCCACCCTGTTCCGCTGGGTCGGTAGCCGAGACGATCTGCTCGCCGAGATCCTCTGGTCGCTCGCCGAGCCGACGCTGGCGATGGCGGTCGACGGCGCACCGGGCCGCGGCGCTCAGCGCGTCGTGGCCATCATGGATCGATTCGCCACCATCCTCGACGAGGCCGACTACTTCCGGGAGTTTCTCCGCCGTGAGCCCGAGCGCGCGCTGAGAATCCTCACCACGCGGGCCAGCGCGGTGCAGCAGCGGTTGGTCACCGCGGTGGAATCCCTTCTGCGCGAAGAGATCACGCACGGGCAGTTGAAGCCGCCATTACCACCGCACGACCTCGCATACCTCATCGTGAGGATCGTCGAATCCTTCCTCTATGCCGACATCATCACCGGCGGACAACCCGAAATCGGCAAGGCGCAACAGGCGATCGCCGCCTTGCTCGGCCGCGACTAATTGACGGACACGACCCGGCCGAAAAGCTTCTGTCAGTCCACACGAACCCGAAGAACTACCGCCGGACTGGCAGCCGCTCCCACAAAAACCACTGCCCGAGGACCCACCCTTCTGAGGGGCGGCTATAAGCCGGGCAGGCAGGTGACGAACGGGATGAGCCCGGGACACTGCTCGAATACGTTGGGTGGATTCGCTGGCGGCGGAGGCGGCGGGATGGGAGTTGGAAACAGGTTGGGCCCCTCCCAATAGTGGGCTGGAGCCTTGGTCCGCACGTCGTAGTCGAAGTAGTAGGTGTGGCAGACATTCATATCCCACACGAGATCTGCATCCGAGCGCGGCGGATCGTTCGGCATGTCTTGTCCGGGGCACCACTGGAATGGGCCGTACGTATAGGCATGGGCGGTACCAGCTCCCAGCCCCAAACCGGCCAGGCCGAAACCGCTGGACAACAACATCGTCGTTGCTATCGCTGCGGCGCGTCGTCGCATAGACCGCAGGGTATTCCCGGCTGAGCGGGAAGGCTGCGGAATCGCAAACCCTACGCGTCTTCGAGCAGATCCGGGGTCACCGCCGATTCGGTGTCGGGGATGCCTTCCTGTTTGGCCTTGCGATCGGCCATCGACAGGAGCCGCCGAATACGGCCTGCCACAGCATCTTTCGTCATCGGCGGATCAGCCAGCCTGCCCAGTTCCTCCAACGACGCCTGCCGGTGCTCGACGCGCAGCTTGCCGGCCGCGGCCAGATGGTCGGGCACGGCATCGCCGAGGATTTCCAGCGCACGCTCCACCCGGGCGGCCGCCGCCACCGCGGCGCGCGCCGAGCGCCGCAGGTTGGCGTCGTCGAAGTTGGCCAGCCGGTTAGCCGTCGCCCGCACCTCGCGGCGCATGCGGCGCTCCTCCCAGATCAGCCGGGTGTCCTGGGCGCCCATCCGGGTCAGCAGCGCGCCGATGGCCTCGCCGTCGCGCACCACGACGCGGTCGGCACCGCGCACCTCACGCGCCTTGGCGCTGATCCCGAGCCGGCGCGCCGCGCCCACCAGCGCCAAGGCCGCCTCCGGGCCCGGGCAGCTGACCTCCAGGGACGACGAGCGCCCCGGCTCGGTCAGCGATCCGTGCGCCAGGAACGCGCCCCGCCAGGCGGCCTCGGCGTCGGCGACGCTGCCGCCGACGACCTGCGCCGGCAGCCCCCGCACCGGGCGGCCCCGCAGATCCAGCAAGCCGGTCTGACGGGCCAGCGCCTCGCCGTCGTTGGCGACTCGCAACACATACCGGGTCTGCTTGCGAATTCCGCTGGCGGACAAGACATGTACGACGGCGTTGTAACCGTACAGGTCGAAGATGTCCTTGCGCAGCCGTCGCGCGATGCTGCCCAGGTCCACCTCGGCTTCGACAACCACCCGGCCGCCGACGATGTGCAGCCCGCCAGCGAACCGCAGCAACGAGGTGACCTCGGCACGCCGCGCGCTCACCGAGTTCACCACCAGGCGGCTCAACTCGTCTTTGACTTCGGCCGTCATTGCCACGCGTCGTCACCTCTCGGTCCGTCTGCGCCGGGTTGCTGACGTTCACCTTCAATCGGCATCGGGGCTGTCACCGGGGACGCTGCCTGACCAGTGTCGCGCACACCCACCCCGTCCAGCGCCGCGGCCAGCTTGCCCGGGTCATGTAAAGGTGTACCAGGCCGCGACACGTCGGCGAACCGAACCTCGGCGTCCAGCAGCTTCGCGGTGCGCCTCAGCTGGTCGCGCTCGCGCTCACTGGGCACCCGCTCGGCGTCGATGATGACGTCGTGCACGGTGAAATCCGGTGCGTGCTGCGCGAGCACGTGCAGGTGACGTTCCACCGAGAACCCGGCCGTCTCCCCCGGCTCGGCGACCAGGTTGAGCACCAGCGCACGCCGGGCCGTGGTCGCCCGCAGCGCGGCGGCCAACCCCGGTACCAGCACATGCGGAATCACACTGGTGAACCAGGATCCGGGCCCCAACACCACCAGGTCGGCGGCCATGATCGCGTCGACGGCCTGCCGGGTGGCCGGCGGGTTGGCGGGCAGCAGCCGCACCCGGCGCACCTTGCCCGGCGTGGTCGCGATCGCCACTTGACCGCGGATGAGCCGGAACATCCGCGGGTCGACCTCCAGTCCGGAGACGTCGGCCTCGATCTGCAGCGCGATCGGGCACATCGGCAGCACCCGGCCTTTGACGCCGAGGATGCGGCCCAGCTCGTCGAGCGCGGCGACCGGGTCGGCCAGCATCTCGGACAGGCCGGCCAGCAGCAGGTTGCCGATCGGGTGCCCGGCCAGCGCCCCGCTGCCGCCGAACCGGTGCTGCAGGACGGTCGCCCACAGCCGCCCGTGCGGACTGTCGGAAGCCAACGCCGCCAACGCCATTCGCAGATCACCGGGCGGGACGACGTCGAGTTCGCTGCGCAGCCGGCCCGAGGAGCCGCCGTCGTCGGCGACGGTGACGACGGCGGTGACGTGCGGGGTCAGCCGCCGGGCTGCCGACAGCGTCGCGTACAGGCCGTGTCCACCGCCCAGAGCGACGATGCTGGGGCTTGTTCCGGGGGTCATGCGACGCTCCTCCTCATCGCTTCGCTCTGCATCGTCGCCGTCGCGGACTCATTCGCGGCCCAGATCCCGGTGCAGCACCCGCACCGACAGTTGCTTATCGGGCTCCAGCAAGCGCGCCAGCGCTTCGGCGATGGCCACACTGCGATGCTTGCCGCCGGTGCAACCGATGGCGACGGTCATATAGCGCTTCCCCTCCCTGCGATAGCCGTCGACAACCAGGGACAGCAATCGATGGTAGGTGTCGAGGAACTCTGCCGCGCCGCTCTGGCCGAGCACGTAGTCACGAACCAGCGGATGTTGGCCGGTATGCGGCCGCAGTTCGTCGACCCAGTGCGGGTTGGGCAGGAATCGCACGTCCATCACCATGTCGGCGTCCATCGGCAGGCCGTATTTGTAGCCGAACGATTCGACGGTGACGCTGGTATGCGCGACGGTCTCGCCGCCGAAGGCGCGTTCGATGCTCTCCCGCAGGCCCCGCACCGACAGCGTGGACGTGTCGATGATCAGGTCCGCCGTGGCGCGGACCGGCGCCAGCATCTCCCGTTCCGCGGCGATACCTTCGGCCAGTGTCTGCTCGCCCTGCAGCGGGTGGCTGCGGCGATTCTGCTCGTAGCGGCGCACCAGCATGTCGTCGGAGGCCTCCATGAACAGCACCCGGGGGGTGATGTTGCGAGTGGCCAAGTCGTTGCGGACCCAGTCCAAATCACCGGTGAACCCGCGCGAGCGCACGTCCATCACCACCGCCAGCTGGGTGATTCGCGAGCCCGCCGCCAGACCGAAGTCCACCATCCGGCTGATCAGCTGCGGCGGCAGGTTGTCGGCGACATACCAGCCGAGGTCCTCGAGCACCTTGGCCGCGGTACCGCGCCCAGCCCCGGACAACCCCGTCACCAGCACCACGTCTATGCCGGATTCGGTTGAGCTCGAAGAGTTTTCGGCTTGGCTGCGGCTGGTCATCGTAGGGCCTCGAGTACCGCCGTCGCCGTCGCCACGCCGATGCCGGGCACAGCGGTGATCTCCTCGACCGTGGCCTCCCGCAGCCGCGCCACCGACCCGAAATGAGTGACCAGCGCCTTGCGCCGGTGCTCACCGAGCCCCGGCACCGCGTCCAGCGCGGAAGCCGTCATCCGTTTGGACCGCTTGCTGCGGTGATAGCTGATGGCGAACCGGTGCGCCTCGTCCCGGATGCGCTGCAGCAGATAGAGGCCTTCGCTGTTGCGGGGCAGGATGATCGGGTCCGGCTCACTGGGCACCCACACCTCCTCCAGCCGCTTGGCCAGCCCGATCACCGCGACATCGGTGATGCCGAGCTCGTCGAGCACTTTACTGGCCGCGTTGACCTGCGGCGCACCGCCGTCGACGACGTACAGATTCGGCGGGTAGGCGAACTTACGTGACTTCCCTTCCGGCGCAAGGGTATTCGACTCCTGAAGGTGGCGGGCGAAGCGGCGACGCGTCACCTCGGCGATCGAGGCGACGTCGTCGGAGCGGCCCTGCCCTGCGGCTTCCCGGATCGCGAAATGACGATAGTCCGACTTGCGCGGCAGGCCGTCTTCGAATACCACCAGCGAACCCACCACGTCGGTGCCCTGCACGTGGCTGATGTCGACGCATTCTATGCGAAGCGGCGCCTCGGCCAAGCCGAGCGATTCCTGAATGTTCTGCAGCGCAGCAGATCTGGCGGTGAAGTCGCCCGCCCGCTTCAATTTATGTTGCTGCAGCGCTTCTTTGGCGTTGCGCTGCACAGTCTCGGCCAGCGCGCGCTTGTCGCCGCGCCGCGGGACCCGCAGCGCCACCCGCGAACCGCGCAACTCAGACAGCCAGCTGGCCAGCTCGTCGGAGTTCGGCGGCAGGCACGGCACCAGCACCTCTCGCGGCACCGGGTTGGTGGATTCGTCGGCAGCGCCGTCGAGTTCGGCCTGCTCCGCGTAGAACTGGGTCAGGAACTGCTCGACCAGCCGCGCCTCGCCGGAATCGCCGGGGTCACCGGGCTTTTCGACGATCCAGCCGCGCTGGCCGCGAACACGCCCGCCACGGACGTGGAACACCTGCACCGCCGCCTCCAGCTCGTCGTCGGCGAATGCCACCACGTCGGCGTCGGTGCCGTCGCCCAGCACAACGGCCTGCTTCTCCAGGGCGCGCTTCAACGCCGACAAGTCGTCGCGCAGCCGGGCGGCGCGTTCGAAGTCCAGATGCTCGGCGGCGGTGTTCATCTGCTGTTCCAGGCTGCGCGCGTACCGGTCGGTCTTGCCGGACAGGAAATCGCAGAAGTCCAGCACGATCTGGCGGTGCTGCTCGGCGCTGACCCGCCCGATGCACGGCGCCGAGCACTTGTCGATGTAGCCGAGCAGGCATGGCCGGTCGATTTGCTTGTGCCGCTTGAACACTCCGGCCGAGCAGGTGCGTGCCGGGAACACCCGGGTGAGCAGGTCCAGAGTTTCCCGGATGGCCCAGGCATGCGAATAGGGCCCGAAATAACGCACGCCCTTGCGCCGCGGGCCGCGATAGACCATCAGCCGCGGGAATTCCTCGTTGAGGGTGACGGCCAGCACCGGATAGGACTTGTCGTCGCGGTAGCGGACGTTGAACCGCGGGTCGAACTCCTTGATCCAGTTGTATTCCAGCTGCAGCGCCTCGACTTCGGTGTTGACCACCGTCCACTCGACTTTCGCGGCGGTGGTCACCATCTGGCGGGTGCGCGGGTGCAGGCTGGCGACGTCGGCGAAGTATGACGTCAGCCGGCTGCGCAGGCTCTTGGCTTTGCCGACGTAGATGACGCGGCCGTGCTGGTCCCGGAATCGGTAGACGCCCGGTTCGACCGGGATGGACCCGGGCGCGGGCCGATACGTGGCGGGGTCAGGCACGGTTTCTAGGCTAGTCTGCCGCCGCGACAAGACGCAGAATCGCATTGGCGCGGCGCCGCGGATGCGACTCTACGTCTGCTCGTGCGGGGATTGGTAGCGCGCCATCAGTGTCCGCACGGTTTCCATGGCGTCCACCGCGCGGTCCTTGTCGACGGCCTGGATCGCCATCAGCGGAATGTACTCGTCGTCGGGCAGGTCGATGCGCGCCCAGCGAGCACCGGCCGGAAACGACACGCCCACCACCTCCGACCACGGCACCATCCGGTAGCCGAGCAGGTTGCGCACCGACAGTCCGGCGGGCCCGACCCGCAGCCGCGGCCGGGCGAACAACAGCACTAAACCCGCAAGGACAAGGCCCAGCACCGCCATCGCGACCTGGTCGGCGGTCTGGAAGATCACCCCGCTGGAGCGGATCTTGAGCATCAGGCCCACCGCGATGTGCGCCGCGGCGATCACGAACGCCGCGGTGTAGGCGAAATACGGTGTCAGGTGCGGACGCACCTCGGCGTCCCAGTCCGGGTTGGCGGTCACGGCCTTGCGCGCAGATCGCGCAGGGTCAGCGCGGTGCTCAGCGCCGCCGCCGTCGCCTGAGCGCCCTTGTCCTCGGCTGATTCCGGCAGTCCGGCCCGGTCCAGTGCCTGCTGCTCGGTGTTGGTGGTCAGCACCCCGTTGGCGACCGGTGTGGACGCGTCCAGCGACACCCGGGTCAGGCCCTGAGTCACGGCGTCACAGACGTAGTCGAAATGCGGTGTCTGGCCGCGGATCACCACACCCAGTGCGACGACGGCGTCGTGCTCACGCGCCAATGCCTGTGCCACCACCGGGATCTCGATGGCGCCGAGCACCCGCACCACTGTCGGGTCGTCCACACCCCACTCGGCGGCCGTCTTGCGCGCGCCGCCTAACAGCGCGTCACAGATCGTGGTGTGCCACGTGCTGGCCACGATCGCCAGCTTCACTCCGGATGCGTCGAGTGCCGGCATGTCCGGCACACCGGCGGCTGGGCTCACTGGCGCCGCTCTCCCCCGCAAGCGGGAGGTGCCCCCACCTCATCGCTGCGTGCCAATTTGTCGCCGGCGCGACTCACAGAGCCCCGCCGCGGCTCATAGGGCCCCGCCGAATTCGCCTGGCAAGTGGGCGGATTCGTGATAGTCGTCCAGACCGATCAGGTCGTGGCCCATCCTGTCGCGCTTGGTCATCAGGTAGCGGATGTTCTCGGCGTTGGCCCGCACCGGCAACGGCACCCGCTCGATGATGTGCAGCCCATAACCGTCGAGCCCGACCCGCTTGGCCGGGTTGTTCGTCAGCAGCCGCATCGAGCGGACCCCGAGGTCGACGAGGATCTGCGCGCCAATGCCGTAATCGCGTGCGTCGGCGGGCAATCCGAGCTTGAGGTTGGCGTCGACGGTGTCGGCGCCGGCGTCTTGCAGCTGATAGGCCTGCAGTTTGTGCATCAGGCCTATGCCGCGGCCCTCATGTCCGCGCATGTACAGCACCACCCCGCGGCCCTCGCGGGCGACCATCGCCATCGCCGCATCGAGTTGCGGGCCGCAGTCGCAGCGGCGCGAACCGAACACGTCACCCGTCAAGCACTCCGAGTGCACGCGGACCAGCACGTCGTGGCCGTCGTAGTTGGGCCCGGCGATCTCACCGCGCACCAGCGCCACGTGTTCGACGTCTTCGTAGATGCTCGTATAGCCGACTGCGCGAAACTCCCCGTGCCGGGTCGGGATCCGGGCCTCGGCGACGCGCTCGATGTGCTTCTCGTGCTTGCGCCGGTACTCGATCAGGTCGGCGATCGCGATCATCGCCAGGTCGTGCTCGTCGGCGAAGACCCGCAGCTCGTCGGTCTGCGCCATCGCACCTTCGTCTTTTTGGCTGACGATCTCGCAGATCGCCCCCGCCGGCTGCAGGCCCGCCAGGCGCGCAAGGTCGACCGCAGCTTCGGTGTGGCCGGTGCGGCGCAACACGCCACCGTCCTTGGCGCGCAACGGGACAACGTGGCCCGGCCGGGTGAAATCGTCGGCAACGCTGGACGGGTCGGCCAGCAGCCGCATCGTGGTGGCGCGGTCGGAAGCAGAAATCCCGGTTCCCACACCGTTTTTCGCATCGACGGTGACCGTGTAGGCGGTGCCGTGCTTGTCCTGGTTGACCGCGTACATCGGCAACAGGCCCAGCCGGTCGCAGATGGCGCCGTCGAGCGGGACGCACAGGTACCCGGAGGTGTAGCGCACCATGAAGGCCACCAATTCGGGGGTCGCCATTTCGGCGGCGAAGATCAGGTCGCCCTCGTTCTCGCGGTTCTCATCGTCGATGACGACCACGGCCTTGCCCGCCGCGATGTCGGCAACCGCCCGCTCGACGGAGTCCAACCGCGTCATCTGTGCCACCTAGTCTCGGACGAGCCCCGTCGCAGGGCTCATGCGTTGCATTCAGTATGAACCACGAGGATGGCGCCGATATTGCGGTGGCCTAATCAGCGGGACGTAAAACCAGCCGTTCGACATACTTGGCGACGACGTCGACCTCGAGATTCACCGGTGTGCCCACTGGGGCACTGCCCAGCGTGGTCAGCTCCCGAGTGGTCGGGATCAGCGAGACCTCAAACCAGTCCTCCCCCAGCCCGGAGACGGTCAGCGAGATGCCATCGACGGTGATAGAGCCCTTTTCCACGACGTAGCGGGCCAGCGCGGCGGGCAGCGAGATCCGCACCACCTCCCAGTGTTCGGCCGGGGTGCGCGCCAGGATCTGCCCCGTGCCGTCGACGTGGCCCTGCACGATGTGTCCGCCCAGCCGGCTGCCCAGGGCCGCGGCGCGCTCCAGGTTGACCGGACTGCCGACCCTCAGCCGACCCAGGCTGGACCGGTCGAGTGTCTCGCCCATCACATCGGCGGTGAACTGGCCGCCGGGAAGCACCTCGACCACGGTCAGGCACACCCCGTTGACGGCGATCGAATCGCCGTGGCCGGCATCGGCGGTCACGACCGGGCCGCGGATGGTGAGCCGCGCGGAATCGCCCAGGTCATCCTTGTCGACGACTTCACCCAATTCTTCGACGATCCCGGTGAACACCGCCTCAGATTAGTGACTCACGCTTCCGCGCGCGACGCCGCCGCTGCGGGCACCCTCTACGATGCAACGTATGCAGACGCCGCGGAAAAGTAGCCGCCTCATCGCCGTCCTTGCCGCCCTCAGCTTCGCCACCGCCCTGGTCGCTGGCTGTTCGTCGGCGTCCAAAAAGAACAGCAGCCCGCTGCCGGATGCGGGCACGCTGGTCAAGCAGTCCAGCCAGACCACCAAGAACGTCCGCAGCGTGCATGTTGTGCTGTCGACGACCGGAAAGGTGAAGGGGCTGCCCATCAAAACGCTTACCGGTGATCTGACCACCGCACCCAGCACGGCCGCCAAGGGCAACGCCAAGGTCGTCGTGGGCGGGTCTGACATCGACGCCGACTTCGTGGTGTACGACTCGAACTTGTACGCGACGCTCACCCCGAACGTATGGACGGACCTCGGCCCGGCCGCCGACATCTACGACGTTTCCACCATCCTGAATCCCGACAATGGCCTGGGAAACGTGCTGGCCAATTTCACCGACGCCAAGGCCGAAGGCCGCGAGACCGTCGCCGGTCAAAACACCGTCCGCATCTCCGGAAAGGTCGCCCCCGACGCGCTGAACCGCCTTGCGCCGTCGGTGAATGCGACCCAACCTCTGCCGGCCACGGTCTGAATTCAGGAGAACGGCGATCACCAGCTGGTGCAGGCGAAAATGGAGCCGAGCTCGGGCAACACCATCCAGATGACGCTGTCCAACTGGGGTGAGCAAGTCCAGGTCACGAAACCGCAGGTGAGCTGAGTTCATGCAGGCTGGACGCAGAATTGCGATCAGCGCCGGCAGCCTCGCCGTGCTGCTCGGCGCGTTGGACACGTATGTCGTCGTCACGATCATGCGCGACATCATCAGCACGGTCGGCATCCCGGTTAACCAGCTGCAGCGGATCACCCCGATCATCACCTGGTACCTGCTCGGCTACATCGCCGCGATGCCGCTGCTGGGGCGCGCCTCGGACCGGTTCGGCCGCAAACTCATGCTGCAAGCCAGCCTGGCCGCGTTCGCGGTCGGCTCGGTGGTCACCGCACTGTCCGGCAATCTGCATATGTTGGTGGTCGGACGCACCATCCAGGGTCTGGCCGCGGGAGCGCTGCTGCCGATCACGCTGGCCCTCGGCGCCGACCTGTGGTCGCAGCGCAACCGGGCCGGGGTTCTCGGCGGTATCGGTGCATCCCAGGAACTCGGCAGCGTGCTGGGCCCGCTGTACGGGATCTTCATCGTCTGGCTGACCAGCCGCTGGCAGGACGTGTTCTGGATCAACGTGCCGCTGGCCGCGGTCGCGATGGTGATGATCCACTTCAGCCTGCCGTCGCGGAACCGCACCGCCGAGCCGGAGAAGATCGACCTGGTCGGTGGAGTGCTGCTGGCAATCACGTTGGGCCTGGCCGTGATTGGGCTCTACAACCCGAACCCCAACGGCCACGACGCGCTGCCCAGCTACGGCTGGCCGCTGGTGATCGGGGCAATCATCGCCGCGGCGGTGTTCGCGGTGTGGGAACGTTTCGCGCGCACCAGACTGATCGAGCCGGCCGGCGTGCACTTCCGGCCATTTCTAGCCGCGCTGGGCGCGTCGGGAGCGGCCGGCGCCGCGCTGATGGTGACGCTGGTCGACGTGGAGCTGTTCGCCCAGGGCGTGCTCGGCAAGGACCAGGACCAGGCGGCGATCATGCTGCTGTGGTTCTTCGCCGCATTGCCCATCGGCGCGGTGGTCGGTGGGTGGATCGCGACCAAGATCGGCGACCGGGCGATGACGTTCATCGGGCTACTCATCGCGGCCGGCGGTTATTTGCTGATCTCGCACTGGCGGCTCGACCTGCTGACCGACCGGCACAACATCTTCGGCTTGTTCTCGCTGCCGGCGCTGGACACCGATCTGGCGATCGCCGGGATCGGGCTGGGCCTGGTGATCGGACCGCTCTCATCGGCCAGCTTGCGGGTAGTCCCGTCGGCCCAGCACGGCATCGCGGCCGCCCTGGTGGTGGTGGCCCGGATGACCGGCATGCTGATCGGGGTGGCGGCGCTCAGCGCCTGGGGGTTCTACCGGTTCAACGAGATCGTCGCGACCAAGTCCGCGCAGGTCCCGGCCAACGCCAGCCTCGTGGAACGGATCGCGCGTCAGTCAGTGCTTTATCGGGAATCGTTCGCGGAGATGTACGGCGGGATCTTCACGGCCACCGCATTCGTGTGCGTGGTCGGTGCGCTGCTTGGGCTGTTGCTGTCCAGCCGCAGTGTTCACGCCGAGGAGCCCGAGCTGCCGGAGCACGAGGCCGTCGACGCGTAAGCGCTACCGGGGCACCAGGCTGAGCAGTAAATCCGGCCCGACGCGCTCGACCCCGTCGAAGCGCCACCGCAGCGCCCGCGCGATGCTGGGCACCCCGACGTCGTCGACCGCGGTGATCGGCCCGCCCAGCAGGATCGGCGCGACGTAGGCCAGGATGCGGTCGATGGCCCCGGCCCGCAGAAATGCCCCGGCCAACGTCGGGCCGCCCTCGAGCAGGACGTCCGTGCGATCCGACAGCGCCTTGAGCACTTCCGCCGGGTCGTGGGTGCGGATCACCATGGTGCGCGAGTCATCGTTGAGAACCTTTGCTTCCGAAGGGATTTCACGCTTTCCGACCACCACCCGCAGCGGCTGTCGATCTGCGAGCGTGCCGTCGGCCAGCCGCGCGGTCAAAGTCGGGTCGTCGGCGAGCACAGTGCCGGTGCCCACCACGATGGCGTCGGCGGCGGCGCGACGGCGGTGCAGGTCGGCCCGCGCCGCCTCGCTGGTGATCCACTGACTCGAGCCGTCGGCGGCCGCGCTGCGCCCGTCGATGCTGGTGGCGTACTTCCAGGTCACATGGGGCAGGCCGGTGCGCTGCTTGTGCAGCCACTCGCGCAGCGGTCCGGCGGCTACCAGTTCGGGCTCCACATCGCACACGACACGCACACCGGCCGCCGCCAGCCTGGCCGCACCGCCGGCGGCCAGCGGGTTGGGATCGGCGACGGCATAGACCACGGTCGCGATGCCGGCGTCGAGCAGGGCGTCGACGCACGGCGGGGTCTTGCCGTGATGGTTGCACGGCTCCAGGGTGACGACGGCGGTGCCACCGGCGGCCAGATTGCCCGCTCGACGCAGCGCCACTACTTCGGCGTGCGCGCTGCCGGCCGGTCCGGTACCGCCCACGCCGACGACCCGGCCGTCGCGATCCAAAATGACCGCTCCGACAGGCGGATTCGGGTACGTTGCGCCTTTGACTAAGTCGGCGTGCTCGACGGCGAGGCGCATGGCGGCGTCGTGGCTGATGGCCGCCTGGGCGCTCATCGGAGGCGCAGGTGCGGTGATGCCGCACTGGCCCGTCGCCGCAGCGCCTCGACGGCGGCTTCGGGGTCATCCGCGTTGTAGACGGCCGATCCGGCGACAAAGCAGTCGACACCGGCCTCGGCGGCCTGCTCGATGGTGTCGGCGTTGATGCCGCCGTCGATCTCGACCAGGATGGTCAGCTCGCCGGAGTCGACCATTTTGCGCACCGTGCGGACCTTGTTCAACACCTCGGGGATGAACTCCTGGCCGCCGAACCCGGGCTCGACCGACATGACCAGAAACGTGTCGAAGTCCTTGAGTATCTCCAGATACGGGTCTAGCGGAGTCCCGGGCTTGATCGACAGGCCGGCCTTGGCGCCGGCGGCCCGGATGTCGCGGGCCACGCCGACGGGGTTGTCGGTGGCCTCGGCGTGGAAGGTGACGTTGTAGGCGCCGGCCTCGGCGTACGGCGGGGCCCACCGGTCCGGGTCCTCGATCATCAGATGACAGTCCATCGGGATGTCGGTGTGCTTGAGCAGGCTTTCCACCACGGGCAGACCGATGGTCAGATTCGGCACGAAATGCGCGTCCATGACGTCGACGTGCAGCCAGTCGGCGCCGTCGACGGCGGCGGCCTCGTCGGCCAGCCGGGCGAAATCGGCGGCCAGGATCGACGGTGCGATCAGAGGTCGATTCATGGTGGTCAGCCTACTTGTAGCGCCGCGGCGAACATGGCGTCGGTGCCGTGCCGGTGGGGCCACAGCTGCACGTACGGACCGTCGCCGAGATCGCCGGCGGGCTCGAACAGCGGCCGGGTGTCCAAGGCGGATACCGGGTGGCGGCGCAGCGCGTCGGCGACGACGCCGACGGTCTCGGCCAGGTGCGGCGAGCAGGTGGCGTAAAGCACCACACCGCCGGGGCGGGTGAGGCTTATCGCCGCTCCGAGCAGTTCGCGCTGCAGCTTTGTGAGCACCGGGATGTCGGCGGGCTGACGCCGCCAGCGGGCTTCGGGGCGACGACGCAACGCGCCTAAACCGGTGCACGGCACGTCGACCAGTACCCGGTCGAAGCTGGGCTCCAGCCCCGTGTCGCGTCCGTCGGCGCGCAGCACCTCGACCGGCAGGCCGCGGGTGTTCTGCTCTACCAGGTCGGCACGGTGCGCGGCCGGTTCCACCGCGGTGACCGTGGCCCCGTTCCCCAACGCCGCCAGCAGCGCGGTCTTGCCGCCCGGGCCGGCGCACAGGTCCAGCCAGCGGCCGGTGTCGCCGTCGACCGGTGCCAGCGTCAGCGCGCGGGCGACCAGCTGGCTGCCTTCGTCCTGAACCAGGGCCCGGCCGTCACGCACTGCGGGCAACTCCCCCGGGTCACCGGCCGGCAGGTACACCGCGTACGGCGAATAGCGTCCGACCGTGCCGTGCACAGCCTCGGCCAAGTCCTCGGCGGTCAGCGCCCCCGGACGCGCGGCCAGGTGAACCTGCGGGCGTTCGTCGTCGCTGGCCAGCACGGCGTCCAGCTCGCCGGCAGCCGCCCCGAGCGCGTCGGCGAAGGCCTGGGCGATCCAGCGCGGATGGGCGTGCACGAATGCGGCGTGCCCGACCGGGTCGGCCGCCGGGTCTGGAGCCAGCTCGTCGACCCAGGCCTTTTCGTCGCGTCCGCTGATGGTGCGCAGCACGCCGTTGACGAAACCTGCACGCGCGGAATCGAATTCGATTCCGGCTTGCTCGACGGTGGTGGATACTGCGGCGTGTGTTTCGACGCGGGTGCGCAGTAGTTGGTAGGTGCCGAGTCGCAGCAAGTCGAGCAGCACCGGGTCGATGGCCTCCGGTTTTCGTCCGGCGGCCGCACCGATGACCGCGTCGAGCAGGCCGCGAGTACGGCATGTGCCGTAGGTGAGCTCGGTGGCGAAGGCGGCGTCGCGCCCGGTGATGTGGCGTTCGCGCAGCAGCGCGGGCAGCGCCAGGTTCGGGTAGGCGTCGCGTTCGCTGACGGCACGCAACACGTCGAAGGCGGCTTGGCGTGCCGGGTCCAAGGGCCGACGTATGCGTTTCATGTCGCCCGCACCCCGGCGGCCAGGCGGGCGCCGCGCGCCCAGTCGACGGCGTTCATGAATTTCTTTCCGGGCGGCTGGATTTCGCCGAGCTGAACCGGTTGTGAGCCGGTGCCGATCCGCACATTGTGACGATCGATCTGAATCTCGCCCGGCTGCAAGGAGTTTGACATGCCGATTTGTACCGGCCCGAGCTTGATTCGTAGGTCGCCGATCATCGTCCAGGCGCCGGGATGCGGGGTGACGGCACGGATGCGCCGCTCCACGACGTGGGCCGGCAGGTCCCAGCGCACCCGGGCGTCGTCGACGGTGACCTTGGGCGCGAAGCTGACCCCGTCGGCCGGCTGCGGCACCGGCGTCAGCGCGCCGTCGGCGATGCCGTCGAGCGTGGTCTCCAGAAGCGCCGCACCCGAAACCGCAAGGCGCTCAAGCAGATCGCCGGCGGTGTCGGTGGGCTGGATCGTTTCGGTGACGACGCCGTAGACGGGGCCGGAATCCAGGCTCGGCTCGATGCGGAAAGTGGTTGCGCCGGTGACCGTGTCGCCGGCGGCGATCGCGGCCTGCACGGGGGCGGCGCCGCGCCACGCGGGCAGCAGCGAGAAATGCAGGTTGATCCAGCCGTGCGGCGGCACGGCGAGCAGCTCGTCGCGCAGCAGCGCGCCGTAGGCCACCACGGGGCAGCAGTCGGGCGCCAGCGCCGACAGTTCGGCGACGAACTCGGCGGTGTTGGGCCGGGGCGGACGTAGCAGCGGGATGCCTTCGTCGAGCGCGAGGCGGGCCACCGGCGACGGCTGATGGTGGCCGCGCCGGCCGGAGGCGGCGTCGGGCCGGGTGAGCACCGCGACGACCTCGTGGCGCGGCGAGGCGATGAGCCGGCGCAGCGCGGGCAGCGCGGGTTCGGGGGTGCCGGCGAAGACGAGACGCACCGGGCCAGTGTATTAAGGCCGGTTCCGGCGCCGCGACACTTAAACGGTTGCGACGACACGCCGATCACGTTGGTAGTGATTTAAGTCTCGGCGGCCAGCCGTGCGATCAGTCCACCGGCTAGCACGTCCTTGACCTGCCGCGGCGAAAGGCGGTGCCGCACAGTGAAAGACGTGTCCTTGGTGAGGTTGTCGACTTTCAGGGTGTCCTCTTTTGCGAGAGCATCGCGCAGATTCTGCAGGCGCAGCACGTCCTCCTGGTCGATGCTGTCGTAGTCGTCGGGGTTGTCGAACTCGAGCGCCAGCACCCCGAAGTTCGCGAGGTTCTGCCAGTGGATGCGCGCGAACGACTTGGCGATCACCACTCTTAGCCCCAGGTACCGCGGCGCGATCGCCGCATGCTCGCGCGAGGAGCCCTGGCCGTAGTTCTCGCCGCCGACGATGATGTGACCGGCCTCGCCGGCCTGCTGCGCGCGTTCGGGGTACGACTCGTCGATCTGGGTGAAGCTGAACTCTGCCAGCTTCGGGATGTTGGAGCGCAACGGCAGCGCCCGCGCACCGGCGGGTGAGATCTCGTCGGTGGAGATGTTGTCCTCCACCTTGAGCAGGACCGGCGCCTCGATCTCGTCGGGCAGCGGATCGAGCTCCGGAAGGTCGGAAACGTTGGGGCCTTTGACGGGCTCGACCTTCTTCGCCTCCTTTTCCGGTAACGGCGGCACCAGCATTGCGGTGTTGACCGAACTCTTGTCGGGCAGCTTGAGTTTCGGATACTCCACGTTCTGCTCGCGTGCCCACTCGCAAGGATCGGTGATCACCCCCGTCAGCGCCGACGCGGCAGCGGTTTCCGGCGAGCACAACCACACCGAGTCCTCTTTGGTGCCCGACCGGCCGGGGAAGTTGCGCGGCATGGTGCGCAACGAATTGTGCCCGACGGCCGGGGCCTGACCCATCCCGATGCAGCCCATACATCCGCTCTGGTGGATCCGCGCGCCCGCCATGACAAGCTCGGTGGTCCCGCCCATCTTGGTCAGGTCGGCCAGGATCTGCCGCGAAGTGGGGTTGATGTCGAAGCTGACCTGCGGCGCGGTCTGCCGGCCTGCGACGATCGCGGCGGCGATCGCGAAGTCGCGCAATCCGGGATTGGCGCTGGATCCGATCACCACCTGGGCGACTTCCTCACCGGCGACCTCGCGGACCGGCACCACGTTGCCCGGCGACGACGGCTTGGCGATCAGCGGCTCGAGCTGCGACAGGTCGATGATGTCCTCGACGTCGTATTCGGCGCCGTCGTCGGCGAGCAGCTCTACCCAGTCGTCTTCGCGGTCCTCGGCCCGCAGAAAGTCGCGCACGGCGCCGTCGCTGGGGAAAACCGTTGTGGTGGCGCCTAGTTCGGCGCCCATGTTGGCGATCACATGCCGGTCCATCGCCGTCAGGGTTTGCAGCCCCGGCCCGTAATACTCGATGATGCGGTTCACTCCGCCCTTGACGTCGTGGCGGCGCAGCATCTCCAGAATCACGTCTTTGGCCGAGCACCATTGCGGCAGTTCGCCTTCCAGGCGCACACCCCACACCTCGGGCATGCGGATGTGCAGCGGACGGCCCGTGATGGCCAGCGCCACCTCCAGGCCGCCGACGCCGATCGCCAGCATGCCCAGCGAACCGGCGGCCGGCGTGTGTGAGTCCGACCCCACCATCGTCTTGCCGGGAATGCCGAACCGCTGCATGTGGGTGGGATGGGATACACCGTTGCCGGGCTTGGAGAACCACAGCCCGAATCGCTGTGCGGCGGTGCGCAGATACTCGTGGTCCTCGGCGTTCTTCTCGTCGGTCTGCAGCAGGTTGTGGTCGACGTACTGCACGCTGACTTCGGTGCGGGCGCGATCGAGTCCGAGCGCCTCGAGTTCCTGCATCACCAGCGTGCCCGTCGCGTCCTGCGTCAGCGTCTGGTCGATATGGATGGCGACCTCTTCGCCCGGCGTCATCTCACCGGATTCCAAATGCGACTCGATCAACTTTTGGGTGACGTTGAGGGGCATAGCCTCTGCTTACCCCGATAGGGCGGCAGCCACGCCCCGGCAGGTTCGTGACGCTAGATGAGGTCTACCAAGTAGACTACTGATCATGTCTACTCCAACGACTACTATCAGGGTTCCGGTCCAGACTCGTGACAAGCTAGCCGCCCAGGCCCGCGAGCGAGGTGTCTCTATCGCTGCGCTGCTAACGGAGCTGGCTGCCCGCGCCGAACGCGAGGCGATCTTCCGCGCCGAGCGGGATGCCACCCGCGCTGAGGCGGCGCTGCAAGCCGTACGCGATGAGAACCGCGATTGGGACACCACGGTGGGCGACGGCCTTGCCTGACCCGCAACGCGGCGACCTTTGGCTCGTCGCCCTGGGCGCCGCCCGCGCCGGCGAACCCGGCAAACACCGCCCCGCCGTCGTCGTCTCCGTTGACGACATACTCACCGGCATCGAAGACGAACTCATCGTCGTGGTACCGGTGTCGAGCTCAGTGACCCACAACCCGTTGCGGCCGCACATCTCACCCAGCGAAGGCGTGGACACTAAAAGCGTCGCCGTCTGCCGCGGCATCCGCGCCGTCGCTCGCACGCGCCTACTGGAGAGACTGGGCACCGTGGCGCCCGACACGATGGACCAGATCGAACGCGGCCTCGCATTGATTCTGGGCATCCAAATCGCCTAGAGGCCAACTCGGTTGATCCCCCAGTAGTTCAGCCACGCTTAACGCCGCGCTGTAAAGACCTTCCAAGGTCTAGGTTTGCGCGATACGTGAATCATGGCTCCGGAACCCGGCTGGAGTTGAGGCCCGCGCATGAACACGAGCAACGATCGGCTCGGCGGCGACGGTGAACGGTGTGGCCAACGGGAAGTCGTCCTTGAGCGACTCAATGCGGGCGGCGCGGACGATGGTGGCCAACGCGAGCGTGGCTTCCATCATCGCGAAGTGGTCGCCGATGCACGACCGGGGTCCGCCGCCGAACGGCAGATACTGCCAGCGGCTGCGACCCTTTGAGCGCTCCGGCAGGAACCGATCCGGGTCAAACCTCAACGGGTCGTCCCATAGTTTGGGGTCTCGGTGCATGGCGTAGAAGCTGACCACCGCCATGGTGCCGGCCTCCAAGCGGTAGCCGTCGACCACCAATTCCGTTTTGAGCAGGCGCGGCGTTCCGGCGCCGGGCGGGCATAGCCGCAAAGCTTCGTGCAGCACCCGCACGGTGTGGCCAAGGTGGGGCACGTCGTCGGGTGTCAGCCGCCGGTCGCCGAGTGCACTCACCTCGTCGAACACCCGCTGTTGGATGTTCGGATGGCGGCCGAGCGCCCACAGCGAGTACGTGAGCGTGGTCGACGTGGTGTCGTGACCGGCGAGCATGAACAGCACCAGCTCGTGGCAGATGTCGTCATCCGAGAGTGGTTGGCCCGTAAGCGGATCGGTTGCAGCGATCAATGCACGCACCAGCGGCGCGTCTAGCGCGGAGTCGGCTCGTACCGCGGCGAGGATGTCGGCGGCGAGCCGATGCAGAGCCGCGTTAGCGCTGCGGGCTCGCTGCTGGCCGCGGGTTGGCAGCCATTGCGGCAGATTCACCGGGCGGGTCGCACGGTCGGCGACCCACGTGAGCGCCGTGCGCAATGCCGGCCCGATGATGTCTGCCCTGGCATCGAGGTCCAGTCCGAGCACCGAATGCCCAAGCGCCCGCAGGGTAAGCGCGCGGCATTCGGTGTCCAGGTCTACGGTCGCGCCGTCGCGCCAGCCGTCGACCACCGTCTGCGCCGCCGCCGCCATGTGGCCGGCGTAGCGCGGGACGCGCTGTTTGGTGAACATCGGCTGCAGGGTGCGGCGCCGCGGTAACCATTGGCGGTGCGACAGATTCAGCAGGTTGCCGCCCATCAGCCGCTGCAACTGGAGCATGGTCGTCGTCCCGCCTCGGTCGGCGATTTCGTCGGTGCGACCCAGCACGTCGCGCGCGCCCTGCGGTGAGGCGATCAACACCGCCGTCGGAAAAAGCCATTTGGGTGCGAGCACGATACGAGTGACCGGACCGCCGGCATCGATGAGTTCCTGGAAACCGTCGACGAGAGACCGCACGGCCCCGAGCTGGCGCAGGTAAGGCAGTGGATTCTTCGGCGCCAGCGGCAATTTGGCAACGTCGGTCGATTCCAGCACATCAAGCATGGCAGCTCACCTCGAATCAACGTTGTCAGCGTCCCGCGCTGAGCACATGCGTAGTGGACTACCTGTTCGGCTGTTCGGGTAGCCGAGTGTGCATCCTGGGTTTCGCCGTAGCGGCCCTAGCCGATGTGCAGCGGGTCGATTTGCACGCGGACCGGCTCGTGATCCTGGTGGGCGCTGAGCACACCCGTGGCGCGGCGCAACGCCGCCGCCAGGGCCAGGCCCTGCTCGCGCGGCACCCGAACCAGCATCCGGATCACGTCGCCGCTGACACCGGCCGGCCGGCGCGCGCCCGCAGGCAGGTCCACCGGGCCGAGCAAGTCGGCGCCGTCGGGCAACTCGGCCTGCTCCAGCAACGCCGCCACCGCATCGGCGGGACCGTCGAGCGCGGCCATGTGCACACTGGGCGGCAGGCCGACCTCGGCGCGGGCCGTCAACTCGGCCTCCGCGTGCCCGACCGGATCCCAGCGGACCAGCGCTTGCACGGTCGGGATCGACGACTCGGCGACTACCGCCACTACCCCGCCGTCGCCGCGGGTCCGCACCAGCGCCGCGGCGGCCATCCAGCGTCGCAGCGTGTCCTCGGCGGCACGCAGATCCTGCCGGCCCAGCAGCGCCCAGCTGTCCAGCAGCAGTGCCGCCCCGTAGCCGCCGCAAGCCCGCGGTTCGGCGCCCGGGGTGGCCACCACCAACGCCGGACGATCGGCGACCTCGGCCACGACCGCATCGCCGCCGGACGTGATCACCGTGGTTCCCGGGAACGCGCGGCCAAGTTCCTCGGCGGTGCGCCGGGCGCCGACGACGACGGCGCGCACCGCGTCCGACCCGCAGCGCGGACAGCGCAGCGCCGCGTCGACCCGGCCGCACCAGCGACAGACGGCACCCGATGCGCCGTCGGGCAGCGACAGCGGCCCCGTGCAATGCCGGCACCGGGCGATCGCCCGGCAGCGGCCGCAGGCCAGCGACGGCACGTAGCCGCGGCGCGGCACCTGCACCAGCACCGGAGTGGCGGCATCCAGCGCGGAGCGAGCGGCCCGCAACGCCACCGACGGCAGCCGGGCGCTGCGGGCGGCGGGGTCGCGTTCGTCGACGCGCTCGTCGAGCGCAACGACCCGCGGGGTGCAGGTACGCACCACTTGACGCGCCGCGACGACGTCGTGGGCCCACCCGCTGCGCACCAGCGCCTGCGCCTCGGCGGTGCGGGCATACCCGCCGATCAAGGCGGCGCAGCGCATCTGGTGCGCGCGCAGCATCGCCACTTCCCGGGCGTGTGGGTACGGGGCCCGCGGCTCGGCGAGCGTGTCGTCGCCGTCGTCCCACACCATGACCAGCCCCAGGTCGGTCACCGGCGCGAACACTGCGCTGCGGGTGCCGATGACCAGCCGGGCGCTGCCGCGCAAGGCAGCGAGCCAGCGCCGATAACGCGCGGCCGGCCCCAGCCCCGCCGACAACGCCACCACCGCGGCCTCGCCGAACAGCGTTGCCGCGGCGTCTGATAGCGCGTCGACGTCGCGCTGGTCGGGCACGATCGCCAGCACACCGCGCCCGGTCAGCACGGTCTGCGCGGCGGCCTCGGCGAAGCGGTCTGCCCACGGGTCGCCGGGCAGCGCCTGCCAGACCGCGCGGGCCGCCCGCGACTCGGCCAACGCCGTCAGGAACTGACCGCCACGGCCGTAGGTCTCCCAACGGCTGCGGTCGACCGGTACGACGACGGGTTGGCTTGGCGCCGTTGAGGTTTCGCGTTCCACCCGGGCGTGCCGGGCGGGTATCGCCAGCCGCAGCACGTCGGCGCGGGTACCGGCGTAGCGCGCGGCCACCGCGTCCACCAGGCGGTGGATCTCGGGGGTGAGCACCGGCTCGGGTGACACCACCCGGTCGAGCCAGGCCAGCTTGCCGACGTGGTCGGTGTCGGTGCGGCGTTCCAGCACGAATCCGTCGACCAGCCGGCCGTGGAACCGGACCCGCACCCGCACCCCGGGATGGGCGTCGTCGGATTGTTCGGCGGCCACCAGGTAGTCGAATTCGCGGTCCAGGTGCGGCACCGACAACATCGGCAGCACCCGGGCTATCGGCTCATGCTCGGCGGGTTGCCGGGTGGTGCTCACTGTTCGTCGGCGGCGTCCGCGCGGCCGAAGAAGAAGCCGGCGGTGATCAAAATCTGGGCCGTCGCATAGGCCCACCAGATCGGCACCGCCAACGCCTCGTTGCCCAACACGAACCGGCCGATCCCGATCATCGCGTCGGAGACCGCAAAGCACACCGCGCCGACCGCGGTCCAGATCGTCGGCAGCCGCGCCAGCAGCGCCGCGCACACCATGGCGCCCAGTACCACCATGTACACCACGACCGGCACCGTCAGCCCGTCGCGGGCGAGGCCCGGCCAGAACCACACCAGCAGCGCCACACACGCCACCCAGACGACGGCGACGGCGACCAGCCGCCGCCCCGACCGGCGCGCGAGCGGGATCAGCGCGCCAAGAAAACACAGGTGCGCCAGCAAAAACGCGGACAGCCCGAGCACGAACGACGCCGTCCACCACGGAATCGCCAGCAGCACATCGCCGACCGCCGAGAACACCAACGCCAACATCAGCCAGCGCCGCTCGCGCACGATCGGGTGGGCCACCGCGGCGGCGGCGAGCAACAGCGCCATGGACGCCTTGAGCAGCGGCTGGGCCATGAAACGGCCCGTCAGCTCCTCACCCGGCGGCGACAGCAACACCGTCGCGGTCAAGAACAAGCCGTACGCGACGCCGGCCCAGCCGGCGGCCACCCAGCAACCGACCACCATCCGCGGTGCATAGGGTGTCTGCATGCCCGAGGACACCCGGCCCGCCATCGACCCCATTCTGCTGAAGGTACTGGATGCGGTGCCGTTCCAGATGTCCCTTGACGACGGCGTCGAGGCCGCGCGCCGGCGGCTGCGGGATCTGCCCCGCAGGCCGGTGCATCCGGAGGTCAGTGTCGAAGACCGCACCATCGACGGTCCGGCCGGCCCGCTCGCGATCCGAATCTATTGGCCGCCAAACACTTCGGTGCTGCCGGTGGTGGTGTTTTTCCACGGCGGCGGTTTTGTGGTGGGGGATCTCGACACCCACGACGGCACCTGCCGGCAGCACGCCGTCGGCGCCGGCGCGGTGGTGGTGTCGGTCGCCTACCGGCTGGCGCCCGAGCACCCCTACCCCGCCGCGGTCGACGACGCATGGGCTGCCACCCAATGGGTGGCCGCGCACGGCGAGCAGATCAGGGCCGACGCCGCGCGGCTGGCGGTGGCCGGGGACTCGGCGGGCGGCACCCTCGCCGCCGTCGTCGCGCAGCGCGCCCGCGACAACGGCGGACCGCCGATCGCCTTCCAGCTGCTGTGGTACCCCTCGACGCTGTGGGACTCGACGTTGCCGTCGTTCATCGCGAACGCAAACGCACCGATCCTGGGCCGCGACGCCGTCGCGGCGTTTTCCCGTTGGTACGCAGGCGAAGTCGACCTGTCCGATCCGCCGCCCGGCATGGCGCCGGGACGGGCGAAGAACCTGGCGGGCCTGCCGCCGGCCTACATCGCCGTCGCCGGGCACGACCCGCTGCGCGACGACGGCATCCGCTACGGTGAGCTGCTCGCGGCCGCCGGTGTCGGGGTCGACGTGGACAACGCCGAGAGCCTGGTGCACGGCTACCTCGGCTACGCCGGTGTGGTGCCCGCCGCCACCGAGGCCATGGACCGCGGATTGGCTGCCCTGCGAACAGGACTCAGCCGATGACCGCCCGCCCGGAGATCGACCCGCTGCTCAAGTCGCTGCTGGACGCGATACCGATGACGTTCAATGCGGCCGACGGCGTCGAGGTGGCGCGGGCGAGAATCCGCGCGCTGCAAGCCCCGCCGGAGATGCTGCCGCAGTTGCGGATTGAGGACCGCACGATCGCGTCCGGCATCCCGGCCCGCATCTACTGGCCGCCGGCGGACTCGGACGGCCTGCCGGTGGTGGTCTTCTACCACGGCGGCGGCTGGTCGATCGGCGATCTGAACACCCACGACGCAGTCGCCCGCGCCCACGCCGTGGGCGCGGAGGCCATCGTGGTCTCCGTCGACTACCGGCTGGCGCCGGAGCACCCGTTCCCCGCCGCGGTGGAGGACTGCTGGGCCGCGCTGCAGTGGGTCGGCGAGCACGCCGCCGAGTTGGGCGGCGATCCCGGGCGGATTGCGGTCGCGGGAGACTCCGCCGGCGGCAACCTGTCGGCGGTGATGGCGCGACTGGCCCGCGACAACAGCGGTCCGGACCTGGCGTTTCAGTTGCTGTGGTACCCGTCGACCACCGGCGACCTGTCGCTGCCGTCCTTCATCGAGAACGCCGACGCGCCGATCCTGGACCGCGAGGTCATCGACGCATTCCTGCAGTGGTACCTGCCCGGCGTCGACCTCAGCGATCCGTCCACGTTGCCAGTCACGCTGGCGCCGGCCAACGCGACCGACTTCTCCGGTCTGGCGCCGGCCTATATCGGCACCGCCGAGCACGACCCATTGCGCGACGACGGTGCCCGTTACGCCGAATTACTCAGCGCCGCAGGGGTTCCCGTCGAACTGAGCAACGAGCCGACGCTGGTGCACGGCTTCGTCAGCTTCGCGCTCCTGGTGCCTGCAGCGGCAGAGGCGACCAACCGCGGGCTGGCGGCGCTGAAAAACGCCCTGTATTAGCTCCGCGGCGGCGCGCTGGCCTGGACCGATGCGAGCGCGCCGATCCGCGGCTACAGTGGGCGGCTTCTGTGAACCGAACGTCGGACAGGAGCCGAGACATGCTAGTACTGACGCCCGCGGCCGTCGAAGCCGTCAAGGCCGTGACCACCGCCCCGGACATCCCGGAGAGCGCCGGACTGAGGATCGGGCCAACTTCGGATGGACAGGGCACGTTGCAACTCAGCGCGGCGGAACAGCCCAGCGAAGGCGACCAGGTCGTGGAGGGCGAGGGCGCCCGGGTGTTCCTCGAACCGAGGGTCGCCGAAATCCTGGACGACAAGACCTTGGACGTGCAGATGGACGCCCAGGGAGTCGCCCATTTCCTCTTGCTCGACCAGTCGTGAACTGACCGGTCACTGATCGACGTAGGCGCTGGGCGCGGTGCCGTGCCAGCGTTTGAACGCATGCGAGAAGGTCGACGGGTCGGTGTAACCCAGCCGCTTTGACACCTCGTCGACGGTGAGCCCGACGTTGCGGAGCAGGTCGACCGCCAGCGCCGAGCGTGCTTCGTTGAGCAACGCCCGAAACGACGTCCCCTCCTCGGCCAGCCTGCGCCGCAGCGTACGGGGATGCATGTCGAGTTCGGCGGCGACGTCCGGCAGCGTGGGGAACGCGCCGGAATCCCGAAACAGCTTGGTGCGCACCACGGCGGTGATACCGCGGCGTTGCTCGCTGCGCTGCATCAGCACGTCGCATTGCGCGATACAGATCTCCAGCGTGTGCGGATCCGCTTGGGGCAGCGGCTCGTCGAGCATGGCCCGTGGGAAATGCAATCGGTTGTGCGCCCGGCCGAACGCGGCATTCTCGAACGGGATCAGTTCGAGCAGCGGCCGCAGCACGTCTTCGTCGACCGCCACTTCTGCTGACGCTTGATCGGCGTATTTGGCGACTGCCGGCAGAGCGAATCCTGTTGTAGTAGTGATGATTCCGGCGAAGTCGCGTTCGATGAAAAACCGTCGGACGTCGGCGGGCAGATGGTCGGCGTTGAGCTCGAGCATGCAGTCGTCGGCGCCTTCGAACAACGCAACGTCGATCTGCAGCATGGTCAGCGCGAAATAGCGCATCGCGACCGTGAACAGTTCCCGTAGCGTCCCGCACGACATGACGGCGAACCCGAACAGCCCGAGGTGCGTCAGCGTGAACCGCCTGCCCACGTCGACGCCGACACCGGCGTCCTCGGGTAGCCGCTCGAGCAGTCGGCGTGCCAGGACGATCTCGTCCCATGCCGTGACCACCGCGTCCGGGTCGTCGAGATCGGCGGGCGCGATACCGGTGCCGGCCAGCAGGTCCGCCATCGCGATGCCGCGCTCCTCGGCCACCTCGCAGAGCAGCCGTGAGGCGAACATCCGATGCCGCAGGTCAGGTGACCACGTCGTCATGCCCGTGTCCTAAACTCCCAAGTCTTTGTCCCATCGTCGCATTACGACCGCCCGGACGGCTACCTACTGTGGGGGTATGGCCACGCTGACACCCGCGCGGCAGCTGAGCACCTGGACCATGACGCGGGAGGCAATCACCGTCGGCTTCGACGTCGGTGACCGTTTCCTCGGGCGGCTGCGCGGACGCGATATCACCCGATTCCGTTGTGGCGGACGACGTTTCGTCGCTCTGGAGCATCCCGACTACGTCGACCACGTGCTGCATCGGGCCCGCCTCAAATACGTCAAATCCCCGGAGTACGAGCCGGTCCGCGCGGGCGCCGGAATCAACCTGCTCACCGACGAGGGCGACTCCTGGGCCGCCCATCGCAGCGTGCTGAACCCGACGTTCGCGCGTCGCCATCTCAACGAGATCGTCGATCTGATGATCGAACCGATCAAGAATGTCGTCGCGGCACTGCCGGCCGGCGTCGAGTTCGACATGCACGAGGCGATGGTCGAAGCGACGCTGCGCGTAGTGGCCAACACGCTGTTCAGCCAGGACTTCGGGCCGTTGGTGCACAGCATGCACGATCTGGCTACGCGCGGTCTTCGGCACGCGGAGAAGATGGAGCGGCTCGGTCTGTGGGGGTTGTTGCCGACACCCGTGTACGACGGACTGATCTGGGCCGCCTATTCGAGGCTGCACTTGCCGCCGCCGCTGCGGGACATGCAGCGGATCATGAAGCAACTCGACGCCGCGGTCAACGCGATCATCGACGAGCGGTTGGCGCACCCGACCGACGCCGCGGATCTGCTCAACGTGTTGCTGCATGCCGAGAACGGGTCGTGGCCGCGCAAACGGGTCCGCGACGAGGCGCTGACGTTCATGCTCGCCGGACACGAGACGACCGCGAACTCGATGTCGTGGTTCTGGTACTTGATGGCGCTGAACACCGATGCGCGCGCCCGGATGCTCGACGAGGTCGACACCGTGCTCGATGGCCGTCGTCCGATCGCCGACGACCTGGTCAAGCTGACGTGGACCACGGCCTGCATCCAGGAAGCCCAACGCTATTTCTCCGCAGTGTGGATCCTGGCGCGGCGGGCGGTCGAGGACGACGTGATCGACGGCCACCACATTCGTGCTGGGACGACGGTGATCATCCCGATTCACCACATCCACCACGACCCGCGCTGGTGGCCCAACCCGGAGGACTTCGACCCGACGCGGTTCTTGAATGGTGGCGGCGCCAGGCCCCGTTCGGCGTATCTACCGTTCGGCGGCGGTCGGCGGATCTGCATTGGCCAAAGCTTTGCGCTGATGGAGATGGTCCTGATGGCCGCAATCATGAGCCAGCGGTTTACCTTTGACCTCGTGCCCGGACATCCGGTGGAACTGGAGGCGACTCTGACGCTGCGCCCCAAGCGCGGCGTGCACGTGATCGGACGGAAGCGAACATGACCGACTACCACACCGTCGTCGTCGGCGCCGGATTCTCCGGCATCGGCACCGCGATCAAGCTCGACCGGGCCGGCCTTCGCGACTATCTGATGATCGAGGCCGGTGACGGCGTCGGCGGCACCTGGCACTGGAACACGTATCCCGGGATCGCCGTTGATATTCCGTCGTTTTCCTACCAGTTCTCCTTCGAACAGCGGTCGGACTGGACGCGGACCTACGCGCCGGGAAACGAACTGAAGGCCTATGCCGGGCATTGCGTGGACAAATACGGCATCCGGCCGAAAATCCGGTTCAACACCAAGGTTCTGGCCGCCGAGTACGACGACGAGCGCGCGCAGTGGCGGGTGCAGACCGATCCCGGCGGCGTGGTCACCGCGCGCTTCCTGGTGAACGCCAGCGGGGTGCTGACCGTGCCGAAGCTGCCCGACATCGCCGGCGTCGACTCCTTCGACGGCATCACCATGCACACCGCGCGCTGGGACCACTCGCAGGACCTGACGGGTAAGCGGGTCGGCATCATCGGCACCGGCGCCTCGGCGGTTCAGGTGATTCCCGAGATCGCGCCGATTGTCAAGCAGCTCACGGTCTTTCAGCGCACACCGATCTGGTGCTTCCCGAAGCCCGACGTGCCACTGCCCAGGCTGGCGCGCTGGGCGATGCGGCTGCCGGGCGGGAAGAGCGTTCAGCGTTGGGCCAGCCAGGCCTTCGTCGAGGCGACGTTCCCGATTCCGGCGCAGTACTTCACGGTGTTTCCGATGGCCCGGTGGATGGAGCGGGCCGGGCGGGCGTATCTGCGCCAGCAGGTCGAAGATCCGGTGGTGCGGGAAAAGCTCACTCCCCGTTATGCGGTCGGCTGCAAGCGGCCCGGCTTTCACAACAGTTATCTGTCGACGTTCAACCGCGACAACGTGACGCTGGTGACCGAGCCGATCGACAAGATCACGCCGTCGGCGGTGGCCACCACCGACGGCGCCAGCCACGACATCGACGTACTGGTGCTGGCAACGGGTTTCAAGGTGATGGACACCGATGCCGTGCCGACGTTCGCGGTCACCGGCAGCGACGGAAAGTCGTTGAGCGCCTTCTGGGACGAGCATCGGCTGCAGGCCTACGAAGGGGTCAGCATTCCCGGCTTTCCCAATTTGTTTTCCGTGTTCGGCCCGTACGGCTACGTCGGGTCGTCGTATTTCGCGCTGATCGAGGCGCAGACCCACCACATCGTGCGCTGCCTGACAGCGGCCAGAGATCGCCAGGCGACGCGCGTGGAGGTCACCGAGGAAGCCAACGACCGGTACTTCACCGAGATGATGCGAAAGCGGCACCGCCAGGTGTTCTGGCAGGACAGCTGCCGGCAGGCCAACAGCTACTACTTCGACAAGAACGGCGACGTGCCGCTACGGCCCACCACCACCGTCGAGGCCTATTGGCGCAGTAGGCGTTTCGACCTCGACGACTACCGGTTCACCAGCTAGGCCGCCGAGCGTGAAGCTGCGTTCACGCTCGGCCGAGAACTACACCGCGCGCTTGAGGTCGTCGACCTTGTTGAGCTGCTCCCACGGCAGCTCGATGTCGGTGCGGCCGAAGTGCCCGTAGGCGGCCGTCTGCGCGTAGATGGGCCGCAGCAGGTCCAGGTCGCGGATGATCGCGCCGGGCCGCAGGTCGAACACCTCGCCGATGGCTTTTTCGATCTTGACCGGGTCGACGGTCTCGGTGCCGAACGTCTCCACGAACAACCCGACCGGGGCGGCCTTGCCGATCGCGTAGGCGACCTGGACCTCCACACGCTCGGCCAGCCCCGCGGCGACGACGTTCTTGGCCACCCAGCGCATCGCGTACGCGGCGGAACGGTCCACCTTGGACGGATCCTTGCCGGAGAAGGCGCCGCCGCCGTGGCGGGCCCAGCCGCCGTAGGTGTCGACGATGATCTTGCGACCGGTCAGGCCGGCGTCGCCCATCGGCCCGCCCAGCACGAACTTGCCGGTCGGGTTGACCAGCAGCCGCACGTCGGAAGCGTCCAGGGTGTCGTGCGCCAGGTCGTCGAGAACGGTGTTGAGCACCTTCTCTCGAATGTCGGGCGCGAGCATGCCCTCCAGGTCGACGTCGGGGGCGTGCTGGGTGGAGATGACGACGGTGTCCAGCCGCACCGGGGTGTTGCCCTCGTACGCGATGGTGACCTGGGTCTTGCCGTCGGGACGCAGGTAGGGCAGCACACCGCCCTTACGGACCTCGGTCAGCCGCCGAGACAGCCGATGGGCCAGCGCGATGGGCAGCGGCATCATCTCCGGGGTGTCGCTGATGGCGTAGCCGAACATCAGGCCCTGGTCGCCGGCGCCCTGGGCGTCCAGCGGGTCCGCGGCGCCCTCGACGCGGGCCTCGTGGGCGGTGTCGACGCCCTGCGCGATGTCGGGCGACTGCGCGCCGATCGCGATGTTGACCCCGCACGAGGCGCCGTCGAAGCCCTTGTCGGACGAGTCGTAGCCGATGTCGAGGATGCGGCTGCGGACCGTGTCGGTGATCTCGGCGAACGCTTCCTTGGCGTTGGTCGTCACCTCCCCGGCGACGTGCACCTGACCGGTGGTGACCATCGTCTCGACCGCGACGCGCGAACGCGGGTCGTCGGCCAGGAGCGCGTCGAGCACAGAGTCGCTGATGGCGTCACAGATCTTGTCGGGATGTCCCTCGGTCACCGACTCGCTGGTGAACAGCCGACCCTTTTCGCTCACACCCGGATCCTTCCCATCCTCGACAAAATGTTAGTTAGACGAATTATATCGTCATCTCGCCCGCAGCTCCGGGCGCCCCGAAATGTGGAGCTACCCACTGCCGCCGTGCAGAAAGGTGGCGATTGCGTCCACGATACGACTGGCCATCAGCGTCTTCGACCCGTGCTGCAGCGCGGACTCGGTGCCATCGGAGGCCAGCAGCCAGCCGTCGTTGCTATCCACCTCGAAGGCCTTGCCCTCCCCGACGGCGTTGACCACCAGCAGGTCGCAGCCCTTGCGGCGCAGCTTGGCCCGGGCATGGAAGAGCACGTCGCCGTTGGCGTCGCCGGTCTCGGCGGCGAACCCGACGATGGCGCTCATGTTCGGCAGCTGCCCGTCGGCGCGGGCGCGCACCGCGGCGGCCAGCACGTCGTCGTTGCGGACCAGCTCGATCGTCGGGGGCGCCTCGGCACCCTTTTTGATCTTGGCGGTCGCAACCTGGGCCGGCCGGAAGTCGGCGACGGCGGCCGCCATCGCCAGTACGTGGGCCTCGGGCGCGTGCTTGGACACCGCGTCGGCGAGCTGCTGGGCTGAGCTGACGTGCACGACGTCGACGCCGGCGGGGTCGATGAGGCCGGCAGTGTGCCCGGCGATCAGCGTCACCTCGGCGCCGCGCTGGGCGGCCACCCGCGCCAGCGCGTAACCCTGCTTGCCGGAACTGCGGTTGCCGATGAAGCGCACGGGGTCGATCGGCTCGCGGGTGCCGCCGGCGGTGACCAGCATCTTGCAGCCGGCCAGGTCATACGGCATGGCGTCGTGGCGCTCCAAGAGCAGCTGGGCGAAGGTGGTGATCTCCTCGGCCTCGGGTAGCCGACCGGCGCCGCTGTCCGCGCCAGTGAGCCGCCCAGACGCCGGTTCCAGCACCACCGCGCCGCGGCGGCGCAGCGTGGCGACGTTGTCCTGGGTGGCGGGGTGCAGCCACATCTCGGTGTGCATCGCGGGCGCGAACAGCACCGGACATCGCGCGGTGAGCAAGGTGGCGGTCAGCAGGTCGTCGGCCCGGCCGCTGACGGCCCGGGCCAGTAGGTCGGCGGTGGCGGGTGCGACGACGACCAGGTCGGCGCCCTGCCCGAGGGCGACGTGGGGCACCTCGGGGACGTCGTCGAAGACGCCGGTGTGGACGGGCTCGCCGGACAGCGCCTCGAACGTGGCGGCGCCGACGAAGCGCAGCGCCGATTCGGTGGGGATGACCCGGACCCGGTGGCCGGCCTCGGTGAGCTGGCGAACGACGGTCGCGGCCTTGTAGGCGGCGATGCCCCCGGAGACGCCGACGATGACTCTCTTCGCGATCCGATCGCGGGTGTCCACAGCGCGCCCGGCCTGCCCGCTACTCGCCTTCGGTGTGCTCGAGCAGGTCGGCGTGGATCTCGCGCAGCGCGATCGACAGCGGCTTTTCCTGCAGGCCCGGCTCGACCAGCGGGCCGACGTATTCGAGGATGCCCTCGCCGAGCTGGTTGTAGTAATCGTTGATCTGCCGCGCCCGCTTTGCCGCGTAGATCACCAGGGCGTACTTGCTCGACACGCGGTCCAGCAGCTCGTCGATGGGCGGATTGGTGATGCCCAGCGGCGTGTCGTAACCGACCGCGCCCGACGCCGGGTCAAATTGGTCGGGGACGGCGGCCAGTTGCGCGTCTGCTTGGGGAGTGCTCACGTAGGTCTTTCTCCTGGCGGCGTAGAGGGGCGAATCGCTTGGTGGTGAATCGGATGAAGATGGCGGGTCACGCCGTGCCGGGGGCGCTTCCCACCAGCAACGATACCAATTCCGAGCAGGCAGTTTCCAATCGACTGTTCACCACGACCAGGTCGAAGTCGTCCTGAGCTGCGAGTTCGGCGCGGGCGGTGTCCAGTCTGCGGCGGATCACATCGGGCGTCTCGGTGCCGCGGCCGACCAACCGGGACTCCAGGATCTCCCAGCTCGGCGGCGCCAGGAATACCGTGACCGCCTCCGGCATGGCCCGTTTGATCGCGCGGGCACCGGCCAGGTCCACCTCGATGAGCACCGGATGCCCGGAGGCGGTCGCTTCACGGACTGGCTGGGCCAGCGTGCCGGATCGGTGCAGGCCGCCGTGGATGTCTGCCCACTCCAGCAGGGCGCCCGATTCGATCAGCTCCTGGAACTGGGCGGGGGTCACGAAGTGGTAGTCGACGCCGTCGACCTCGCCGGGCCTGGGTGCCCGGGTGGTGGCCGACACGGAAAAGCGCAGGTCAGGGATTCGTTCACGCAGACA